>JAUXMZ010000071.1 GCA_030683105.1 Burkholderiales bacterium | reverse complement strand
CCACACGGCATCCGCCCGCTGGTAATTGGTGTCAACGACCAGGTTCTGCCGCACGAATATATGGTTGCTTCGGAGAGCGTGGCCATTGATACGCTGGGGTTTCGCCTGTTGCGTGACGTGGCGCCGGGTGAAGCCATATTCATCGATTACCAGCGTCAGATGCATAGCCGTCAATGCAGCGCCAAGTCGGTGCTCAATCCCTGTATCTTTGAATACGTATACCTCGCCCGCCCGGATTCGGTGATGGACGGTATTTCTGTCTACAGCACGCGCCTGGCCATGGGGGTGTCGCTGGCCGAAAAAATCAAGCGTGATTTCTCGCATCTCAAAATCGATGTGGTCATTCCGATCCCGGACACCAGTCGTCCCGCCGCACTGCAGTTGGCGAATCATCTGAACGTGCCGTATCGCGAAGGCTTTATCAAGAATCGCTATATCGGCCGGACCTTCATCATGCCGGGACAGGCGCTGCGCAAGAAGTCGGTGCGACAGAAACTCAATGCCATTGGCGAAGAGTTCAAGGGCAAGAACGTGCTGCTGGTCGACGATTCGATAGTGCGCGGCACCACCAGCAGCGAGATCGTGCAGATGGCGCGGGAAGCCGGTGCGCGCAAGGTGTACTTCGCCTCGGCTGCGCCGCCGGTCAGGTTTCCCAATGTCTATGGCATCGACATGCCGACGCGCGATGAACTGATCGCCTGCGGCCGCAGCGATGCCGAGATCGCGCGCGAAATTGGCTGTGACGAACTGATTTACCAGGATCTCGAGGCGCTGATCGAAGACGTGAAAAGCGTCAATCCCGGCGTGACGAGTTTTGAGACCTCGTGCTTCAGCGGCACCTACATCACCGGTGATGTGACTCGGGAATACCTTGACGGCGTCGAAACCAAGCGCCGCGACGGCGAAATACAAGCGGCGCAGGCCGCAACCCAGCTTGACCTTGGGCTGGAACTTGTGGACTAGCAGCCTGTCGGACTTGGCCCAACTCACCGGAGGAGGTAGTGTTAACGAATCGCCCTTGTTCGACGCTTCGGCGACAGGCTGCTTAATAAAGAAGCTTTGCGTGCCGAAACAGCGTGTTGGGTAGGACAAACGTCACTTGCATGGCGTTCTTTTCGCCTCGTTCTTTAGTTTTTCCATTTCAGGAGTTTGTCGGGGCTAAACCCGACAAACTCCTAGCCGGCTTGACAGACGATGAAGCCGCGGGTAACTTGGATATGCGCCGATTTGAGAATCAGCTTGCGGGCGCTTTATAAATACGGCTAAAGCGAGTGCAAACCCGTTTTTAGCGAAAGCTGAAAGCGGGTTTTTTACGTCTGAAGATTGGTGATGAACATGAGCGAACAATACAAGTTGGAAACCCTGGCGGTACGCGCCGGCATCGAACGCAGCCAGTTCGGCGAGCATTCCGAGGCGCTGTATCTCACGTCGAGCTTCGTATTTAAGTCTGCGGCGGCGGCGGCGGCGCGGTTTTCGAACCGGGAGCCGGGCAATATCTACTCGCGCTTCACCAACCCGACGGTGACGGCATTCGAGGAGCGCCTGGCGGCGCTCGAAGGCGCGGAATGCTGCATCGCGACTTCATCCGGCATGGCGGCCATCCTGTCCTGTGTCATGGGCCTGTTAAAAGGCGGTGACCACATCGTGTGCTCGGCGGGCGTGTTCGGCGCCACGGTGCAGCTGCTGGGCACCATCATGAAACGCTTCGGCGTCGAGACCACTTTCGTGTCGGGCACCGAGCCGGCGGCATGGCAGGCCGCCGTGACGCCGGCAACCCGCATGCTGTACGTCGAAACCCCGTCCAATCCGCTGACCGAGGTCTACGATATCGCGGCGCTTGCCGCGGTGGCCAGAAAGGCGGGTGCGTTGCTGGTGGTGGACAATTGCTTCTGTTCGCCGGCGCTGCAGCAGCCGCTGGCGCTGGGTGCTGACGTCGTGATCCACTCGGCCACCAAGTTCCTCGACGGACAGGGAAGGGTGCTGGGCGGCGCCGTGCTCGGCAAGCGCGAGGTGGTATACGAGGGGGTGCTGGGATTCCTGCGCACCGCCGGGCCCACCCTGAGTGCGTTCAATGCCTGGGTCATCCTGAAAGGACTGGAGACGCTGCGCATACGCGTGGATGCCCAGTCGGCCGCCGCGCTGGAACTTGCGCGCTGGCTCGAAAGCCAGCCGGCGATAGCGCGTGTCTATCACCCGGGGCTGCCTTCCCATCCGCAGCACGATCTGGCCATGCGCCAGCAGAAAAGCGGCGGCGCTATCGTCTCGTTCGAGGTCAAAGGCGGCAAGGATGCGGCGTGGCGCATCGTGGACGCCACGAAACTCATTTCGATCACCGCCAACCTCGGCGACACCAAGACCACCATCACCCATCCGGCCTCGACGACTCACGGCCGCATTTCGCCCGAGGCGCGTGCTGCGGCGGGAATAGGCGACGGACTGCTGAGGGTGGCCGTGGGCCTCGAGAATATCGAGGATATCAAGGCCGATCTGGCGCGGGGATTAAGCTAGCCGCCTCCCAAGTGGTAAATGGTGGAAAGTGAATCTTATCGGCAGAACACGCAGACAATAATTCCAATCACCAATCACCAATCACCAATCACGAATCACCATTCACGGCCTTATCCAGCTGGTAGCGCTTGCGAAGGGCGGGGAGCAGGAACGCAAAAGCGGACGCCAGTGTCAGGGCGGCAACGCCCGCCAATATCAGCGAGACGCGGGTGTAAGGCAGTCCGCTGGCTATCCTTTGCTGGGCTATCAGCGCCAGGCTCAGCAACCATTCGATGGTCCCGGCAATCAGCGCCAATTGGACGCAACGGGCAGCCCATTGCCTTGGTATTACCAGCAGCACGGTGAATAACGCGCATAGTGCGACCAGCACGAATTGAGACGCACGCAGGAAGTGTGCCGCCAGTAACGCGAAGCTGATCACGATGGGAAAAATACCAAGCGCTGTCTTCATTTGCACATCCCTTGATGTTGGTGAGCGCCGTACCCGGGATTACAGATTGATGAGCTGGCAACCACTGGCGTCGCAGCGCAGATAGCCGCCGCGCCGGTACCAGTCGTTTAACACCCAGCGCTCGCAACTGTGGCCGTCGACGCTGTGCACATGATGAGCGGGGCGGTGGGTGTGGCCGTGGATAATTCTGGGGTAGCGTTGTTCGCGCAGGACCTGCTCCACGGTGGCCGTGGTGACGTCCATGATGTCTTCTGTTTTGGTCTGCTTGCTGCGTGTACTCTCGGCGCGCATGCCGAGCATTTGCTGTTTCCTGACGGCCAGAGGCTGCGCCAGGAATTTTTCCTGGGTGTCGGGGTTGCGTGCATGGATGCGGAACTTCTGGTAATCGATGTCATCGGTGCACAGCGTGTCGCCGTGCATGACGAGCGTGCGCGTGCCGTAAAGATCGAGCAGCGTGGGATCGGGGATCAGTTGCGCGCCGCAGCGGTCCGTGAATTTCTGACCGATAAGCAGGTCGCGGTTGCCGTGCATGAAATACACCGGGACATTTTTGCCGCCCAGTTGCCTGAAGGCATCGGCGACGGCGGCATTAAAGGGGTCGGCGAGTTCATCGTCGCCGACCCACGATTCGAACAGATCGCCGAGGATGTAGAGCGTTTCGGCTTGCGGGGCCGTTTTTTCGACAAAATCGAAAAACTGCCGGTTGATGTGCGGCCGGTCAGCGCACAGATGCAGATCGGAAATGAAAAGAGTGTGCATTTATGGGTGATGGGCAATGAGATATGGGTAATGGGTTAATAGGGTTTTACCCTTCACTCTTCACTCATTACCCTTCACCGGTTTCAGGCCACTTCCGCTTTCTCGATCACCACATCTTCAGCGGGCACGTCCTGATGCATGCCGCGGCTGCCGGTCTTGACCTTCTTGATCTTGTCGACAACATCGATGCCATCGACCACCTTGCCGAACACGCAGTAGCCCCAACCCTGCGGCGTTGGCGCCGTATGATTCAGGAAGGTGTTGTCGGCAATGTTGATGAAGAATTGCGCGGTGGCGGAATGCGGATCCTGGGTGCGCGCCATGGCGACCGTGTATTCGTCGTTTTTCAATCCGTTGTCTGCTTCGTTTTTGACTTTTTCACGCGTCGGTTTTTGTTTCATGCCGGGCTCGAAGCCGCCGCCCTGGATCATGAAGCCGTCGATGACGCGGTGGAATACGGTATTGCTGAAGAAGCCGTCCTGCACGTATTGCAGGAAGTTGGCGACCGTCGCAGGGGCCTTTTCGGTATCGAGTTCCAGGGTGATGACGCCGTGATTGGTGTGCAGCTTGATCATGGTATTTTCCTATTTTGTTGATTTGACTGGTGTTTCTATGATTTTCGCGCGCTCGATGATGACCGGTTTGAGCGGCACGTCGCTGTGCGGCGCCTTGGGGCCGGTAGCGACCTTGGCGATTTTTTCGACCACATCCATGCCTTTGACGACCTTACCGAACACTGCGTAGCCGTGGCCTTGTTGCGTGGGCGCGGTGAAGTTCAGGAAATCGTTATCGGCGATATTGATGAAAAACTGGGCTGTCGCCGAATGCGGATCTGACGTGCGGGCCATGGCAACGGTGCCGATGGTGTTCTTCAGGCCGTTGGCTGCTTCGTTTTTGACCGGGCCGCGGGTCTTCTTCTGGTTAAAGTCCGGCGTGAAGCCGCCGCCCTGGAGCATGAAATTCGGGATGATGCGATGAAACACCGTGCCGTCATAAAAACCCTCTTTCACGTATTGCAGGAAGTTGTCCACCGTTTGGGGCGCCTTGTCGGGAAAAAGCTCCAGCGTGATGCGGCCCATGTTAGTGGCAAGCTCGACCTGCGGATTGGCGGCGCTGGCACTGAAGGCAACGAGCAGAGTGAAGACAGTCAGGGTGGAACTGAGTATTTTAAGCATGATTTTCCCAGAGAATCGGACTGGCATCCGCCAGCCCAGGTTTGAATCAGACCTTCAAGCGCGGGAGCTAGGCCGCTCCCTCGTGAACGATTTTCCAGCCGCTGCCCTCTTTTATCCAGTACTGGCGTTTACGCATGCGGTTGGACAGGTTGTTGCTTTCGTAATTCTGTTCAAACGTAACCACTGCCAGATTGTCCATGCCCGGATAAAGAAACATGCTGACATTATCGACTTTCAGTTTGATCCAGCTCTTGCCGGCATTGACCTGGCGTTTCTGCCGGGCCCAGCCGTCAAAATTCTGCTTGCCGGCGGTGAAGCTTGCCGCATAGTGGGCCAGGTATTTTCCGGTGTCGCGGCTTTCCCAGTCACGGCGCCACGCCTCCACGTTACCGGCCAGTTCCTGGCGCAGGGATGTGGTGGCCTGAGGGTCCACCCATTCAACGGCGGTCGAGATAATGACCGGTGTCAGTCCGATCTGGACATTCTGGGCGATGGTATCCAGGTCCTGGTTGGTCAGCACAACGCAGCCGTCGCTCGAGCGCGGCGGACGGCTGTAGGTGTCTGAGGGCGTGCCGTGCAGCCAGATGCCGAAACCGTTGCGTCCCCGGCGCTTGTCCCATTCGTTGGGGTAGTTGATCGGGAATGCACCGGCGCCATAAAAGTCGGTGAGTTTTTCGCTCGGCATCCTGCTTGTCACATGATAAACGCCGACCGGGGTCTTCTTGTCGCCTTCCTTCAGCTTGTCGATGCCGTTCTTGCCGCTGCTGATGTAATAGTCGGCGATATAACGCGGCGTGCCGCTGCGGTTCTCGAACACGTAGAGGGTGGACTTGGCGGTGTCGATTACAAACGCGTATTTCTGTTCCTGATTCAGTTGCAGCAGATAGCGCGGCACGCGGTCAACCGGCCGTTGCTGCTGGTGGCGCGCAAGACGGGCCACTGCTTCCTCACGCAAATCCGAGAGGCGCTCTTGGGGCGCGTTTGGATCGTTGCCGATGGTGGTCAGCGGCCGCGACCGTGCCAAAAGCAGGTCGCCTTTGATCAGGTGGGCAAGACGAAAGTTGGGATACGCCAGGATCACTTGGTCAATTTCCCGGAGCGCAACGTCGAGGCGGTTGTTCTTGATCTCGAGCAGGGTCTTGAACAGCAGTGCTTCGGGTGCAAGGGTGGCGGCCTGGCGCTCAAGCGGTTTTTGCTGCAGCGGTTGCCCGCCCATCGCATGGGCCGCTCCGGCGCCCAACGCAAACGCCACCCCGAGCACAGCGCCCGAAAGGCCCCGTTTCAGGAATGTACTGTTCGCCGGACGAATCGACCGCTCCGCGTTCAACTGCCGACCTGTTCGTGCAGGATGAGCCATTTGTCACCTGCTTTGATCATATCCAGCGTTTTCGTTCCGGAAGCCTTGAAACTGTCGGAACGGTAATTCTGGCGGAAAGTCACTTTGGCGTGGTGCTGGTCTTCAAAAGTCACTTTCGGCGATTCGATCACGACCTGGATTTTTTTCGGTTTGGCAATGCGTGCATGACGCTGTGCTTCCCAGTCTTTACGCGACTCGCCGCCAGGCGTCTTGAACTCAGGCGAGTAGTGCGCAAGATAACCAGACACATCATTGGCCGACCACGCTTTTGCCCAGTCGTTGACCGCCCGCAGGACTGCGTCGGGATTGTTAGCCGGGGCTGCCGGCTTGGCAGGTTCCGCTTTTGGTGCGGAGGCCGCCGACGCTACGGCAGGCGCAGCGGCGACCGCCGGGGCCTTCGGGGCGGGGGCGACCGTCGCGGTTACCGGGGGCTTGGGGGCAGGAGCGGCAGCCGGTGCGGATTTTGGCGCGAGGTCGGTTTTAGCCATGGCCATTTTGGGCGGGCGCTGGCCAGCGGAGAACAACTCCTTGATCATGTTGAGCTTGGTCTGGGCACTGGGATTGCTGCGGTCGAGCTGCAGCGCCTTGTCATAGGCCTGGCTCGCCATCTTGGCATAGATGTCGCCCAGGTTCTCATGCGCGGTGGCGTAGCTCGGATGCGTTCGTATCGCCATTTCCAGCGAGTTGCGGGCCTTGTCGAACTGCCCCTGGGACGCATACAGCACAGCGAGGTTGTTGTAAGGCTCGGGCAGCTCCGGATAATCTTCCGAGAGCGCGGTGAAGATCTTGATCGCTTCGGCGGGTTTGTTCTGCTCGGTAAGTATCAGCCCTTTGAGGAAGCGGCCGCGTGCTTCCTTGGGCTGGGTCGCAAGATAGCCGTTGACGCGATCCAGCGCCTTGTCCAGCTGGCCCTGCCGGAACAGCTGATTGACTTCCTGAAGGACCTCGTTCTGAGCCTGCGCGGGGGTCGTCCCGAGCAGGAGAATCACGGTCAAAGACGAGACCAAAGCGGCGATGCTGCGTGGCGTCATTATGCTATACTTTCCCCGAATTTTTCATGAGTTTAGTTGCTAAATCCTCGAAATTCTACCAAGAACCCCGGCTAATTCAAACTCTGTTTTTTACCGGCCTGGCCTGGTCATAAAATACGCAGTTGAATTCGCGCTGAATTTGGCAGTGTTTACCCTGGAATCCGCCTGCATAGATCGCCTCCATAATGATTAGTTCATGCTGAAAATTTATGATTCATTAATGCGTGAAAAACGGGAGTTTGTGCCGATTTCTCCCGGAAAAGCCCTCATGTACGTATGCGGCATGACGGTTTATGACTATTGCCACCTGGGTCACGCCCGGGTGATGGTGGTATTCGACGTGGTGAGCCGCTGGTTGCGCGCATCGGGTTTTGAGGTCACTTATGTGCGAAATATCACCGATATCGACGACAAGATCATCAGGCGCGCCCAGGAAAACAACGAACCAATGACAGCGTTGACGGCGCGCTTCATCCAGGCGATGGACGAAGACGCCACGGCGCTCGGCATCGACAAACCCGACGCCGAGCCGCGCGCAACTCAGTATGTGCAGGGCATGCTCGACATGATCGCGGTGCTGCAGCAACGCGGACTCGCCTATCAGGTCGAAAACGGCGACGTCAATTACTCGGTGCGCAAGTTTCCGGATTACGGCAGGCTCTCCGGCAAGTCGCTCGACGAGCTGCGCGCCGGCGAACGCGTCGAAGTCGACCGCGCCAAACAGGATCCGCTCGATTTCGTGCTGTGGAAGCAGGCGAAGGCGGGAGAACCGTCCTGGGATTCGCCGTGGGGCAAGGGCCGGCCGGGCTGGCATATCGAATGCTCGGTAATGTCCAGTACCCTGCTCGGCAGGCACTTCGACATCCACGGTGGCGGGCAGGACCTGCAGTTTCCGCATCACGAGAACGAGATCGCGCAGTCCGAAGGCGCGCATGACTGCAAGTTCGTCAATTACTGGATGCACAACGGTTTTGTGCGTGTCGACAATGAAAAAATGTCGAAGTCGCTCGGCAATTTTTTCACTGTGCGCGAAGTGCGCGCGAAATATGATCCCGAGGTGATCCGTTTCTTCATCATTCGCGCGCACTATAGGAGCCCGCTTAATTATTCGGATCAGCACCTCGATGATGCTAAGCAGGCGCTGACCCGGCTGTACACCGCGTTGAAGGGCATGAGCGTCGAGACCGCTCCGGTCGACTGGAACAATCCCTACGCCTGCAGTTTTCGCGAGTCGATGAACGACGACTTCAACACGCCGGAAGCGGTGGCGGTGCTGTTCGACCTGGCCAACGAGCTGAACAAAAGCCGCTCGCCGGAGGATGCGCAGCTGCTCAAGTCGCTGGCTTCGATGCTGGGGTTATTGCAGCGCGATCCCAATGCGTTCCTGCAGGCGCTGCCTTCGAGCGCCGGGCTGGATGCCGCGCGCATCGAGCACCTGATCGCCGAGCGCGCGGCGGCGCGCAAGGCGAAAAATTTCGCCGAATCCGACCGCATCCGCAAGGCGCTGCTGGATGCCAGCATTACTCTGGAAGATACGCCGCAAGGCACGGTCTGGCGGCGGAGTTAGGCCGGAATTGTTTCGCGTTTAGCGTAGGTCCGGGATTTCACCGGGTGTAGCGAGGATCGACGTCGGATGCTTTTCATCCTGCAAAGCATGTTCGGCTTCGGGGCATTGCTGTTCATCGCCTGGCTGATCAGCGAGAACCGCCGCGCGGTGCCGTGGCGCATCGTGATCTCCGGCGTCGTGCTGCAGGTCGTGCTGGCGGCGCTGCTGTTCAAGCTGCCCGTGTTCAAGATCTTCTTTCTCGTTCTCAATGATGCGTTGCTGGCGCTGGAGCGCGCGACACAGGCCGGCACCTCGTTCGTGTTCGGGTATCTGGGCGGCGGGCCGCTACCCTTTGATGAAACCCCGGCCGGCATCACGTTCATACTTGCTTTCCGGGCGCTGCCCCTGATCCTGGTGGTGAGCGCGCTGACCTCGCTGCTGTACTACTGGCGCGTTCTGCCGTTCATCGTGAAGTCGATCTCTGTCGTGCTCGAAAAAACCATGGGCGTGGGCGGTGCGGTGGGCCTGTCGACCGCAGCCAACATCTTCGTCGGCATGGTCGAGGCTCCGCTGTTTATCCGGCCTTATCTCGCGCGCATGAGTCGCGGCGAGTTGTTCATGGTCATGACCGGCGGCATGGCGGGCATCGCCGGCACCGTGATGGTGCTCTATGCCAGCCTGCTCGGCCCGGTGGTGCCGGATGCCATGGGCCATATTCTGTCGGCTTCCATCATCAGCGCGCCGGCGGCGCTGGTCATGGCCGCGCTGATGGTGCCGCCGCAGGGAGAGCCGACCGCAGGCAGCCTCGCACAGACGCAGCCTGCGCGTGGCGCGATGGATGCAGTCACGCGCGGCACACTCGACGGCCTCACGCTGCTGCTCAATATCGTGGCGCTGCTGATCGTGCTGGTGGCGTTGGTGACGCTGGCCAATCTGACGCTGGGTGCGCTGCCCGAAATTAACGGCCAGTCCGTGACGCTGCAGCGCATGCTGGGCCTGCTCATGGCGCCGCTGGTGTGGCTGGCGGGAATACCGTGGAGCGAGGCCGTAACGGCGGGGGCGCTGATGGGCACCAAGACCATACTCAACGAGTTCATTGCCTATGCTGATATGGCGCTGCTTGCCGACGGGGAACTGAGTCTGCGCAGCCGCCTGATCATGACCTACGCGCTGTGTGGCTTCGCCAATTTCGGCAGCCTCGGCATCCTGATCGGCGGGCTCGCAACCATGGTTCCTGACCGCCGCGATGAAATCGTAGCCCTCGGCATGCGTTCCATAGTCGCCGGCACGCTGGCGACGCTCGCCACCGGCGCGGTCGCGGGGATCTTTTTCGGCGCCTGATCAAATATCATCTGCATGGCGTTTTTTTCGCCTCGTTCTTTGGTTTTTTTCATTTTAGGAGTTTGTCGGTGCCAAGTCCGGCAAACTCCTGACAGGAGGCCTTCATGCTCGTCAACTGCGTCGTCTATCAGAATGGCAGAAAACTTGCCGATATCCCCAAGGAAGATATCCACCGCTACCTGAACCAGGCCGAATGCTTCGTCTGGGTGGCGCTGCTCGACCCGCTCCCCGAGGAGGTGAACGACCTGCAGCGCGAGTTCGGGCTGCATGCGCTTGCCGTGGAGGATGCGCACCATGGCCACCAGCGCCCGAAGCTCGAGGAGTATGGCGACTCGCTGTTCGCGGTGATGCATACCATCGAAGTCGCGGGAAAGGAACTGCGCGTCGGCGAACTGGATGTGTTCGTAGGTAAAAACTATGTGCTGTCGGTGCGCTCCCACAGCGAACAGAGCTTCACCAACGTGCGCGCGCGCTGCGAGCGCGAGCCGCACCTGCTCAAGCAGGGCGCGGGGTTCGTGCTCTACGCGCTGATGGACGCGGTCGTGGACCACTACTTTCCGGTCATCGACGCACTGGAGGACGAGCTCGAGGAGGTGGAAAAGCGCATTTTCGCCGGTACGCCGGCGCGGGCGAACATCGAGGCGCTGTATGCGATCAAGCAGAAACTGATGGTGCTCAAGCACGCGGCAGGCCCGCTGCACGAGTCGGCCGGCAAACTCTACGGCGGGCGCGTGCCCGAGGTTTGCGCCGGCACCCAGGAATACTTCCGCGACGTCTACGACCACCTGTTCCGCATCAACCAGTCGATCGACAGCCTGCGCGACATGGTGACCACCGCGATTTCCGTGAATCTGTCGCTGATCACGCTGCAGGAGAACGAGACCACCAAAAGGCTCGCGTCTTATGCCGCGCTGGTGGCGGTGCCGACCATGATCGCCGGTGTCTACGGCATGAACTTCGAGCACATGCCGGAACTGAAATGGGCGTTCGGCTACCCGTTTACGGTCGCCTTGATGGTGGGGATCGACGTCTACCTGTTCCGCCGTTTCCGCAAGGCGAAGTGGTTGTAACCCGCTTTGCCCTTGAGTATCGTAGCGTGCTGTTGGGAGTTATTCTATCTTGTTGATTATATTAGTAAATTCAATCGAGCAGAATTCGCCGCCATGAAATTCTGTGGACGGATCAGTGCCGTCGGGGCGGGGCGCCTGGAATTCTGAGGCGTGGGCTTCGGCGTTATCCTGCGGTTGATAACCGATCACTGCGGCGGCCGGATTGCGCCAGCGGTTGCGGTCGTTGTTGGACACGCCGTAGAGCACGAGGAAGCGGTAATCCGGCGCATCGATGCAGCAGCGCACGAGGTGCACCATGTCGCGCGGGCTGATCCAGGTTGCAAGCTGGCGCACGTTCTGCGGCCGCTCGCGGAACGACCCGATGCGCAGACAGGCGACCGACAGGCCGTGCTTGTCGGCATAGAGCCGGCCCAGCGCTTCGCCAAATACCTTGGACACGCCGTAGCGGCTGTCGGGGCGCGGCGGTTCTTCGACGCCAATGGTTTTGTCTGCGCGGTAGTAGCCGATGACGTGGTTGGAGCTGGCGTAGATCACGCGCTTGACGCCGGCCTGGCGGGCGGCCTCGAACACGTTATAGGTGCCGACAATATTGTGTTCGAGTATGGCGTTCCACGAATCTTCTTTCGGCACGCCGCCCAGATGGATCACACAATCGATGTCCTGCATCAGGGAGGCGACAGCTTCAAAGTTGCCCAGGTCCGCACGGATGCATTCTTCGACCGCAACGGGTGCCGGGAGCGGACGCACGTCGGAAAGGCGCACCAGCGCATAAGCGTTGCGCATTTCGGCCCGGAGGCAGCTGCCGATTGCGCCGGAAGCACCGGTAATCAGTAGTCGTTTGATCATGCGTGGCGTCGGGAGGCCGGCTGCGGAGCCTCCAGTTTAGCCGTTGTCGGTTGCGCGAGGGAGATTTGTCCGATGGGTGCGATAATGCCAGCCGGGCTGGAGCGGCGGGATGGCCGTTTCCGGGGGGGCAGCAGGGTTATGCGATATGCATGGCGGGCACGCACAGGTAAGCTATATACCTTTCATACACAAACCGGGGGAAGACAATCATGAAGCGGCACTCTGAGTTAGCCACCAGCATATTCCGTCGGACGCTGATTGTCCTGGCAATCCTCGCGGCGCCGTCGGTGGCCTGGAGCCAGCAGTACCCGGTGAAGCCGGTGCGCGTGATCGTGCCGTTTGCGCCCGGCGGCGGCAGCGATCTGACGGCGCGGCAGTTTTCCGCGAAGCTCACCGCTGCACTCGGCCAGCAGTTCATCGTCGACAATCGCGGCGGCGCCGGCGGGCTGATCGGCATGGAGGCCACGGCCAAGGCCGTGCCCGACGGCTATACCATCATGATGATGTCGGGCAGTTTCTCGGCCACCTCGGCGACGCACAGACCGGCTTTCGATCCGATCAACGCCATCGTCCCGGTCGCCGAATTCGGCGTCACGCCGTTCGTGCTGACGGTGCACCCGTCGTTGCCGCCGAAGACGACGAAGGAACTCATCGCGTTCGCCAGGGCCAAGCCCAATGCGCTGACCTTCGCCTCGAGCGGGATGGGCGGACTCACGCACCTGTCGACCGAACTGCTGATCAGCATGGCCAAAATCAAGATGGTGCACGTGCCGTACAACAGCACGGGCTCGGCGATGACCGATCTGCTGTCCGGGCAGGTGCCGATCATCGTCGGCAGCCTGTTGCCCATCGTGCCCCATCTGCAGACCGGCAGGCTGCGCGCGCTGGCCGTCACCACCGCCCAGCGCTGGTACTCGCTGCCCAATGTGCCGACCCTGGGCGAAACGCTGCCCGGCTATGAAGTCGAGCTGTGGTTCGGCACGATGGCGCCGCGCGGCACGCCGCCGGCGGTGATCGAGCGCCTCAATGCCGTCATCAACAAGGCGCTGGAAGAGCCGGACATGAAGAAAAATCTCGATGGCCAGGGCATGGTGCCGACCGGCGGTGCGCCGCAGAAATTCGGCGAGCGCATACGCCGCGACTACCAGCGCTGGGTGAAAGTGGTGGATGCCGCGGGCATCAAGGCCGAATAAAGGGCGGCACCGGAGACATCGGTTCTGCGGCCGGAAGCCGGTCAGTACTTCCGGAGGCTGCGCCATCACGCGCATTACATAAGGCTTCAAACAGGAGAAAAATATGAATATAATCAATAACTTATTTATAGCGACGCTGGTCGCCGGCAGCATCGTCACCGCGCAGGCCCAGAATTATCCGACCAAGCCCATACGCTTCCTGGTCGGATATGCGCCGGGCGGGGGGACAGACACCATGGCGCGTACCGTCGCTGCCAAGCTGACCGAAAGCCTCGGCCAACAGGTCATCGTCGACAACCGTCCCGGGGCCAATGCCAATCTCGCGGCTGAAATCGCAGCGAAGGCGACGCCGGACGGTTACACGGTGATGTTTATTTCAGTGTCGCACGCCATCAGCAAGTCGCTGTACAAAAACCTCAGATACGACCTGGTGCGCGATTTCACGCCGTTGATCAACATTTCCTCGGTGCCGATGTTTGTGGTGGTGCCGCCGTCGTCCACACCGAAAAGCGTGGCTGAATTGATTACGCTGGCAAAATCGCAGTCGATCAACTATGCCACGTCCGGCGCCGGCAGTCCCGAGCACATTGCCGCTGAAATGCTGAAGGGCATGGCAAAAATCACCATGACCCATGTCCCGTACAAGGGCGGGGCGCCTTCTGCAATCGCGCTGATTTCAGGCGAAGTGCACGTCGGATTCAATACCGCGCCAGTCGCCGTGCCGCACATCAAGTCCGGACGCATGCGCGCACTGGCGGTGACCAGCGCCAAGCGCAATCCCGCGCTGCCGGATGTGCCGACCGTGGCGGAGTCGGGCGTTGCCGGTTATGACATGATCAACTGGTACGGCGCCGTGCTGCCGGCGGGCACGCCTGCGGCGGTTATCAAGCGGCTCAATGAAGTCGCCAACAAGGCATTGCAACTGCCGGATGTGCAGCAGCGGCTGGCCAGCCTCGGCGCCGATCCGCTGGGGGGCAGCGCCGACAGTTTCGGCGCTTATATCAAGTCAGAGATAGCGAAATACGCGAAAGTCGTCAAGGAGAGCCGTTTGGAGCAGTAAGGCTGGAAAATGTACGCAGGCACTTCCATAGCCCTTTGAATAACCACGGGTGCGACCCGTTTCATGATTGAAGGAATGAGCGATGCATGCGGCATGGTATGAAAAAAACGGTCCGGCGGCGGAGGTGATGCGCGTGGGCGAGTTGCCCGATCCCGTGGTGGGTCCGCGTGAGGTGCGCGTACGGTTGCACGCTTCGGGCGTCAATCCGTCCGACGTGAAAGCGCGCGCCGGCAGCCGGCCGATCCGGTGGCCGCGCATTGTTCCCAACAGCGATGGCGCCGGCGTCATCGATCAGGTTGGCGCCGGTGTCGATTCTAAACGCATCGGGCAACGGGTATGGACCTTCAACGGCCAGTGGGAACGGCCGCTGGGCACCAGCGCGCAGTTCATCGTTCTGCCTGCGGCGCTCGCCGTGCCATTGCCCGACACACTGTCGTTCGAACAGGGCGCATGCCTCGGCATCCCGGTGATGACGGCGCACCGCTGCCTGTTTGCCGATGGTCCGATAACCGGAAAAACGGTGCTGGTGACCGGCGGCGCTGGCGTGGTCGCGCACTATGCGATCCAGCTCGCGAAGTGGGCGGGCGCGCAGGTGGTGACGACGGTGAGTTCGGAGGCCAAGGCGGCGCATGCACGCGCAGCCGGTGCGGATATCGTGATCAACTACCGCAGCGAAGACGTGGTGCAACGGATACGCGCAACGGTGGGAGGAGTCGACCGTGTAGTGGACGTCGATTTCGGCAAGAACCTGCCGGTGACGGTGGAGGTGCTGAATCCGTTTGCGGCCATCACCTGTTATGCCTCGATGAGCGTGCGCGAGCCGCCGTTTCCATATGACAAATTGCTGCGCCTGAACGTTTCGGTGCGCCCGGTGTTCGTCTACACCATGTCGGATGCGGCCAAAGCGCAAGCGCAAGCTGATATCGTGCGCTGGACCGTGTCAGCCCAACCGGTATTTGCGATTGCATCGCGCTTTCCGTTGTCCGAGGCGGTGGCCGCTCATCTCGCGGTCGAGCGCGGCGAAAAGATCGGGCATGTGATCCTTACAATCGAATGATGGCGATGGGCTTGAGCGGGAGCAGGAGATCGGCCATGATTTTAAAAGAAATCTTCTTCTCGCTGATGACGCACAGCCAGCACGGTCACGGTCTGACTGTCTTCGATTTCAAACAACGCGACGTAGCCATTTGCACCAAAACTGATAATCAACTCGCGCAATAGAGGGTGTTCTGGCGATGCCTTGCGGCAACTGAATGGGAAGGTGCGCAAAAATTCGAGGCCTTTGGCAATAGCCGGGCGGGCGCGCCTGGCGGCTTTTGCATCCCGCTCCGCGAGAAAATCGAACAGGCGTTGCAAATCCTTCGCGGCAGCAGGCGCAAACCGAACGGTGTAATTCACTTGCGGGCAACAGCCTTGGGCGAACGCGCCAGCGTTTTATCGAGGCCCGACAGCACCTCGTCTGCAGAAATATACTTGCCGGTCCGGCACGCCTCATCCCGCGCCGCGAGCCCGCGCGCGACAAACTCCTGCTGCATCGTCCGGCGCTGGATGTTGAATTGAATCGCCTCCAGCACAAAACCGGAAAGCGTCTCACCTTCCATCAGCGCATCCTCGGCAGCAGCGCGCACACTCTCGCTTACCCGCAGCGGCGGAATAGTGGAAGTTTTAGTCACGGATTTCATCATTCACCTCTCTTTGCATTACAGATGCGATGCAGTATCACCTGATACCGGTTTTGAATGCAAATTGATTCATAACTTCCGAACCAGAAGCAGGCGGCAGCCTAAGACTTTGGCATGGCAGCGCTTCCTTAAAACGTCGATATTGCCCTCAATAACGCGTGTCTAAGCCTTTCCGCCAACCTTATTTGACCTTCTTTCTTTTCGGAATCAGCGCGTTGAGCTGGTCCGATAATCATCTTGCCGCCCTCCCTTCGGCGCGAGCCGAAGTGGGTCAAGTAAAGGTGCGAACCAACTTTATCCAAGGAGGCCGACATGAAGTATTGTGGCATAGACCTGCACGGCAACAACAATTGGCTGGTTATTATCGATGAGAAGGACCGTGTGCTGTATTCGAGGCGACATGCAAATGATCTGTCCACGAGGTGCTCGATCTCTCTTCTGAGCAGCCGTAACGCAGCCTGGAAGAACGATGTCGGCGAAGGATCACCGACCTACTGGCTATAGCTTGCATTGCAAAGTGACGGAGTTCTTCTACTACTCAGCGAAGAACTCCTTCACCTTGTCCATCCACGACTTGGCGCGCGGGTTGTGGCGGCCGACGCTTGTCTGGTTTATGGTTTCGAGTTCCGCCAGCAGTTCTTTTTGGCGCGCGGTCAGGTTGACCGGCGTTTCCACGACCATGTGGCACATCAAGTCGCCGTGCGAGCTCGAGCGCACGCCCTTGATGCCCTTGCCGCGCAGTCGAAACACCTTGCCGCTCTGGGTTTCTGCGGGAATCTTGATCTTGGCATAGCCATCGAGCGTCGGTATCTCGATCTCGCCACCGAGCGCGGCGGCAGTGAAGCTGATCGGCATTTCACAATGCAGATCGTTGTGATCGCGCTGGAATACCGCATGCGCCTTGATGTGGATCACCACGTACAGGTCGCCCGACGGGCCGCCATTGACGCCGGCTTCGCCTTCGCCCGAGAGCCGGATGCGGTCGCCTTCGTCCACGCCCGCGGGTATCTTCACCGACAGCGTCTTGTGCTGCTTGATGCGTCCGGCGCCGTTGCAGGCGGCGCACGGCGAGGCCACGACTTTGCCGCTGCCGTGGCACTTGGGGCAGGCCTGCTGGATGGAGAAAAATCCCTGCTGCATGCGTACCTGGCCGTGTCCGCCGCAGGTGGCGCAGGTGGTGGGACTGGTGCCGGGCTTGGCGCCGCTGCCGTGGCAGGTCTGGCATTCCTCCATCGCCGGGATGCGGATGCGCGTTTCGGTGCCGCGCGCCGCATCTTCCAGCGAGACTTCGAGGTTGTAGCGCAAATCGGCGCCGCGGTAGACATTGGATCGCTGGCGGCCGCCGCCGAAGATGTCACCGAAGATGTCACCGAAGGCATCCGAGAAATTACCGAAGCCCGCGCCCGCACCGGCGCCCGCCGCCGCGTCAACACCGGCGTGGCCGTACTGGTCGTAAGCTGCGCGCTTGCTGGCGTCCGTCAGCACTTCGTACGCTTCCTTGGCTTCCTTGAAGCGCTCTTCGGATTTCGGGTTATCCGGATTGCGGTCCGGATGGTGCTTCATGGCGAGCTTGCGGTACGCCTTCTTGATGTCCTCCGCGGAGGCGTCCCGGTTCAGTCCCAGTACTTCGTAGTAGTCTTTTTTGGCCATTCTGTTCTGTGAAGGGTGAATGAGTGAAGGGTGAAGGGCTAAGACCGCCGCTTGAGCGAGGCCGATAGCCCCATGATTAACCCTGCAACGTCATCCATCTGTTCCTGTATTTGTTTCGCATCAGCAATAAATCCAAGCTTTGCAGCCAATTCCGCAAGTGTATCCAATTCCGACAGCGATCCGGATGCAATGCTGAGGAAGTGGAGAAGTTCTTTGGTTCCTGACCGGGCCGCGCCTTCGGCAATATTGGCCGGAACGGAAACGGCCGCACGTCGCATTTGTGACGTGAGGCCGTAGCGTTCTGCTTCAGGGAAGGATGCAGTTAAATGGTAAGTCGCGCTTACCAACTCGACTGCTTGTTGCCATGCGCGCAAGTTACGGTGGTTTCGCTTCACCCTTCACCCTTCACCCTTCACCCTTCAC
>JAUXMZ010000070.1 GCA_030683105.1 Burkholderiales bacterium | reverse complement strand
CAGAAAAGGAAAAAACCCAGCGAGTAAATGGCGGTCCGGCTCAGTTCGACCGGCTGCCCGAGTATGGAAAGATCGGTCGGATCGAACAAAGTAAAAAACACCGCTTCCGCAACGCCACCGACGACAAATGACGGCCACAGTATCCAGATCAGGCGTTTCATGACCCATTCTCCCAGGAGTTTGTCGGACTTGGCCCGGACAAACTCCTAAAATTAAAAACCAAAGAACTATTCTTTCCGGACAACGGGAGCCGGATCCGACAGGCCGCTTGCCGCTAGCCGCAATTCCCTCTGCTGCGGCACTTGCCACTCCCCGGTCAACCGCCAGCTTCGGCTCTCGTCCTCGAGTGTCACCAGCCAACGCCCCGCGCGCGGCGCCGCAGCCGCAGCCTCGTAGATGCCGGCATCGACCCTGGCCAGCCGCACCGATTGATCCATGTCTGGTAGCGTTGGGTGCACGATGCGTAAATGCAGCGCGGGCGGCAGTTCAGCCGCACCCGTCAGCGTGACCCGCATGCGCCCGGCATCCACGCTCCAGGCCAGGGTCGCCCGATAGCCTAACTTGAGCGCGGCTTGGTCGCGCGACAATGTCTGGTTAATGCCCAGGCCCCGCTTGTAATAGTCGTCGACCACCAGGCCATCGTCGCTGCTCACCGCCATCCACAGCGTGATCGCACTTGCCACCACCACCACCGTCGGTCCCGCCATCAACAGCCACGGCCAGGGCTCACGGTACCAGGGCTTGCTCTTAACCCATTGCGTCATTTGTCGACATCCTAAAAGCGATTCGCCACAGAGAGCACAGAGGCCACAGAGAATACAGAGCATGCAATTCCCGCGCCTCCAGCATACAGAGAAATTGTCTGTTATTTTTTTGCGCTGATTGCATTATAAGTGCTCAAGCCTCATGGTTTTCTCTGTGATCTCTGTGATCTCTGTGGCTAAATATTATTTCACATAGAACCGCGATTTCTCGTCGGCTTTGACCCGCGGATCATCGCTGTCCGCAACATGGAACACGACGGCGTGCGAGCCCGGCTTGATGTTGACCGGATCAACGCGCACCGCCACCGCCACCGCCTCGGTGGTGGCGCCGGCGACCTCCACCGGCTGTCTCGCGACCACCCTGAGGCCCTCCAGACCCGACACGGTTATCGTGTAGCGGCGCGGCCGCTCGTCGGTGTTCATGATCTGCAGTCGGTAGACGTTTTCGAGCAGGCCGTCTTCGACTTCCCGCACCAGCGTTGCGCGGTCACGAATGACGTCGACCTTGAGCGGCGATCTGAAATACAGCGCTGCCAGCGCCGCCACGGTGATCACCAGCAGCACCACGCTGTAAGCAATGATGCGGGGCCGGAACACATGCGCAACAATGCTGGTTTCCGGATACTTGCGCTCTATCGCGTTTTCCGTCGAATAGCGGATGAGCCCGCGTGTATAACCCATCTTGTCCATCACCTGGTTGCAGCCGTCGATGCACGCCGCGCAGCCTATGCATTCGTATTGCATGCCCTGGCGGATGTCGATACCGGTCGGGCAGACCTGCACACAGATCCCGCAATCGACGCAGTCGCCCAGACCCGCTGTTTTGTAATCGACCGACTTGCTGCGCGAGCCGCGCGGCTCGCCGCGGTAGGCGTCATAAGTGATCACCAGCGTGTCGGAATCGAACATCACGCTCTGGAAACGCGAGTAGGGGCACATGTATTTGCACACCTGCTCGCGCATCCAGCCGGCGTTGCCGTACGTCGCAAAGCCATAAAACAGGATCCAGAAGGTCTCCCACGGACCCAGCCCCCACCGGGTCACTTCGGTGACCAGAGTTTTGATCGGAGTAAAGTAGCCGACGAAGGTGAAACCGGTCCACAGCGCAAGCGCAATCCAGATCGCATGCTTGAGCGACTTCAGGAAAAACTTGCGCGGATTGAGTGTCCCCTTGTCCAGGCGCATGCGCTGAATATGCTCGCCTTCCACGAGACGCTCGATCCACATGAAGATCTCGGTATAAACCGTCTGCGGACAGGCAAAGCCGCACCATAACCGCCCGGCGATCGCGGTAAACAGAAACAGCGCCAGCGCCGAGATCACCAGCAGCGCGGTGAGAAAAATAAAGTCCTGCGGCCAGAACACCCAGCCAAAGATATAGAACTTGCGCGCGCCCAGATCAAACAGCACCGCCTCGCGGCCGTTCCAGACGAGCCACGGCGTGCCATAGAAAACAAGCTGGGTGAGCAGCACCAGAGCCACGCGCCAGCCGGCGAACCAGCCGCGCACCGCGCGCGTATATATTTTCTTGCGTACTTCGTAGAGATCCACGGCTTCCGGCGTTTGCGCCGGAGCCGTTGGTTTCGCCAACTCACTCACAGCCGGCCGCCGCGGCTATCGTGCGTATCCTGTACCCGCAGCGCTGATGAGGGCGTGATGCCACGCCTGAAAAGTGCGACCCTCATGCGCCGCGGGCACTCACTTCCCGACATTCGATAAACCCCAGACGTAGGCCGCAAGCACATGGATCTTGCCGCCGTCGAGGATGTCTTTATGCGCCGGCATGACGCTGACACCTCCGGCCACCATATTGGTACCTCGTCCTTTCATGATGGTCTCGATGATGTTGCTCTCGGATCCGCCATAGAGCCAGATCTTGTCGGTCAGATTGGGTGCGCCCAGCGTCTGGTTGCCCTTGCCGTCGGCGCCGTGGCATGCCGCGCATGCCGTATTGAACCTGGCCTTGCCGCTGAACGCGCGCAGGCTGTCATGGGTGCGCCCGGAGAGCGACAACACGTAATGCGCGACGTTTTTGGCGCCTTCGTCGCCGCCCACTGCCGCGCCCTGCGGCGGCATCACGCCGTTGCGGCCGTTGGTAATGCTGGCCTTGATGGTTTCGGGTTCGCCGCCGTAGAGCCAGTCATGGTCGCGCAGGCTGGGAAAGCCCTTGCCGCCACCGGCATCCGAACCATGGCACTGCGCGCAATAGTTCAGGAACAGCCGCTGCCCTATCTGCCGCGCCTCCGGATCGGCGGCGACTGCCTTGAGGTCCTGTTTGAGGAATTTGTCAAAAATCGGGCCGAACGTGGCCGCAGCTTTTTCCTGCTCGCCCTGGTATTGGCCGCGCGAACTCCAGCCCAGGTAGCCGGTATAGGTGCCGAGTCCCGGATAGAGCACGAGATAGATGAGGCCGAAGACGATGGTGATATAGAACAACCACATCCACCAGAGCGGCAGCGGATTGTTCCATTCGCTGAGATCCTCGTCCCAGGTATGGTGGGTGGTATCGACCTTCTCTCCCGGCGCTACGCGCTTGGTCGAAAAAGTTTTGAGCAATACCGCGCAGGCGACTATGCTCACCAGCGTGATGACCGCGATATAGATACCCCACGCGTCATGCGTAAAATCGCTCATTTCGATGTCCCCGCCGCATCCGTTTCATCATCGAAAGGCAGCCGCGCCGCCTCATCGAATGCCTGTTTGCGCTTGCCGCTCCACGCCCATGCCACGATGCCGATAAACGCCAGCAGCAGCAGCACCGTCACCACCGATCTTGCGAGATTGATGTCCATGCGCGTTACCTCACGTTTCTCAATACGGTACCCAGGCCCTGCAGGTACGCGATGACCGCGTCCATCTCGGTCTTGCCTTTGACGCTGTCCGCGGCGGCGGCGATATCCGCGTCGGTGTAGGGCACACCGAGCGTGCGCAGGGCGCGCAGTTTGGCCGGAAGCTCGGCGGGAACCAGCGGGGTGCGAGCCAGCCAGGCATAGGCCGGCATATTGGATTCGGGCACGACATCGCGCGGGTTGGTGAGATGCTCGCGGTGCCATTCGTCAGAATAGCGCAGGCCAACGCGCGCCAGATCGGGTCCGGTGCGCTTCGACCCCCACAGGAACGGATGATCGTAGACGAATTCACCGGCGACGGAATAATGTCCATAGCGCTCGGTTTCGGCGCGGAACGGCCGTATCATCTGAGAGTGGCAGTTGTTGCAGCCCTCGCGAATGTAGATATCCCGGCCCGACAGCTGCAGCGGTGTGTACGGCTTCAGTCCAGCCACCGGCTGCATCGTCGACTTCTGGAAAAACAGCGGGACGATTTCCACCAGGCCGGCAACGCTGACCACCGCAATGATCAGCGCCACCATCAGCCCGATATTTTTTTCGATCAGTTCGTGACCGGATGTCGAACTCATTTTATGTTTCTCCATTTATCCGTGCGCCGGCTGCACGGCGGGAATGGGTGCGTCCACCGGTTTGTGGCCAACGCAGGTTTTCCACACGTTATAGGCCATGATCAGCATCCCCGAAAGATAAAGGATCCCGCCCAACAGCCGGATCATGTAGTAGGGATAGGTCGCCTTCACTGACTCGGCAAAGGTGTAGGAGAGCGTGCCATCCGGATCGACGGCGCGCCACATGAGTCCCTGCATGACTCCCGCAATCCACATCGCCGCGATATAAAGCACGATGCCTATGGTCGCAACCCAGAAATGCAGGGTGATGAGACGCACACTGTGCATCTCGGTGCGGCCGAACAACCGCGGAATCAGATAATAGAGACTGCCTATCGTGATCATGCCCACCCATCCCAGCGCACCCGAATGCACGTGGCCTATCGTCCAGTCGGTGTAATGCGACAGCGCGTTGACCGTCTTGATCGACATCATCGGCCCTTCGAAGGTCGACATGCCATAAAACGACAGTGACACGATGAGGAACTTGAGGATAGGATCGGTGCGCAGCTTATGCCAGGCGCCCGACAGGGTCATCATGCCGTTGATCATGCCGCCCCATGACGGCGCCAGCAGGATCAGCGAGAAGACCATGCCGACGGACTGCGCCCAGTCGGGCAGCGCGGTGTAATGCAGATGGTGCGGACCCGCCCACATATAGGTAAAAATCAGCGACCAGAAATGCACCACCGACAACCGGTAGGAATAGACCGGGCGTTCGGCCTGCTTGGGAATGAAGTAATACATCATGCCGAGAAATCCCGCCGTCAGGAAAAACCCTACCGCATTGTGGCCGTACCACCACTGCACCATTGCGTCCTGCACGCCGGCGTATGCCGAGTAGGATTTCCACAGCGAGACCGGGATCGCGGCGCTGTTGACGATATGCAGCAGCGCGACCGTGAGTATGAACGCACCGAAGAACCAGTTGGCGACATAGATGTGCGGGGTCTTGCGCTTGGCGATGGTGCCGAAGAACACGATCGCATAGGAGACCCACACGAGGGTGATCAGGATGTCGATCGGCCATTCCAGCTCGGCATATTCCTTGGAAGAGGTGTAGCCCAGCGGCAGGGTGATGGCCGCCAGCACGATGACCGCCTGCCAGCCCCAGAACGTAAACGCGGCGAGGGCCGGGCTGAACAGGGGCGCGTGACAGGTGCGCTGCACCACGTAATAGGAGGTCGCAAACAGCGCCGAACCGCCAAAGGCGAAGATCACCGCGTTGGTATGCAATGGACGCAGGCGGCCATACGACAGCCATGGCGCCAGATTGAGCTCGGGCCAGATCAACTGGGCAGCGATAAATACGCCGACCAGCATGCCGACCACGCCCCACACCACCGTCATGATCGAAAATTGACGTATCACCCTGTAATTGTACGTGGACTGCGTTTCCATCCCTGCTCCTCCCAGAATAAACGGCATGGAACGAATGCTAAGCGACAGGAAATCACCCTGACTTGACCTACATCAAAAGGCCGGATTTCAAACATCATACATTGTCAGTATTGCAAGGGGTAAGCGTAGCGCCTTGGAGACTACGCCGGATAAGGATGCTCAGCATGAACAGAACAAAGCACACCTTCCTGATCGCGATAATGTCAGCAGCAATCGCCATGACAACCGCAGGAGTGTCGCAGTCCGCGGAACAACAGTCGCCGAAACCGGCGGCAAAAAAGATGGCGCCACCCATCTACGGCAGCCAATTGATGACGCAGCAGGAACGCGACGAATACCGCGCCAGGATGCGCGCCGCCAAGACGCCTGAAGCACGCGAGGCAGTGCGCGCCGAGCACCATCAGGCGATGCAGGTGCGCGCCAAGGAGCGCGGCGTGACCCTGCCCGATAAGCCGCGCACGGATTCCGGTCCCGGCAAGGGTCCGGGCGCCGGGATGGGGCCTGGAACGGGAGCGGGCCCAGGAAGCGGGATGGGACCGCGCCGCGACGGCAGCGGCCCCGGTCCGCGTTAGATGCAGTAATTAATACGTAAATTCAATGATTTAGAATTACATAACCAACAACAACGGAGACGATAATGTTCAAGAACATATTGGTGCCGACCGATGGTTCGGCGTTATCCCGCAAGGCAGCCAAAAAAGCAGCCGAATTTGCCAAAAAAATGGGCTCGCGGATGACCGGTTTCCATGTCGCCCCCGCCTATCGTTATAACATTTACGCCGATTATGTCCCGCCTGATTTCATCTCGCCACAGCAGTTTGCGGCGAACTCCAAGAAGATCGCGCAGCGCCATCTCGACGTAATCAAGAAGGCTGCCGCAGCAGCCGGCGTAGCGTGCGGATGCTACTACACGACCAGCGATTTTCCGGCTGACCAAATCGTCAGGGCAGCAAAAAAATACAAATGCGATGCCATCTTCATGGCCTCGCACGGCCGCACCGGTCTGTCGCGGCTGCTGTTGGGCAGTGAAGCCACCAAGGTGCTCACGCACACCAAGATCCCGGTGGTGGTTTACCGCTGAACCGCGCGCCACCTCCGCCCGGAATCCCGCGGTTTCGGGCGGCAGCTGGATCCGTCCGGCCTGCCGACCACGTTTTCCCTGGCCTGTTGATCTAAGTCAACTGATTGATTTTAATGGCACATACTATTAAGTGTGCCTGTGTCCCGCGACCGGACGAAACCACCAAAGCGCATGCCGCACCGCGACCCATCCCCGGCACCGGGCGCCGTGTTTGTCGCCCGCGGCCTGACCAAAACCTACCGCATGGGCGAAATCGAGGTCCACGCGCTGCGCGGCGTCGACCTCGAAATCCATCAGGGTGAATTCGTGGTGCTGCTGGGCCCGTCAGGCAGCGGCAAATCGACGCTGCTCAACATCCTCGGCGGCCTCGATACGCCGACCAGCGGCACGGCGGTATGGCGCGACCATGATCTGACCGCCGCCGGCGAAATGGAACTGACGCGCTACCGCCGCGAACACGTCGGCTTCGTGTTCCAGTTCTACAATCTGATCCCGAGCCTGACTGCGCGCGAGAACGTGGCGCTGGTGACCGAGATGGCGGAAAACCCGATGCGCCCGGACGAGGCGCTGGCACTGGTCGGGCTCGGCGACCGGCTCGATCACTATCCGTCGCAGCTCTCGGGCGGCGAACAGCAGCGCGTGGCGATAGCGCGGGCCGTCGCCAAACGCCCGGACGTGCTGTTGTGCGACGAGCCCACCGGCGCGCTCGACTATCCGACCGGCAAGCTGGTGTTGGAGGTGATCGCCCGGATCAACCGCGAGCTGGGCACCACCGCGGTGGTCATCACCCACAACGCGCCGATCGCCAAAATTGCCGACCGGGTAATGCAGCTGGCGGACGGGCGCATCGCGTCGGTGCAGGCCAACGCCGCCAAGCTCACGCCAGAGGAGATTTCCTGGTGAGGATGCTCGACAGAAAACTCTTGCGCGATCTGTGGCGCGTCAAGACCCAGGTGCTGACCATAGCCCTGGTGGTGGCGAGCGGCATCGGCGGCTTCATTGCGTCGCTCTCGACCTACGATTCGCTGCGCTCGCTGCAGCAGGACTATTACGATCAGGCGCGCTTCGCCCATGTATTCGTGACCGTCAAGCGCGCACCCTCCATCATCGAGGCGAGACTGCTCGACATCCCCGGCGTGGCCGAAACCGAAACCACGATCGCCTACGACGTGCTGCTCGACCTGCCCGATGTCGTCGAGCCGGTGACCGGACACATCATCGCGCTGCCCGCTAGCGGCAACCCGCGCGTGAACCGGCTGACCCTGATGGCCGGTCGCTGGATCGCCGCGCCCGCATCCAACGAGGTGCTGGTGGGCGAGGCGTTCGCCAAGGCGCGCGGGCTGCAGCCCGGGGACCGCGTGGCGGCACTGCTCAACGGCAGGCGCGAGCAGCTCGACATCGCGGGCATCGTGCTCTCGCCCGAATACATATTTGCCGGGCGCGGCGGCCTGGCCGACGACAAGAGTTTCGGCATTTTCTGGATGGGCCGCGAGCGGCTCGCGGCGGCCTACAACATGGAAGGCGCGTTCAACCGGGCGGCGGTGCGCCTGGCGCACGGCGCCTCGCAGCAGGCCGCACTCGATGCGCTCGACCGCCTGCTCGAACCCTACGGCGGCACCGGCGCCTACGGGCGCGACGAACAGTTCTCGCATCGCGCGCTGACCCAGGAGATCAACGAGCAGAAGGTGTTCGGCATCGTGCTGCCTAGCGTGTTTCTCGCCGTCGCGGTATTCCTGCTCAATGTCGTCGTCGCGCGCCAGATCGGCACCCAGCGCAACCAGATCGCCGCGTTGAAGGCGCTGGGCTACCCCAACGTTGCGATCGGCATGCATTATCTGAAGTTCGTGCTGGTGATCGTTGCGCTGGGCATCGTGCTCGGGATCGCGATCGGTGCCTGGCTCGGATCCGCGATGACCGGGATGTACGCGAAGTTCTTCCATTTCCCCACGCTCGAATTCCGCATTCAGCCCTGGATCCCGATTGTGGCCAGCGTCGTTTCGCTGGCGGCCGCGGCACTGGGCGCGTTCAACGCCCTCACGCGGGTGGTGCGGCTGCCGCCCGCCGAAGCCATGCGCCCCGCCTCGCCGCCGATATTCAGGCCAACGCTGCTGGAGCGCCTCGGTTATGGCCATCTTTATTCGCCGCAGGTGCGGATGATCCTGAGAGACATGGAGCGGCGCCCGCTGCGCGCGCTGCTGACGACACTCGGCATCAGTTGCGCGATCGCCATCCTCATTTCCGGCACCTGGTGGCGGGACGCGATCGACTACCTGCTGGACGTGGAATTCCGCCTGCGCGAACGCCAGCATGTCAGCCTCGTGCTCACCGACCCGGTATCCTCCTCCGCGCTCCAGGACGTGGCGCGCCTGCCCGGGGTGCTGCGCGCGGAAGCCGCGCGCGATGCGCCAGTGCGCTTTCGCAACGGGCATCTGAGCTATCGCACCACGCTGCTCGGACTGCCTGAAGACTCGCAAATGCGCCAGCTGCTCGATGCCCAGCTCAACACCGTCGCGCTGCCGGCCGAGGGTATCGTGATGAGCGAGCGTCTCGCCCGGCGGCTGGAGGTGGTCCCCGGCGACACGGTATGGATCGAATTTCTGCAGGGCAAACGCGCGAAGAAACGGGTCGTGGTCAGCGGCCTGGTCAACGAACTCGTGGAGCTGCGCGCGTACATGGCCCGCGATGCCCTGAACCGGCTGCTGGGTGAAGGCGACAGCATCACCTCGGTGCGCATCCAGTTCGATACCTCACGGCGCGAGGCGTTCTTCAGCCAGGTCAAGCAGACGCCGAAGATCGCGGCGGCGGTGGAAATCGATCCCATCATCCAGAACTTCCGCGACACCTCCGCGCGCTTTATCCTCGTTTACACTGGGATACTCACGGTTTTCGCCGCGGTGATTGCCGTGGGCGTGGTCTACAACAACGCGCGGATCGCGCTCGCCGAGCGCGCCTGGGAACTGGCTAGCCTGCGCGTGCTGGGCTTCACGCGCGGCGAGGTGTCGGGATTATTGCTGGGAGAACTGGCGATCGAATTGATCCTGGCACTGCCGCTGGGCTGGCTGCTCGGCTACTGGCTGTCGTTCGGCATCGTGCAGCTCATACACAGCGAAACTTTCGAGATTCCGCTGATCATCGAGCCGCGCACCTACGCCTACGCAACGCTGGCCACGCTGGCGGCAGGCGTGATCAGCGCGCTGATCGTGCGCCGGCGCATCGACCGCATGGACCTGGTTGCAGTACTCAAAACGAGAGAGTGATGACACGCAAAAAGTGGATCATGATTATCGCAGGGCTCGCCGCAGTCGCGGCAGCCCTGGTGTGGGCCTTCGCGCCCCGCCCCGTCCTGGTGGAAACCGCTGAAGTCGGGCGCGGGCGCTTCGAGCAGACCATAGAAGAGGACGGCAAAACCCGCGTGCGCGAGCGCTACACGGTGTCCGCTCCGCTGATGGGAACGCTGCAGCGCATCCGGCTCAAGGCGGGCGACGCGGTGGAAAAGGGCGACCTGCTGGCAGTCATTGCCCCCGCTGTGCCCGTGCTCCTCGATATGCGCACCGAACGCGAACTGCAGGAGCGGGTCGGCGCCGCGGAAGCCGGTCTGGCGCGCGCGCGCACCACCGTGGCACGCGCCGGCAACACGCTCAGCCAAAGCCAAGCCGACCTCGAACGCACCCGCAAACTGGCGGAAAAAGGGTTTGTTTCCCCGACCCAGCTCGAGCGTGAACAGCTTGCCGTCAACCTCAACACGCGCGAACTCGAGGCCGCGCGCTTCGAGGAAGATGCCGCGGGGCACCAGTTCGAACAGGCGAAAGCCGCACTGCTCCAGGTGCGCAGGGATGCGCGCAACGGCAAGCCGGGTATCAGACAGTGGGAAATCCGCTCGCCGGTCGCTGGACGCATACTGCGCGTGGCACAGGAGAGCGAAGGCGTGGTGCCGATAGGCGCGCCGCTGCTCGAACTGGGAGAGCCCGCGGAACTGGAAGTGGTGGTGGATGTGCTGACCAGCGACGCGGTGCAGATTCCGCAGGGTGCGGCAGTGCGCCTGGTGGATTACGGGGCCGCCAAACCGCTCGCCGGCCGCGTGCGCCGCATCGAGCCCTCCGGCTTCACCAAGATTTCAGCGCTGGGCGTCGAGGAGCAGCGCGTCAACGTGCTGATCGACATCGTGTCGCCGCGCAACCAGTGGCAAACCATGGGGGACGCCTATCGGGTCGACGCCCGCATCGTGGTGTTCGGCCAGGACGACGCGATCAAGGTTCCGGCCAGCGCCCTGTTCCGGGAGGCGGACAACTGGAGGGTCTTCACTGTCGCCGACGGCGTGGCGCGCAAACGCGCGGTGCAGATTGCCCGGCGCGGCGGGTTCGAGGCAATGGTGGAATCGGGCCTGCAGCCGGGGGAGCGCGTCGTCGTCTACCCTGGCGACCGAGTGAGCGACGGGGCGCGAGTCAAGACCCGCTGAGCACTGCTGCGCCAGGAAAAAAACGGTCGGGTCCCTTGATCCAAATCAGTACCCGGATCCCGGCAATTTGTATGATGAATGTGTAACAGCAGAGCGAAGTACGAACCTTCACGCAGGAGCACATCATGAACGCACCACGCGAGAAACTGGCAGCCGACTTCCAGATCCTGATGTCCGATGTCGAAGAACTGGCACGGGCCACCGCGAGCCAGACCGGCGATAAAATCACTGAATTGCGCAGCCGGGTGCAGCGCGCCGCAGCCGATCTGCGGCCCCGCCTGGCCGAAATGCAAACGCTGGCCCTGGAAAAAGCGAAGGTCGCGGCGACAAAAACCGACGATTACGTGCACGACCATCCGTGGGGCGCGATCGGCGTATCCGCCGGCATCGGGATCATCATCGGCATACTGATCGGCCGCCGCTGAACCCGAAAAATCCAGCGCTGCGGTGTTAATGCGCCGCAGTGGTGCTGTTGAATGCCGCAGCAAGCGTGTTCGCGCTTCGGCAGAATGAAGTTCTGCCTGAAGCAAACCCTTTTTTCAGATATGCGCCTGCGCCCAGTTCAGCAGATTGCTCAAATCCATCGCACCTGACTGGCGCGCGATTTCACAGCCGTTCCTGAACACCGCCAGAGTCGGAATGCTGCGGATGCCGAAACGCGCAGCAAGCCCGGGCTCGGCTTCGGTGTCGAGCTTGGCAAGCCTCATCTGTGGCTCCAACTGCCCTGCAGCCTGCTCGAACACCGGCGCCATCGCCCGGCATGGCGCGCACCAGGGCGCCCAGAAATCGACCAGCACCGGGATATCGCCACCGATCTGCCGCTCAAAATTCGCCGCGGTCAGCGTCACAGGATGTGCGGCAAACAGCGCCTGCCGGCACTGGCCGCAGCGCGGCCCGTGCGTGAGGCGTTCCTGAGGGACACGGTTGAGCGTATCGCACTGCGGGCAGGCGATGCGCAGCGGCGCGCTCATGCGGACGCTTTGACGCCCGCCTTCTTCAATATGGTTTCCAGCGGACAAAAGCGGGTGAAGCCGCTCTGGAACAGATTGGCGCCGACGAAAGCCGTCAGCCACAGCCAGTGCGCACTCAGATATAAGGGGCTGGCCGGCGCGCCGAGCAGCAGCGACACCAGCACGAAGGCGCCTGCGAAAATACGGACCATGCGTTCAGTAGTCATGACATCACTCCGAAGATGTGTGGTTAACAATATCGAGATGGCGCCTTAAGCGTGAATATCAAGTCCCTGAGGGCCTGGTATCGAGCTGGTCTGCAACCGTTTCCAGCAGGCTGTTCATAGTTTTGTCCCATTTGAAATGGGCCTGCCCGTCGTCGAAGGTCTGCCGGCAATTCGCGCAACTGCTGGTCAGTAGTTCCGCCCCGGTGTCGTCGATTTGCCTGATCTTGATCTCGAACGCCTTGTGCCGCAGATCATCGGCGCGATGAATGGCGACCACACCACCCCCGCCGCCGCAGCACCAGTTCATGTCACCGGTGGATTCCATTTCACGCAACTCGACTCCCAGCGCGCGTATGACTTCACGCGCGGCGGTGGTCGCCCCGCCGCGGCGCGACACCTGGCATGGATCGTGATAAGTCATTGTTTTTTCTAATTTTTTAAGTTTTATTTGATTGCTGCGCACGGCCTCGGCCAGAAACTCGGAGATATGCAGCACCTTGAACGGCAGCGGCTTGCCGTAGAGGTTGGCGCCCTGCCAGCGCAGTGCGCCATAAGCATGGCCGCACTCCGGCAACACCAGCGTCCTGGCGCCGCAGGCAATCGCCGCTTCGATGATTTTCATGCTCGTGTGGCGCTGCCACTGCACGTTGCCGGAAAGCATGCCGAAGTTGGTCGCTTCAAAGCCGTCGCTGCGTATGGTCCAGGAGGCGCCGAGATGATTGAAGATCTTCGCCATGGCCACGATGGACTGCGGATACTTCATGATCTCGATCGAGGACAGCGTGACCAGTACATCGGCTTTGTCGCGGTCAAGCGGAATCTCGACGCTGTAGTCGTCCGCCAGCCATTCAATGCGCTCCTTGAGCACTTTCGGGGTGGCCCCGAGCGGGCTGCCTTCGCGCTCGGCGCGCTCCGCCACCGCCCACAGCTCATGCGGCACCAGCCCGGCCTCATGCATGCCATGGCGCGCCAGACCGACCAGCCCGGCAATGTCTATGCCCATAGGGCAGATCATGGTGCAGCGCCCGCACATCGTGCACGAATCGAACAGCAGTTCCTGCCACTGCTCGAGTTGCTTTACAGTGACCTCGTGCTTGAGGTTGAGCGCGCGATACAGCCAGGCAAACGGCCCGGCTTCGCGCTTGTAGGCCTGCTTGAACGGTTCGAGCTTCCAGATCGGCGTGTACTTGGGATCGCGGGTCGCAACATAAAAATGGCAGGCTTCCGCACACTGCCCGCAATGGATGCACGACTCCATATAAGCGGCGGTCGCCGAAGTGAAATCCCGGGTAAAGCTTTTCATGGCGATGGCGACGCGCTCGGCATCGGCAAGATCGCCCTGCTTGTCAAAACACACTTCGGGCTTTTTGACCGAGAAGCGCGCAGATTCCGTGTCTATGGGATGAACCGTGTTGATGTCGCTCATGAGGCGGCTCCTTTGCGGGCGAAAGTGGCGCCGGTGACCCCGCGCGAAATAAATACCAGGAAGGCGTGACTCAGCTTGCCGAACGGCAACCAGATGAACAGCAGTTCCACGCTCAACAGATGTATCGCGAGCAGCGTCGGTTCCAGTGGCGGCACTGGAGCAGCGCCCGCGGGGAAGGGATGGTTGATCACCATCATGCCGGTCACCAGCGGCAGGAACGTGACGAACCAGCTGAAATAGTCATCGAAATTCGACAGCAGCCGCAGCACACCGTCGGTCAGGCGTTCCATCAGGATCAGGATCATGGCCACGAAGGTGACCGCAACCGCCACATACACCACCGGAGCGGGCAATGCGGGCCACGAAATGCCCGTCAGCCGCTCGATGAAATAGATATGCGGCAGGAAACCGAACACGGTGATGGCCAGCCCGATGTGATAAAAATAAGCGATAAAGGTACCGATTTTCTCGGTATCGCGGAATTCTTTCCTCGGAATCATGTGCCCGATGATCGCGCCCATGGCGCCGGACATCAGCCGCATGCTCCGCGGCTCGGAAAAATCAGCTTTGGATTTCAGGCGGAAAATACCGATTACCCGCCACGCACTTCCGAGAAACAGAATGGCCAGTGACAACCATAGCGCAGGCCCGCGCGCGAATTCGAGCAGATCCATCCTATGCGCTCCTATTTTGTGTTTCTAAAAGCAAACAACAAAATCAAAAGAATTAACCGCCGATGAATTCACTTTAATACCCGTCAAGCGGGTATTAAAGTGAATTCATCGGCGGTTACATCGGTCTTAGTCTTTTTGATATGCGCTCCTAGCGGCCGGTCCATCCACCGACTGCGAGTCAATCCGCCCGCGGCGGGTAACGCTTCCAGTTGGCGGCGTAGTAGAGCACCGGAATCACGACCAGGGTCAACAAGGTTGAAACGAAAATGCCGAAAAGAAGCGATACCGCCAGTCCGTTGAAAATCGGGTCGTCGAGTATGAACAGCGCGCCTGACATCGCCGCCAGCGCGGTGAGGATGATCGGCTTGGCACGGGTTGCCCCGGCGCGGACGATCGCTTTCTCGAAATCCCGGCCCTGCGCCACCTCGACATTGATGAAATCGACCAGCAGGATGGAATTGCGCACGATGATCCCGGCCAGTGCGATCATGCCTATCATCGAGGTCGCGGTGTACTGCGCCCCGAGCAGGGCATGGCCGGGCATCACGCCGATCACCGTCAGCGGTATCGGCGCCATGATGATGAGCGGCGTCAGATAGGATTTGAATTGCGCCACCACCAGCAGGTAGATCAGGATCAGGCCGACGGCGTAGGCAATGCCCATATCGCGGAAGGTCTCGTAGGTGACCTGCCATTCGCCGTCCCACTTCAGGCTGTAACCGGCGTACCGGTCGGACGGTTGGCTGATGAAATATTCGCCCAGCCTGCTGCCCTGCTCCAGCACAACGTCCGCAGTCTTGCCGCGCATCGCGAACATTCCGTACAAAGGGCTGTCGAGGCTGCCCGCCATGTCGCCGGTGACGTAGACCACCGGCAGCAGGTTCTTGTGATAGATGGTTTGATCGCGCAACGTCGATACCGGTCGCACCAGTTCCGATAACGGAATCAATGCGCCCGAATCCGAGCGCACCGCAAGCTGCAACACCCTTTCGATACCTGACTGCTCTTCGGGCGGCACGCCAATCTGCACCGGCACTTCGAACTTGGCAGTGCCGGTATGCAGCGGCGTCACGTTGTCCCCTCCGAGCGCCATGCGCACCGTGGCGACGATCTCACGTTGTGCCACGCCCATCAGCGCCGCCTTGCTGCGATCCACCTGCAACACTATCTTTTCAGCATCGGCTTCACTGCTGTCGTCGATATCGACGATGTCCGCCGTTGCGGCGAACACGCCGCGTATATGCCGGGCGACGGCAATCTGGCCAGCATAGTCGGGACCGTAGATCTCGGCGACGATAGGCGCCATCACCGGCGGCCCCGGCGGCACCTCGACCACCTTGACGCGTGCATTTGCTAGCCGCGCGATGCGCTCGATCCCGGGGCGGGCTGCACTGGCGATGGCATGGCTTTCCCGGCTGCGCTGGTGCTTGTCGAGCAGATTGACCTGGATGTCGCCGATCTCATGGCCATGGCGCAGATAATACTGGCGCACCAGTCCGTTGAAATTTATCGGCGCCGCGGTCCCGGCATAGGCCTGGTAATCGGTCACTTCCGGTATGGTCGCCACATAGGCGCCGATCTCACGCAGGACGCGCGCGGTTTCCTCGAGCCCGGTTCCGGCCGGCATATCGACGACAATCTGGAATTCAGACTTGTTGTCGAACGGCAGCATCTTGAGCACCACCAGTTTGAACCCTGCAAGTGAAACCGAACATGCAATGGCCGCCAGTATGCCGATCCACAGCAGCCGGCGTTTTGGCTTGCCGGCTGCGCCACTCAGAAACGGCTTGAGCACGGTTTCGAACACGCGCAGCAGACGACCGCCGGATTCATCGCCATGATGCGCCACGGGCACCTTGCCTTGCAGTTTCACTGCCAGCCACGGCGTAATGACAAACGCCACCGCCAGGGAAATCAGCATGCCGATGCTGGCATTGATCGGGATCGGACTCATATACGGCCCCATCAACCCCGAGACGAACGCCATTGGCAACAGCGCCGCAATTACCGTGAATGTGGCAAGGATGGTCGGACCGCCGACCTCGTCCACCGCCTGGGGTATCAGGTCAGCAAGCGGTGCGTCCGACAATTCCCGGTGACGGTGAATGTTTTCCACCACCACGATTGCATCATCGACCAGGATGCCGATCGAGAAAATGAGCGCAAACAATGACACGCGGTTCAGCGTGAAACCCCAGGCCCAGGACGCGAACAGTGTTGCCGCCAGCGTGAATATCACCGCCAGGCCCACGATCACCGCTTCGCGCCGGCCGAGCGCCGCCCACACCAGTGCAATGACTGACAAGGTGACGAAAATGAGCTTCTGGATCAGTTTCTGAGCCTTGTCATTCGCGGTCTCGCCGTAGTTGCGGGAAAGGGCCACGTTCACACCCTCCGGAATCACGGTGCCTTTCAGTTCCCCGATACGCGCGAGCACCCCGTCGGCGACATCCACTGCGTTCTCTCCGGGTTTTTTCGTCACAGCGATCGTAACCGCGGGAAACTCGCCGCCGGGCCCGGCCTTGTCCGCGGCCGCGCCGTGGCCATACCAGACATAATGGCGCGGCTGCTCCGGGCCATCCTCGATGCGGGCGACATCCGCCAGCCTGACCGGCCGCCCGTCGGCGCGCCCGACGATCAGCCCCGCGACCTCTTCCGCCGAGCCGAGAAAGCGGCCGGTTTCCACCACGATCTCGCGATTGTCGCGTATGAGTTTGCCGGAGGGCAGCGCGACATTGGCCGCAAGCAACGCGCCGCGGATATCGCCAGCGGTGATCTTGTAAGCATTGAGTCGGTCGATATCGAGCAAGACACGCACCACGCGCGCAGCACCGCCTATCGTGGTCACGGTGCGCGCGCCTGCGACACGCTTTATCTCGACCTCGGCGGCATTGGCAACCTGTTTCAATTCGTATGCGCCGCGCTGCGTATCCGCGGTCCACAGCGTCAAGGCCACGATAGGTACATCGTCGATGCCGACCGGCTTGACTATGAATTCCCCCACGCCCAGTTCCGGCGGCACCCAGTCGCGGTTGGCAAACAGCGTGTCGTAGAGCCGCACCAGCGCCTGGATCCGGTCCTCTCCCACCTTGTACTGCACCGTCAGGACCGCGAGCCCCGGCCTGGACACCGAGTAAACATGCTCGATGCCGGAAATCTGCGCCACCACCTGCTCGGCCGGAGTAGCCACCAGCGCCTCGACATCGCGTGCCGATGCGCCCGGAAACGGAATGAACACGTTCGCCATGGTGACGTTGATCTGGGGCTCCTCCTCGCGCGGCGTCACCATCACCGCGAAGAGACCAAGCAGTACCGACACCAGCGCAATCAGCGGCGTGAGTTGAGACTCGAGAAAAATCCGGGTGATGCGCCCTGAGATGCCCATGATCCGCGAGACTGCGCCGCTCAGCGCCGCCCCTCGCTGCCTTTTAAGGCGATGGCGGCTTTGACCGGGTCGAGCGCGACCTTATCGCCGGGTTGCAGCCCGCCCAGCATCTCGATGCCTTCTGCGCTGAAATCCTGGCCCAGCCTCACTTGCCGAAAGCCGATCGCGCCCCCGGCACCAACGACATAAACAGCGGTCACTTCGTTGCGCCTGACCACTGCTGCCGCCGGAATCAGCAGCCGGCGCGACTGCCCGAGCACGAAATACACGCGCGCGAACATGCCGGGATAACTGCCCTGGACATATTCAATCAGCGCCAGGCGCACGCGCGTGGTGTGCGTCTGCGGGTCCGCTGTCGGCAGCACCGTGATCGCCCCTGCCTTGACCTTGAGATTCTGCGCGGGAAACTCGATGTCGGCACGCACGCTTTTCCTGATTTGCGAGAGCTTCAGCTGCGGCACGTCGGCCACCACCCGCATGTCCCTGGGGTCGAATCCGGTCATCAGCGGTTTGCCGGGCGTCACCGTTTCACCGAGTTCGACGTGGCGCGCAGCAACTATTCCACTAAACGGCGCGGTGACCGTGGCAAACCCCTTGACGGTGGCCGCCTGGCTCGCCACCGCCACGGCCGCCTGCAGTTGCGCCTGCGCCGCCTGAAATTCGGAAGTCGCACGATCAAGCGCCGCCTGGCTTACGAAGCTCTGCTTGAACAGCTGCTGCGTGCGTTCGTAATTCGCGCGGGCGTTGTGCAGCGTGGCCTGCGCCTGCGCGATCTGCGCCTGGCTGCTTGCCAGCGCGTCGCTGACCTCGCGCTCGTCGATGCGCACGATGACTTCGCCTTTTTTGACGGCATCGCCAACGTCAAATCGCACTTCGACTACGCGTCCAGAAATCTGCGCCGAGACCGTCGCCTGCTTCACCGCCTCGACCTTGCCCTCGGCCGTGTAGACCTCGTCCACGTCGCGATAGGAAACAACCGCGGTCGCGAGCGGATCCGCGGCGCTCACCAACCCGGCCGCGATCAAGACAAGAATGAGAAGTAATCTGAGCATCATGATAAGAATACGACAGTGTCGCGTAAATCACCAGCAGCACCCGCGGACCGGCCGCAACCACGGTTCATCGCCGAACCTATTTTCTGCCTTGCATTTCCCTCGCCTGTTCCTTGGAGATGACGCGGGTCAGATCCGTCAGTTCCTCCGCAAGCACTTCGAGCAAGTCGTCTATGGTGATGATACCGGCGAGGCGGCCTTCGCTGTCCACGACCGGCAGCCGGCGCACCCCCTTGAAACGCATCACCTCCATGGTTTCGAGCACGCCCTGGCTTTCCGGGACCGTGAACAGTTCGCCGGACATGATGTCGCCTATCGTAATCACCTTGGGATCGAGGTCCATGGCCTCCACTTCCACGACGAGATCACGGTCGGTCACGATACCCACCGGCATGCGCTTGCCGGAATAATCATCGACTATGACCAGGCTGCCGACATGGTAGTGCCGCATCAGCTTTGCCGCCGCGTTGACCGTCGTCTCGCGCCCGGCAAACGCCACTTCGCGGTTGCAGATTTCTCCGATAGCCATGGTGTTCTCCTTCGTCAGAAAGTTGAACTCTGTCTGCAGCTGCGTTCGGAGGTGCACACTCCCTCTTTTATGCATCATAGGAGCGCCAAAAAGGGGCGTGTTGATCCAGGTCAAACACCCTAATCAATGTTGCAGGTATTACTTTTCTATCGGGAGATCCATCATGCCGAACACCCCCATGGGCATCAAAACGCCAGTCGAAGCCAAGGTGGCGTTTCTGCGCAACCCCGACGCCTACCCGGTTCGGCCTGCAGCAGTCGAGGTAATAGAAACCCACATGTCATGGGTGTTCCTGAGCGACGAGTTCGTCTACAAGCTGAAAAAGCCGGTGCGCTACGAGTTTCTGGACTTCAGCACCGTGGAAGCCAGACGCCGGAATTGCGAACGCGAAGTGCAGTTGAACCGGCGTCTGGCCGCAGGCGTTTATTGCGGAGTCGTTCCCCTCGTCATGCACAGCAATGGCCGCCTGCAACTGGGCGGAGAAGGTCCTGTCGTGGATTGGCTGGTCCAGATGCGACGCTTGCCGGCACATCGCATGCTGGACGCGGCGATCTGCAGCAAGACGGTGAGCAACGATGACATCGTGAGGCTGAGCCGGGTGTTGACCGGTTTCTACCGGCGTTCGGATCCGGTCGCCGTGAGCACGTCCGGTTACCGCAAGCGTTTCGAGGACGACATCCGGGCCAACCATGCAGCGCTCGCCCAACCGCAGTTCGAACTGCCTTCATCGCAGCTCGAATATCTGGTCCGGGCGCAGTTTGACTTCATGGACGAACGCGGCACTTTGCTTGAACTGCGGGCCCGTGAAAACCGCATCATCGACGCACATGGCGATCTGCGCCCCGAGCACATCTGCCTGACGCCTGAACCGGTGATCATCGACTGCCTGGAATTCAAGCGCGAGTATCGCCTGCTCGATCCCGCCGACGAACTGGCCTATCTGGCGATGGAATGTGAACGCCTGGGTGCCGCAGCCTTCGGCAATCAGATATTGCAACAGTATCTCGCGGCCACAGGCGATGTCCCACCCGACGCGCTGATCTGGTTTTACAAGGCCTTCCGCGCCTGCCTGCGCGCCAAGATCGCGATCTGGCACATTACCGACCACCAGGTGCGGGACACGAACAAGTGGCGCCAGCGCGCGATCGATTACCTGGAACTGGCGGATGCCTATGTCCGGAAATGGTGAGAACCGTTGCGGGCATGCGGTGCCGCTCAGACCTGGAGCAGATCGACGATGGACCCGCCGTCATGAATGCGGCGGATGGCCTCGGCAAACAGCGGGGCGGTCTCCAGTATCGTCAGCTTGTTCTGCACCAGACCGTCATCCAGGCGAAACGGGGGTATCGTGTCCGTGATCACCACGTGCTCCAGAACGGGATCGGCAACGATGCGCGCGGCCTCGCCGGCGAACAGGCCGTGGGAGGCGGCCGCGTAGACGGTTGTTGCGCCGCGCTGCAGGCAGGCATTAGCGGCGCGCACCATCGTCCCGCCCGTGCTGATCATGTCGTCGATGATGATTGCTGCCTTGCCGCGGACTTCGCCCACCACCTGCTCGCCGCTCACCTCCCCCGCGCTGCGATATTTCTCGATGAAGGCATTGCCTGCTTCCCGGCCCAGGCGCCGCGACAGCGCCTGGCGCAACTGCTCGGCGCGCTTGACTCCGCCGACGTCGGGCGAGACCACGACGACTTCGCTGTCGCCCAGCCGCGGCGCGAAATAGTCGACGAACAGCTTCCTGGCCTCGAGATGATCGATGCGGCAACGGAACGCATTCTCGAACGCCGCCAGGTTGTGCACATCCAGCGTCACCACCCGGTCGGTCTCGACGGCTTCCAGCAACCGTGCGAGATAGCGGGTGGTCACCGGATCCCGCGATTTGGTTTTTCTGTCCTTGCGCGCATAGCACAGGTAAGGCAGGACGGCGGTCACGCGCTGCGCGGACGCGTCTTTCAGGGCGCCGACGAAAAACAGCAGCCGGCACAGCTTGTCGTTGACGCTCGCGTCAGGTTCGCTGTACAGCGATTGAATAACGAACACGTTCCGGCCCCGCACGTTCTGGAGTGCGCGGATTTTATGTTCGCCGTCTTCAAAATTCCTTTCCTCATGCCGGCCTAGCGGCACGCCCAGCGCGGCGCCGACTTTCTCGCCGAAAGCCCGGCTTTCCGTCAGCGCGAACAGGCAAATATCGTTTGTGTTCATGGTCGGTGCAGATGTAGCAGGAACCAGTCGCGCGCGAGCGTCGCCACCTGTTCCAGCTTGCCGGGTTCTTCGAACAGGTGGGTGGCGCCAGGAACGATATGCAGACGGTGTTCGCAATGCAGCTGCGCAGCTGCCTCCTGATTCATGGTGATGACCGGCCCATCGTCCCCGCCGACGATCAGCAGTGTCGGCGCCTCGACCCGCGGCAAGGCCGCGCCCGCAAGATCCGGTCGTCCGCCGCGCGATACCACCGCACCCACAGCATGAGGACGAACGGCGGCTGCGCGCAGCGCCGCCGCCGCGCCGGTGCTGGCGCCAAACAGGCCCGCCGGCAGATCCGCGACTTCGGCGCGCCCGCCCAGCCAGTCTATTGCACCCACCAGCCGTTCGGTCAACAGCTCTATGTCGAAGCGCAATTTCCGTGTACGCAGGTCGATTTCATTTTCTTCCGCGGTCAGCAGATCGAACAACAGTGTGGCGAGCCCGGCCTCATTCAGCGTGGTTGCGACAGCGCGGTTGCGCGGGCTAAAGCGGCTGCTGCCGCTGCCATGGACAAAGACGACGATACCCGGCGCATCGGCCGGAACGGTGAGGGAGCCGGCCAGCGCAGCATCCGCCAGGCTCACCATGATATCGGCGGGCAAGCCATAGTCCTGGCGCGTGGTCTTCATGTGCCGGCGCTCTCAGGGGCTGCGCCGCCTGCCGTGGTCCAGGCGCGCTGCAACAGATCCTTGACTTCATCGTCGCTGGTCTGCGGAAATTCATGGTACCAGCGGCCTATGGCCATGAAGGGCTCAGGTGCAGCCAGACACACCACTTCATCCGCCTCCTGGCGCAGCGTTTCTATGGTATCGGGAGGTGCAACCGGGACTGCGACCACAATGCGCGCGGGGTGTTGCTGGCGCAAGGCCTTGATCGCGCTGCGCATGGTCGCACCGGTGGCCAGACCGTCATCCACCAGAATCACACAACGGCCTTTTACCTGCGGCGGCGGACGATCGCCGCGGTACGCGCGTTGCCGCCGCTCGAGTTCCCTGCTCTCCCGGCTCGCTACCGCGTCTATGGTTTCCGCGGAGATTCCCAGGCTGCCGATGATGTCCGTGTTGAGCACCCTCGCCCCTCCCCATGCGATGGCGCCCATCGCCAATTCCTCCTGGCCCGGTGTGCCCAGCTTGCGCACCAGCATCAGGTCCAGGCTGGCGTTAATCGCCTTGACGACTTCGAAAGCCACGGGCACCCCGCCGCGAGGCAGCGCCAACACGACGACGTCGTCACGTTCCTTGTATGGCAGCAGGGCTTCACCCAGCAGGCGACCAGCCTGGGTTCGGTCGCTGAAAGGCACTGCTTCTTGTCGGTTAAACATGCTCATCACCATAATTATATGATTATAAACAATATGTTACATAATTCCGGTTGCAGCCCCTACAATCCCCGGCCCGCTGCGGGTTGATCATTATTCATCGGCACAGCACGGGCACCTCGCTCGTCACCCTGTCCACCTGGTTGGCGAGTTTGCGCAATGCCGGGTGGATCTCCACTGGGTACGCGACGGTCGCCGTCTCCAGCAACGCAAGATGCCTGGGCAACTTGGCGAGCTGCGCTGCGGCGCGGCCCCGAATCGCGGCGAGCGTCTCGGGACCATGCAAGCGCCTGCCGCGTTTCATCACCGGGATCAGCAGTGGCTCGCCGGTTTTTTCGTTGTCATCTTCGACGGCAATGATGTCGTGATGGAAACAGCCTGCGCTGTCGTATTGACGGAAGACCTGCTTGCGTCCCGGCCAGGTTGCCTTGCCGGTCGAGCGTTTGCGGCGCGGCTTGCCGGCGTATTCCTGCAGCTTGTAGACGGCATCGAGAAACGGGGCATCGGAGGAGGTCACCAGGCTCGTGCCGATGCCAAAACCATCGATCGGCGCTCCGGCTGCGCACAGCGCGCGCAACTGGTATTCGTCGAGGTTGCCGCTGGCGAAAATGCTGGCATCAGCCAGGCCGCCCTCGTTCAGAATGCGCCGGACGTTCCTGGCAAGCACCAGGTGATTGCCGCTGTCGAGCCGCACGCCCTGGATCCGGATGCCCCGGCTCTTCAATTTGGACGCGAGCGCCACCACCTTAAGTGCCGCGAGCTCGGTGTCGTAGGTATCGATCAACAAGACCGCTCTACCGGGATAGGTCTGTGCGAAGTGCTCGAACGCCGCGGCTTCGTCGTCATGCGCCTCGACAAAGGAGTGCGCCATGGTGCCAAAGACCGGGATGCCCATGCGCGCGCCCGCGATCACGGTCGCCGTGCCCGCGAATCCCGCGAGATAGCTCGCGCGCGCCGCCAGCAGGCCGGCTTCCGCACCATGCGCGCGGCGCAGTCCGAAATCCACCAGCCGCTTGCCGGGCGCCGCCAGTACGCTGCGTGCGGCCTTCGTCGCCACCAGCGTCTCAAAATGAACCAGGTTGATCAGCCGCGACTCGACGAACTGCGCCTCGGGCATCGGCGCGGTGACGCGCAGGACCGGCTCGTCGGGAAAAAAAATCGTGCCTTCGGGCATGGCGTGCACATCGCCGGTGAAATGCAACCCTTCAAGTTGTCGCGCGAATTCCCGTGGAAACAGGCGGCTTTTCCCGACCCATTCGAGATCCTCTGCCGTGAAGCGCAGGTCTTCGAGAAAATCGAGCGCCTGCTCGAGGCCGGCCGCCATCATGAAGTTACGGTTGGGCGGCAGCTTGCGCACGAACAGTTCGAACACCGCCGTATCGCGCATGCCGTGCGTGTAATACGCATGCAGCATCGTCAGCTGGTAAAGGTCGGTGAGCAGCGGCGACGCAAGTGGATTCATTGCAGACCATCCTCGATGCGGATAGCAACCGCGCCCGCCTGCGCCATCTGCCGTTCGGCGCGCTCGCCATCCCCCGGCTTCACGTTGACGGCGCGGATCGCATCCGCGAGCAACAGCACGCCGAATCCCGACTGGCGCGCGTCGAGCACGGTATTGAGCACGCAATAATCCGTGGCCAGCCCGCCCACCAGCAACTGCTTCACGCCCAGCTTGCGCAATTGAGGCGCCAGGTCAGTGCCCTCGAAGCTCGAATACGCATCGGCGTCCTCGCGCATCGCCTTGCTGATGATGACCGCATCGCGAGGCAGCTCGAGGCCGGGCGAGAACGCTGCCCCCTGTGTGTCGGCGACGCAGTGTGGCGGCCACGGCCCGCCCTGGGCTTGGAAAGAGCAATGGTCGATGGGATGCCAGTCGCGGCTGGCAAATACCGGCACCCCCCTGGACCGCGCCAGGGCGATGTGGCGGTTGAGGACCGGGATCACCTCGTCACCGTTAGGCACAGCGAGACTGCCTCCGGGCAGGAAATCGTTCTGCACATCGACGATCAGCAAGGCATGCGCCTTGCCTACATTAATGGCCATGACAGTAACCCCAGGAAAATATTAAGTTACGCCCTGCGCGCGCAGGTTGATGTGGATCAACCGGACGCGCCTTGGTCCGGGGTTTTTCTGGCCCGCAGGCGTTTTAATCCCGCTCAGCCTTTGATACATATCCTGGGTCGCAGAAACGCCACGCGGCGGGCCAGCCCCGCCTGCTCGGTGGCTTCTGCAACCAGGTCAACATCTTTATAGGCGCCGGGCGCCTCTTCCGCCGCGCCGCGCATCGAGCGCGTGCGGATCAGGATGCCCTTACCTGCCAGTTCGTCGATCACCTGCCGGCCCTGCCATTTTTTGAGCGCCTGATGGCGGCTCATGGCCCGGCCCGCGCCGTGACTGGCCGAACTGAACGCCCTCTCCTCGCTTTCCCGCGTTCCGCACAGAATGTAGGAACCGGTGCCCATGCTGCCGCCTATGATCACCGGCTGGCCGGTGTCGCGATAGCGTGGCGGCAGCGCCGGGTGACCCGGGCCAAACGCGCGGGTCGCGCCCTTGCGGTGCACATAAAGCAGCTTCTGCCGTCCCTCTATCGTGTGCTGCTCGGCCTTGCAGGTGTTGTGTGACACATCGAACAGGGTCTCCAGCTCGGCATGCGGCAGCACCCGCGCGAAAGCTTCACGGGTCAGATGGGTGAGGATCTGGCGATTGGCCAGCGCGCAATTGATCGCCGCGTTCATCGCGCCCAGGTATTGCCGGCCCTCGGGTGACTTGATCGGGGCGCATGCGAGTTCGCGATCCGGCAGGGTGATGCCGAGCCGGCCGGCCGCTTTCGCCAGGCTGATGAGATAGTCGGTGCCGATCTGGTGGCCGAGACCGCGCGAGCCGCAGTGTATGGAAATCACGATCTGTCCCGGCCTGATGCCAAAGACCGCGGCGGCGGCCGCGTCGTAAATGCGGTCCACGACCTGCACTTCGAGATAGTGATTGCCGGAGCCCAGTGTGCCCATCTCGCCGCGCTGGCGCTTTTTCGCCTGCGGCGAGACGTTTTCGGCCACCGCGCCCTGGACGCAACCTTGTTCCTCGACGAATTCCAGATCGTCGGCAGTGCCATAACCGCGGGTCACCGCCCACTGCGCGCCGCCGCGCAGCACCTCGTCCAGTTCCTCGGCACCGAGCTTGAGATCGCCTTCTTCGCCTATGCCAGCCGGTATGTTCCGAAACAGGATATCGGCAAGCTTGCGGGCCTGAGGCATGATCTCGGCGAGATCGAAATTGCTGCGCAGGCAGCGTATGCCGCATGAAATGTCGAAACCCACCCCGCCTGCGGAAACAATGCCGCCGCGCTCGGGATCGAACGCCGCCACGCCGCCAATCGGAAAACCATAGCCCCAGTGCGCATCGGGCATGGTCATCGCGCAGCCGGCGAGGCCGGGCAGCCGCGCGACATTGGTGATCTGTTCAAGCACCTTGTCGTCCATCGTGGCCAGCAGATCGCAGCTGCCGTAGAGCCTGACTTCGGCCCGGCACTCGCCCGGCGCAAGCGGCACCGACCAGGACCACTGATCGACCTGGCTCAAACTGGCGAGATTCATAAGGATCTCCTAGACATCGACAATGCAGCGTGCTTCCCAGCCTGCCGCCGTCTGGCGCACGGAAAGCATGGTCAACGTCGCGCCCTTGACCTCCACGCCGCGCTCGAGGGCATCATGCCAGCTCTCCCCACTCGCCGATCCGCGCCATACCACTCCGTCCCGTTCAAGGCGAAACCCGGCAAATACCATTCCATGTTCACGCGCCGCAGCCAACAAAGCATTAAGCCACCTCACCAGCGCAAGTTCGATGTCAGCCTCTTCAAACTCCACCCTGATTGTCTGCGCTGGACGCACTGCGGCAAGCTCGGTCATGACCGCGAACATCGCCGCGGCCGCCGCTTCGAACGCCTCTTCCACCGTGGCGCCGCGCCCGATGATGCCGATGTCGGCATCGTGCTCGAAATACCCATAGCGCTCCCCGGAATCCGGAACAGGGCGCGCGTCACAATTCGTCAACCGGGCCATGTCCTGTGGTCACCCTGCTATGCGCATACTATTAGATTGATCTTATCCGCACTGCTATCGGCTTCGTTGATCCAGGTCAACCTGGGCATACCGGATTTTTAATCTAATGTAATTTTGAGATCACTTTCGGACAGCAAACGCGGCGGACACATGTTTCTGGTTAAAAACAAGAGACTACGTCGGATCACGGGGCTTGCGCTGATGGCGGGCGGAGGTTTGCTGCTGTGGCTTGCGCCCGAGGCCGGCGTCGGTATCGTGCTGCTGGTGGCCGGTGTGGTGCTGGAAATCGTCGGCATCACGCTCGAACGGCGCGATAACAGCTAGTTTACTGCATGGTGCGTTTGATGAGCGGCCTGAGCGCGGCGAGCGTTCGGGTGTTGAGCACGTCACCCGGCGCCAGCCAGCCGCGGCGCGCCTGCCCTATGCCGTATTTGAGTTGGGCAAAATCGAGCGCGCTGTGCGCGTCGGAATTGATGCTCACCAGCACGCCTTCATCACGTGCCATCTGGCAATGGATGTCGTGCAGGTCGAGACGGTCGGGCTGGGCGTTGAGTTCGAGAAAGCAGCCGCGGCTCTTGGCCTTGCGCGCAATTTTAAGCATGTCGACGTCGTAGGGTTCCCGGCTGCCGATCAGCCGGCCGCTGGGATGGGCCAGCAGGGTGAAGTAACGATGGTCCATCGCACGCAGGATGCGCTCGGTCTGTTTCCTGCGCGGCAAGCCAAAAGCGCTGTGCACCGCGCCTATCACCAGGTCGAGCCGGGCGAGCACCGCATCCGGCAGGTCCAGGCTGCCATCCTCGAGAATATCGACCTCTATGCCCTTGAGCAGCGTGAAGCCCGCAAGCGACTCATTGAGGCGGTCGATCTCGTCGATCTGCCTGGCAAGTTGCAGCGGATCAAGGCCGCGCGCCACCGCGAGCCGGCGCGAATGCTCGGTGATCGCCAGATATTTGAGGCCCGATGCCTGCGCCGCCTGCGCCATCTGGGCCACCGTATGATGACCGTCGGAAGCCCCGGTGTGCGCATGCAGGTCGCCTCTGATGTCCTGCAGCGTGATGAGCAGGGGCAGATTACCGCTGCGGGCGGCCTCGATTTCGCCGCGCTCCTCTCTGAGCTCCGGCGAAATATAGGGCAATCCCACCGCCTTGAATACGGATTCCTCGGTGTCACCGGCGATGCGGCTCGCGCCGCGGAACACGCCGTATTCGTTGAGCTTGAGGCCGCGCGCCTGAGCCAGCCGCCGAATCGCAATATTGTGCGCCTTCGAGCCGGTGAAATAATGCAGCGCGGCGCCGTAGCTCGGAGCAGGCACCAGCCGCAGGTCGACCTGCAGCCCCGATTTGAGTATGACGCTGGCGCGTGTCCCGCCTTGCGCCAGGATTTCCCTGACTTCGTCATAGGTGCAGAACTTTTCCATCACGCTGCTGCCCGCGGCGGCAACGACGAGAAGATCAAGATCGCCTACCGTTTCCCGCATGCGGCGAAAACTGCCGGCGACGACCGCCTGCTCCACTCCCGGCACCTGCTTCAGATAGGCAATCAGCGCGTCGGCGTACTGGGTGGCAATGGCCAGCCTGTAGCGCCGGCTCTGGTCCGCCTGCGCCGCCAGTGCCTGCAGAATGCGCGCCTCGGTTTTTTCGCCGAAACCGGGCAACTCGCGGACTTTTCCTGCGCTTGCCGCCTGCCGCAACTCGTCTACAGTCCGCACCCGCAGCCGGTCATACAGCACCTTGACACGCTTCGGTCCCAGCCCGGGTATCCTGAGCAGATCGGAAATTGCCGGCGGAAATTCCTTGCGCAACCGGTCGAACAGACGGCAGGAGCCGGTTGCCGCAATCTCGTGGATTTTTGCGTGAAGATCGTCACCTATGCCAGGCAGCTTGGGCAGCTCGCCGCCCTGGTCGAACAGGTTTTTTATGTCCTGCCCGAACTCGGTGATCGTGCGTGCCGCGTTGCGGCAGGCGCGAATGCGGAACGGATTCTCACCCCGGATTTCCAGCAGGTCAGCGATTTCCCCGAAAATCGCTGCAATATCGGCATTATGCAGCGGCACGTGGTAATGGTTAACAGGCCCTGGCTTACAACGTGGGCGTCGTGCCGCGCGAGTAGACGATCTCGCGCCGCTGCTGGCAGCGGATGCAGCGTTTGGCGACCGGATATGCCGACAGGCGTTCATGGCCGATGGCATTGCCGCAATCGATGCACACGCCAAAACTTCCGTCACGGATCCGCCCCAATGCCGCCTCGACGTCGCGCAACTCCACCACATGGCGGTCAGCGAGCGCAATATCAAGATCGACCAGCATATCTGCAACCGCTTCATCGCCGGTATCGGCAACAGAGCCCGCCAGGTCTTTGTGATGCTGCTGATCGGACTGAACCAGCGCATCGCGAATCTCAGCTTTCAACTCGCGCAGCCGCTGCGCCAGATGTAATTTGAGTTCGTCGATCTGAAGGTCAGTAAGATCGCTCATGGCCGGATCCTTTCCATTCCCGCCCCACGCTTAAAAACTCCAGCGCATATACGCCAATACCGTATGGAATTATCATAGTCGAACACACCACTGTTCTATTGACCCAGATCAACAAAAAGACCATGCGGCCAAGGTCTACTAACAGCATGCAAATGGGTCGGCTACGGCCGCCCTGTCAGCACAATATGAACCATGAATGATGCGGCAAATAACGGTTCTTTACCGGTGCTGATTTCAGCGCTGCGCGATCCCGGCTGTTATCCGCATCCGGTGGCGCAGATCGACATCCTGGAAACTCATATCTCCTGGGTGGTGCTGACCGGCAGCTATGCCTACAAGATCAAAAAGCCGGTCGATCTCGGTTTCCTCGATTTCACCACGCTGGAAAAACGCGCCCACTACTGCCGCGAAGAACTGCGCTTGAACCGGCGCCTTGCGCCCGCACTCTACCTGGGGGTTGTCGTCATAGGCGGCAGCCCGGAACATCCACGCGTCGGCAGCGGCAAGGCCATAGAATATGCAGTGCGCATGACGCAGTTTGAACAGGAGCAGCTGGCGAGCCGGCTGCTGGTCGGCGGCAAACTGACGCCGCAGCACATCGAACAGCTGGCGCAGAAAATCGCCGCATTCCACCAGCAGGCACCCAGCGTGAAATCCGGGAGCCGTTTCGGCACGTTGCCGTGCATTTCATCTCAGGCCCTGCAGAATTTCGACCAGATCGCCGGGTTGGCCGATGCCGCGGCAGATCGCGCCGAGCTGGTTCAACTGCGTGCATGGACTGAGCATGAACTGGCGGCGTGCAGTGACAGCTTCGCCTCGCGACTCGCCTCAGGCCGGGTGCGCGAGTGCCACGGCGACCTGCACCTCGGCAATATCGCGCTGCTCGATGGCGCGCTCACTCCTTTCGACTGCATAGAGTTCAATGATGCCCTGCGCTGTATCGATGTTGCCAGCGAGGTCGCTTTTCTGACAATGGACCTTTTGGACCGCGGCCGGCCGGATTATGCGTTTCTGTTTCTTAACGGCTGCCTGGAAGCCGGCGGCGATTACGGCGCCATGGGCGTGCTGCGGTTCTATCTGGTTTACCGCGCGATGGTGCGGGCAAAAGTCCATTGCCTGCGCGCGCACCAGCCGCACATCGGCGATGCAGAGCACAGGCGGCTGCTCGCCGCCTACCGCGGCTACCTGGATCTCGCAAACCAGTTCACGCGCAGGCGCACACCCGCGCTGATCATCATGCACGGGCTGTCGGGATCCGGAAAATCAACACTGTCTCAAGCGCTGCTGCAGGCAGCAGGCGCGATCCGGATCCGCTCCGACGTCGAACGCAAACGCCTGCATGGCGTGCCCATGCTGGAACACACTGCCAACGAAGTGGATGCCGGCATCTATAGCGAAACCATCACGCAGCAGGTATACGGGCATCTTGCCCGGCTGGCGCGGGAGGTGATCGCATCCGGCTACCCGGTAATCATCGATGGGGCGTTTCTCAAACGCTGGCAGCGCGAACTCATGCGGGACCTGGCCCGCGAGCTGGGTTCACCCTTCGTGATCGCCGGCCTCAAGGCGCCGGAATCGGTGCTGTCCCAGCGTATCGCGTGCCGCAGCGGCGGCGGGCGTGATGCGTCCGATGCCGGGCTCGCGGTGCTGTCACGCCAGATCCCGACACACGATCCGATCGCGGATGATGAGCGGACCTGCACTATCATGCTGTCCGCCGAACTGCCGCTGGCTGAGATCACGGCAACTCCCGAATGGCGCGTACTGCTTGAGCGCCTAGCGTAGGCCCCGGCGCACCGCCATGGCCTTGCCGATTGCGGCAATCGCCGCAGCATCGAGCAGTTGTTCCGCAAGCGATATCATGTTGGCTTCCTCGTAAGCGATGTGCGCGCCATACATGGCGCAAAACTGCTCGACGGACTGTTCATCAAGCGGCTCTATCCCGCCGTGCGCGATTTGCTCCAGCACTTCCCTCAGTTCAAGCCAGCTGCGCTCGATTTCGACATGTTCGCTCTTGAGCCGGCCTATGACCAGCGCAACACGTTCCGCATTCTGCCCTGTTGCAGACGCAATCATGCGCGGGAAGAGATCCTGCTCTTCGTCCTCGCGGTGGTGGCGGCCGGCGCTGTCGAAATAGCGCATCACGTTCGAGGCGGCCTGTTGCGCCTGCGCGTCGCTGCCGTGAACCGGCATGTGCACGCATAGCCGGCGCAACGTATCACACTGGGCCTGTATGCGTTCGTGACAGGCTTTCAGCAACTGCAGCGGTTGGCCAAAATCGGCGACTACCGGATCCCTTTGCAACACACTCATATGATCTCCCCGTTTTTTTTCAGCCCGCCGCCCTCTTTCCGGGTGACTGACGACCCTTTCACTCTGGCCATGCCAGACAAAATCACCATTCTGCAGACCTGGTGCCCGCCACTTCCTGTGCGCCCTCGCCTAACGACATGATCCGAGCCGGGGATGCGCCAAACTGCCACTCCGACTGGTTTTTATTTTTTCTATGTAAAACAGAATATTAGGCGAGATTCTACAAACCCGATTGTGTCAGTGCATTGACGCACGTCAATCGCGACTTCGTGAGTTATTGATACAGATCAAGAAAATTCAATGTCGTCATGATTTCCGATTGAAAAACGCGACATCTTGGACTAGCCTAGACGGCAACCACTAGATGTAGTGGTTTTTCAGGGGGAGAGATGGCAACCGGGCAGCATTTACCCAACGACATGGCACCCGCACCGGTGTCGAAGGTTGTAAAACGCGACGGCAGCTCAGAGCCGTTTGACGCTGCCAAAATATGTTCGGCATTAACCCGCGCAGGGGCGGCGAGCGGTGAATTCGGCGACGCCATCGCGCAGGAACTCACCCAACACGCGCTCATCCCGCTCGCCAAGCACCGCCATGCGCCTTCGATAGAGCAGATCCAGGACATCGTCGAGCACACGCTGATCACCTCCGGGTTCGTCAAAACCGCACGCGCCTATATCGCCTATCGCGAACAGCACAAACGGCTGCGCGAAGACCGCAAAACGCTGCTCGATGTCGCCACATCAATGAACGAGTATCTCGATCGCCAGGACTGGCGCATCAATGCCAACGCCAATCAGGGCTATTCGCTGGGCGGCCTGATACTCAACGTTTCCGGCAAGGTCACGGCGAATTACTGGCTCTCGCATGTCTATGCGCCGGAAGTCGGGGCCGCTCACCGCGACGGCGCGATCCACATCCATGATCTTGACATGCTTGCCGGATACTGCGCGGGCTGGTCGTTGCGCACCTTCCTCGCCGAAGGGCTTAACGGCGTCCCGGGCAAGGTCGAGGCAGGTCCGCCCAAGCATCTGTCGAGCGCGGTCGGGCAGATCGTCAATTTCCTGGGCACGCTGCAAAACGAGTGGGCCGGCGCCCAGGCGTTCAGCTCGTTCGATACCTACATGGCGGCCTTCATCCGCAAGGACAATCTGCCTTACGACGCGGTGAAGCAGTGCATCCAGGAACTGATCTACAACCTCAACGTGCCGTCGCGCTGGGGCACGCAGACGCCGTTCACCAATCTCACGTTCGACCTGGTGTGCCCGGAAGATCTGCGCGGGCAGATCCCGATCATCGCGGGCGAGGAAATGCCGTTCGCTTACGGCGACCTGCAGCCGGAAATGGAGATGATCAACCGCGCCTACATCGAAGTCATGATGACGGGAGATGCAAAAGGCCGGGTGTTCACCTTCCCTATCCCGACCTACAACATGACCCCCGAGTTCGACTGGGACAGCCCGCTCACCGACCTGCTGTTCGAGATGACCGCCAAATACGGCCTGCCTTATTTCCAGAACTTCATCAATTCGGATCTCAAGCCCAATATGGTGCGTTCGATGTGCTGCCGGCTGCAGCTCGACCTGCGCGAACTCCTGAAACGGGGCAACGGGCTGTTCGGCTCGGCGGAGCAGACGGGATCTATCGGCGTGGTAACGCTGAACTGCGCGCGCCTCGGCTATCTGTACCGCGCAGACGAAGCAGCGCTTATCGCACGTGTCGACGAGCTGCTCGCCCTGTCGAAAAACAGCCTCGAAATCAAGCGCAAGGTGATTCAGCGCCATATGGATAACGGGCTGTTCCCTTATACGCGGCGCTATCTGGGCACGCTGCGCAACCACTTCTCCACCATAGGCGTTAACGGCATCAATGAAATGATCCGTAACTTCACGGGCGACGAACACGACATCACCAGCGAATGGGGCTACGATTTTGCGTGCCGGCTGCTCGATCACATCCGCAGCCGCATGACTGAATTCCAGGAAGAGACCGGGCATATGTACAACCTGGAAGCCACGCCTGCCGAAGGCACGACGTACCGCTTCGCCAAGGAAGACCGCAAACGCTATCCGGGCATCCTGCAGGCGGGAACAGACGACATGCCGTACTACACCAATTCGTCGCAACTGCCGGTCGGCTTTACCGACGATCCGTTCGAGGCCCTGGAGCGCCAGGAACACCTGCAGCGCAAATACACCGGGGGCACCGTGCTGCATCTGTACATGAGCGAGCGCATCAGCTCCATCAGCGCCTGCAAAGCCCTGGTGCGGCGCGCGCTGGAACGCTTCTCCATGCCCTACATCACGGTCACGCCGACATTCTCGATCTGCCCCAGACACGGCTATCTTTCGGGCGAACTCAGATTCTGCCCGAAATGCGATGACGAACTCATCGCCAGGAAGCTCAAAGAACGTAAAGCGGCCTAAGAGGAACTCTAAATCATTTACTCACGGGAGGAATCACATGAATGACATGACGCAAACACAGCTTCTCGATCAAACGATCACCTTGAGCGACGATGAGCGCCAACCGTGCGAAATCTGGACGCGGGTCATGGGTTATCACCGGCCGGTATCCTCGTTCAACATCGGCAAGAAAGGCGAGCATCACGGACGCCGCTTCTTTGAAGAGCACAAAGCTCCGCTTGGTGACTGAACCGGCCGACGGGCTGCTCATCGGCGGGCTGACTGCGCTCTCAACCGCCGATTATCCCGGCTGGCTGGCGGCGGTGGTCTTTTGTCAGGGCTGTCAATGGCGCTGCGATTATTGCCACAACCCCCATCTGCTGCCGCGACAGGTGCAAAGCAGCGAGCGCTCGATTTCCTGGCACGATGTCACCGCGTTCCTTGAACGGCGGCGCGGCCTGCTCGATGCTGTGGTATTCAGCGGCGGCGAACCGACGCTGCATGCCGGGTTGCCGGCGGCGATATGCAAAGTGAAAGACATGGGATATGCGGTCGGTCTGCACACCGCCGGCATCCATCCGCGCAAACTGCGCATTGTGCTGCCCCTGGTCGACTGGGTCGCAATGGATATCAAAGCGCCGTTCGGGGATTACGCCCGCATCACCGGCGTGGCCGGCAGCGGCGAGCGGGCGCTTGAGAGCATGCTGCAGATCATCGCGAGCGGCGTTGCCCACGAGTTTCGCACCACCGTGCATCCGGACCTGCTCACGCGCGATGCCATTTTCGATATCGCCACCTCACTGCAGTTTCATGGCGCGCGCAGCTACGCGCTTCAGGAATTCCGGGCACAGGGATGCAGCCAGGGCAGCCTTGCATTGGAAGCACAGTCGCAACACATTGATGCCGCGCTGGCGCACGCCGTTGCATCACGCTTTGAGACGTTCGAATTGCGCCGTTCATAGCCTGCATGGCCCCCTCGATCCGCTTTTCCTTGATCTTCGTCAAAGACCGCCTTCCCATGGTCATTGATCATTGTTGATTTGGCACGGTCGGATATGGATCATGCGCCTTTCCCGCGCAGCCCGCCGTCCGGCCCCGCACCCCTCATGACGGAAAAAAAACAGATGGAACTGGTCTGTCCCGCAGGCAGCCTGACAGCCCTGCAGGCTGCGGTCGATAACGGCGCGGATTGCGTCTATGTCGGTTTGCGCGACAACACCAACGCGCGCAACTTCGCCGGGCTTAATTTCGACGAAAGCGCCGCATCCCGTGGCCTCAAGTACGCGCACCGGTCCGGCGCGAAGGTTTTCCTCGCGATCAACACCTACCCGCAACCTGATGCCTGGCAACGCTGGACCCAGGCCATCGATACCGCGGCCGTCCTGGGCTTCGATGCCGTGATCGTTGCCGACGCCGGCCTGATGGAATACGCGGCGCTGAGGCATCCTGACTTGCGCCTGCATCTGTCGGTGCAGGGGTCGGCCACCAATTACGAGGCCGTTAATTTCTATCACCGCAATTTCAAAATACAGCGCGCGGTGCTGCCGCGCGTGCTGTCGCTGGCCCAGGTCGAGCAACTGATAGTGAATACGCCGGTGGAAATTGAAGTGTTCGGTTTCGGCAGCCTGTGCGTGATGGTCGAAGGGCGCTGCGCACTGTCCTCTTACGCCACCGGCGACTCGCCCAACACCACCGGCGTGTGCTCGCCCGCCAAAGCAGTGCGCTGGCAGCAGACGGATCGGGGCCTGGAATCGCGACTGAACGGCGTGCTGATCGACCGCTACGCCGACGGCGAAAACGCCGCATATCCCACGCTGTGCAAAGGCCGCTTCGTAATCGGCGGCGACACCTATTACGCCATCGAAGAACCGGCGAGCCTCAACACGCTGGAATTGCTGCCCAAGCTCATGGACATCGGCGTTGCCGCGATCAAAATAGAGGGCCGCCAGCGCAGCCCGGCTTATGTGTCGCAGGTCACGAAAGTATGGCGGCAGGCGATAGACCGCTGTCGCGGGCAAGCTGCGGACTATGCCGTGCGCCCGGAATGGAACCAGGCGTTGCGCCACGTCTCCGAGGGCCAGGGCCAGACGCTGGGCGCTTATCATCGCCCATGGAAATAACCTCCTTATGAAACTTGCGCTGGGACCCCTGCTCTACTACTGGCCGCGCCAGCGGACGTTTGAATTCTATGACGCCGTCGCAGCGGCACAAATCGATATCGTCTACCTCGGCGAGGTGGTGTGCTCGAGGCGGCATGAATTGCGCCTGACCGACTGGCTGGAAATCGCCGGACAACTCGCCGCGGCCGGCAAGGAAGTCGTGCTGTCGACGCAGGCGCTGCTCGAATCCGAATCCGACCTGAAGGCGCTGCGCCGCATTACCGGTAACGGGCGCTTCATGATCGAGGCCAACGACATGGGTGCGGTCTTGCTCATGGCGGGTGCGCCATTCGTCGCCAGCCCGCACCTGAACGTTTTCAACGCGCACACGCTGGCCTTGCTCGCCGCAAACGGTGCGACGCGCTGGGTGGCGCCGCTTGAAATGTCGCGGGAGCAACTTACCGTCATGCAACGCGAACGGCCCGCGAACATGGCCACCGAGATCTTCGGCTACGGGCGCCTGCCGCTCGCGTTCTCCGCGCGCTGCTTTACCGCGCGCTATCACAATCTGCAGAAAGACAGCTGCGAGTTCCGCTGTATCGATTACCCGGACGGACTGGGTCTGAACACCCGCGAAGGCCAGCCGTTCCTGGTCTTTAACGGCATCCAGACGCAATCGGCGCAGACTTACAACCTGATCCACGAACTCGACGAACTGTCGCAGCTTGGCATCGACGTGCTGCGCATCAGTCCGCAGGCGGAACATACGCTCGAGGTCATCGATCTCTTCCGGCAGGGCCTGGCCCGGTCTGTCAGCACAGACCTGGCGGCGCAGAAACTGGAAAACCTCATGCCCGGACGCGCCTGCAACGGCTACTGGCATGGCAAGCCGGGGCTCGATCAGGTCTTGCCGGAGCGGGTCTGATCACAATGTACTACGGCGAGCGACTTAACGGTGTCACTGCCCTGCTGGGAACGGCGCTCGCAGCGGCAGGCGCCGCGGTGCTGGTCGTGCTGGCCGCGCGCCAGGGCGATCCGTGGAAAATCGTCAGTTTCAGCATTTACGGCGCCATGCTGTTTTTGCTCTACACCGTGTCCACGCTCTACCACAGCACCCGCGGCAAGGTAAAAAACGTGTTCCGGAAACTGGATCACTGTTCCATTTATCTGCTGATTGCAGGCACCTACACGCCGTTTACCCTGGTCACTTTACGCGGCGCCTGGGGCTGGTCGCTATTCGGCGTGATCTGGGGACTGGCGGCCCTCGGCATAGCCCAGGAAGCATGGCTGGGCAAAGGGGCCAGAATTTTTTCGCTGGTCATTTATATCCTGATGGGCTGGCTGGCCGTGATTGCGGTCAAGCCGCTGATTGCGGCATTGACGCCCGCGGGGTTCGCCTGGCTGGCCGCAGGCGGCCTGTTTTATACCGGCGGCATCATTTTCTACGCGCTCGACCATAAACTGCGGCACGGGCACGGCGTCTGGCATATGTTCGTGCTGGCTGGCAGCGCCAGCCATTACCTCGCGATACTGTTTTATGTGGCATAAATTACCAGCCTTCCCTGAACCGCTGCGCGCCGTGCTCTCGCGGCTGCCGCACTATCCTCCATCGGCGGCGTTCGCCACGCTGCTCACGCTGCAGCTTGCAGAGCACATCAGCGTCGCGGCGCTGCCGGAACTTGCAGACAAGAAAATAAAGCTCCGGATTCAGGACGTGGGCGTCACGCTGCTGTTCCAGGCGGGGCCGGATGGATTTTTTGCATGCAGCAACGGCGAAGCCGATTTGACGATCACTGCCACCGCGCAGGATTTTCTCTCGCTCGCGCTGCGGCGCGAGGATCCAGACACGCTGTTTTTCAGCCGGCGTCTGCTCATGGAAGGCGATACCGAACTCGGCCTGCTGCTCAAGAATACGCTCGATGGCATGGGCAATCAGGCATTTGAACCCAAACACCCCACGTTCCTGGCAATAATCAATGCCCTCAAACTTCAGATATTCCAGAAACATCTCCGCCCGTCTTTGCACGCCTCGCAGCGCGACAGAAACTTGATCTAAATCATATTTGAGAACGAGGCTGCCACGATAATGGCAGGCAGGACACCCCATGCCAACACTACGCTCTCCCACCATTTCGCCAAAGCGCATCAAAGTCGATTCTTACCTTGCCAACATCCCGATGTTCAAGCAACTCGACGCCGACGAAATCGGCCGGATTGCAAAGGGGGCCACGGAAATCGACGCTCCGCGCGCCAGTGTGCTTTTCCGCCGCGGAGACCTGTGCCTGGGATTTCATATCGTCGTCTTCGGCCAGGTGAAAATTTTGTTGCAGTCCCCCCAGGGCGGGGAAAGGGTGATCGAATTGATGGGGCCCGGCCACAGTTTTGGCGAGGCGGTCATGTTTCTTGAAAAGCCCTATATGGTGACCGCCGAGACGATATCCGACAGCAAACTGCTGCACATCGCCAGGGAAACTGTATTCGCGGAAATAGACCGTGACCCCCCCTTCGCGCGCCGCATGCTGGCGGGGCTGAGCTTCCGGCTGCATCATCTGATCGCCGACATCGAAATGCTCACCATGCGCTCCGGCGTGCAGCGTGTCATCGGCTATCTGCTGAGCGACATCAGCCCGGACGATGATGCATCCAAAACGCAGATCACGCTGCCGGCGCAGAAAAACATCATCGCCTCGCACCTTAACCTGACCCAGGAACATTTTTCGCGCATCCTCCACGATCTCATCGCCGGCGGTCTGATTGAGGTTGACGGACGAACGATACACATCAAAAACAGGGAAAAACTGCGTGTCTTCGGCGGTTGATCCCGGAGCCTTGACCAAGGCTGACGCCAGAAAGTGAAAGCATTATCATGACGTTACCGAACTGGACTCTGAGGAGCCGTACCCTGCGGCCCGTCGTACAAGGTGGCATGGGTGTGGGTATTTCCGCGCACCGCCTGGCGGGCAATGTCGCACGTCTGGGCGCACTGGGCACGATTTCCAGCGTCGACCTGCGCCATCACCACCCCGACCTGCTTGAACGGACAAAAGATAGCCACGACCAGGATGAACTCGACCGGATAAACCTGGTCGCGCTTGACCGGGAAATCCGGATGGCTATGGATATTGCGGCGGGCCATGGCGCGGTCGCAGTCAACGTGATGAAAGCGGTCGCCTCATACCCGGCGCACGTGCGTCAGTCATGCGAAAGCGGGGCCCACGCCATCGTGACGGGGGCCGGACTGCCGCTCGATCTTCCGGAACTCACCAAAGAGTTTCCCGATGTCGCGCTGATACCGATCCTGTCGGATGTGCGCGGCACCGCCATCGTGCTCAAGAAATGGCTGCGCAAAAACCGCCTGCCGGATGCGCTTGTCATCGAGCACCCGCGTTACGCCGGCGGCCACCTTGGCGCCACGCGTCCGGAGGAAATCAACGATCCGCGCTATGACTTCGAGCCGGTGCTGACGGGTATATTCGAGTTGTTGCGGAAACTGGGCATAGAGCGCGAGCGCATTCCACTGATTCCCGCCGGCGGCATCAACAGCCATGAAAAGGTGCGCGCGCTGCTCGAACTGGGTGCATCGGCGGTTCAGGTCGGCACTCCGTTTGCGGTGACCTCGGAAGGCGATGCGCATGATAACTTCAAGCAGGTGCTGGCCGATGCCGGGCCGGCAAACATCGTCACGTTCATGAGCGTTGCCGGCCTGCCGGCGCGGGCAGTGCTGACACCGTGGCTGCAAAACTATCTGCGGCGCGAAAAAGCGCTGCAATCGCACGCCAAGGCGGACCCGCGGCGCTGCGTCCCGGGTCTGCACTGCCTCACCGTGTGCGGCCTTAGCCACGGCATTGCGGCGATCGGGCAGTTTTGCATCGACACGCGGCTCGCCTTTGCGCTCAAGGGCGATGTCAAGAAAGGGCTGTTTTTCAGAGGCTCGGAAAGCCTGCCGTTCGGCAGCGCGATCCGGCCCGTCGCCGAACTGATCGACTATTTCATGACCGGCAGCATGCCGGTGTTTGATTGACCGCGATAATTTCCGGTTAACGCACCAGCGGCGAGTCCGCGGCGCCAAGATCGATGCCGCTTATCTTCGCTTTCCCGGCCAGGATCTGCACGTACTGGCGCATGGCGTTGCGCTGCACCTGATCGCTCAGATATTCGGCGATCTGGTCCTTCGCCATTTCAAACGGCAGTTGCTTGCCATCGACGCGGTGCGCAACGTGAACGACGTGAAATCCATAACGTGTATTCACCAGGCGCGGCACCACGCCTTGCGCAGTGCCCTCGAATAGCGCAGCCTCGAATTCCGGCACGGTGTCGCCGCGTTTAAGCTGCCCCAGATTGCCGCCTTGCGCACCTGAGGGGCAATTCGAATGACTGCCCGCCAGCTCTGCAAAACGCTGCGGCTCCGCGACAATGGTCTTGAGCGTCGCCTCCGCAGTGGCGCGGATCTCGTTGACCGGGGCATTGGGTGTCACTGCGAACAGAATATGTGAAGCCTCGACCAGGTCGCCGCTGCGGAACAGTCCGGCGTGGGTTTCGTAATACCGGCGGCACTCGTCGTCCGTCGGCACCGGTGTAATCACTTCGCGTTCGAGCAGCGCGTCCAGCGCCTCATCTCCGGATGCGTTGTCGCCTTCCGCACGCAGCCCGACCTCGCGCGCGCGCTGCAGCAGAAGTTCCCTGACCGCCAGCGTATAACGCGCGGCCAGTTGCGCATCGGGCGCATCCGGGTGCTGCGCCGCTTCGAGATCAATAGCCTCGTCGCTGATAATCGATTGATTTACCGTAATGGTCATCGCAACTCTCCTCAGACATGCATGGTTCTGCCAGAATTATACAAATCTTTGCACCGTGTGCCGGCATGGCGCGGCGAGGCGCGTTTGCTCACAGGTTCCGCCGCCAGGTGATGTGCGTCCGCCCGGCATTGGCAAGCCAGAACTGGATGGTGGCGATGCGCTCGGAACGCAGCGGGTAACCGCCAAAGCGCGGCAGCACATGCAGGCCGACGCCGTCGATAGTCATCAGCACGAAACCCAGCAGCATCATGTGCCCATGGACGTGCGTGACATTTTCGGGAATCAGCATTGGGTCGACCGACTGGACGATCATCAGCAGCCCGCTGACCAGCCCGTAGATCAGGCCGATCGTGACGTAGAGCCGGTTGCGCTTGTGCATCGTGAAATCCATTGATTTTTTTGAAATTTTACTACAGCCACCTTCCTCGGCTTTGTGCCAAATCAATCTCTAGCCATTCGGATGGCGCACACCTGCCGCCGCATACGTTCCTTCAAACGAACCGGAAAGATCCATGATTTCGGGCCGGGTTGGATGCGCAGAGGCGGTGCTAGGGGCCGACCTCGCGTCCTTCCCCCGCTTCCTCGACGGTGCGCCCGTCGCGGATATGGTAGATGCGCTTGAACGTCGGAATGATTTTTTCGTCATGCGTGACGACGATGATGGCAGTCTGATACTGACTGGCCATCAGGTTGAGGATACGCATCACCGCCAGCGCCCGCTCGCTGTCCAGCGGCGCGGTGGGTTCATCGGCCAGAATCACCGGCGGCTTGTTGGCCAGCGCCCGTGCAATCGACACCCGCTGCTGCTCGCCGCCGGAGAGTTCGGAGGGTTGCGCTTTCGCCCGGTGCGCCACGTCGAGTGCCTGCAGCAACTCCACTGCCCGTGAGCGGGCTTCTCCGTTGGGCCGCCCCGCCAGCATGGGCAGCAGCGCCACGTTGTCGGTCACGTCGAGAAACGGGATCAGGTATGGCGCCTGGAAAATGAAGCCGATGCGGTCACGGCGCAGTTCCCGCAAATCGGAAATTTTCCAGGCGTTGTCGTAGATGACCTCGCCGCCCAGCATCATGCGGCCGCGTGTCGGCTCGATTACCGCCCCCAGGCATTTAAGCAGGGTGGTCTTGCCGGATCCGCTGGGGCCGATGAGGCCGACCACCTCGCCCGGAGCTACGCTCATGTTCACGTCCTTGAGCGCATCCACGGCAGCCGCTCCCTCGCCGTAACGTTTGCTCAGACTTTCGATATGAATGCCAACGCCCGCATTCATGTCAGCCTCCAATCGCCGTCGCCGGATCGACCTTGAGCGCCGCGCGTATCGCCAGGGTGCTCGCGAAAGCACAGACCATCATCACGATGAGAAAGCCCCGCGCCGTATCACCCGTTTCAAGCAGCACATACTTCGGGAATGCCGGCGCCCAGACAGTGGCGGAGATCTTGCCGACGAGGAATCCGATCAGGCCCAGCCCCAGCGCCTGTTGCAGGATCATGCTGGCGATAGTGCGGTTGCGGGTGCCGATCAGCTTCAACACCGCGATCTCGCGAATCTTGCCCAATGTCATGGTATAGATGATGAAAGCAACAATGGCCGCGCTGACGATGGCGAGAATCGCCAGGAACATGGCGATCTGTCTGGCCGCGGTGGCAATCAGCTTGGCGACCAGAATCTCTTCCATCTGTGCGCGCGTGTAAGCCTGAAGATGCTTCCAGCGGCGGATGATTTGCGCCACCGCCTCGGGGGAGCGACCCTCGGCCACCCGCACCAGCACCGCATTGACGTTGCGGTTGCTGGTTTGCGAAGCGTCGATGGCCTCCAGCAGCCCTGGCACACCGGGGCGGTTGAGACTGGGATTGAGGGCGGTGCGGGCGCGCTCGCTGACGATGGCGTCGTTGTCCTTGAGAAATTGCGCCTCCTGGGCATCTTTCAGCGGGATGAAGACCATCGGGTCGCCGCCGGAGGACACCATGCGGCGGGTCAGCCCTACCACGGTGTAGTCATGGCGGCGAATGCGCAACCGATCTCCCACAGCGAACCCGGTATTCACATCCGCCACCGCCTCATAATGGCCGCGGGTCACGCGCCGGCCCGCCACCAGATAGCCCGGCTCGCCCGGCCCGCCAGGCACGAAGCCGACCACCATGGCGCGCACTTCGGTGTCGCCCTTGCGCACCTGCATGGTGAGATAAGTGACGTTGGCGGCCTGCACAACGCCGGGCATACCGAGAATTCCGCGATAGACATCGTCGCGAATGCTGGACGATTCGGCATATGGGCCCTGGGTATCCTTCTGCACCACCCACAGATCGGCGCCGCTGTTTTTGAGCAGAACTTTAGCGTCGTCGACCATGCCGCGGTAGACACCAGCCATGGTGAGTGTGACGCCTATGAGCAGCCCCAAACCCAGGCCGGTGAGAGCGAACTTGCCCCAGGAATGCAGGATGTCGCGGCCGGCAAGGCTGATCATTGCGCTTTGCCGACCAGTGACGTAACCACCTTGATGCTGCTATCGTCCTCAAGATCGCGCTCGCTGTAAACGATCACCTCGTCGCCGGCCTTCAGGCCTTCGATGATCTGCACCTTGCCGTCAAGACTTTCCGCACCCGTCTTCACCGGTGTGAAGCGCAGGGATCCGTTCTCGCGCAGCCAAACCCCCGACTTGGCGCCACGCTGGCGCAGAGCGGCATTTGGAATCAGCAGCGCATCGCGCACGCCTGGTAGGCGCAGCGTCACCTCGGCCATCTCGCCCGCGGACAGGCCTTGCGGCAAGGTGTCGAAAGTCACCTGGGCAATGCGCTCCTCGGTCACGCTGTCGCTGACGGGTTCAACGCGCCCCACCTTGCCCGCAAGCGATACGCCAGGCCTGGAGCGCAGCGTGATGTCGGCGGGCAAGCCCAGCCTTAGGCCCGAGGACCGGCCCTGATCGAGCCGCACCTTGATCCACAGGCTGGCTGGGTCCATAAGCTTGAGCACCGCCTGCCCGGCTACCACGGTGGAGCCCGGCTCGGCATCTCGCGACGTCACCACGCCGTCGGCAGGCGCCAGCAGGCGAATATTCGACCTTTGCTGACTTGCCGCCGAGCGCTCGGCCTCCAGCCGGCTCGTATCCTGCCGCGTGCTCGCAAGTGAGGAGTCGGCGGCGGCAAGCTGGGCCTGCGCAGACACTTGTTGCTGCAACTTGGCATCCACCACGCTCTGGCTCACGTAGCCCTTGCGCCCCAGGTCATCGTAGCGGCGCGCCTCACCGCTGGCCAAGTCCAGGCGGCTTTTTGCATCACGCACCTGGGCTTGCGCCGTGTCCACGGCGCTCTTGGCGCGGGCCACCGCTGCACCCGCGGAGGCCAAACGCGCGTCGAGATCCACTGGATCCATTTCCGCAAGCAACTGGCCGGCCTTGACTGTTTCGCCCACATCGACCAGCACGCGCCTCACCCGGCCAGCAGTCGTCGGTCCGAGGAGATAGGCGCGGCGCGCCTCGACCGTGCCGATGCCGAACAGGGCGGGCGCCACTTCCCCTGTTGCAGCCTGGGTCACGGTCACCTTAACCGGGGCAAACGGGCCGCTCTTGGTTGCAACCCAGCCGAATGCTATCAGCAGTACTATGCCGGATGCGGCAAACAAGAGCTGTCGCGGCAGGGATATAGGAATTTTCATGATCATTCCCAGGAGGCCGGATAAATAGTGCTCATTGCAAACGGCAACCGATGAGGCGGCAACTGACAACCGCCAGTATCGACCAGACGGCGGTTCTCAATGTCATCGCCTCCACCGTGCGCATTTCATATGACTCTCCGATCAGAACATACGCACCAAACGCGATAAAGACGATAACTGTCGCAACGGTTATCGATACGGCAAGCCATGCGGACCAGGGTCTGAGTAACCAAAATCCGACGCCCGCGGCAATATAAGCAAAGCCGGCGAGGAAATTGAACCACACCACGAAAGGCACGTAACTGCCGGCAGCATCTCTGGCTGCGCCTTCACCGAACAACACCGCGCCGCCGGATCGAATCGTCAGCAGGCCGAACACGACGGCGACCACCGCCGCCAAAATTAGCCAGATTCCGCCTTTTGCTTTCAGAACATTCATATGCGTTTCTTTAAAAGCTCCGTTAATATTGTTTTCTCTCTAAAGCTGGGCCAGCTCGATCCGGCTTACACCACGGTCAATGCGAATGATGTTGGCGTGCCGCCGCCTCCGGATGATGCCCATGGGCCTCACTGGATATGGTTTGCCACAGCCGTTCCACGTAATGGATATAGGGCACATAAGCCTCCACAAACCGGCGCCCGGCCTTGACGTCATCCACTGCGAAGTTCTTGCGTTCGACCGCGGCGTGAAAATGCCTGTGTATGCCCTTATTCAATTCATCGGTAAGCAACGTCACCACTTTCTCTACCGAGCCGTTCTCGAGCGCCTGATCGGCCGCAGGAACCGCCGGCCCAAGATCCTGTCCGGCTGCCTTGAGCCCGGTGAACGGCGCGCCTTCTCCTGCGCGATGGATGCGCACCACGGTCTCGAAGAAATGCCGGTCCGCAAGCTCCCGCGCCTGCGGACCGAGCTTGCGCACGGCAATGGCATGAGAAAAGGCCGTTTTTATTTCGGCCTCATCGCTCGCCCGCACCCAGGGCAGGGCCTGGTTCACGTTGCCGGTTTCCAGCGCTTTGCGGGCAAGGTTCACCACCGGCCCGTCGAGGGTGTCGCAGTGGCTTATGCCCCAGGCCAGCAGCAGCCCGGCAGGCGCACCGCCATCAACCCCGGCCCCGAATGGAAGCAGGTCGAACCGGTCGAGGATCATCAACGGCAGCGCGAGCACAAGACCGGTGACGAACAACGGATCGGAAAGTCGCGATAGTTTCATGGCGGTTACTCCCGGTTAAGTAGCAAGATGAGATGCATCTGCGCATTACTTCTAATGCGCGTGCGCCAGCCCCGGCGCTTTTTTCTGCACGTGTTCCGGCGCCAGCGTCTCGCCCGCATCATACAAGCGCTCGACATAGTGCGTGTACTCGACGTAGGCGCTGGCGAAGGCGCGTCCTGCAGCGACGTCATTCGGGTTGTAATTTTTCTTCTTCATCATGTCCTCGAAGTTGCGGTGCAGTCCGCGCTCCATGCGCTCGGAAACAAGCTTGGCCACGGGCTCCAGTTTCCCGGTCTCGAGCGATTTGTCGGCAGCCGCGATCGGCGGTTCAATCTTGCCCGCCGGTTTCAGCCCCGTGTAACCCGCGCCTTCGCCGGTGCGGTGGATGCGCACGAGCGATTCAAAGAAGTACATGTCGGCGAGATCCTTCGCCTGCCCGCCTGCCTTGCGCACGGCCACGGTTTTCTCGAACTGTTTCCGGATATCTGCATCGTCCTTTTTCTGCACCCAGACGAGCACCAGGTTGACATTATTGGTATCGAGCGCCTTGCGCGCCGCCGCGACCACCGGTCCGTCGAGCGTGTCGCAATGTGCAAAGGCCGTGCCCGGCCCGACCAATAGTCCTAAAGAGAGGGTTGCTATCGCGGTAAAACGGCCAATGATGTTATGACGTTTCATGATGTTCGCTCCTGTAGATGATTGGCGGCGGACACCATGTCCGCCGCGTTCTCTTGGTTAAACGGAGGAGGCGGCCGGATGTTCCATGATTTTTGTTACGGGCGCTTACTTGCCATGCAGGCGTTCTTCGAACGTGCCTGCCGGCGCCTGCCGGATCAGCAACTCAGCCAACGCGCGCTGCTGCTCCCGGTCGAGGATGGCGCGCTCCTTGATCAGTTGCTCGATGACGCGCTGCTGCTGCCCTGCCTGCAACTGCGCAATGACTGCGCGTTCGGCCTCGATGCGGCCGCGATCCGGCCGGTCTGAAAAAATCTCGCGGATCATGCTCTCGCGATGCGGGCGTATCTGCTGCCAGTCGGCTCCGAGTTCGCGCAGGAATCCGGTTTCCAGCTCCTGCCATTGCCGGCGCTGCCCGGCACTCAGCTTGAGATAATCGGGCAAGCTCGCTTCCGTGGCGTTGCCGCCGAAAACACCGGGCAACTGCCCGTGCTGCACGACACGATAACCGACCGCCCCGATCACCCCCAGGTTGAGCAGCAGCGACAGTGCCAATACTAGTTGCATTCCCGAGCGTTTCATGCCGTTACCTCTGCGGATAACACGATTGAAGGCCCACGCATATCCCTCCCGGAGGAATCGGATCGAACACGGCCATCGCCGCCGGCCGCGCTACCGCAACACCGGCGCCGCCCGCGAGCAAGGCGCCCAGGTAGACGCCCACTGTGAGCATACCCGCCGCTGTCAGCCCCGAGGGCGCCAGCCGCCAGCCCTGCCACCAGCGCGGCTCGCGTCCCCGCTGCTGCCGCTGTCCGCTCGCCGCGAGCCGCTGTTCAACGAGCGGCGCAAGATCGAACCCGACGCGCGCGGCAGTGAAGGGTTGCAGCGCAGCGTGCAGACCGGCCAGATCCCTGAGCATCGCTCCACACAGCGGGCAGGCCGCGGCGTGAGACGTAACCTGTTCCCGCGCGTCCGGCGCCAGCTCGTCGTCGATCAGCGCCGCAAGCTGTTCGGTGCGGGGACAATCGGGTTGCGTGGATGATGTCATGCGTTTTTCCGCCGATAATGATCGATCACTGCCGCGCGCGCGCGCGCCAGCCGCGACTTGACCGTGCCTTCGGTGATGCCAAGCGTAGTACCGATCTCGTTGTAGGACATGTCCTCCACCTCGCGTAACAGCAGAATCTCACGATGGTCGGGCGGCAGGCGGTCAAGCGCCGCCTGAAGCGCAATCAGCTGCTGCTTGGCCGCCAGTTGTGCCTCGGGGCCGGCGCCTTCGCCCGGCACATCATAATCCTCGTCCAGCGCCACGAACTCGACCACTTTGCGGCGCCGCAGCGCATCCGTCGCAGTATTCGAGGCAATGCGAAACAGCCAGGTCCGGAATTCCGCCTCCGGCCGCCAGCCGGACATAGCCTGGAATGCCTTGATCAGTACATCCTGGGCAAGTTCCAGTGCCTCGTCGCGCGAGCACACCATGCGCAGGATGAACCGGTATATCCGGTCCTGGTAACGACGCACCAGCACGGAATACGCGGCATGGTCGCCCTGCTGGCTCAGCAATGCACATTCCCGGTCGGTCAGTTCCTGGCCCATGCAGATGCCGCGTGCCTGCCGCTGCATACCTCCTGTAAACGAGCCGGAAACCGGAAAGTTCCATGCTTGCGGGCCGGTTCGGGTGCCATATCAACAATTGTCGTATTGTGTTGATTCTGAACGTGATATCGGCTGGCAGCGGTGCGCTGCCTGAGCTTTGAACAGGGGTTGCCGCCGCACGCCGGCCGCGGACGGCACGATCATGCCGCCCGCGAGACCGGGTATCAGCCCCTGCTGCGCACGATCTGGTAGGCGCGGGTCAGATAACCGACTGCCGCAAAACCGCTCCACACGTGCACCAGGCGCGAGAACGGGAACAGCACGAACACCGTCATGCCGAAGAACAGGTGTATTTTGTAAATCCAGTGCACGGTGACGATGTGGTCCGCTGCATTGCTGCGCAAGGTGACGATGTGCTGCGCCCAGTTGCCGAGCTGCACCATCACGCTGCCGTCGCGGTGGCCGAGCGAGAAATAGATGCTGATCAGACCGAGCACGAGTGTCGCCAGTATCCACAGCAGGATGAAAATATCCATGCGGCTGGACGTGGCCAGGATGCGCGGCTCGGTCAGGCGCCGATGGACCAGCAACAACAGGCCGATAAGACAGGATGCGCCGAAGATCGCGCCGGCGATGATGGCCAGCATCTGCTTGCCTTCGGTGGACAGACCCAGTGCGTTATACATTTCCTTGGGCATCAGCAATCCGATCAGATGGCCGAAGAACAGCGCCAGGATTCCGATATGAAAGAGGTTGCTGCCCCACACCAGCTGCCCGCGCTTCAGCAACTGGCTGGAATCGCTTTTCCAGGTGTACTGCTCCCGGTCAAAGCGAATGAGGCTGCCGAGCAGAAACACTCCCAGCGCAAAGTACGGGTAGATGCCGAACACAATATTATGAAGGTAACTCATCTTGCCGCTCCTTTGTAAAACTGGATCACAGATACCTCGGCTGGTTTGGGCTTGCCGCCAAACGCCGGCTCTTCCTCCCACACCTTGTCTATGGTCGCAGGGTCGTCCTCCTTGCGGATTTCAGACTCATCGACCACGGTGGGCGTCAACTTTGCTCCGGAAAGCGTGACCAGTGCGTAGAGCACCGCGCTGTACGGACTGCCGCGTTTTTTGAGTCGCGCGCCCAGTATTTCAAGAATATGCGCGGAATCGACCAGCAATTCCTGCGCTTCCCTGACCGGTACAAACGACAGGTACTCAAGAAAAGCCGGCAGGAAATCCGGCAATTCATTCGACGCCAGCGCTAAACCATGGCTCTGGTAGACCTGTTTCAGATCCACCATCGCCTGCCCACGGTCGCGCGATTCGCCATGAACATGCTCGAACAGATGCAGCGACAACGAGCGCACGCGGTCGAACAGGCCGACGTATTGCTCCTGCAGCTCGAGCAGATCCTCATCGCGCAGCGCCGTGAACAGCGCATCGAGCGCGCGCCGGTCGCCGCGTGACAGCAGCTTCTCGCCATCGAGCGCCTGTTCCAGCTCGTCCACGGCCTCGGTCAGTTCCAGTTCCGGGTAACTGAGCAATGCCGCCAGTACTTTGAATGTCTTCATCGTAAATTCCTTAAATCTAATTGGCCACAGAGTTCACAGAGATCACAGAGGAAAAACCGCAATGAAGCCTGGTGTTCCCCGATTATTGATTTTCTCTGTGTTCTCTGTGTACCCGTCAAGCGGGTATTGAAAAGAATCCTCTGTGGCTAATGCCCTTCACGCAATCTGCTTGACCGGGATGGTCTTGCCCTTTTTGCCGCCGAACAGGCTGGTTTCCGATGAGCCGTCCGAACAGCCGTTGCCGAACGAGAAACCGCAGCCGCCGCGCAGATCGAACACGTTCTCGGCATATTCGCGATGCGTGGTCGGAATCACGAAACGGTCTTCGTAGTTGGCAATGGCCAGGTAGCGGTACATCTCCTCCACCTGCGCCACATCCAGTCCCACCTGCTTCAACACCTCGGTGTTTTCCGTTTTCTCGACGTGCCGGCCGCGCATGAAAGCCCGCATGGCCAGCAACCGTTCCAGTGCCAGTTCCACCGGTTCTTCTTCTCCTGCGGTAAGTAAATTCGCCAGATATTTCAATGGGATACGCAGAGATTTTACATCTGGCAGCGCGCCATTTTGCCCGATCTGACCGCTGTTGGCGGCAGCGCTGATCGGGGATAACGGCGGCACGTACCACACCATAGGCAGCGTGCGATATTCCGGGTGCAGCGGGAAAGCGATCTTCCATTCAATCGCCATTTTGTAGACAGGGGAGGCCACGGCTGCTTTCAACCATGCCTCCGGCACGCCGTCTTTGCGTGCCTGCGCCTGAACTTCCGCTGCATTCGGATCGAGGAAGATTCCAAGTTGCGCGTTGTAGAGATCCTGCTCATTGCTCACGCTTGCCGCTTCTTCGATACGGTCGGCGTCATACAGCAGCACGCCCAGATAGCGGATGCGGCCGACGCAGGTCTCCGAGCACACCGTTGGCTGGCCTGCTTCGATGCGCGGATAGCAGAAGATGCACTTCTCGGCCTTGCCGCTCTGCCAGTTGTAGTAAATCTTCTTGTAGGGGCAGGCCGACACGCACATGCGCCAGCCGCGGCACTTGTCCTGGTCGATCAGCACGATGCCGTCTTCTTCGCGTTTGTAGATCGAGCCCGATGGGCAGGCCGCGAC
>JAUXMZ010000047.1 GCA_030683105.1 Burkholderiales bacterium | reverse complement strand
GGCCTGGCGACCCGCGGTGCCGATGTGAGCTTTGGCGACTTCGGCCTGAAGGCCGTCGGTCGCGGTCGTCTGACCGCGCGCCAGATTGAGGCTGCGCGTCGTGCGATGACCCGCCACATCAAACGGGGCGGCCGCATCTGGATTCGCATTTTCCCGGACAAGCCGATTTCGCGTAAGCCTGCCGAAGTGCGCATGGGTAAAGGCAAGGGCAATCCAGAGTACTGGGTTGCTGAAATCCAGCCGGGCAAGATGTTATACGAGATGGACGGTGTTGACGAAGCGATGGCCAAAGAGGCATTCCGGCTGGCGGCATCGAAACTGCCGATCATGACCACTTTTGTGCACCGTCAGGTTGGGGGCTAAAACATGAAAGCGATTGATTTGAGAGCAAAATCTGGCGAAGAGTTGCAACAGGAGCTGGCGTCACTACTGAGGGCGCAGTTTTCCCTGCGTATGCAGAAGGCGACCCAGCAGCTTTCCAATAATAGTCAGTTCAAGAAGGTGCGCCGCGACATCGCGCGTGTGCGCACTGTCATGACCGAAAAAGCGGCAGAACAGGTTAAAGTATGAGCGCAGAAGCCAACAAGCGTACGCTGACCGGACGTGTGGTCAGCGACAAGATGGAAAAAACCGTGACGGTACTGATAGAGCGGCGCGTCAAGCATCCGCTCTACGGCAAAATCATGACGCAGTCCAAGAAGTACCACGCCCACGATGAGAAAAACGAGTTTCACGAGGGCGACCTGGTGATCATCGAAGAATGCCGGCCGCTTGCCAAGACCAAGGCGTGGCGCGTGATTACGCTGGTGGAAAAATCGCGCATGGTCTGATTTCGACTTGCAAAGGCGTTATCGCTGTCTTATAATAGTGGGCTTTTCAGTAACGGCCTATTCGGTTTGTGGGTTGGCGAATTCACTGAAATTCAAAGTTTTGATCTCTGCGCCCGGATCCGATTTAAGCGCTGGGGTTCGACCCGAACGGGCTTCAATACTGGCTGTAGCTTCTGGCAAACAGACCAAGTTGAAGAATAGATACTCAAGCAGGAAGCGAAAAAAATGATTCAGATGCAGTCTATTCTGGACGTTGCCGACAACACGGGCGCACGCTCGGTGATGTGCATCAAGGTGCTCGGCGGCTCCAAGCGGCGTTACGCGGGCATCGGCGACGTGATCAAGGTCAGCATCAAGGATGCGGCGCCGCGTGGCCGGGTGAAGAAAGGCGAGATCTATAGTGCCGTCGTGGTGCGCACTGCAAAAGGCGTGCGCCGCAGCGATGGTTCGTTGATCAAGTTTGACGGCAATGCAGCGGTTCTTCTCAATCCGAAACTCGAGCCGATCGGGACGCGGATTTTCGGACCGGTAACGCGCGAACTCAGGACGGAGCGCTTCATGAAAATTGTGTCGCTTGCTCCGGAAGTGCTTTAAGAGGGACATCATGCACAAGATAAGAAAAGGTGATGACGTGATCGTGCTTGCCGGCAGGGACAAGGGCAAGCGCGGCACCGTGCTGCGCATTGTAGATACCGAGCACGTTCTGGTGGAAGGCGCCAACAAGGTCAAGAAACATCAGCGCCCCAACCCGATGAAAGGTGAGGCCGGCGGCATTATCGAAAAAGAAATGCCGCTGCATATTTCTAACGTGAACTTGTTTAATGTGGCCACCAAGAAAGCCGACCGTGTTGGCATCAAGGTGCTTGAGGATGGCCGCCGCGTGCGGTTTTTCAAGTCTAACGGTGAAGTGGTTGATGTATGAGCTCAGATAAAAACACCAAAGATAAAAACGCCAAAACGGCCAAACCGGCGAAAGAAACGAAGGCCGCCAAACCGGCAAAAGAAGCCAGGCCTGCCAAAGAACCCAGGGCCGCCAAGCCGGAGCAGGAAACCAAAGAAGCTGCGCCGAAAAAACCCGCCAAACCGGCTGCGCCGGCCCGGCTCGGAGTATTTTACCGCGACAGTGTGTCTAAGGACCTGTTTAAAAAGTTTGGGTACAAAAGCACGATGCAGGTGCCGCGCATCCAGAAGATTGTGCTCAACATGGGCGTGGGCGAAGCGGTGGCCGACAAGAAGATCCTGGATAACGCGGTCGGTGACATGCGCAAGATTGCGGGACAGAAGCCTTTGGTCACCAAATCGCGCACCTCGATCGCCAACTTCAAGATCCGGGAAAATTATCCGATCGGGTGCAAGGTAACGCTGCGCGGTGCGCGTATGTATGAATTTCTTGATCGCCTGGTTAACGTTGCAATGCCGCGAATCCGGGATTTCCGGGGCATATCCGGCAAGTCATTTGACGGACGCGGCAACTACAACATGGGCATCAAGGAGCAGATCATTTTCCCGGAGATCGAGTACGACAAGATCGACGCCATCCGGGGGATGAATATAACGATTACAACCACCGCCAAAACCGACGAGGAAGCCAGAGCGCTCCTTTCGGCTTTTAAATTTCCGTTCAGGAACTGAGAAACGACTATGGCAAAAAAGGCTTTGGTGAACCGCGATCTGAAGCGCCGCGAAACCGTCAAGAAGTTTGCCGGCAAGCGCGCGGAGCTGATGGCCGCCGTCAACAATCAGAAGCTTTCCCCTGAGGAACGCTATGAGGCGCGGCTCAAGCTGCAGAAGCTGCCAAGGGACGCCTCGCCGGTAAGGCTGCGCAATCGCTGCGCGCTGACCGGCCGTCCCCGCGGCGTGTACCGTAAGTTCGGACTGGCGCGCAGCAAGTTGCGCGACATCGCGATGCGCGGTGAGATTCCGGGCGTGATCAAGGCCAGCTGGTAGGTTCAGGAGAAGATCGATGAGTATGTGTGATCCGGTCGCCGATATGCTAACGCGCATTCGTAATGCGCAGCTGTCGGAGAAACAATCGGTGGCGATGCCGGCGAGCAAGCTGAAATCTGCCATTGCCAAGGTGCTCAAGGATGAGGGCTACATTGAGGGTTTTGCCGTGCGCGAAAACGACGGCAAACCTCAGTTGGAAGTCAGCCTTAAATATTATGCCGGTCGCCCGGTAATAGAGAAGATCGAACGCATCAGTCGCCCCGGGCTTCGTAACTACAAGCCGAGCCGCGACATCCCGGTTGTAATGAACGGGCTGGGTATTGCGATCGTTTCGACCTCAAAGGGCGTCATGACCGATCGCAAGGCGCGTGGCCTGGGCGTCGGTGGCGAAGTTTTGTGCATCGTTGCCTAGTGATCAGAGCGGAGTAAGCGATGTCGAGAATTGCTAAAAACCCGGTAGTGCTGCCGGAAAAAGTGGAAGTGACGCTGAATCAGACCGAAATCTCGGTCAAGGGGCCGCTTGGTGTGCTCACGCAGAAGCTTTCGTCTAACGTTACGGTATCGAAAATCGAGAACCGGCTTGAGTTCACGGCGGCCCATACCTCCCGGCAGGCCAGCGCCATGTCGGGAACGATGAGGGCGATTGTCGCCAATATGGTAAACGGCGTAAGCAAGGGCTTTGAGAAAAAGCTGTTGCTGGTCGGTGTCGGCTACCGGGCTCAGGCGCAGGGTGACAAGTTGAATCTTACCCTCGGCTTTTCGCATCCTGTGGTCCACCAGATGCCGGCAGGTGTGAAAGCAGAGACACCAACTCAGACCGAGATTCTGATCAAGGGCACGGACAGGCAAAAGGTTGGCCAGGTGGCGGCTGAAATCCGCCATTACCGCAGCCCCGAACCCTACAAGGGCAAGGGTGTGCGATACGCCGACGAGAAGATCGTGCTCAAGGAAACCAAGAAGAAGTAAGCGAGTGACATATGATTGATAAAAACATAGCGCGTCTGCGCCGTTCACGCCGGACCCGCGCCAAGATCGCGGAGTTAAAAGTGGTGCGCCTAACGGTGCATCGTACGAACTGCCATATCTATGCTCAAGTGATCGATGCATCCGGCGCTAAAGTGCTGGCATCCGCATCGACTGCGGAGTCGGAAGTGCGCAGCACGCTGAAAAATGGCGGAAACATTGCGGCGGCGGCTGAGATCGGTAAACGCATTGCCGAAAAAGCCAAAAAACTCGGGATCGAGGCGGTGGCTTTCGATCGCGGCGGTTGCAGGTTCCACGGCCGTATCAAGGCGCTGGCGGAAGCGGCGCGTGAACACGGCCTGAAGTTCTAAACGGAATACCGGGATACGCTATGGCAAAAATGAATGCAGGTAAGATGCACGGCGGCGCTGAGAGCAGCGACGGCCTGCGCGAAAAAATGGTTGCGATCAATCGCGTGACTAAAGTGGTGAAAGGCGGCCGCGTGATGGGTTTTGCCGCGCTCACCGTGGTCGGCGACGGCGATGGCAGCATCGGCATGGGCAAGGGCAAGTCGCGCGAAGTGCCGGTTGCGATCCAGAAAGCGATGGAAGAAGCACGCAAGAAAATGGTCAAGGTCCAGCTTAAGAACGGCACACTGCAGCACACGGTAATCGGCCGCCATGGCGCCGCCCGGGTGTTTATGCAACCTGCGCATGAAGGCACCGGCATCATAGCCGGCGGCCCGGTGCGGGCGGTGCTCGAGGTGATGGGCGTGACCAACATCCTTGCCAAGTGCCTGGGTTCGACCAATCCCTACAATGTGGTTCGCGCAACCATCAATGGTTTGACGGCAATGAACACACCGGCGCAAATCGCTGCCAAGCGCGGCAAGTCGGTAGAGGAAATTACGGGGTAATCATGGCCAAGGCACAGGGGAAGAAACTCAAGGTGACGCTGCTTAAGAGCGTTATTGGCACCAGACCGGAGCACCGTGCGTCGGTGCGCGGCCTGGGTCTGCGCCGTATTAACCACACGGTGGAAGTCGAGGACACACCGGCGGTGCGCGGCATGATCAACAAGGTATCCTATCTCGTCAGGTGTGAGGGCTAAATGCAGTTAAATAACATCAAGCCGGCGGCAGGTTCCAAGCATTCCAAAAAGCGCGTCGGTCGCGGCATAGGCAGCGGTCTAGGCAAAACCGCCGGACGCGGCCACAAGGGCCAAAGCTCGCGTGCGGGCGGTTTTCACAAAGTCGGTTTCGAAGGCGGTCAGATGCCGTTGCAGCGGCGCCTGCCCAAGCGTGGCTTCGTCTCGCTCACCAGAGGCGATACAGCCGAAGTGCGGCTCGACGAAATCCAGAAAATGAAAGTGGACGTGATCGATCTCGCGGCGCTTGTGAAGGCAGGCGTGGTGCCTGCGCAGTCGCTGAACGCCAAGGTGATCCTGTCCGGTGAAATCAAGCGCAAGGTTGCGTTGAAGGGATTGCGTGTTACCAAGGGTGCGCGCGCCGCCATCGAAGCGGCGGGTGGATCGATCGAGGACGCCGCGGTTGCGGAAGTTCCGGCGAAACTCGTCGCCAAGAGCAAGAAAAACGCTGCCGGCGCAGGTAAGGCTGAATAACTTTGGCTGCCAACGAATCACTGCTGGCTTCGGGCAAGATGGGCGACTTGAAACGTCGCCTGCTGTTTCTGCTCGGCGCGCTGATAGTGTTCCGCATTGGTTCGTTCATCCCTGTGCCGGGTATCGATCAGGCGCAGCTCGCGGAGTTGTTTCAGTCGCAGCGCGGCGGCATTCTGGACATGTTCAATATGTTTTCGGGCGGCGCGCTGTCGAGATTCTCGATTTTTGCGCTTGGCATCATGCCCTACATTTCGGCGTCCATCATCATGCAGCTGATGACGGTGGTGCATCCGACGCTGGAAGCGCTCAAGAAAGAGGGCGAGTCCGGCCGCCGCAAGATCACGCAGTACACGCGGTATGGCACCGCGGCACTGGCGTTGTTCCAGGGCTTGGGCATTGCCATTGCGCTTGAATCACAGCAAGGGCTCGTGATTGATCCGGGCCTCGCATTCCGGCTTACCGCGATGATCACGTTGGTGACCGGCACCATATTCCTGATGTGGCTCGGCGAGCAGATTACCGAACGCGGCGTGGGCAACGGCATTTCCCTCATTATTTTCGCCGGCATTGCAGCGGGTTTCCCGCAGGCTGTCGCCGGAACCCTGGAACTGGCGCGCACCGGTGCATTTTCGGTCCCGGTGGTACTGTTCATATTTGCCCTGGTGATCGGGGTGACCGCCTTCGTGTGTTTTGTCGAGCGCGGCCAAAGGAAAATTCTGGTTAATTACGCCAAACGCCAGGTCGGGCGCAAGGTTTACGGCGGCCAGACTTCGCACCTGCCGCTCAAGCTCAACATGGCGGGCGTCATCCCGCCGATTTTCGCCTCGTCGATCATCCTGTTTCCGGCGACACTGGGTGGCTGGTTCGGCGCGAGCGAAGGCATGGACTGGCTCAAAAACATTGCGGCCACCCTGCATCCCGGCCAGCCGATTTATACATTGCTCTATGCGTCGGCGATCATTTTCTTTTGTTTCTTCTATACCGCGCTGGTGTTTAATCCGAAGGAGACTGCGGATAATCTGAAGAAAAGCGGCGCTTTCGTGCCTGGCATCCGGCCCGGTGACCAGACCGCCCGTTATATCGAAAAAATTACGCTGAGGCTTACGCTTGCCGGCGCGATTTACGTGACGCTGGTGTGCCTGCTGCCGGAGTTTTTGATCGTATGGAAGAATGTGCCGTTTTATTTCGGCGGCACCAGTCTTCTGATCATCGTGGTGGTGACCATGGATTTCATGGCTCAGGTACAGGCCTACATGATGTCCCACCAGTACGAAAGCCTGCTCAAGAAAGCCAATTTCAAGGGTGGCGTGTTCCCCGCTAGGTAATGGCGAAAGAAGAAACGATACAGATGCAGGGCGAGGTGGTGGAAAACCTTCCCAATGCAACTTTCCGGGTCAAACTGGAAAATGGCCACGAGGTCCTCGGACACATCTCGGGCAAGATGCGCATGCACTATATACGCATACTGCCCGGTGACAAGGTAACGGTGGAACTGACACCGTATGACCTGACCCGGGGACGCATCGTGTTCCGGGCAAAGTAAGAGTTTAGAAGGAGCAACACATGAAAGTGCTGGCATCGGTAAAAAAGCTTTGCCGCAACTGCAAGGTTATCAAGCGCAAAGGTGTGGTCCGGGTAATCTGTACCGACCCCCGCCACAAGCAGCGCCAGGGCTGATTGGCTGATTTTTGATTGAAAATTAGCTGGTTAGGCGTTAAAATTATAGGTTTTCCGTTTTGGGGTAGCACATGGCCCGTATTGGTGGCGTAAACATTCCAAATCATCAGCATGCGGAGATCGCGCTGACCGCGATTTTTGGCATCGGACGCAGTTTATCGCGCGCGATCTGCACCGCAGCTGGAATTGGTTTCTCTAGTAAAATCAAGGACTTGTCTGATTCCGATATGGACAAGTTGCGCGAACAAGTGGCCCGCTTTACGGTCGAGGGCGACCTGCGCCGCGAAATATCGATGAACATCAAGCGCCTGATGGATCTCGGCACCTACCGTGGCAAGCGTCACCGCGCCGGACTGCCGCTGCGCGGCCAGCGTACACGCACCAATGCCCGCACCCGCAAGGGCCCGCGCAAGGCGGCGGTGAAGATGCAAAAAGCAGCTCCAGTTTAAAGATTGAGTCAAAGGTAAAGCGATATGGCAAAAGCAAGCACCCGGGTGCGCAAGAAGGTCAAGAAGAATGTGGCAGAAGGCATCGCCCACGTTCACGCATCCTTCAACAACACCATCGTCACCATCACCGACCGCCAGGGCAACACGCTGGCGTGGGCTACTTCAGGCAGCAGCGGTTTCAAGGGCTCGCGCAAGTCGACGCCGTTTGCCGCGCAGATTGCTTCAGAGCAGGCGGGAAAACTTGCTGCAGAGTGCGGTGTGAAAAACATAGAAGTGCGCATCAAGGGGCCCGGGCCCGGCCGTGAATCTGCAGTCAGGGCGCTGAACGCCGTAGGTTTCAAGATCACCAGTATTTCGGACGTGACGCCGGTGCCGCACAACGGTTGCCGACCGCCGAAAAAGCGCCGGATTTAAAGGAGTTCGAACGTGGCAAGGAATCTCGATCCAAAATGCCGCCAGTGCCGTCGCGAGGGAGAGAAACTCTTCCTCAAGGGCGAAAAATGCTTCACGGACAAGTGCGCGATAGAACGCCGCAATTATCCGCCGGGGCAGCACGGCCAGAAACAGTCGCGCCTTTCAGGTTACGGCGTGCAATTGCGTGAAAAGCAAAAAGTACGCCGAATTTACGGCCTGCTCGAGCGCCAGTTCCGCAAGAACTACAAGGATGCTTCGCGCAGCAAAGCCGTCACCGGCGAAGCGCTGCTGCAGATCCTTGAGAGCCGGCTGGACAGCGTCGTCCATCGTATGGGTTTTGGTGCTTCACGCACCGAAGCGCGCCAGATCGTCCGTCACAACGGGATTCTGGTGAACGGCAAGCGCGTTAATATTCCGTCGTTCCAGTGCAACCCGGGCGATGTGGTAGAAGTCGCGCAACCCGCCAAGGACCAGCTGCGCATTAAAGGCGCTGCAGAGGCGATGGAATCCCGCGGTTTTGCAGAATGGCTGGAAGTTGACGCCAAGGCGCTCAAGGGAATTTTCAAGGCGCGTCCGCAACGTTCCGAACTGCCATCCACGATCAACGAGTCGCTCATCGTCGAGCTTTACTCGAAGTAATTTCCAAGAGGGTTTCGAGCCATGTCTAGCAGTGCGTTCCTAAAGCCTCGCATCATCGACGTGCAGAACATCACGCCATATCACGCCAAGCTCACGATGGAGCCGTTCGAGCGTGGTTACGGCCACACACTGGGCAATGCGCTCCGCCGCACCCTGCTGTCATCGATGCCGGGATATGCGGTAACCGAGGTCAAGATTGCCGGGGTGCTGCACGAGTACTCCACGCTCGACGGCGTGCAGGAAGACGTGGTCGACATTCTGCTCAATCTGAAGGGCATCGTGCTAAAGCTGCACAATCGCGAGGAAGTAACACTTACGCTGAAAAAATCAGGTGAAGGCGTGGTGACGGCCGGCGACATCGAACAGATCCACGATGTCGAGATCGTCAATCCCGACCATGTGATCGCGCATCTGTCGGCGGGCGGAAAACTCGACATGCAGATTTCGGTTGAGCAGGGCCGCGGTTACATCGCCGCCACCAGCCGCAAGCTCGATGGCGAGGAAAGCCGTGCCGTGGGCAGCCTCATGCTCGACGCGTCGTTCAGCCCGGTGCGCCGCGTAAGCTACTCGGTTGAGTCTGCGCGTGTCGAACAACGCACGGACCTCGACAAGCTGATCATGGATATCGAGACCAATGGCGCGATCGACCCCGAGGAAGCTGTGCGCTACGCCGCGCGCGTTCTGGTCGATCAGCTGTCGGTGTTTGCCGATCTCCAGGGCATGCCGGCTCAGATCGAGGAAAAGAAAGCGACCCAAATCGATCCCATCCTGCTGCGCCCGGTGGATGATCTTGAACTCACCGTGCGTTCGGCGAACTGCCTCAAGGCCGAGAACATTTACTACATCGGGGACCTCATTCAGCGTACCGAGACTGAACTGCTGAAGACGCCGAATCTTGGACGCAAATCGCTTAACGAGATCAAGGAAGTGCTTGCTTCGCGCGGGCTTACGCTTGGCATGAAGCTGGAAAATTGGCCCCCTGCCGGGCTGGAGAAAGTTTAAATACGAGGTTGAAGGCGGAAGGCGGAAGAATGGGGCAAGGCGTAATGCAGCGCCGGCACATCCTTCATCCTTCATCCCTCATCCTTTAGTGAGGAACCAACAATGCGTCACCGTCACGGATTAAGAAAACTCAACCGCACCAGCAGCCATCGCCTGGCGATGCTGCGCAACATGACCAATTCGCTGCTCAAGCACGAGGTCATCAAGACCACGCTGCCCAAAGCGAAGGAGCTGCGTCGCGTCGTCGAGCCCATCATTACGCTCGGAAAGAAGCCCACGCTGGCCAACCGCAGGCTCGCCTTTGACCGGCTGCGCGATCGCGATATGGTGGTCAAGCTGTTCGCCGAAATCGGCCCGCGTTATGCCAAGCGCCCCGGCGGGTATTTACGCATCCTGAAGTATGGTTTTCGCCAGGGCGATAATGCTCCGATGGCGCTGGTCGAACTGATGGACCGCCCGGAGCCCACGGAGGATACCGCGGCGAAGGCAACCAAGAAGAGCGAGAAGAATGAGGCGTCCACGGCTGCTGCCTAAGCCGTAGTGCGCACCGGAAAAGCCGGCCTTGTGCCGGTTTTTTTCGTTTTATGTGGGCTGATCGAGGTTTAGAATAACCTCATGCTGAACGAACTGGAACTCACCGGCCGCGCACGCAGTCACGTCGTGCAGCGTGACGATCTCGGCGCAGCGCTGCAGCGGGACACCATGGAGCCTTTCCTCGCCATGAGAGCGGCCGCGGCGCGCGAGGGCCTGGCCATCGAGATCGTGAGCGCGTTCCGGGATTTTGCCGCGCAGCAAAAAATCTGGGATCGGAAATTCCGCGGCGAGCGGCCGCTTTATGATGCGAATGGCAACGTAGTGGACCATGCGCGTCTGAACGACGAGGAACTGATCGATGCCATAGTGTGCTGGAGTGCGGTGCCGGGCGGCAGCCGGCATCACTGGGGCACGGAAATCGACGTCATCGACCGCGCTGCGCAGCCTGAAGGATACCGGGTGCGATTGCTGCCGGAGGAGGCGGCCCCCGGCGGTGTATTCCACCGTCTGCATCGGTGGCTGGACGAGAACAGCGCGAGTTTCGGATTTTACCGGCCGTACCGTGCTTACCGCGGCGGCTTTTATCCCGAGCCGTGGCACCTGAGCTATACGCCGGTATCCGCCGTCGCGTTGAATCTGCTCACCCCTGAATTATTCGCAGACGCGGTGCGCGCAAGCAGCATACTCGGGCGGGAGCAGGTATTGTCGCGCATAGACAGGATTTACCACCAGTATGTGACCAATATCGACATGCATGATTTGCAAGGATGTCCACCAGCGGTCTAAGCTGCCGGGGGCAAATCACCCGCTGTCGCGCCAAGGCCCTGAAAAACCGTGTATAATGCACGGCAAGATCATCATGCCGCAGTTCATCCGGTCTGCGGCCCGGTCTTATCGCGGTTGTTTCCCAAACTCCCCCGAACCTTTAAACCACAGTTGATTCTGCCTGAACCGGTTCTGATGGCTAGTCGCCATAGCAGGCTGATCCCAGGAGATTTATTTGACTCAGTTGTTCACCAGTCTCGGCCTGTCGGCCGAGTTGACCCGTGCTGTGGCCGATGAAGGCTACACGCAACCCACGCCGGTCCAGTTACAGGCGATACCCGTTATTCTCGAAGGCCGCGATGTTCTGGCCGGCGCCCAGACCGGCACTGGCAAAACGGCCGGATTTACCCTGCCGCTGCTGCAGCTGCTGGCAACACAAGCCAGTGCATCGGCTACGCCGGCGCGCCATCCGGTGCGAGCCCTGATCGTGACGCCGACCCGCGAGCTGGCGGCCCAGGTAGAAGAAAGCGTGCGTACCTATGGCAGGCATCTTCCGCTGCGCTCCACCCTGATTTATGGTGGCGTCAGCATCAATCCGCAGATCGAGGCGTTGCGCCGCGGTGTGGATATCCTGGTAGCCACGCCCGGGCGGCTGCTCGATCACGTTCAACAGAAGACAGTCGACCTGTCGCACGTGGAAATTCTGGTGCTGGATGATGCCGACCGCATGCTCGATATGGGCTTCATACGCGACATCAGACGCATACTTGCACTGTTGCCGGCGAAGCGCCAAAACCTGCTGTTCTCTGCGACGTTTTCGGACGAGATCCGCAAGCTGGCCGATGGCCTGCTCCACAATCCGGCGCTGATCGATGTCGCGCGGCGGAATGCGGAATCCGAGCTGGTCGCCCAGCGCATTCATCCGGTGCGGCAGGATCGCAAGCGTGATTTGCTCGCGCATCTGGTGTCAACGGGCGACTGGCGGCAGGTGCTGGTCTTTACCCGAACCAAGCATGGCGCCAACCGCCTCGCGGAGCAGTTGTGCAGAAGCAGCATCGAGGCGACGGCAATTCACGGCAACAAAAGCCAGCCTGCGCGCACCAAGGCGCTGGCAGGCTTCAAGGCTGGCACGGTGCGCGTGCTGGTGGCCACAGATATTGCAGCGCGTGGCCTGGACATTGAGGAACTGCCGCACGTAGTCAACTTCGACATGCCGCACGTGCCCGAGGATTACGTTCATCGCATCGGGCGCACCGGGCGCGCCGGCAGTGTCGGCGAAGCCATCTCGCTGGTGTCATTCGAGGAGCAGCCGCTGCTCGCCGCCATAGAGAAGCTGCTGGGGCGCCGCATCGAACGGCAGATCATTCCGGGTTTCGAAGCTGCTGCAGTGCCTACGTCCGAACCGCGTACTCCGCAAGGCCAGCGTACCCCGCGCGCCGGCCGCGGCGAACCCCGCGAGCGCAATCCCAATCCTGATCGCGGGAGTCGTAATCAAAGCTCCGGCCGCAACCCCAACCCCGATCGCGGGAATCGTAATCGCACGGCCAGCGGCGCCCCCAACGTTGATCGTGGACGTCGAAGTCAGGCCTCCAGCCGTAACCCCAGCGTCGATCGCGGGAATCGTGATTTCGCGCCCGGCAGCGAGCGCGACGGCAACCAGGATCGTGACGGCAACCGCCAACTCGCGGATAACCCGGTTAACGATATCGACAACGATCGGCAACCCGAGTCCAATGCCGGGCAGGCATTCCCGTCATCGGCCCAGGTGTTTGGCGAACCTGCGCGCGCTCCTCGGCGTCACGGTAACCGCGGCAGGACCACGCCGTCGGCGTCCATGCACGGAGGGCCACGCCGCCGGACGGGGTAATCAAGCGGCCGCCTGTCCATGGCGACAGCAGATCAGAGCACGAGGATGACCCGGTAATCGTTGACGTTGGTGCGCGTGGGACCGGTGACGACGAGATCGTCAAGGGGGCTGAAGAAGCCGTGGCCATCGTTGTTTTCCAGCAGCGCCGCGGCATCCAGTTTCTTTTTTATGGCGCGCTTTAAAGCGTCGGGTGCGAGTATGGCGCCCGCGTTGTCCTCCGAACCGTCGATGCCGTCGGTGTCACAGGCGAGCGCGTGGATGCTCTCCGCACCATCGAGATCGATTGCGAGCGAGAGCAGGAACTCGGCGCAACGGCCGCCACGGCCTTTACCTTTGACCGTGACCGTGCACTCACCGCCGGAGATCAGTGCCACCGGGGGTTGCCACGGCAATCCATGCTGTTTTACTTCCCGTGCAAGGGCGCCGTACACCTTGGCGACTTCGCGTGCTTCGCCCGTCACCGAATCGCCGAGGATGGCCGGATGGATATCGTGCGCAATGAAGAATTGCGCTGCGGCCTGCAGCGCGGTCTGTGCGGTGGCGATCACGCGGTTTTCCACGCGTGCGAATATCCTGTTTCCCGGTTTCGGCGTTTCCGGAATCTCGCCGGCCGCGCCGCGCGTCAGATGTTCCGTCACCGGTTTCGGCGCTCTGATGGCGTATCGCCCAAGAATGTCGAGTGCGTCCTGATACGTAGTCGGGTCGGGCGCGCACGGGCCGGAAGCAATGTGGGTCGGGTCGTCCCCCGTCACATCTGAAATCACCAGCGCGACAATCTGCGCTCGGCATGCCGCGGCGAGTCTGCCGCCCTGGATCGCCGATAAGTGCTTACGCACCGTGTTCATGTCCTGAATCGGCGCACCTGACATAAGCATTTGTTTCGTTACGTTTTTTAAGTCATCCATCGCCAGCCCCTCGACCGGCAGCGCCAGCAGGCTGGAGCCGCCACCCGATACCAGCGCGAGCAGCAGGTCGTCCTTGGTCAGGGTTTTCACGCGCCGCAGAATTTCCAGCGCGGCTTTTTCACCGGATTGGTCGGGCACAGGATGTCCGGCTTCGATCACCGTGATGCGGTTGGTCAGCAATCCGTGCTGGTAGCGCGTGATGACCAGACCATCGAGCAGCGCGTCGGCCGGCCAGTTTTGCTCTACGGCCAGCGCCATGGCTGCCGCGGCTTTGCCGGCACCGACGACCAGCGTCCTGCCTTTGGGCGGCTGCGGCAGATGCTGCGGCACGATCTTGAGTGGATCGGCGGCGGCAAGCGCCGCACGAAAGCTGCCCAGTAACAGGTCGCGTGGAGACATTAGCAAGAAGTGATTAAGTGATTAAGTGATTGGGCGAGTGAGCAGCCCATACATGATGAACAATTGCGAACGTCGTGTCGACCTGCAGCTTGGTTTCAATCACTTAATCACCCAATCACTTCGGCACTGGTTTTTCTAAGCCAGCATCTTCTTGAGGTAGTGTCCGGTATGGCTGGCCTTGTTTTTCGCCACGTCTTCGGGCGTGCCCTCCGCGACCAGGCGTCCGCCGCCATCGCCGCCCTCAGGGCCCAGGTCTATGACCCAGTCGGCGGTCTTGATGACATCCAGGTTGTGCTCTATGACCACCACCGTATTGCCGTGGTCGCGCAGCCGGTGCAGTACGCGCAACAGCAGATCGATGTCGTGGAAATGCAGCCCGGTGGTCGGCTCGTCCAGGATGTAGAGCGTGCGCCCGGTGTCGCGCTTGGAGAGTTCGAGTGCAAGTTTCACTCGCTGCGCCTCACCCCCGGAGAGCGTGGTCGCGCTCTGGCCCAGCGTGATGTAACCCAGGCCCACGTCGAGCAGCGTCTGCAGTTTGCGGGAGATCATCGGCACTGCGCTGAAAAACTGCGAGGCCTGCTCAACCGTCATCTGCAGCACCTCGTGGATGCTTTTGCCCTTGTACAGAATCTCCAGCGTCTCGCGGTTATAGCGCTTGCCGTGGCATACATCGCACGGCACGTAGATGTCGGGAAGAAAGTGCATTTCGACCTTGAGCACACCGTCACCCTGGCAGGCTTCACAACGGCCGCCCTTGACGTTGAACGAAAACCGTCCCGGCCCGTAGCCGCGCTCGCGCGCCGCTGGAACGCCGGCAAACAGATCGCGGATCGGCGTAAACAGACCGGTATAGGTCGCGGGATTGGAGCGTGGCGTGCGACCAATCGGGCTTTGGTCGACATTGACGATCTTGTCGAAAAATTCGATGCCGGTGATGGCCTCGTGCGCGGCCGGTTCGGCTGCGCTGCCATACAGGTGGCGGGCAGCGGCCTGGGACAGAGTGTCGTTGATGAGCGTCGATTTCCCCGAGCCCGATACGCCGGTCACGCAGATGAACATTCCGACTGGTATCTTGACCGTGATGTTCTTCAGATTATTGCCGCAGGCGCCTGTTATCACCAGTTGGCGTTTGGGGTTCACGCGATGGCGCAATGCCGGGATCTCGATGCGGTTGCGGCCAATCAGGTAGTGTCCGGTCAACGATTCGGGATGATTGCAGATTTCCTGGGGCGTGCCTTCCGCTATGACGCTGCCGCCGTGCTCCCCCGCGCCCAGGCCCATGTCGACGATGTAATCGGCGCTCATGATCGCCTCCTGGTCATGCTCGACCACGATCACCGAGTTACCGATGTCGCGCAGGCGCTTGAGCGTGTCGAGCAGTCGTGCGTTGTCGCGCTGGTGCAGACCGATCGACGGTTCGTCGAGCACGTACATGACACCGGTCAGTCCTGAGCCGATCTGGCTCGCCAGCCGTATGCGTTGCGCCTCGCCACCCGAGAGCGTGTCGGCCGCGCGGTCCAGCGACAGGTAATCGAGGCCGACGTTGTTGAGGAACTGCAGGCGGTTGATGATTTCCCGGACAATTTTGTCGGCGATCGCCAGCTTGGTTCCGGACAGTGTGACATCTTCAAAGAAGCGTATCGCCTGTGCCAGCGGCAGGGCGCTGATGTCATAAATCGCCTCTCCCGCGATCGTGACATGACGCGCTTCGCGCCGCAGGCGCGTGCCGTTACACTCGGGGCAGGTCTGGGTATTCAGGTATTTTGCCAGTTCCTCCCGCACCACGAGGGAGTCGGTTTCGCGGTAACGGCGTTCGAGGTTGGGTATCACCCCTTCAAATTCGTGCTCGCGCGTGAACTTTTTACCGTTCTCGCCGATGTAGATGAACTCGATCTTGTCGCGGCCCGAGCCCTGCAGCACCGGATCCTGAATCTCTTGGGGCAGCTCGTTGAATGGCGCTTCGATGTCGAAACCGTAATGGCTGGCCAGGCATTGCAGCATCTGGAAGTAGAACTGGTTGCGCCGGTCCCAGCCCTTGATCGCGCCCGAGGCGAGCGACAGATCGGGGAAGGCGACCACACGCTTGGGATCGAAAAAGCTGATGCTGCCCAGCCCATCGCAGCGCGGGCAGGCGCCCATGGGATTATTGAACGAAAATAGCCGTGGTTCCAGTTCCGGCAGCGAGTAGCTGCAGACCGGGCAGGCGAATTTGGCGGAAAACAGGTGTTCGTGGCCGGAGTCCATCTCGACCGCAAGTGCGCGGCCGTCGGCGTGGCGCAGCGCGGTTTCGAACGATTCGGCGAGGCGCTGTTTGGCATCGGCGCGGACCTTGAGGCGGTCCACCACTACCTCCACCGTGTGCTTGGTGTTTTTCTTGAGCTTGGGCAGGGCATCGATCTCGTGCACGGAGCCGTCTATTCTCAGCCGCACGAAGCCTTGCGCGCGCAGTTCGTCGAACAGATCGGCCTGTTCCCCCTTGCGCCCGACTATGAGGGGCGCAAGTATCATCAGGCGGGTATCTTCGGGCAACTGCAGCACATGGTCGACCATCTGCGATACGCTTTGCGCCGTGAGCAGGATATTGTGATCGGGGCAGTGCGGGTCGCCGATGCGCGCAAACAGCAGCCGCAGGTAATCATGGATCTCGGTAACGGTACCGACGGTCGAGCGCGGATTATGGCTGGTCGCCTTCTGTTCTATGGAAATCGCCGGAGACAGGCCTTCGATCAGGTCGACATCGGGTTTTTCCATGCGCTGCAGGAACTGCCGCGCGTATGCCGACAGCGACTCGACATAGCGGCGCTGACCCTCGGCGTAAAGAGTGTCAAACGCCAGCGAGGACTTTCCTGATCCCGAAAGACCTGTGATCACGACCAGCCGGTTGCGCGGCAGATCAAGATTGATGTTCTTGAGATTGTGCGTGCGTGCACCGCGGATCCGGATGTAATCGGATCCGCGTGACGGAGATTCCGGGTCGATGGCATGCGGCCGGATGACGCTGGGCGAAGTGATGGCCAAGCAGGGAATCCTAGAGCGAAGTAAACCTGTTAATATACCTAACTTCCTGGTCAATTCCCAATCTGTTTTCTGCTCCCCGTCCGGTCATGTCTTCCAGCAACAAGATGAGCGCCCTGGAACTGCGCGCCAGCCTCAGCCTTGCCGGCATTTTTGGCCTGCGCATGCTGGGGATGTTCGTCATTCTCCCGGTGTTCGCAATCTATGCCGAGCAGCTGCCCGGCGGCGAGGATCTGACGCTGGTTGGCTTTGCGATTGGCGCCTATGGGCTGACACAGGCGATCCTGCAGCTGCCGTTCGGTTGGTGGTCCGACCGTTATGGCCGCAAGCCGACCATTTACGTTGGCCTGGTGATATTCGCCGTGGGCAGTATCGTCGCCGCCGCTGCCCCCAACATTTATATCGTGATCCTGGGGCGCATGCTGCAGGGTGCGGGCGCCATTTCGGCGGCGGTGATCGCGTTGACCGCCGATCTTACGCGCGAGGAGCACCGCGCCAAGGCGATGGCCATGATAGGGTCGACCATAGGCCTTGCTTTCGCGCTGTCGCTGGCGGTGAGTCCCTGGCTCAACAAGATGATAGGTGTGCCGGGCATTTTCGTGTTGACGGCCGTGCTGGCACTGGCTGCAATGGGCGTGGTCTACCGGCTGGTGCCTGACGCCCCGGCGCAGCCCCGGCCCGACATCGGCGGCCTGGCGGGGCTGTGGCGCGCCCTGAGCGACCCGCAGCTCGCGCGCCTGAACTTCGGCATTTTCACGCTGCACGCCGTGCTGATGGCGCTGTTCATCATGGTGCCGTTCTCCCTGCGCGATGCCGGGCTTGGTATTGATGCGCACTGGGAAGTTTATCTGCCGGTGATGTTGGGCTCTTTCGTGCTGATGATCCCGGCCATACTCAATGCCGGGAAAGCGCATCTGATCAAGGCAATATTTTCCGGATCAATAGCATTGATCCTGCTGGCACAGCTGCTGATGCCGTGGCTGGCCGGCGGGGTCGTGCCGATAGCAATATTCCTGCTGTTGTTTTTCACGCCATTCAACGTGCTGGAAGCCATGCTGCCGACGCTCACGACGCGGCTCGCACCCGCGGGCGCCAAAGGCACAGCCATCGGCCTTTACAGCAGCATCCAGTTTTTCGGCACTTTCGTCGGTGCCGTAGCGGGCGGATTTGCCTATGGCCGCTGGGGCGTCAGTGGTGTTGTCATCCTCGACGCCGCTTTGCTCGTTATCTGGCTTATACTCGCGCTCGGCATGAAAATTCCGGCGCCACTGAGTGCGCGCACCTATGATCTGCCGGAACTCGACGCGGATCAGGCCGTGCGGCTGACTGTCAGGCTTCGCGGGTTGCCAGGCGTGCACGAGGCGCGGGTGGCTGCCGTTGAGCGCACCGCTTACCTCAAGGTAGACAGCGCGGGCTTTGACGAGCAAACTGTGCGCAAACTTTTAGAAGGGGGAATGTGATGGCATCGGTCAACAAGGTAATTCTCATCGGCAATCTCGGTAAAGACCCGGAGACGCGCTATCTCCCATCGGGCGATGCCGTGACCAACATAACTGTCGCCACCACCGATACGTGGAAGGACAAGAGCGGCGAGAAGCAGGAGCATACCGAGTGGCACCGCGTCGCCTTCTTCGGCAAGCTGGCTGAGATTGCCGGCGAGTACTTGAAAAAAGGCTCGCCGGTGTACGTTGAAGGCCGTATCCGTACCCGCAAATGGCAGGACAAGGAAGGGCAGGACCGTTATTCAACTGAAATCGTCGCCGACCGCATGCAACTGCTGGGCAGTCGCGGTGGCGGTGGGGAGTCCGCGGCGCGTGAGCGTGAGCCTGCGGCAGCTGCCGGTGGCAGCGAAGCCAAAGCCAAGCCGTCGAAAAAAGGCGGGGGTGGGTTTGACGAGATGGATGACGATATCCCATTCTGAACCCGTGAGGGGCTAAGAGTGAAGGGTAAGGAGTGAAGGGGCAGGCGGGCAAAAGCCCGCCTTTCTTATTGGGCGGCGCGCATCGCCTCGTAGGCTTGCAGATGACAAAAGGCTACGCGTAGCAACGGGGTCTCGATATCAAGGCGTCGCGCCCGACGCAGCATGTCGCCGACAATATGATCGCCCTCGGTGGGGCCGCCGCGCTCGATGTCGCGCAGCATGGACGCGGTGAAATCTGAGCTGCGCTCGGTCAGCTTGGTTCCGTACAGCGCCAGTACCTCAGGCCGTGGTTCATAGCCTGACGCGGCCGCCACCCGGCGGCATTCCTCCAACATTTCGCGCATCAGTGCTTCGCCGTCCTCGCTGCGAGTGATGGCACCGACGCTGGCGCGCATCAGACAGGTCATCCCGGCGAGCGTGCACAGGAATACGAACTTTTCCCACAATTCGAGCCAGATGTTATCGGACAGGCGGGACGAGAAACCGGCGTTGGCGCAAAGGGATGAGAATTTCTCGCAGCGCGGCGAGCGCTGGCCCGAAAGTTCGCCGAAAGTGAGCGCATGAAAGTCGCTCAGATGATGAATTTCGCCTTCGGGCGTCAGCGTGGCCGCAATCTGGGCCAGTCCGCCGAGCACTCGGTCGTTTCCAAAATTTCCATTCAAAACATCGAGATGCAGGATGCCGTTGAGCGCAGGCAAGACCGCTGTGTGCGGTCCCATGGCGGGCGCGATGGCAGCGACCGCCACGGGGAGATCGTAGGCTTTGCAGGTGAGAAAGACGAGGTCGTAACCCGGCTGCAGCTGTTCAGCGAGCACGGTGGCAACCGATAGTCGCAGGTTGCCGCGCGGGCTCTTGATCACCAGGCCGTTTTGTTTCAGTTGTTCGGCACGGCGCGGGCGCACCAGAAAGGTAACGTCGGCGCCGGCGGCCGCGAGTCGCCCGCCGAAATATCCGCCGATGCCGCCGGCGCCCAGGACGAGTATTTTCATGTTCGTAATTTTCAGGATCACTTCAGTCGACGCCTGGCATCATACCGTGAATAGCACGGACGGCGTCAGGCCAGCAGTCGATACGCATGCCGCGCAATCACGACTTCCTCGTCTGTGGGAATGACGCAAACTGCAACCCGGCTTGCCTGAGAACTGATCAGCGTGGAATGGGCGCGGTTGGCATCCGGATCGAGTTCGATGCCGAGCCAGCGGGATTGTTCGCAGATCATCGCCCGCACCCGAGTCGAGCGTTCGCCGATGCCGCCCGTGAACACCAGCGCATCAAGCCCGCCCAGTGCGGCGGCAAGCGAGCCCACTTCGCGTGCGGCGCGATAAACGAAAAGTTCGATTGCCTCTCTGGCGCGCGGGTCGCTGCTCGCCTCCAGTTCGCGCATGTCACTGCTCAGACCCGATACCCCGAGCAGACCCGAGCGGCGGTAGAGCAGGTCTTCGACCTCGTCAGCGGTCATGGCTTTTTCGCGCATCAGATAGAACAGTACACCGGGGTCGATAGCGCCGCAGCGGGTGCCCATCATCAATCCGTCGAGTGCGGTGAATCCCATGGTGCTGGCGATGCTTCTGCGCTGGAGAAGCGCACACATGCTCGCGCCGTTACCGAGGTGGGCGGCGATGATGCGGCCATCGGCCCGTGTGCCCAGGTGTGCCGGCATTACGCTGGCGATGTGCTCGTACGAGAGGCCGTGAAAACCGTAGCGCCGGACACCGCTGGCCGTGATTTCGCGTGGCAGCGCAAAGTGTTGCGCCAGCGCCGGCTGGATACGATGAAAAGCGGTGTCGAAACAGGCCGCCTGCGGCAACTGCGGTTGCAGTTCCATGAGCGCGCGGATCGCTGCGAGATTGTGTGGCTGGTGCAGCGGTGCCATGGGCACCAGTTGTTCGAGCCCGGCGAGTACGCCGGCGTCTATCCGCACCGGTTCAGCGTAGCGCTCGCCGCCGTGCACGACGCGGTGACCTGCACCGAGCATGCGCTGACTGTGGCCGTGGGTGTCCAGCCAGTTGAACAGCCAGCCAAGAGCCGACTCGTGGGTCAGTGGGCGTGCGGTGCTGCCCGCGGGCAGCTCGGCAATAAGCGGTTTCGCAGTCGCGTCGCAAGCGCTGAAGGTGGGGGTGGCGCCCAGCCCGGAAATTGTTCCCTGTAGTACGCGGAGCGGGTTGTCTGTCGCGGTAAACAGCGCAAACTTGATGCTGGACGAGCCCGAGTTAAGGACGAGTATCTGGTCGCTCATGCAGCGCGGCTGGCGTAGTTGCTGAAAGCCTGCAGCACGATCGCACCAACGCCCGCGAACAGCGCCACGAAGATGAGCAGGTCACCGATATAGGGCAGATGGCGCGCCAGCATCAAGATGACCAGCGCCACGGCGAGCGCGCCTATGCGCCAGCCAAAACCGGGGGCCGGCTGGTGCCGGCGCGCGGCGTTTAGCAGCGCGTTGCCAATGAAGAACGCGACAGCCAAATAACCGATCAACAGCCCTGTAGCGTACAGCGCAAGCAATGCCATGGCAATCGGGATGCCGATGATGGTGATGACCAACAGCAGAATGACCGGCGGCAGGCTGAAGAAAATCGCGGCACCGAGACCTACGCTTTTAAGCGGTGATGCGCTGATGGTCCGGGCTGTAGTCAGGGTGAAGCGCGGAAACGCCGCGTACAACAGTGTTCCGGCGGCCAGCAAGCCGAGCAGCAGCAACGGGCGGAAGGCTGTCCATGCCGGGAATTCCACATGCGGGTGGTAAAACTCGAATGTTCCGGGTTGGCGCACAACGCTGCCGGTGATCCTGGCATTGGGATCGATTTTGATTTCGTGATTGCTGGAATAAGTGACATCGCCCAGAATGCGCGCCGTGCCGAGGATTTCAATCTTTTCAGCATTGATTTCGACGGGGCCGGTCACTTCGCCCAGCACCAATACGTTCTTGCCATAAATCTTGAGGCCATTATGCAGCCGTCCACCGATGACGATGTCGTTGCCGACTATCCAGACCCGGCCATTGATTTCAGAATGGGGGCCGAGCGAGACGCTGCCACCGGCGAGCAGGGCTTCGCCGCCGACGTGGCTGGAGACGCCGATTACGCCGCCCGCGGCCCGCAGATCGTCGCCGATTTTGCCGTAGACCTCTATTGAGCCGGCAGCGAGCACCGAGTCGCCATTGACCGCATGGTCGACTCTGATACGGCCGGCCGCAGCGACCAGATCGCCGGGAATCGGACCCTCGGTATGCGCTTCGGCGCCGGCCAGATAGACGTTGGCCACGCTGCCGGTTTCATCGGCGGCTGCAACCGGCCACGAGATCATTGCGCCGACGAAGGCGGCGAGGCCAGTGTGTGCCAGGCGTTGCCAGGGAGAATTTAACGATTTGATATTCATGTGGAATGCGGATGTATGAGTCATGTTCCCGATTTTGCCGGTTCCTGGCCCGTTGCGCCAAGCTTTACGTGCTGCCGGAACGATTGGGTTCTCGGGTGCAGTCCCCGGACACGCGTCCATCGGCATTCACGATTCGTAACCGGTTAAGGTATAATGACTTTTTGTGATTTTAGGGGTTGTGATGCCGATTTATGAGTATCGTTGCGCTTCCTGCGGGTACCAGAAAGAGTACCTGCTGCGTATGAGTGACGCGCCGCTGACCGTTTGCCCGGAATGCAATAAAGGGACGTTTGGCAAGATGGTGACTGCCGCCGGTTTTCAGTTGAAGGGCAGCGGCTGGTATGTCACTGATTTCAAGAATGGATCAAAGCCGAAAACAGAACAAGCCAAGCCGGATGCAGAACCGGCCAAGCCTGTCGCAAGCGCCAATAAGGAAGACGCCAAGGCTTCCAAAGCCGAGGCCACCCCCAGCGCTCCAGCCGCTGCGACGGGAAACTGACGCCCGCAGACGGCGCAAGCTCGGCAGCGCGCACCCCCCCATCGGTCCGGCATCATTCAATCAAACAACACGTCAAGCCATCGTGCCTGGCGTTGAGAAAGCATAGATAACTTTGTTCAAGCGCTATTTCATTACCGGTTTGCTGATCTGGGTACCGCTGGTCATCACGATGTGGGTGATGAACCTGCTGGTCAGCACCATGGATCAGACCCTGCTGCTGCTGCCGCTGGCGCTGCAAACCGAGAAGTGGCTGGGTGTGCACATCCCCGGCCTGGGTGTGTTGTTGACCCTGCTCGTCGTATTTCTGACCGGACTGCTTGCCGCTAATTTTATCGGCCAGCGGATGGTGCGGTTCTGGGAAGGGGTGCTGGCGCGCATCCCGGTGGTGAATTCCATCTACAACGGCGTCAAACAAGTCAGCGATACCCTGTTTTCCCCTTCGGGACAGGCTTTCCGCAAGGCGCTTCTGGTGCAGTATCCGCGCCAGGGATCGTGGACTATCGCGTTTCAGACCGGGATACCCGGTGGCGATGTTGCCAATCATCTCCGGGGCGATTTCGTCAGCGTCTATGTCCCGACCACACCCAATCCGACTTCCGGATTCTTTCTGATGATGCCCAAAGCCGACGTGATCGAGCTCGAGATGAGCATCGACGAGGCGCTCAAGTACGTCATCTCCATGGGCGTGGTATCGCCCGGGAGCAAGACGGCTTCTGTCCGCCGCGGAAACCAGGCACCGCAGGCGAACACTCAGCAGGAATGAGGCGGTTGCCCCATTCCGTGTTTTTCAATCCTTAATTTTCATCCGCTTACCTCAATTATGCGCAGCGATTACTGCGGCCAGATCAGCCGCAAACACCTCGGACAAACCGTTACCCTGCATGGCTGGGTACACCGCCGCCGTGACCATGGCGGCGTTATTTTCATTGATCTGCGCGACCGCGAGGGGCTGGTGCAGATCGTGTGCGACCCTGACAATCCGGCAACGTTCCAGAGCGCCGATAAACTGCGTCACGAGTATGTGATCAGGGTGACCGGCCTGGTACGGGAGAGGCCGGCGGGCACGGTAAATACCAACCTGGGCAGCGGCGAAATCGAGGTTCTGGCGCAGACCATAGACATCCTCAACCCGTCGCTCACGCCGCCGTTCATGATGGATGACGAGCATCTTTCTGAGAACGTGCGCCTCGAGTACCGCTTCCTCGACCTGCGCCGGCCGCAGATGCAGAATAATCTGCGGCTGCGTTACAAGACGGCGCTGGCGGTGCGCAATTTCCTCGATCGCCACGGTTTCATCGACATCGAAACGCCGATGCTGACGCGCTCGACGCCGGAAGGCGCCCGCGATTACCTGGTGCCGTCGCGTGTTCAAGCGGGCAATTTTTTCGCGCTGCCGCAGTCGCCGCAATTGTTCAAGCAGCTGCTGATGATTTCCGGTTTCGACCGCTATTACCAGATTGTGAAATGTTTTCGCGATGAAGACCTGCGCGCCGACCGCCAGCCGGAATTCACCCAGATCGATATTGAAACGTCCTTCCTTAGCCAGGATGAAATCATCGAGCTGATGGAGGAGTTGATTCGCGTCGTGTTCAAGGACGTGCTGGATATCGATCTGGCGAATCCGTTTCCGCGCATGTCTTACGACGATGCCATGCGGCTCTACGGATCCGATAAACCCGATCTGCGCGTGCCGCTGACGCTCACCGAGCTGACCGACGCGATGAAAGACGTCGAGTTCAAGGTGTTCCGGGAAGCTGCGCAGATGAAGGATGGCCGCGTGGCCGCGCTGCGGGTGCCGCGTGGCGGCGAGCTGTCCCGCAAGGAAATCGACGATTACACCGAGTTCGTCAAGATCTATGGCGCCAAAGGGCTGGCCTACATCAAGGTCAACGATCTGGGCAAAGGCGCCGAAGGGCTGCAATCACCGATACTGAAGTTCCTGCCGCAGACCACCGTCAACACGATACTCGAGCGCACTGGTGCGCAGAATGGCGATCTCGTGTTCTTCGGCGCCGACAAGGCCAAGATAGTCAACGAGGCGCTGGGCGCCCTGCGCGCCAAGGTCGGTCATGCGCGCGGACTGGCCGAAACCGGATGGCGTCCATTGTGGGTGCTCGATTTCCCCATGTTCGAGCGCGACGACGAGGAGAATCGCTGGGTGGCGATGCACCATCCGTTCACCTCGCCTGCGGCCGGACACGAGGACCTGCTCGAAACCAATCCCGGCGCGGCACGCGCCATTGCGCACGACATGGTACTGAACGGCTGGGAAATCGGCGGCGGTTCGGTCCGTATCCATCGCCAGGACGTGCAGTCCAAGGTATTTACGGCGCTCAATATCGGTCCCGAAGAAGCCGAGGCCAAATTCGGCTTTCTGCTCAAGGCCCTGCAATATGGGGCGCCGCCGCATGGCGGCATCGCGTTCGGGCTTGACCGCATCGTGACCATGATGGCGGGGGCCGAGTCGATACGCGATGTAATTGCGTTTCCCAAGACGCAGCGTGCCCAGTGCCTGCTGACGCAGGCGCCCAATACGGTCGACGAGAAGCAGTTGCGCGAACTGCACATCCGGCTGCGACAGCCCGAGCAGAAAAAAAACTAAAAGCTTAGACACGAAGGACACAAAGGACACGAAGGACGCAAAGAAAGAAATGCGCTCAATCCTGCGCTGGTGCGTTACCTTCGCGATAGCGGCGTTTTTCGCGGCGCCTTTCGTTTTACCGTTGGTCCAGGCGCGCAGCGATGCCGGTCCTGCAGTGGTAACGCAGGGCATTTCGGAAGTTGCCGTAGCCGACCTGCCGCGCGAGGCGCGCGAGACGCTGCGGCACATCAAGCAGGGCGGGCCGTTTGCTTACGAGCGCGATGGCGTGACGTTCGGCAATTACGAGAAACGGCTGCCGCTGCGCGAGCGGGGCCATTATCGCGAGTACACGGTCAAAACACCCGGCATCAGTGGCCGTGGCGCAAGGCGGATAGTCGTGGGCCGGGATGGCGAGCCGTACTATACCGATGACCATTACGCGAGTTTCAGACGCATTCGGGAATGACAGCCAAATTCGCAGATCTGCTGACACCGCAGGCTTCCGGTGTTTACCTGGCGCCGCCCGATCTGGCGGCACTGCGGCAGGCCGTAGATGATGCCGGTCTGGCGTGGTTCGGCGTCGACCTGGCGCACGTCGCCGACAAGAATAGCCTGTTGGTGGCCTGTAGCCGGGATCTCGGCTTTCCTCAAACATTCGGCGGCAACTGGGATGCCCTGGCAGATTGCCTCCAGGATTTTTCGTGGCGGGATGCTCCGGGGTACGTGATCAATCTGACACAGGTGGCAGCCATGGCGCGGGCGGCGCCACAAGAGTTTCAGTTATTGCTTGATATCCTGATGGATGCCGCCACTTACTGGGAAAAGCGGGGGTCCGTTTTCATGGCCCTGGTTGATCATCAAACTGGCGGGTTAGCCGGCTTGTGAGCGCGCACAAGATACCGGTATCGGTGTTGGTGGTCGTGTATACGCCGGATCTGCAGGTGCTGCTGCTGGAACGCGCAGATCATCCCGGATTCTGGCAGTCGGTGACGGGCAGCCAGAACCCAGGCGAAACAATGTTGCAAACCGCCATACGCGAACTGCGCGAGGAAACCGGGCTTGATGCGGCGCATCATGGCATGGCCGACTGGGGCAAGCAAAACCGGTATGAGATCTATCAAAGCTGGCGCCACCGCTACGCGCCGGGTGTAACGCACAATACCGAGCATGTGTTCGGTGTGATGTTGCCGCAGCCGCAACCAGTGACGCTTGCGGCGAGGGAACATCTGCGCTACGAATGGCTGCCGTGGCGCGAAGCGGCGGACAAAGTGTTTTCGTGTAGCAACGCCGAAGTCATCCGCGAATTGCCGCAAAGGCTCAAGACGTAAAGGCGTTGAGCATCCGGATATTGGTCCCAAAGTGAGGGCATGAACCACATAACATTTTGTTATGGCTAGGCAATAACCATGTATGGCAAAGGGAATAGACGCATTTACGGGATCTTTCGGGCTGGATTTTTTGTCTTATTGTGGTAATGTTTCGCTCTTTAATTTAAGCATTTCAGTGAAAACGGGACGCAAGTGAGCACAATAGCCTTCGACCGATACAAGCCGCTGCAGGACGATGCCTGCCAAGAGCGCATACTCGCCGCCCGGGCCAGGCTGGGCCAGCGTGCCGTAATTCTCGGCCATCACTATCAGCGCGCCGATGTCTACCGGCATGCCGACCTGACCGGAGATTCACTGAGGCTGTCCAAGCTTGCGGTCCAGACCGATGCCCAGTACATCGTATTTTGCGGCGTTCATTTCATGGCTGAAGTCGCGGACATACTCTCCAAGCCCGAACAAAAGGTCATCCTGCCCGACCTGAGCGCCGGTTGCTCGATGGCGGACATGGCCAGCCTGGCGAAAGTGGAACGCGCATGGCGCGAACTCAAGCAAGTGCTTGACCCGGATCAGGCCGTCACCCCCGTGACCTACATCAACAGCGCCGCCGACATCAAGGCGTTTTGCGGCGAGCACGGCGGTATCGTCTGCACTTCGAGCAACGCCCGTCAGATCCTTGACTGGTCCTTCTCGCGGCGCGAAAAAGTCCTGTTTTTCCCTGATCAGCACCTTGGCCGCTGGACCGGATATCTGATGAATATCCCGCTGTCGGAGATGCTGGTATGGGATCCGGACCAGGAGATGGGCGGCTTGACGGCGCAACAGATCAAGATGGCCAAGATCCTGTTGTGGAAGGGACATTGCTCGGTGCACCAGATGTTCCAGGCGCAGCACATCCTGCGCTGGCGCCAGCAGAACCCGAGTGGCATGGTGATCAGCCATCCGGAATGCAATTTCGAGGTGTGCAAACTCTCCGATTACGTGGGCTCGACCGACTACATCATCAAAACCATCGCCGCGAGCGCTCCGGGCAGTCGCTGGCTGGTCGGAACCGAGCTTAACCTGGTGAACCGAATTGCCGAGGAATTCAAGCCGCAGGGCAAGGTCGTGCAGTTCATGGCGTCCACGGTGTGCATGTGTTCCACCATGCAGCGCATCGACCCCCAGCACCTGGCTTGGGCGCTGGAGAACCTGGCCGAAGGCAAAATCATCAACCAGATCACGGTTCCACCGCACGAAGCCAAACTGGCCCGCATCGCTCTCGACAGAATGCTTGCGGTATCCTGACCCTCTAGCAGCCTGTCGGACTTGGCTCCATTCGCCGGAACGCGTAGCGTTAACGGATCGCCGTACCCGTCAAGCGGGTATTAAAAAGAATTAATTGATGCTTTGGCGACAGGCTGCTTAATAAAAAGGGTTTTTCGTGTAGAAACACCACCCTAACTGGAACAAATGCCGTTTGCACTGCGTTCTTCCCCCCGCTCTTTAGTGCTTTTCATTTTAGGAGTTTGTCGGGCACAAGTCTGACTAATTCCTTTTGAGCTGACACCGTGATCCACACCCTGCGTGTTGCCACCTATAACATCCACAAAGGATTTTCTGCGTTTACCCGCCACATGGCGGTTCACGAGCTGCGCGACAAACTGCGCGGGCTGAGCAGTGATCTGGTGTTCCTGCAGGAGGTGCACGGTAATCAGGATCGCCATGCCGCGCGCTATGCGGACTGGCCGAGTGCGCCGCAGTACGAGTTTCTCGCCGATTCCGTGTGGAAGGATTTCGCCTACGGGCAAAATGCGGTGTACGATGCCGGGCACCATGGCAATGCGATTCTGTCGCGCTATCCGATCGTGCGTTGGGACAACGAGGATGTTTCATCCAATCGCTTTGAACAGCGCGGCCTGCTGCATTGCGAACTTGCCATACCCGGATGGCCGCAGACCCTGCATTGTGTATGCGTGCATCTGGCGCTCACCGCACGTGGGCGCGGCATCCAGTTTCAAAAGATCAGGCAGCGCATAGAGCGCTGGGTGCCGCACGATGCGCCGCTGATCATTGCTGGGGATTTCAACGACTGGCACTGGCGCCACAAGGCGACCCATGAACTGGCGCATCCGCTCAATATGCACGAGGCGTTTGAATTCCTGCATGGGGCGCCGGCGCGCAGTTTCCCGGCGGCAATGCCGGTGTTGCGCCTCGACCGCATTTACGTGCGCGGTTTCCGCGTCAGCCATGCGCACGTGCATCATGGCAGGGTATGGTCGCGCATTTCCGACCACGCCGCATTGACGACTACGCTCGTCCGGCTATGACCGAGTTTGTCGAAGGTAACAGCCTCAAGCTGCTGACCAGCGGCAGCGAGTATTTTCCGGCGCTGGAGGCAGCGCTCGACGCGGCGCAGCACGAAATCCACCTCGAGGCTTATATTTTCGAGGATGACATCGCCGGCCGGCGTATTGCGGCGGCGCTGCAGCGTGCCGCCCGGCGCGGCGTGGCGACGCATCTGCTGGTCGATGGCTATGGTTCGAGAAAACTGAATCCCGACCTCGTCGCCGCAATGCAAAGCGCCGGTGTCAGATATCTCGTCTATCGGCCCGATATCGCGCCGTGGACGTTTCAGCGGCAGCGATTGCGCCGCATGCATCGCAAGCTGGCCGTGATCGATGCGCAGGTTGCGTTCGTCGGCGGCATCAATATCATCGACGACATGCATACGCCCGGGCATACGCCGCCGCGCTTCGATTATGCGGTTCGCATCGAAGGGCCGCTCCTCAGAGACATTCATCCGGTGGTGAGGAAACTATGGGCGCTGGTGGAATTTACCCAGCCGGGCCAGGACTGGCATCCGCGTGTGCCGCTGGCGGCCCAGCGGATAATCCGCGGCAGCCAGCGCGTCGCGTTTCTGGTGCGCGACAATCTGCGTCACCGCGGTGATATCGAAGAGGCTTATCTGGCGGCGGTTGCCGGCGCCCGCAGCGAAATCCTGATCGCGAGCTCCTATTTTTTCCCGGGCCAGGCGTTCCGGCGCGCATTGATGGAGGCGGCGGCGCGAGGGGTGCGCGTGGTGCTGCTGCTCCAGGGCCGGGTCGAGTATGTGCTGCTGCATTACGCGGCGCGCGCTCTCTACGGCGCGTTTCTCGACGCCGGGATCGAAATCCACGAATATCACAAGAGTTTTCTGCACGCCAAGGTGGCGGTGATCGACCGGCGCTGGGCGACTGTGGGTTCTTCCAACATCGATCCCCTCAGCCTGTTGCTCGCGCGCGAGGCCAATGTGTGGATCGATGACCGGGAGTTCGCCGCCGGCTTAAGGCAAAGCCTGGACGCTGCGATGACGGCGGGTGCGCGACAGGTACTGCGCGAAAGCTGGAAAGACCAGCCGTTGGCGAAGCGGGTTGCGATGTGGCTGGGTTACGGGCTGGCGCGCCTGCTGGTCGGCATTTCGGGTTATGGCCGGACTGGGGGGATCAACTAGCGCGGCTACGCGCAAGGCGGCGGAGTTTCCCCACCCCTCGCGCCTCTCCGGATTAATACCGGTAGTTATAGTTGCCGCTGTTTCCAGTTGCGTTTGCAGGCGCGATTCGGTCCGGTGAATTCCTCGCCCCGACTTCGCGCACATTGCCACCCATCGTGGCTACAGAGGGTGTGGCACCGGCCGCGCTGTCGGTGCCTGAGTCAATAACGCTGATGCCGACCTTTACGGTTTTTCCCGGGTTGTGCGGCAGGACCGTGGTGATGTCCTGGTCGCGGTAGCGGTAGACGACGCTGTAGCCCTTCACGAATTCGCGTGTGGTCTCCACTGTGCGGCAGCGCTGCACCGGTTGTGCTGCGGCTGTCTGGCGATTGTTCACACGGTCGCCTATCATGCTGCCGGCAATCGCACCGGCTGCCGTTGCTGCCGCATTGCCGCGGCCCTGGCCGACCTGGTTGCCGAGAATGGCGCCGGCAATTCCCCCGATTATGGTGCCGGTGTATGAGCGGTTGCTGTCGGGGTTGGCTGCCCGGTCGCCGATCACGGTGCCGGCAACTGCACCGGTGGCAGTCGCGACATCGCGTCCGCTGCCTCCGCCCACCTGGCTGCCGATCACGGCGCCGGTGACACCGCCCAGTATCGGGGCTGCTACGCTGCGTTCCTTGGGTTGCGGCGCGGCCGCCGTTTCCGTCGTGCACTCCTGGCGCGGTTCGGTGACGCGTTCGAGGATGGGGGTGGCCGAGATGACTTGCGCGGTATCGGTATAATCTGCAGCGCTGGCTCCGGCTACCGCCAGCGTGAGCGCAACATATGCTGTCAGTTTTGATTTCACTGCATTACTCCTTGGGTTGATGGTGCCAAGCCGGCCATTGCCTTGCTGCGATCCGGCTATATGGTTATTAGAACGCAAACCATCCGCGATCGTTGCGGCTTTTACAGAAAGTTACACCTGAGCGTGACAAAGATAGCGTCTGCGGCCTGGCGGGTAGGTGCCGTATTGAAGGTATAGCTCGTCGTTAAATATATAATAAAAACAATTAGTTATGATGTATTCCTGGTTTGCGCAATGGCCCGGCCGGTTCAAGGCTTGCGCAATGCCAGGGTCAGCCCCATGTTAGCATTGACGCCTTCCGCTTTTCTTCGCCGCGATGCCATTTAAACCACTGAATACCCGCACCATGCGCTGCGCTGTGCCTGCGCACTTCCGTTCCGGATATCGACCATCATGATGGGCCGTTCACACTCTGCGCCCTCGCCGGCGGGCCTTGCCTTGCCCCGTCGCGGGGAATGGCGCGTGGTGCCGATGCTGCTGCCTTATCTGTGGGAATTCAAGGGCAGGGTGATGGTTGCGCTCGTGTTCCTGGCGGTCGCCAAACTGGCCAATGTCGGCGTGCCGCTGGTGCTGAAGGAAGTCGTCGACAGGCTGTCTCCCGCCCATGCCGTGCTGGCGCTGCCGCTGTTGCTGCTCATCGCATACGGATTATTGCGGCTTGCCACCACGCTGTTCGCCGAACTGCGCGATTGGGTGTTCGTGCGCGTCACCCAGCATGCGATACGCCGCATTGCGCTGACGGTGTTCCGCCATCTGCACAGCCTGTCGCTGCGTTTTCACCTTGATCGCCAGACCGGCGGCATGTCGCGTGACATCGAACGCGGCACGCGCGGCATCTCCACGCTGCTATCGCTCATGTTGTTTTCCATCATTCCGGTGCTGCTGGAATTCGGCCTGGTCGCATTCGTGCTGCTCGCGAAGTTCGACTGGCGCTTTGTCGCCGTGACATTCTCCGCCATCACGCTTTATATCGTGTTTACCGTCGCGATCACAGAGTGGCGCATGGAGTTCCGCCGCCGCGCCAATGAGTTCGACTCCAGGGCCAATACGCGCGCCGTCGACAGCCTGATCAATTACGAGACCGTCAAGTATTTCAACAATGAGGACTACGAGGCGCAGCGTTACGATGAAAGTCTGATTAAATACGAATCGGCGGCGGTTAAAACCGAGACATCTCTGGGGCTGCTCAATATCGGCCAGAGCCTGATCATCGCGCTTGCGGTGACTTTGCTGATGATACTTGCGGCGCAGGGCGTGGTCGATAAGACGCTGACACTCGGCGATCTGGTGCTGATCAACGGCCTGCTGATCCAGCTCTATATTCCGCTCAACTTCCTGGGCAGTTCCTATCGCCAGATCAAGCAGTCGCTGATCGACATGGAACACATGTTCCGCATCCTCGAGGAGAGCCGCGAAATTGAGGACAGCCCGAATGCCGTGGATCTGCCCGCGGGTAATGCAGCCATCCGCTTCGAGCATGTCGATTTCAGCTACGATCCCAAGCGCCAGATACTCTTCGATGTCAGTTTCGAGGTACCGCCTGGCAGCAAGATCGCGGTGGTGGGCCACAGCGGCTCGGGGAAATCCACGCTGGCGCGGCTGCTCTACCGGTTTTATGACGTGAGCGCGGGCGCCATCCGGATCAATGGTGCGGACATCCGGGAACTGCGGCAGTCAGCTTTGCGCTCCGCGATCGGCATCGTGCCGCAGGACACCGTTCTGTTCAACGACACCATACGCTACAACATTCACTATGGCCGCCCCGATGCCACGCCGGAAGAGGTCATTGCCTCTGCCAAGGCGGCGCATATTCATGACTTTATCGCGAGTCTTCCCGATGGCTACGAGACCCAGGTTGGCGAGCGCGGGCTGAAGCTCTCGGGCGGGGAGAAGCAGCGGGTGGCGATTGCACGCGCAATCCTGAAGGCGCCCAAGATTCTGATTTTCGACGAAGCGACCTCCGCCCTCGATTCCAGGGCGGAGAAAGCTATCCAGGCCGAACTTCTGCGCATCGCGCTTGGCCATACCACGCTGATGATTGCGCACCGGCTGTCCACCGTGATGGATGCCGACCAGATCCTGGTGATGGACCACGGCCGCATCATCGAGCGCGGCACGCATGCCAATCTGTTGTTGCTCGGCGGCGCTTATGCCCAGATGTGGTCGCTGCAGCAGCAGGAGGACGAGGCGCGCAAGAGTCAGGAAGCAGCAAGCCCGCAGGCCGCAGTGGTGTAACGCCAGGCCGGAGTTTTCCCGGCGTGATGCGGGTTATGGCGTTAGCGGGAAAGTGACTTTGATCACGGTGCCGCTGCCCCCGGCGCGCGGCCCGAGCGCAACCTCGGCGTTATGCCGTTGCGCGATCTCATGCACGATCGCCAGTCCCAGACCGCAGCCTTCGACGCCGGTGCCCAGCACGCGGTAAAAGCGCTCGAACACGCGTTCGCGCTCGGATTCTGGAATGCCCGGACCATTATCTTCCACAGTCAGCGTGATGTTTTGGATGTCCACGGCTACGCGCACCGTGACCTGGCCGCCGGTCTGGGTGTAGCGGATCGCATTGTCGAGCAGGTTGTTGAGCATTTCCCGCAGCAGGAATGCGTCGCCCTCCATCGTTGCCGGCGCTTGAGTGCTGTCCAGGCCAAGATCGATCTGTCGTGCCAGCGCGCGCGGCACCCAGTCAGCGGCGGCATCGCGTGCCAGTTCGGTGAGATCGACGCGTTCGCCCGTGTGTGCGCGCTCGGCGGCGGGCTCGGCGCGGGCCAGGGACAGCAACTGATTGATCAGCCTGATGGTCTGCTCGGTGGCGGTGTTTAACTGGCGCAGCGTGGCTTGGGATTCGTCAGGCGGCGCCTGGCGCAGCGCCAGCTCGGTCTGGGTCTTGATGCCGGCCATCGGCGTGCGCAGCTGATGCGCGGCGTCGGCAATGAAGCGTTGTTGAGCCGCCAGGGTCTTGCTCAGACGCTGCAGCAATCCGTTCATCGCCCGGATCAGCGGGCGCACCTCCTGCGGCACCTGCTCTTCAGACAGCGCGCTCAAGTCACGGTGCGACCGGCTCTCGATCTCGCTGCGCAGCACCGACAACGGCACCAGGCCGCGGCCTATCGCATACCATACCAGTATCCCGGCCAGCAAGACCAACGCCACCTGCGGCAGCATCATGCGCAGCAGAATCAGGCCGGCAAATTCGGCGCGGGGCGCGCGGTCTTCAACGACCTGGACCGTCACGTATCCCCGGTCTTTTCCGGTTTCCACCGGCAGCTGCAATGTCACGACGCGAACCGGCCGGCCCAGATACTCGTCGTCGTAATAATTTGTCCTGCCCGACTCGGGGTGCGGAGTCTGGGGCAGGTCGGGCTCGCCCGTGATGTATTCGTTTTTTGGCCCGGTGACCAGGTAAAAAACTTTCCCGGATTCGCGGGTTTGCAGCATCTTCACGGCAACCTCGGGCAGGTCGACATAAATCCGGCCATTCAGCACTTTGACCTGCCGGCCGATATCCAGCGCTGCGTCGAGCAGCGCCCTGTCATAGGCAAAATTCACAAAGCGTTTGGCGATATCGTAATCGACCATGGTGCTGATCGACCACATCACGATCAGCGGCCCCGCCAGCCACGCGAGAAGCTGGCGGCGCAGCGTTCCCGATTTAGCCATTCGACTCTTTTTCCAGAAGATAACCCAGCCCGCGTATGGTGCGTATCGATACGCCCACGGGCTCGAGCTTGCGGCGCAGGCGATGCACATAGACCTCGATGGCATTGGCGCCGACTTCCTCGTCCCAGCCGTAGAGTTGCTCGGCGAGCTGTTCCTTGCCGACCACGCGGCCGCTGCGCATCATCAGCACTTCCAGCACACCGAGTTCCCGCGCTGAAAGATCGAGCGGATCGCCGTTCAGGGTTGCACGCCGGCCGGCAACATCGAGAGTCAGCGCGCCGTGAGTCAGTGCCGCACTGCCACCGGACTGCCCGCGGCGCACCAGCGCGCGAACGCGTGCTTCCAGTTCTGGAAGATCGAAGGGTTTGGCCAGGTAGTCATCGGCGCCCAGGTCGAGCCCCCTGACACGGTCCTGCAGCGAATCGCGCGCGGTCAGCATCAGCACCGGCACTTTTGAGCCGCGGCGACGCAGGCGGCGCAATACTTCGAAGCCGTCGAGTTTCGGCAGGCCCAGATCAAGGATCACCAGATCATAGCTTTGCGTTGCCAGCACATGATCGGCTTCACCCCCGTCGTGAACGCAGTCGACGGCGTAGTCGGCCTGGCGCAAAGAACGCGTCAGACCGTCAGCCAGCACCGGGTCATCCTCGACTATCAACACTCGCATGAGATGGAAATCCTTTTGATCGCATAGTGTAGCGCCGATCAAGGTGCCCATGAGCGCGGCATGCAGCCCTGTTCCCGTAATCCGTTGCTCAGGATTGCCGGGGCCGGGACTGATAAAAGGCGTGGAATCCTTTACAAAGAATTACAAATAACCAGTCCGCAGTAAGCTTCGCGTAAGCCGTGGTTGTTATCTTCATTTGCGTCACGGCGAGATCTTTTCGGCAGGATTCCGCCGCAAGTGGGCAGTATGTTCAGACTTTCCTCCTCGGAGGCCTGATTGTTGCAGTTGCCCGTGCTGAGCGGGTGGTTGTAGGCCTCTTTAATCTCCGCCGGGACAATTTGTCCCGTCGGAGTTTTTTTTGTCCGTGTGAAATGACCTATTTTGCAGCAGAAACAAGCACGTACTTAAAAAAGTTGTTGAAAGTTCCGGCCTAACCTAGTATTTTTACAGCATAAATGGTGCTGTAGCGCGCATGCGCCTGGTTCAAGCAAAGGGAGAGGCCTCTGAAACAGCTGATACGGGTAGTCGCGGCAAGCCTGATTTTTGCCGGATGTGCCGCGGTTGCACACGCAGAACAACCTGGTCCGGTAGGGGAAAAAGCCAGTACTGGGGATTATCCCCTGGACCCGGTGTTTGCCGCCCGGGCCAGGCATCTCGATCTCAAGTCTTCGTCTGTGCTGGTCGTCGAGCAGGACGGCGGCAAGTTGCTTTACGCCAAAAACACGCAGGCCGTGGTGCCGATTGCATCTATCACCAAGCTGATGACAGCGATGGTGGTGCTCGATGCGCAGCTAGCTCTGAACGAGCCCGTCAGGATATCCGAGGATGACATCGACGATATCAAGGGTACGCGGTCACGGCTCAGGATCGGTACCGAATTGACACGCAGCGACCTGTTGCGTCTGGCGCTGATGTCCTCGGAGAACCGTGCGGCTGCTGCGCTTACCCGCGCCTACCCCGGGGGTAGCGCGGCTTTTGTCCGGGCCATGAACCAGAAAGCCGTAGAACTGGGCATGTGGCGCACCCGCTTTGTCGACGGCACCGGACTGTCCAGCGACAATGTATCGACAGCACGGGACCTGGTGAAAATGGTGAATGCCGCTTTTCGCTATCCGCTGGTGCGCAGTTACACGACCGACACGGACCACGCCATACAGCCAGCGAAGGGCCGGGCTCTCCAGTACCGCAATTCCAACGGCCTGGTCAAAAACCCGAGCTGGCATATCGGCTTGTCCAAGACCGGCTATATCAGCGAAGCCGGCCGCTGTCTCGTGATGCAGGCGGAGATCGCGGATATCCCCGTGGTGATCGTGTTGCTCGATTCGTGGGGTAAAAAAACGCGCATCGGCGACGCCAACCGCATCAAGAAGTGGCTGGAATCCCATAGCGCCCGCCAGCCGGCAGGCTGAGTTGTCAGCGGGTCCGCGCTGACTCCGTGGTGCAGATGACATTTCCTGGTTGAGCATGGAGCCGCCGCGCACCCGCGTTGCTTTCCACGATTTGCAGCCCCGTGCCGCAAGCTTTCTCGACGATGTGCTGGCCGGGCTGACGGCGCCGCAGAAGACCTTGAGCCCGAAATATTTTTATGATGGCCGCGGCTGCGAATTGTTCGAGGCGATCTGCGATCTTCCGGAATATTATCCAACGCGCACGGAAATGGCGATGATGCGCACGCATGCGCACGAAATGGCCGGGCGTCTGGGTGACGATTGCATGTTGATCGAATATGGCTGCGGCAGCGGGCACAAGACGCGCGTGCTGATCACGCAGTTGCGCCCCTCGGCTTATGTGCCCATCGATATCGCAGGCGGGCAGCTCAAAGCCTCGGCGCTGAGGCTGGCGGACGAGTTTCCTCAGCTGAATATCATTGCGGTGTGCGCCGATTATTCGCGACCGCTGCGCCTGCCGGAAATCGAAAGCATGCGCGCGCGCCGGCGCGTGATCTATTTTCCAGGCTCGACCATAGGCAACTTCACGCTGCCGGAAGCGGGGCAGTTTCTGCGCAATGTCTGCGCGCTCGCCGGAGCGGGCGGTGCCATGCTGGTCGGTGTCGATCTTAAAAAGGATCCCGCCGTGCTGCACGCGGCATACAACGACGCCCGGGGCGTCACCGCCGAGTTCAATCTCAATCTGCTGCGGCGTATCAACCGCGAGCTGGGCGCTGATTTCGACGTGTCCGCGTTCCGCCACCAGGCCTTTTACAACGCTGAAATCGGGCGCATCGAAATGCACCTGGAAAGCCTCGCGGCGCAGCGCGTGACGCTGGCGGGCCGGCAGTTCGATTTTCATCGCGGCGAAACCATACACACCGAGAACTCCTACAAATACTCGGTAGACGAGTTCCGGCAGCTTGCGCGCGCATCGGGGTTCGAACCGCAGGCAGTGTGGACCGACCCGCAACAATTGTTCGCGGTGCATTACCTGGCGGCGCCGCAAGCGTAACGCTCAATAACCCCCGCACTGCCAGCCCGACAGCGGGGCCTGGTTGCACTGTAACCCGGCTGCAAAGTATGGCCGCAATGTGGAACCGTGAGCCCTGAATACTTCAGCCAGTGCTAATATCGGTATCAGATTGCGGACTCATCCTGAGTCTGCTGCCGGGCGCGGTGCCGATGCCGCGCCTTTTTCGTTTGCTTATAAATGGCGATATACCTGATCGTGATGATGTGCACCCTGACCCATGCCGGGTTCGGGGGCAGCCGTGTCGTGGTCGCGCTGTATGCGCTGGAACTGGGGGCCAGCCAGTTCACGATAGGCGTGCTGATGGCGCTGTATGCGCTGTGCCCGATGTTGCTCGCGGTCTATATCGGCAAACTCGCGGATCGCGTCGGGCCGCGGCTGCCGATGACGCTGGGCACGGTCGGCGTGGCGCTGGCGTTGCTGTTGCCGCCGGTATTTCCGGGCATGATCACGCTGTATTTCTCGGCCCTGCTGCTCGGCACGTCATTTCATTTCTTTTTTGTCACGGTGACGGGGATCGCCGGGGGCATAGGCGGCGTGGAAAAACGCTCGCGCAACTATGCGCTGGTGAGTCTCGGATTTTCCGCGGCGGGATTCCTGGGACCGATGGCTGCGGGGTTTGCCATAGACTATCTGGGCCACCTGCCGGCTTTCATGATGCTGGCCGTTTTCACCGTGATCCCGATAGCGTTGTTATTGTTCCGCCCGGGATTCCTCCCCAAGGCGCTCAAACACGAAGGAGACTCCACCAAGAACAGCGCGTTTGACCTCTGGCGCATACCCAAGCTGCGCAATACCTTCATTGCCAGCGGCATCATTTCTGCGGCATGGGATCTGTTCCAGTTCTATTTTCCGGTCTACGGGCACTCGATAGGGTTGTCGGCCTCCGCGATCGGCACCGTGCTCGGGGTTTTTGCGCTGGCTACGTTCGTGATCCGCGTCGTGCTGCCGCGCCTGGTGAAGCGTTCCAGTGAAGCCGAAATTCTGACATATTCGATTTTCGTCGCCGCCTGTGCGTTTGCGCTGTTCCCGTTTTTCCACGGCGCCGTCACGCTGGCGGCAATCGCGTTCCTGCTGGGGCTGGGGGTGGGCTGCGGCCAGCCGATGTCGATGTCGCTGATCTATACGCTGGCGCCGCCGGCGCGGGTCGCCGAGGCGGCGGGATTGCGCGTGATGGTCAACAATTTCATGCACCTGGTGATCCCGCTTGCCTTCGGCAGCGTGGGCGCAGCATTTGGTTACACGCCTGTTTTTATCACCAATTCCGTCATGCTGGTGGCCGGCGGTTTTATCATGCGCAGAAACAATGCGCCGGACCCGGACTCGCGCGTCTAGCGTTTATTTCAGAATCTTGAATAGGTTGTTGTAACTGTCCGTCCACAGCCTCAAGCCGGGAATCTGCTCGACGGCACTGGCGTTGCCGGCGATCTCGCGGCGGTCGAGGATGCGGTTGTCGCGCGTGACGAGCATCCAGTCGGTTTTCGCGAGATCGTTATCCTCGGCATCGTCGACCACCAGCGCGGTATGCAACTGGTAGCCTTCGGCGATGCGTTTGACCACCGGCGCCAGCTGCAGGAAGCGGTTGGTGACGTGAAACGCAATCACGCCATCGGGCTTGAGATGCCTGAGGTAGACCGCCATCGCTTCGTGCGTGATCAGGTGCACCGGGATCGAATCGCTGGAGAAGGCATCGATCGCGAGCACGTCGTACTGCTGCGGCGCTTCGCGCTCCATATTGAGCCGGGCGTCCCCGAGCACGGTTTCTATCGTTGCGCGGCTGTCGGCAAGAAACGTGAATTCTTTGTTGGCGAGATCGATGACCTCCGGGTTGATTTCATAGAAGCGAAAGACATCGCCGGGCCGGCCATAGGTTGCAAGCGTGCCCGCCCCCAGCCCGACCACGCCGACGCGCATAGTCGCCGGCGCCGATGCGCGGGCTGCGATGGCGAGCCCGATGCCGGAGGACGCGCCATAATAGGTCGTAGGCTCGCGGCGTTTGGCGGGCTTAAGATATTGTTCGCCGTGCATGATGACGCCATGCATCATGCGCCGCACCCCCTCATCGTCGGTATCCTTGACCCGCAGCGTGCCGTAAAAATTGCGTGCCATCACGCGCGCGTCATTGGACAGCATCCCGATGTATTGGTAAACGTTGTAGGCCGTGAATCCGGCCACGCCCAGGGCCAGCACGGGCACGATCACACGCATGTTACGCGCGCAGTAGGCGGCCAGCAGCAGCGTCACGACCAGGCCGATGCCGAATTCGTAGTAGGTGTTGAACAGCTTGGGCGCAACGAAGCCGATGATGAGGCCGCCGAGCGCGCCGCCGAGCGATACCATCAGATAGAAGGTCGTCAGATAGCGGGGCGCGGGCTTCATGTTCGCGAGTTCGCCGTGAAAGAACATGCAGGTGACGAACAGTCCCGCCAGGTACAGCGGTATCGCCTCCTTGATGTCCATGACCCCGCCATCGGCATGCAGCCCCCACGCCATGGCGCCGACGATCACCAGCAGCGGGCCGAGAAAAATTTTGCGCTGATACCAGCCGCGGCCCTCGAAACACAGGATGAAGGTGACGAGATAAAGCGACAGCGGCAGGATCCACAGGAAGGGCACCGAGGCGACATCGTGCGTAATGTGGTTGGTCACCGCCAGCAGCATGAACGAACCCATGGCCGAGAGCAGCAGCCACAGCACGTAGTCCTTAACCCGGGGCGTGGGGCCGGTGTTGACCTTGTCGACCGCAGCCTTGGCGGGAGCGAACTGACTCTGTGAGCGCAGGCTGTAGCCGGCGGCCGCGATGCACAGCACCACGAACACCACGTAGCCCGCAGTCCAGCCATAGGACTGCTGTTCGGTGGTCACCCACGGCTCGACTGCAAACGGATACGAGAGCAGCGCCAGCAGCGAGGCGAAGTTGGACAGTGCAAACAGGCGGTAGACCGTGCCTGCCGGGAAGGTGCGGGCAAACCAGGCCTGTACCAGTGGTCCGGTGGTAGACAGCAGAAAATACGGCAGTCCTATCGTGACCAGCAACAAGCCCAGGATGCGAAACGATGGATCGTCATCGCCATCGGGTTTCCACGAGGCATCCGGGATGATGGGCAGTGTCGCGAGGCTTAGCACCAGCAGCACGATGTGCACGATAACCTGCTTGCGCGAGCGCAGATTGCGCGTCGTCCAGTCGGTATAGGTGTAGCCGAACAGCAGCACGAACTGGAAAAACACCAGGCAGGTGGTCCACACCGAGGCCGAGCCGCCGAACCACGGCAGGATCTGCTTCGCCATGATCGGCTGGACCAGGAACAACAGAAAGGCGCTGGTGAATATCGTCAGGGCGTAAAGAATCATGAAGAAGACTAACCGGTTGTTTCTTTGAGAAAACGCGCATTATACAGAGGGCGGGGGCGTTGTGCGCTGACGAAAGTCGCAGGCAGGCCGCGACCGACACGGGAAAAACGGGGTTGCCCTCTGCATCCGTTTGCCCGCCCTGCCCGCGGCGGTTCTTGACGATGACCTGACCCGGCAGCGGCGTTACTTTCTGCCCGAGGCCGGCAAGGCCATCGTGAAGGACAGGGCTCAGCCACTCCCTTCTTTTGCTGCTTATGCGAGCTTGTCGATTCGCTCTCGTAAATTGTTCGGAGCGGTAAACACGAAAGCCCGGCCGGACTGGGATTTCACCAACAGGCCAAGTTTTGCCAGGCCGAGCAGATCGGAGCGCGCGGTTTCGTAAACGACAACGTGACTGCGTTGGTGGCCTTCGACCCGATAACGTTCCCCGGGATGCTTCAACGCGTGAGTCAGGAGCGCGATCTGGCGGTGGTTGAGTTTATCGCGCAGCTTGCGCGATGAGGCGAACAGGCGCGCAGTTGCGCGTTGTTCCTTCACGGTGCGGTCGAGGTATTCGTGTAAAGTCGAAATCGATTTTCTGATGGCTTCCAGCTGATGGATGATGAAATAAGTCGTGTCGTTGTCGTCTGTTTCGGTATGAAGATACGCGCGCACATATTGGGCTGGTGCTTTTCGGAGTATGTGCGAGATGGACAGGAATTCCATAAGCCAATAACCCTGGCGGGCCATCGTCCAGTAGAACAATGCCCGCGCAGTACGGCCGTTTCCATCCACGAAGGGATGGTCGTAACCGATCATGAAGTGAATCAGAATCGCCCGCATGACCGGGTGCACGAAGGGTTCGCCTTTTTCATCGCCATTCGCGAATTGGCAAAGCCGCTCAAGACGCTCCGGGAGTTCTGCCGCCCGGGGCGGCTGGTGAATAATCGTGCCGTCCCGATGGTCCTCGACGCGGACGTCGTCCGATTCACGCAGCCTGCCGGCGTCCGCCGGATCGTCCAGCGTGTCTTCGGTGAGGAACCGATGCAATTCGATAATGCGGGCAGGCGTGAGCGGCCCGGTTCCGATGTCCCGGATCATTTCCATTGCCCGATAATTATTGAAGATCATCTGCTCGCTGCGGTCGCGCGGCTCGCGGTTCTCCCGCAGCATCGATTTTGCAGCCTGGCGGGTAGTCGATGCGCCTTCCAACTGGCTCGAGGTTATCGCTTCTTCAATCAATGAGTGGCGAAGGTATCTGTCACGGTGTTCGGGCGTGGTGACATCCGCCGCGCTGCTGATTTCTCCGGCCGCGTCGCGGTCAATGTGGTGCAGGTCGACCAGGACCGGCTCGGGCATGCCGAATACGAAGGGTTGTCCCGTTTTGTCGCGCAGGAGCGGCAATTGGCGATATAAGGACTGCCGGGCGAGCTTCAGGGTTAACCACCAGAGCTCAACGCTCAATTCTGAAGGAGGCTCCCGGTGTCGCAGTTCATCCCAGTGCATATAACGGCCTTCGACGAGGGGCGAACGGGTCTCCCTGAACAGGACTGCCAGCTTGTCCTGAGACAATTTCTCAAGTATAGTCAAAGACTTAGGTGGTGAGAGCGGTAGTGGCACGGCGTTGCTACCAATTTAGTGGTTGATTAGTAATAGACTGGTAGTCTAGCAGAGCCAAATACTAATTCAAGTAGTAACTAGTAATTAATTGGTAGCCGGCTAACAGGGTAAGGAAAGACGAGGGGCGAAAAACCCCCAAGGCCTTGCTTTGTTTCTCGTGGTTGGCGAAGGTACCCGGCAAGATGCCTCAACGTTATATCGCGCATTTGGACATGGACGCGTTCTACGCGTCGGTCGAACTGCTGCGCTACCCGCAGCTGCGCGGCCAGCCGGTGGTTGTCGGCGGGCGGCGGCGCGCCGCGCAGAACGATGCTGCAGACAGCGTCATCCCAAAATTGCGCGAGTATTCCGGGCGCGGCGTGATCACGACCGCCACCTATGAAGCGCGCGCGCTCGGCGTGCATTCGGGGATGGGGTTGATGAAGGCCGCGAAGCTCGCGCCCGACGCGCTGTTGCTGCCGGCGGATTTTGATCAGTACCGCCGCTGTTCGCGGCTGTTCAAGGACGCGGTGCGCGCCATTGCACTGCAGATCGAAGACCGCGGCATCGACGAGATTTACGTCGATCTGACCGAACCGGTCATGGCCGCCGCAGCCGAGGGTGCGCCTGATCCGTGGGCGCGCGCCCGGAGCATCGCGGTGGATTTGCAGCGCGCGGTGCGCGAGGCAACCGGGCTGTCATGTTCGATCGGCATCACGCCGAACAAGCTGCTGTCGAAAATCGCCTCCGAATTGGAGAAACCCGGCGGTATCACTGTGCTCCGGGAGGCTGATATTGCGCCGCGCATCTGGCCATTAATAGTAAATAAAATCAATGGCATAGGGCCTAAAGCCGGCGCGCAGCTCGCGACGCTGGGCATACGCACTATCGGTGAACTGGCGCAGGCCGATCCAGCGCTGCTTATCACACACTTTGGCAAGAGCTACGGTGCATGGTTGTTTGATGCCGCGCACGGCCGCGACGAGCGGCCGGTGGTCACGTACAGCGAGCCGAAATCAATCAGCCGCGAAACCACGTTCGAGCACGACCTGCACCCGGTGCGCGACCGGGAACAGCTCTCGCGCATTTTCACTGACTTGTGCGTCAGGGTCGCCGGTGATTTGCAGCGCAAGGGGTACGCGGGCAAGACGATAGGCTTGAAACTGCGCTACGATAACTTCAAGACCGTCACCCGCGATTGCACGCTCGATGCGCCGACGCAGGATGCCGCAGCGATACGCCGCGCCGCCGGCGAGTGCTTAAAGCGCGTGCCGCTCGACCGGCGCATCCGGCTGCTCGGCGTGCGCGTCGGCGCCCTGCGCAAGCCCGGCGTTCAAACGCGCGATGACACGCCGGCGAGCGCAGCGCATACGCCGGGATTGTTCGACTAGAGCTATCTCAAAATCAAAATCATTTGCCGCCGATAGATTCTTCTCAATACCCGCTTGACGGGTACGCCGATGACCGCCAAAGCCGAAAACACACAGACATTACTTTTAGCATAACTCTTTGTTTTTGTTATTACCCGCAGTCATGAGTCCAAGTAAATTTTATCGGCGTTCATTGGCGTTCATCGGCGGTTTCATTAAGTTTTAAATGTTTTTGAGACTGGCTCTTGTCAGCTGGCAGCGAGGCGCCAGAGCGAGGTCATTTCCGCCGCGCGCGCGGCGTGCAGCGGGTCGGTATTGTCGGCGGCGCGGGGATGCTTGGGCCGGACTTCCGTGCGGGCCACTACTTTCAGGCCTGCCGCGGCAATGGCGGCAAGCAGTTCGTCCCGCGTGCGTAATCCCAGGTGCTCGGCAATATCCGAGAGCACCAGCCAGCCTTCGCCCCCGGGCTCGAGATGCGCGGCCAGGCCGCTGAGGAATCCGCGCAGCATGCGGCTCTCGGGATCGTAAACCGCGTGCTCGAGTGGGGAACTGGGCCGCGCCGGAATCCATGGTGGGTTGCAGACCACGAGCGGTGCCCGTCCTTCGGGGAAAAGATCCGCCTGGACGACGTCCACCTGTCCGGTCAGCCCGAGCCGCTTGATATTGTCGCGGGCGCAGGCCAGCGCGCGCGGGTCCTGATCAGTGGCCACGATGCGCGCGATGCCGCGGCGGGCCAGCACCGCGGCCAGCACACCGGTTCCAGTGCCGATGTCGAAAGCCAGTAACAGCGATGGCAAAGGTGCCGTGGCCACCAATTCGACGTACTCGCTGCGAACCGGTGCGAACACGCCGTAATGCGGGTGGATGTGCGCGGCCAGCACCGGTATCGGTATGCCCTTCTTGCGCCATTCGTGAGCGCCGATCAGCCCCAGCAGTTCGCGCAGCGTGGCAACGAAGGGTCCGTCTTCCGGACCATAGGCTTCCGCGCAGGCGAGTCGCACGTCGGGTGCGCGTCGCAGGGGGATGCCGTAGTCGTTATTGAACGGTATCAACAGCATCCCCAGTGTGCGTGCGCGCTGAGACTGGGCCTGGCGATGCAGGTGGAAGGCTTCGGTTAGTGCAGGCAGTGCGGCCGGTTTTTTGGGTTTGCGGTCGGCGCGCCGCGCCATCGCCTGCAGCAATTGTCGTGCGTTCTGGAAGTCGCCGCGCCACAACATCGCCGTGCCCTCGCAGGCCAGACGATAGGCGGCGTCTGCCGTCATACGGTCGTCGGCAATGACGACGCGCTTGGGCGGCGGCATCCCGCTTTCCGAGCGCCAACGGACGGAACGAGTTTCGCCTTTTTCGGGCCAGCTGACGACCAAGTCGTCGCTCACGGCACTTTTCGCCAGCAGGAGCGGACTTGATGCGGTGCCATGGGTAATTCGAAAGTCAGGACCCGGGATTCAACACAGAATCGGCCGGCTGAGCGCGGTCACGGCCCGTTGTCCTTGGGCGGTCTCTTGTGGAATTTCTTCATCTGCCGCTTGCCGCGTTGTCCGCCACCGGGTTTGGAATGACCGCCGGGTGGGGCATTATTGCGTCGAACATTTTGATCAGGAGCGCCCTCGCGATTTCCGGGCGCCAGCATAATCTCAAGTTCATTGAGTTCGTCCCATTGGGCCTCGGTCCGCAGCCTTTCCGGGATCTCCAGAAGTGCTTGCAGGCGTTGACGCGGGGAAAGGGGTTGTGGCTCATCCATGGCGGTATTATCTCATCGTTCGGCCGTGATCGCTTGATTTTGTTGCTTATTCTGTTGTTTTCAGCATTATTTTGCCTTGCCGGGCGGCCGCCGTGGCCTGTTTTGGATGGGGGAGCCGGTGCATCTGCAGAAGACAAAAGGCGCGCATTCCCCCGATTGCCTATGTCCGCCCTGCACACACCAAGTCGCGACGCGCCAGAAGGCCGGATTCAACAATGACTTCGGCGATCGACTGCTCCTGCTTCGGGCCCATCATGTGCGCGCCTGCCACGCCCTTGATCCCGGCGAGTTCCTGCAACAGTTCGACGCAGATGCGCCGGCCTTCCGTTTCGGGATGCGGTGCCTGTTCGAGCCGCCGGATCATGGGCTCCGGAACATTTACGCCGTACAGATTGGCGTTCATCCAGCGCGCGGATTTTGCAGAAGGCAGCGGGCCGATGCCGACGATGACGAACACCTGCTCAAGGATGCCTTCCGCGGCCAGTGCCGAGAGGTAGCGCCGCAACAAGCCGGGATCGAAGCAGAACTGCGTTTGCACAAACTCGGCGCCGGCGGCGATCTTGGCGCGCAACCCGTCCGGTCTCCAGCCCGGCTTCGGTTCGATCGGCGTGTCGGCCGCACCGATCAGCAGTCGGGGACGCGACTCGAGTGCGCGGCCCGAAGGGAGCACGCCCTCATCGCGCATGCGCCGGGCTGTTTGCATGAGTTCGCGGCTGTCGATGTCATGGACCGGCTTGGCCTCGGGCTGGTCACCCTTGGCGATATCGTCACCGTGCAGGCACAGTATGTTCGGCACACCGAGCGCCGCAGCCCCGAGGAGATCCGCCTGCAGCGCGATCCGGTTGCGGTCCCTGACCGTGAGCTGCAGCACCGGCTCGATGCCGTTTTGGGCGAGGATCACCGCCGTGGCAAAAGCCGACATGTGGCTGCGGGCACTGGGGCCGTCGCAGACGTTGACCGCATCGGCCAATCCTTTCAGGCATCCCGCGCGCGCCAGTACCGGAGCGGACGTTGCTGCGTCCAGCGGCGACGTCTCCGCTGTCATTACAAAGTGGCCCGCACGCAGCGCAGCCTCCAGCCGTCCGTTCGAACGGCTCATCTCAGCAGCATTCATTCGGCACCTGTTCCTGGGTTACCTAGAGCGTATCTGAAAAATACTCCCTCGCCCCGCGCCGGCGGGGAGAGGGTTGGGGAGAGGGGTAATAAACCTGTCGATTTCACGGCGCATTATGCCAACGTTTGCCTGCCCCCTCACCCTGCCCTCTCCCCCAAAATCGGGGGAGAGGGGATTTTGAGATGAGTTTTAGTAAAGGGCGATCTTATCGGGGATAGGCGGGGAGGGGAAATCCAATCTGCCGCCGCATGTGGCGATCAGTCTGCACGAATCCTGGCCTGACGAATAACGTCTCCCCACTTCCTGATCTCAGCCTTAATATGCGCCCCGAATTCGGCAGAAGTGCTACCCACCGGTTCCGAACCCTCTCCCGCCATGCGTTGTACGACTTCGGGCAGTTGTAGTGCTGCTGATATTTCTTTTTCAAGACGGGCGATCAGCGCGCGGGGCGTTGTCGCCGGCGCCACCACGCCGTACCACTGTGTGACTTCGAAACCGGAGACGCCGGCTTCCTGCAGTGTCGGTGTGTCGGGAAGCGCGGGCGCGCGCGAGCGGCTGGTAACACCGAGCGCGCGCAGCTTGCCGCTTTTCACGTGAGGCAGCACCGAAATGATGCTGGGGAACGCGGTCTGGATACGGCCTGCGAGCATGTCGGCATAAGTCGCGCCCATGCCCTTGTACGGCACGTGGATGATGTCGGTGCCCGTAGCCACCTTGAACAGCTCGGTGGTGAGGTGAATCAGGCTGCCATTGCCTGCGGAGGAATAGTTGAGCTTTCCTGGATTCGCCTTGGCGTAAGCCACCAGTTCCCTCACGCTTGCAGCAGGCACGCTGGGATGAACAATCAGTACGTAAGGTTGGCTGCTGGCCTGTGTCACTGGCGTGAAGTCACGCAGCGGATCGTAGCGCGCACGGTAGAGCAGGGGGTGAACCACGAAGCTCGCGCTGACCATGAGCAGGGTATAGCCGTCAGGTGCCGCGGTCGCGACCATTTCAGCGCCAATCGCACCGCCCGCTCCGGGGCGGTTGTCGACCACGACGGTTTGTTTGAGGCGTTCCGAAAGCGGCTGGCTGATGCCGCGCGCAGTGGTGTCCATGCCGCCGCCCGCCGCGAGCGGCACGATGAGCCGGATCGGTTTCGTCGGGTAACTCTGCGCCGGAACCTGGACCGGCAGCGCGAGCATCAGGCCCGCGCATGCGAGATGGAATATTTTCATTGTGGTCTTCCCCACCATCAAAAACTAAAAAAATTAGCCACAGAGGACACAGAGATCACAGAGAAAACATCAAAGAGCTATTTATAACTCTTTGTTTGATTGGCATATGATTGTTTTGACACTTAAGCTCTTCTCTGTGATCTCTGTGTCCTCTGTGGCAATAAAGATTTTGTTTTAGATTCAGGTGCGTTTCTCGAGCAGTCGCGCGAGTTCGCTCGCGTCGTCGAGTTTTTCCAGCCCGAGCATCGCGTCGCGCAATTGTTCGACCTGGGCACGCGGCAGCGCTTTGGCCGCGAGTTTTTCGAATTTTTCAACAATCTCGGTCTCGCTGGCGAATTTGTGCTCGCTGCCGCGCGCGGCTTCGACCGTGCGCCTGAGCACGGTGCCGTCGGCAAGATGCGCTTCGACGTGCACCATGTGGCGGAATTTGGCACCTCTGGCCGTAATGTCGTCGTCGTGCTGAACCGATATCTTTTCGGCGAGCGCCATGCGCGCGGGATCGGCGACCTTGTCTTCGGTGAACTGATCGACGAAACAGTCGCCTTCGATCAGATAAGTCGCGATGCAGTACGGCAGGTTGAGCTGGGCCGAAGTCAGGCCCTGTGGCACGTACTTCCAGCCGACGTGGTCCATGGTCACCTGCGAGCCGCGCACCACGACTTTTTTGATGTCATGGGGTCCGAAATGGCGTTCCTGCTGCATGTCGCGCAGCGCGTCGAGCGTGGTGTGATTGCTGCCGACGCAGGCGTAGAACTTGAGCGCAACCCCCATGGTCTGCCAGGTTGAACCGAAGCCCGCGGTGAGTTCTTCGAGGTTGAAGCGGTCGGTGGAGCGCGAGAACGTGGTGCAGTAGCCGCCGTATTCACTCTCCAGCACGTTGACGATGCCGGTGAAGCCTGATTCCGCGAACAGCGCGCCGTAGAGTCCCGACTGCGACGCGCGTCCCGCGTGCATGCGCTTGACCATCGCGCCGTATTGCGCCGCCATCAGGCCCGCGGCCTGGGTGCCGGCGATGCCGAGCGCGTGCACGGTTTTACCGACATCGAGCTTAAGGCCTCGTGCCGCGCCGGCGGCGGCTGAGAACACCCCCAGCGTAGCACCAGAGTGCCAGCCCTGGGCAATGTGCTCGGGCCCCATGCACAGGCCGACGCGCGGGCCGATCTCATAGCCGGCGACGGCGGCAGAGAGAAACTCTTTTCCGCTCATGCCGGGCTTGAGTTCCGTGACCGCGATCAGCGCCGGGAGTACGACCGCGCCGACATGCAGCACGCCCGCGCGATGGACGTCGTCGAGTTCGAAGCCCTGCACCGCGGTGCCGTTGACGAGTGCCGCATGCGGCGCCGACAGTCGCCCGCCGGTGCCCCACACGCTGCTCGTGCGCGTCGCATCGACGCGTTCCAGCGTGTCCTGCAGGATACGGCACCATTCGAGGTCGGCGCCGTAAAGCGCGCAGCCCAGCGAATCGAGCATCAGCAGCTTGATGCGGCTGCGGACTTCGGCGGGAATGGCGTCGTACTGAAGGCCGGAGACGAATTGCGCGATGCCGCGGGTGTAGGGATTGTCGGTGGAGGCGTCGTGCGCCATTGTTTACTCCAAAGTCAAAAAGCATTAGCCACAGAGGACACAGAGGACACAGAGTAAAAACTAACCACGGGAATGATTAATATCTAATTGTTTCTAAAAAATATTTATCGATTTCTCTGTGATCTCTGTGTCCTCTGTGGCATAAAGGATTTTAGTTTTTCCCGGCTTTCGCGGCGCCTGCGCCGGCGATCCGGCCGAACACCGTGCCCGACACCAGCCCGGTGCCGCTCGCGTAGTTGAAGTAGAACAGCCCGCCGACCATCTCGCCGGCGCAATACAGCCCGGGTATCGGCAGGTGGTTGGAATCGAGCACCTGGCCGCTGTCCCTGAGGATGCGCAGCCCGCCGAACGTGAAGGTGATGCCGCAGGTCGTGGCATAGGCGTCGAACGGCGGCGCGTCGAGCGCCTGCGCCCAGTTCGATTTCGGCGGCTCGATGCCGACTGTGCCCTTGCCGTCCTTCACCACGTGGTTGAACGGCACCTCCTTCATCACCGCCGCGTTGTATTCGCGCACGGTTTTGAGGAACGCTTCGGCATTGACGCCCTCCAGCTTAGTCGCGAGATCTTCCAGCGAGTTCGCGCTGACCTTGGTGACCTGCCTGATGCGGTACTCGGAGCGCAGCAGCTTCGTGACCTTGGCATCGAACACCTGCCAGGCGAACTGGCCCGGTTGCTTCAGCACCTCGCCGCCGTACTTGGCGTAGGTGAAGGAGTGAAAGTCGATGCCCTCGTCGACAAAGCGCTTGCCGTCGGCATTGATCAGCAGGCCGAAGATGTAACTGTGCTTCTGGAACTGGTCGCCGACATTGACGTCGCCGAACTCCGGCGCATAGCGGTCCCAGCCGGTGGCGTGGCAGCCCGACCAGTTGCCGTAGGGCGCGGCGCCGATATCGAGGGCCATCTGGATGCCGTCGCCGACGTTAAAGCGCGTGCCGCGCACCTTGGCGAGTTCCCAGCCCGGGCCGAGATAACGCGCGCGCATCTCGGGATTGGCCTCGAAGCCGCCGCAGGCGAGCACGACCGACCTGGCCTGGATGTCGATCGCCTTGCCCTGCCGGCGCACACGCACGCCGCTGACGGTCGCGCCGTCGTAAAGCAGGCCGATGGCGCGGGTTTCGTAGCACACCTCGATGCCCGCTTTCTTCGCCGCGGCATCAAGGTACTGCACCAGTCCTGCGCCGCCGCCCGAGACCTCGATCGGCATGTTGCCGAAGAACCTGCGTTTACCGTCGACGAGAGCGGACTGGCGCCCCCAGTTGGGGATGAAGCGCACGCCCTTGGCGCGCAGCCAGACCATGGCGTCAAGACTTTCGTTGACCAGGTGCTCGGACAGGTCGGGATCGGTGCGATAGCTGGTCAGCTGGTAAAACTTGTCGAGGAATTCCTCGCGTGTGTTCGTGCCAAAATCGCTCTCCGCAATTTCCTGGTCGGTGAGATCGGTGATTTTTTTCAGATCTTCGACCGAGTCGAACGCGAAGCGCATCACGCCGCCGGCGAAGCGGCTGTTGCCGCCGGACTCGTCTTCAGAGGCGGCTTCCAGCATCACGACTTTGGCGCCCTGTTCCCGTGCCGCCAGCGCAGCGCACAGCGCGGCGTTGCCTTTGCCCACTACGATGACATCGTGTTCATGCATCTGATTTCGTGCCTCTGCTGATCATCATTGATTGTTGACGATGGCGGGGTCTTCTCCATGATCGGAGCAGAGCGCCCTGTGCCTGTCTGGTCTTATGCTGCATGCTATGCGGCGGCAACACGGGCATTGCGTGACTCTATGGCCATCAGCGCGATCAGGCCGCGCACGTCGCGCAGATTCTCGAAATCCTGTATCGCCGCATAAAGCCCTGGAAGGCTTGCCGCGGGCAGCACGCGCAGCGCGCAGTTGACGAATTTTTCCTTGAGCCGTTCCGGCGGCAGCGGATTGGCGGACGTGCGTCCCAGCGGCTGGTCGACCTTGGCGGACAGCGTTTTGCCGCCGCGCAGCGTGACCCTGATCTCGGCGCCGAAGTGGTTATCAGCCGGGAACTGCGCGGTGGTGTAGGGCGCGGCGTGCACGCGGGCCATCACGCTTCTGACCTGCGGATCGCGGAAACTGTCGCCCTCGAAATGTTCGATCACGACTTTGCGCCCGGTGAGCGCGCGCGCCAGGCAGTACTGGACGCTGAACTTGGCGTCCATGGTGCTCTGCGGGTCGGGGCGGTTGGTGTGCTCGAGGCGGCGCGTATGAGTCCACGAATCGATGCGTTCGACCTGGTCGGGATTCAGATCGTGCTCGCGCGCGAGAGTCAGCATGGCATCGATCGCCGGGTGCGTGCTGCCGCAGCACGGATATTGCTTGATGGCGATGCCGGGCTGCACGATGTCGAGCGGGCTGGCCCACGCCGGCAGGATTTTAGAGGCGTCGTAATTGCCTGCGCCGTTGAATACCTCGAAGTATCCCTGCTTGTGCTCGAAAGCCGCCGGACTGGCGGTGAGGCCATCGCGCGCCAGCAGCGCGGCAAAGAGGCCGTTCCGGGCGCACTGGCCGATGTGCAGCGGCTTCACCATGGTCCCGAAGTTGGCTTTGATGCCCGACGCCAGCGATGCGGCGATGGCCAGCGCGGTGGCGGTTTGCTCATCGTTTAGGCTCAGTAAGCGGGCGCAGGCGGCGGCGGCGCCGAAAACGCCTATCGTAGCCGTCGGGTGCCAGCCGTGCATGTAATGGTAGAAGTTGACGCCGAGCGCAATCTTGCACTCGGTCTCGAATCCGGCAACGTAAGCGGCAAGAAAATCGCGGCCGCTCGCGCCGTGCTCGTCGGCCAGCGCGAACAGCGCCGGCAGGATAGGCACCGAAGGATGGCCGCCGAGCGTGTTGTTGCAGTCGTCGAAATCGAGCGCGTGTGCGGCGGTGCCGTTGATGAGAGCGGCATCGAGCGCGCCGACCCGTGCAGTCGAGCCGAATACCAGACTGGGTCCGGCACCCGACGCCAGCGTCCGGGCGACGATGCGGCTACCGGGATCGGTGCTGCCGGCGAGCGTAACGCCGATGGTATCGAGCAGGCCGACCTTGGCCCAGTGCACGGCGTCCGGCGGCAGGTCTTCATAGCGCAGCGCATTGATGCGCTGGGCAAACTCCAGGGTCAGCGGCATGGTTGTCTTCTCTCGGAGCAGCGGTTGGCGGGCTGTGCAGCTGCAACAGGATGTTCATTGCCGACAGCGCTAATATATGTAACCAGTTGTTTATAAACAATATATTAAATCCCGGCCTTGTGAATATTTTCGCGAAACCCCCGCGAAAATATTGGCGGAAGAGAGTGGGAGTCGAACCCACACAGGACCGCCAGCGGCCCCTACCGGGTTTGAAGTCCGGCCGCCCCACCGGGAGCGATTCCCTTCCGTGTAAAACCTGCACGCCTGGGGGCAAACCGCGGTCCCCCGGCATTCTCTATTTGCAGTGCTCGCGTATTGTTTCCGCAACGCGATGGCCTTCTTTCACCGCGTCACGCAATATCCCGCTGTACCCGGCGCGTACCGCGCCAATCGCCCAGACGCCGGGCAGTGACGTTTGCAACCTGTCGTCGGTGACGACAAAACCGGTATCGTTGCGCGCGATCTGTTGCGGCAGAAATTCTGAATTGGGCATCAGTCCAATAAAGGCGAAAATTCCGGCGCACGGTATGTCCTGAATGCGACCACCCGCAAGTCTAACGCAAACTTTCTCGACCATGCGGCTGCCCGTGATGTTTTCGACCGCGGCATTCCATATCGTGGCTATCTTGGGGTTATCGTTGACCTGTTCGATAAAACGTTGCTGCGCCTGGAAACCGCCCCCACGGTGGACGAGGTGGACCGTATTGCAGAAACGGGCCAGTACCAGCGCTTCCTGCAATGCCGAATCCCCGCCGCCCACCACGACCACGTCCTCGCCCTGATACATGGGGCCATCGCAGTCGGCGCACTGCGACACGCCGCGGCCTTCGAGTTCGGTCTCGCCGGGAACGCCGAGCTTTTTGAGTCGGGCGCCGGAGGCAATAATCACGTGGCGCGCGCTGTAGCTGCCGCCCGCGGTGAGCGCGTGTTTGATATCGCCATCGAAAGTGAGACCGGTCACCTCTTCCTGAATGCTGGCTATGCCGAGTTCGGCATTGGCCTGCACCAGCTCGGAGGCGAATTCGGCGCCCGAAACCGCGTCTTCCTGCGGTGCCGGTTCGAGTTCGTTGACGTTGATCACCAGGCCGCCGAACAGCTTGGCTTCGAGGGTGGCGGTTTTAAGGCCGTGTCTGGCCAGCGCCCCGGCTGCGGTGAGCCCGGCGATGCCTTCGCCGATCACGATGACGTCAAATGAAATAGTGGACATGGGGTTCCTTCAATAGCGTTTGTTGCGGACAGGCGGGCGTTGCTGCTGCGGTTTGCGCGCTTGTGGTGTCGGAGTAGAGCTCGGTGCGGGTGGCGGCGCCGGCTCGGCAGCGCCGAGTATGGCCGTAAAATCCTTGCGCATCTTGCGCGCGTCACCTACACGCTGGGTGATGGCCAGGGTATCCAGCGATTCGAGGATTTCAATGGCCAGTGTGCGACCGATGCCGGTGGCGTCGCGGTACTGCGCCGCGGTAAACATGCCGTTGGGCTGTTTCGCTGCCGTGGCCTGCGCGGTTGCCGCCAGCGTGGCCATGGTCGCTTTCAGGTAGAAGCGTTCGGCGCCGACCCGGTGCAGATTGCCGGCTTTCATCTGGCGGTAGAGGAAATCCTTGAGGATCGCGTCTTTCAGCTTCAGTTGCGGCGCAAGCTCGCGCAACGGCGGTGGATTGAAGCCGGCTGCGGTGAGCGCCGGCTGCACGGTCTGCCACATCTGCGCATCGGCGCTGTTGGCGGTGCTGTCATATCCGGGCTTGCGCACCAGCGAACTGTGGATTTCAATCTTGCGCTGGTCGGCAAGCAGGCGCAGCACATGGCCGAAGACATCGGCATCGAGTTCCGGGGCGGTTTCTGCGCGCAGGGTTTCGATTTCAATGCCCGGCGCCTGCGGTTGCGCCTGGTGGAAGGCCAGCACGTGCCTCGCCACAACGTCGTGCAACGCATCAAGCCGCGACCGGGTGATGGCGAACCGGTGCTCCTTGCCCAGCGGCACCAATGTGGCCCGGGCATAGGCGGCAGCGGCAATCTCCGGCAGCAGGTTGAAGCTGGCCTCGAAATGGGCCAGATCGACCGGTCGGTCGGCGGCAGACAATGCTGTCAGCGCAGCGCCGGCATCGGCAGACTCGAGCGCAACCAGTGTGGCGTCGCGCGCCTTGCTGCGCCGCGCAGCAGGTGGGGATGGATCGATGATGATGCCGCCGCCGATGGTGCGTGTCGACGACTGGTCGCGCAGGATGAACCGGTCGCCGTGCAGCGCCGACACCGGCTCGTCCAGTGTCAGTTGACCTATGCGGCCGGTGCCGGGGGCAACTGACTCGCCGCGGCGCAGCGACACGCGTGCCGTGACGTCGGCGGTGGCGAGATGCAGGTGCACCGGAGTCCAGTGTTTCAGTGCGTGGGCTTCTGCCGGTAAAACGCTCAACCGCACATCGAGCTTGCGCGTCGGGTGGTGGATGGCCGCGGCCATCACCCAGTCGCCGCGGCGCACCGATTCGACATCGGTGCCGGTGAGGTTCAAAGCGCAGCGCTCGCCGGCACGCGCCTGTTCGGCTGGCTTGGCGTGAATCTGGATGCCGCGCACGCGCACTTCGCGCCCGGCCGGCGAGATCACCAGTTTGTCACCGGTGTGGACCGTGCCGTTGAATACCGTGCCGGTGACCACGGTGCCGCTGCCCGCGACGCTGAATGCGCGGTCGATGGCATAACGCAGATGCTGACCTTCGGCGCTGCGCTGGGTTAGCCCGGCGGCCTCGCGCAGCAACATCGTTTTCAGTTCTGCCATGCCGGCGCCGCTGACCGCTGACACCGGATGGATTGTTGCCGCGGCAAGTTGCGTGGGTGCCAGCAGGGCATGCACCTGCGCGCGCACGGCATCAATGCGCGCCGCATCGACGCGGTCGATTTTGGTGATGATGGCAGCGCCGCGGCGGATGTGCAGCAGATCGAGGATCTGCAGATGTTCGATGGTTTGCGGCATGACGCCGTCGTCCGCAGCGACGATGAGCAGCGCAAAATCGATGCCGGATACCCCGGCCAGCATGTTGCGGATAAAGCGTTCGTGCCCGGGCACGTCGACAAAACCGATGAGTCCGCCGTCGGCCAGCGGCAAATAAGCAAACCCCAGATCGATGGAAATGCCGCGCGCTTTCTCTTCGGGCAGGCGGTCGGTGTCGACGCCGGTGAGCGTTTTCACCAGCAGCGTCTTGCCGTGGTCGATGTGGCCTGCGGTGGCGACGATCACTTCGTTAATCCTTTAAAAATAAAAACTTATGCCACAGAGGACACAGAGAACACAGAGGAATTCATCAAAACGATTCGGATCTTTCATCAAGTACTTTTCGGCGTTCTCTGTGCCCTCTGTGACCTCTGTGGCAATGTAATTAGATTTTCAGCTGCGTCAGCTGCGCGACGAATTCCGCTTCGTCGTCCAGGCAGCGCAGGTCCATCTGGTACGCGCCGTCCTTGATACGGCCGATGACCGGCGCCGGCAGCGCGCGGAACGCCGTTTCGATTTGGTTGGCGAACGAGCGCTTGCTGTTCTCGCCGCCGCTCACTACAAGGGCCGCGCTCGGCAGCGTATCCACCGGCAGCGCGCCGCTGCCGATCTGGCTGCTGCAGGTAACGATCTGTGCTTGTCCGAAGCTTCCAAGCGCAGAGACGACATGCGGCAACACGCGCTTTGCCTGGGTTTCGATGTCGGCGAGCGGCCGCGTAAGCCACCGCAGCGTCGGCAGTTCTTCCCGCAGGCGCTGCGGGTTGGCGTACAGCCGCAGCACCGCTTCCAGCGCGGCGAGCGTCATCTTGTCCACGCGCAATGCGCGCTTCATCGGGTTTTTCCTGATGCGCGCAAGCGTGTCCTTGCTGCCCGCGATCAGCCCGGCCTGCGGCCCGCCCAAGAGCTTGTCGCCGCTGAAGGTGACGAGATCGGCGCCTTGCGCCAGCGTCTCGCGCGGCGTGGGTTCATGCGGCAGGCCGTAGTCTTCAAGATTGACCAGAGTGCCGCTGCCCAGATCGACGATGAAGGGCAGCCCGTGCTCATGGGCGAGTGCCGCGAGTTCGGTTTCGGCTACGGTGGCGGTAAAGCCCTGGACCGCATAATTGCTGGTATGCACTTTCATGATGGCCGCGGTGCGCGGGGTGATCGCGGAGGCATAGTCCTTGAGGTGGGTGCGGTTGGTAGTGCCGACTTCGACCAGTTTCACGCCGGCGCGCGCCATGATGTCGGGAATGCGGAACGATCCGCCGATTTCGACCAGTTCGCCGCGCGACACCAGCACTTCCTTTTTCAGTGCCAGCGTATTGAGCGCGAGATACACCGCGGCGGCGTTGTTGTTGACCACGAGGGAAGCTTGCGCGCCGGTGAACCGCGTCAGCCAGCGCTCGATATGGCTGTCGCGCTCGCCGCGTGCACCGCCGCCGAGGTCGAATTCGAGGTTGGAAGGCCGCGTCATCGCCGCCATTACGGCATCGGCCGCGCATTGCGGCATCACGGCCCGTCCAAGATTGGTGTGCAGTACGGTGCCGGTGAGATTGAATACCGGTTTCAGCGACGGCTGCATCTCTTCTGCCAGCCGCGCCACGCATTTAGCGATGAATTCCGGTTCTGAGAAGGAGGCGGGCGCTGCGGCGGGGCTGGCAAGCGCGGCGCGCCGTTCATCGAGCAGTGCGCGCAGCGATTTGGTGACCAGCGGCCTGCCATATTCAGCAATCAGCGCGGCAACTGCGTCCAGTCCGAGCAGGTGATCAACCGAGGGAAGCGCGCGACGCGCGGCTGAAGACGGATTCACCATGGCGGCGGACATCCGGCTGCCGCACGGCGGACGATTGAATTGGAAATATCGGAGAAGGTTGCCATCGGGCTGCAACACGCGTGCATCAGAAGGGCATTAAGTTTAGCGTATTTGCGGGCAATATGATAATCAGGCGCGGCATGGCTACTGCATGTGCGCTAAGCGCTGTGCCGCAGGTCTATTCAACAAAGCCGGTACGCTTCGGAGTCCGTGTCGCAGCGGGCGATTTAGAACAAAAAACTGCGGTTGACCGTGGCCTTTTTGTTGCCCGGGGATTATTCCCAGAGCCGTTCCGGCAACGGCAGCCCGGCGAGATCTTCCGGAGTCAGCCTGCCCTCGGGCTCGATGCCGAAGCGTTCGAGCACGGCTGTCAATTGCCGCGCGTGCTGCGCCGAGTGCCAAGTCGAGCGCTCGAGCAGCATGTGCATGGGCGGGGTGCCGAAGAAAGTCGGGACTTTGCGGGTGCAGGCCTTGTCCGCGGTGCTCCACCATTGCTCCAGGCGCGCGATGACTTCGTCGCCATAGGCTGCGATTTCGTCGCCGGTGGTGAAAGTGCCGTCTTTGGGCGGCACGGTCGCGAGACCGGCGCTGTATTCGACGTCGTCGATCACCGTTTCCAGGAAAGCTTCGCCGATACGGAACACGTGATGGCTGAGCAGGCGGATCGAGCGGTCGCGGTTGTCGATGACACGCTCGCCGATGCGGCCGGCAGGCAGTTGCCGGATGAAGCGCTGAGCCGCGCGCAGCACGTTGATCCACTTCTTCATGAGTTGTTCCGGGGGCAGCGGCGTATGTCCCGTGCCGTGCAGACCCACGAATTCGGCGACATCCTCGAGATTCTGTCCGAAGACAAATTCGCTGCCTTTGGCGACGACCGGCACGTTGCGCACCCCGAGGCTGAGCAATTGCTCACGCCCCTGCGGATCGTTCAGCACGTCGATCGCAACGAAGTCGATGTTTTTTCGCGAAAGAAACTCTTTCGCCCTTAGGCAGCTGCTTCACCCAGGCTGGGTGAACAGAATGAACTTGTCGCTGACGGTTCCCATGATTCCAGTATGCAGACGATAAAAAAGAGGAGGGTTAGAGAGTAATCCCTGCGTCGGATCGTGGTCAAGCGGCGTCCGCAGGAATGCGGCTGCCCGGATGGAAAAAATGCGACAGGCCGGTGTTATAATGGCGCGCTTTTTTGACCAGCCCGAGTTCCGCAGATGATGAAGTTGATCGGCACGCCAACCAGCCCCTATACCCGCAAAGCGCGTATCGTGCTCGCGGAAAAACGTATCGAATACGAGTTTGCAATTGATATTCCCTACGACGCTCAAACGCAGGTGCCCGTCTACAATCCGCTGGGGAAAGTGCCCGTGCTCCTGCTCGACGACAATACGGCGATCTACGATTCCCGCGTGATCGTCGAATACCTGGATCTGGCCAGTCCGGTGGCGAGACTGATCCCCGAGGATACGCGCCAGCGCATCCAGGTCAGGCGCTGGGAGGCGCTCGCCGATGGCTGCACCGACGCCGCAGTGGCGGTGGCCGTGGAAAAACGGCGGCCTGCTGAACTTCAGTCCACTGGCTGGATCGCGCGCCAGAGCGCCAAGGTCGACCGCGCGCTCAAGGTGATGGCGGACGAGCTGGGAGCGAGAAGCTGGTGCAGCGGTGAATCTTTCAACCTATCGGATATCGCGGTCGGCTGCTGCCTGGGCTATCTGGACCTGCGTCTTTCCGAGATCGGCTGGCGCAGGACTTACCTCAATCTCGCCAAACTTTCGGAAAAATTACTGCTGCGCGCCGCATTCAGGGACACCGTGCCGCCGCTGGCGTAACGATGAATGATGAATGATGAATGGAGGGCTTCGGGATTCCGGTATTTTCCAGTTCATCATTCCGCATTCCGAATTCATCATTGGATGATTCCGCCGCCCAGACACACCCTGCTTTCATACACTACCGCCGACTGCCCGGGCGTGACCGCCCACTGCGGCTCGGCAAACTCGATGGCGCAGTTGGCCGGGCTGACAGCCGTAATGGCGCACGGTGCATCCTTCTGCCGGTAGCGCGTTTTTGCGCCGTATACCCATTGGCAGTGCGGGGCCGAACCGCTGATCCAATTCAGATCCATCGCGGTCAGGTGGTCGGAGAACAGCGCCGGATGGTCGTGTCCCTGCACGACCATCAGACGATTGTGTTCGAGGTTTTTGCCTACGACATACCAGGCTTCGTTTTCGCTGCGGCAATCATCGTCGTGTTCTCCGCGCCGCCGGCCGCCTATGCCCAGCCCCTGCCGTTGGCCAACTGTGTAATGCAGGAGCCCTGCATGGCGGCCCACCGCCTCACCCTCCAGGGTGCAGATCTCCCCGGGAGCGGCCGGCAGATAGCGGTTGAGGAATTCCCGGAACGGCCGCTCGCCGATGAAGCAGATGCCGGTGCTGTCTTTCTTGTCATAGTTGGGCAGCCCCTCATCGCGCGCGATCCGGCGTACGTCGCGCTTGTAGAGCCCGCCCAGCGGGAACATGGTCTTGGAAAGCTGCAGCTGGTTGAGGCGGTAGAGAAAATAACTTTGGTCCTTGGTGCCGTCTTCGGCCTTGAGCAGCTGATACAGGCCATCGACTTCACGCACCTGGGCGTAGTGGCCGGTGGCGATGTAATCGGCGCCGAGCGCCAGCGCATGATCGAGAAAGGCCCTGAACTTGATTTCGGCGTTGCATAGCACATCCGGATTGGGCGTGCGCCCGGCGCGGTACTCGCGCAGGAATTCGCTGAATACGCGATCCTTGTACTCGGCCGAGAAATTGACGGCGTCGATTTCGATGCCGATCCGGTCCGCCACCGCGACGGCATCGATCAGATCCTGGCGCGAAGTGCAGTATTCGTCGGTATCGTTATCCTCCCAGTTCTTCATGAAGAGACCGGTCACGGCATAACCCTGCTGTTTGAGGAGCAGCGCGGCGACCGAGGAATCGACGCCGCCCGACATGCCGACGACCACGCGTTTTCCAGCCATTTTCAGCCTTGTGTGCAATAGGGGGGGATAAAATTCAGCGGACTCGGGGTTATTTTACTCCCGGCCGTTGGCGGGGCGGGGAGTAAGGCTAAAGAGGCGGGCGCCCGGCAGGCGCGCCCCAAAAAAAAGGCAGGGTTTCCCCTGCCCTTGATGTGTTCCCAGATGCTTATTTTTTCTTAGCGCAATCTTTGTGGTTTTTGTTTTTCGCGTCTTTGCAGTCAACCTTCGCCGCTTCTTTTTTCTCGGCGGCAATGACAGGCGAGGCCAAGGCTAAGGCAAACATTCCGGCAAAAATTGCAGCGAGCAGCTTTTTCATCGTATTTCCTCCCTAGGGGCATTATTGATCATTCCCAGCGCCTTTTGACGCTGAAAGCTCAAACGAGCGAACGTAGCCTAGCCGAAAATAATGTCATTGGCAATTACCCGGTCTGGGGCCTGACCGGCCTGCGGGGTCAGCCGCTTGCGGGGCGGTATTGCGGTCAGCCGCAATAAAAAAAGGCAGGGTAGAAACCCTGCCTTTTTAGAACAAAAAGAAGAATTACTTCTTTTCGTCTTTCTTCGCTTCTTTCTTCGCTTCTTTCTTTTCGTCTTTCTTCGCTTCTTTCTTCATTTCTTTCTTTTCTTCTTTCTTCGGCTCAGCGGCAATCGCGACCGGGGTAATGGTCACGGCAGCGAAAGCAGCGGCCAACAGGATCGACAGAAGTTTGCTCATGTTTATTCCTCTAAGTTAATTTGACAACAAAAAGACCGAATAAAGCGGTCACCGTAATAACGACCGGGTGGAAATTCGGTTGACAGCTTTTTGTGACCAACTGAATAACGCGCTGCAAGTGGAGTGACGCTGCCAGCTTATTAAAATAATGAATAAAATCATGGATATAAAAAAGGCGGGTTACCCCGCCTGTGCCGTGTGCTGAATAAATTTTACTTAGGCGTGGCTGCTGGGGCGGCGCTTTTTCCGGATTTTTTCGCTTTTTTGGTTGTCTTGGCTTTTTTCACTTTCTTTTCTTTCGGGGCCTTTTTCTGGGCTTTGGTTGTCTCGGCTTTCGGCGCATCAACTGGAGCCGGGGTCTGGGCTGCAACAGAGAAGGTGGTCGCGGCAAAAACCGCGGCGATCAGGGCCGACATCAGTATGGTCATGGGGCTTCCTTGTGAGTAAGTTAAGGCCCTAGTAGCTGACCTGACGGGTGTCACAGGTCATCAGGGTCGTTGGAGCTTAACGCGGACGTTTGCCTGTGGTTGACAGTTTCGGCGGCCTCCTGCCCCGGATTTCCCGTGCCTTGGCAGGTGTCGAGGCCGGCGATTCCAGCACCTGTTCACGCCAATCGCCCGGCTTGAGGCCGTCCAGCGTCCACTCTCCGATCCGGTAGCGGATCAGGCGCAACGTCGGGCAACCGGCTGCCGCGGTCATGTGCCTCACCTGGCGGTTCTTGCCTTCTTTGAGCGTAATTTCAAGCCAGGATGTGGGTATGTGTTTGCGAAAGCGCACGGGCGGCACGCGAGGCCACAGCCAATCCGGCGGTTCCACCCATCGGGCCTGGGCCGGCAGCGCCCTGAATTCTCCCACATGGATGCCTGAGCGCAGTTGATGCAGCGCGGTCGCCGAAGGTACGCCTTCGACTTCGGCAAAATAGGTTTTCTGCTGTTTGTGGCGCGGATCAGTAATGCGATGCTGAAGACCGCCGTCGGCAGTGAGCACAACCAGGCCTTCACTGTCGGTATCGAGTCGGCCGGCCGGATAGACATCGCGCTGGGGCAGGTAGTCTTTGAGCGTGGGACGTGCCGGCGCCGTGGTTTTTGCGCCGGGGGCACTCTGGCCGCTGAACTGGCAGATCACGCCGTACGGTTTGTTGAACAGGATCACGGTTGCCATGGTTGGCGCCATTGTACGAAAAAAACGCCCCCTAAAGCAGGGGCGCTGGAAATGAGACAGTGAAATCCGGTTATGCCGCGACCGCCATGTTCAGGTCGCGCGTCAGCAATTCATAGCCGGGGAGCGTGAGGAACTCGACATAATCGTCGCTGGTGGTGATTTGGTCGAACAGCTTCGCCGCATCTTCATAGCGGCCGGCTTTCCAGGCCTCTTCCCCCAGCAGGGTTCTGACCTTGGCAAGTTCTTCCGGCAGCAGCTTGCGGATGAGTTCGATGGTAACCTTGCGGCCGTCTTCCAGCACGCCCTTGGGGCTTCTGATCCATTGCCAGATTTGCGAACGCGAGATTTCCGCGGTCGCCGCGTCTTCCATCAGGTTGTAGACCGGAACACAGCCGTTGCCGGCAAGCCAGGAACCGATGTACTGGATGCCGACGCTGATGTTGTTCCTGAGCCCGTCTTCGGTGATCGGCTTCTCGGGCTGGAAATTGAGCAGGTCTTTTGCCGTAACGTTGATATCGTTACGCTTCTTGTGGATTTGATTGGGGGTCGGCATGTGTTGGTCGAAAAGCGCCCTTGCGATCTCCACCAGCCCCGGGTGAGCGACCCAGGTGCCGTCGCAGCCGTCGGTGGCTTCGCGCAACTTGTCGGTGCGCACCTTCTCAAGCGCCGCGGCGTTGGCAGCAGCGTCATTCTTGATCGGGATCTGGGCCGCCATGCCGCCCATGGCAAAGGTGTTGCGGTTGTGGCAGGTCTTGATCAGCAGCAGCGCATATGCGCGCATGAAAGGCGCGGTCATCGTCACTTGGGCGCGGTCGGCGAGGCAGAAATCCTTGTTCGAGCGGAACTTCTTGATGCAGCTGAAAATGTAATCCCAGCGCCCGATGTTCAGCCCCGAGGAATGCGCACGCAGCTCATAAAGGATTTCATCCATTTCAAACGCCGCGAGCACGGTTTCGATCAGCACCGTGGCCTTGATCGTGCCCTGTGGCACGCCCAGTTCGCGTTGCGACGCGACAAAAATATCGTTCCAAAGACGTGCCTCAAGATGGCTTTCCAGCTTCGGCAGGTAGAAGTACGGGCCGCTGTTCTTTGCGAGCAGCGTCTTGGCGTTATGAAAGAAATAAAGTCCAAAGTCGAAAATCGAGCCCGACAGGGGCTCACCGTCTATCAGCACATGCTTTTCCACCAGGTGCCAGCCGCGGGGGCGAACCAGCAGGGTGGCGACCTTGTCGTTGAGCGCATAACGCTTGCCCTCGGGACTGGCAAACGTAATGCTGCGGTTACACGCGTCACGCAGATTGATCTGGCCATCGACCATGTTTATCCAGTTGGGCGTGTTCGAGTCCTCGAAGTCGGCCATGAACACGCTGGCGCCGCAGTTCAGGGCGTTGATCACCATTTTGCGGTCGGTCGGCCCGGTGATTTCGACGCGGCGGTCCTGCAGATCATGCGGCACTGGTGCGACTGTCCACACGCCTTCACGTATGTTTCCGGTGTGGGGCAGGAAGCCGGGCAGTTTGCCTGCGTCGAATTCGTCCTGGCGTCGGGCGCGCAGCGCCATTAACTCGCGGCGGCGGGATTCGAATTTGCGAGCAAGCTTGGCAATAAACGCCAGCGCCTGCGGCGTCAGGATCTCGGAAAAAGCGGGCGTCACTGCGCCTAATATTTCGACGCCATTCGGCATATGTGATTGAATCATATGGTAATATTCCTCATGGTCGATTCAGTTCGACCAGCAATCCAATATAATTTCATGTAGTGAAATCTAATATTGCGACTAATGTTGCGGCGCACTAAAACAAAAATACCATGATTGGTGTGTTTGGGTAATCTTTTTTTTGTATGGCGACAACAGCGAGGTTTATCGGCATTCCCGGGGCTGGGCACGCTGCGGGCTTACGCTAAAACGACAACGCCCGCTGCTGCGGGCGTAGTTGCATAACTATGTGCTGATCGGATTGCTGGCAGGAATGACGCCTACTTGCTGCCCCAGGGTTTGATGGCTTCCTTGAGCTTGAGATACCCATCAAGGTAGCGGGGCCGCTTGCCACCATAGATTTTGTCGAAGGTTGCGAGTTGCGCGTCCATCCACTTGGCGAGTTCGGCATTGCCCGGATTCGCGGCCTTGTAGGCTTCGTTGATCAAAACGAAGTGGATGCGTGGGTCATAAGGCTGCTTCTCGCCGCCGACGGTTTCATCGCCGTCCAGCAGGCGCAGCAGCATCGCATCTGCGGAACCCAGCGTCTGCTCGAAAATCGGCGCGCCTTCCATGCGGTACATGACGCTCGTCATGTCCTTGCCGTTGGTCATGGTGAAGCCCATTTCCTTCCAGACATCCTGCATTTTCCTGCCGGTCTTGGCGTGGTCGAGCACCATCTGCCCCCAGGCGCGCAGCAAATCGGGCGCATCCGCCATGAGGTCGGTCAGGCGGTCACCGTCAAGGTCCGTTGCATAAACGATGCAATTACGCTGATTGATCATGTCGTGCAGCAGCAGGCCGAAGTTGGTGTCGGAGATGTGCTCATTGATCTCGCCACCCCAGTTTTCCATGCCGGCCTTGAAATCCTTGGGCAGCAAGGCGACGATCGCATCGATGTTGGCTTTTTGTTCCTGGTAGGCGTCGACGGTGTACTGACGTTTGAGTTGGAACTTCGTGTCCTGCATCAGCCAGCGCACAATCCCGGCGTTGATCGCATCTTCCTGGGCCTGTGTCGGCTTGGTGGCAACGCGACCAATCTGGCCGGTCTCGTGCACCATTTTCAGAAACAGCCGGGCCGCGTAGGCCATGCGGACACCGGGGGTGTTCATTTCGGAATGGACATTGCCGGTGCTGCGGTCCACGCTGAATTTTTTCTTGTCCTGCGAGTACGGCAGTCCGGGCATGAACCGCACACTGGTAATCGTGCCGTAGGGCCGGACATTGCAGAAGACCCCGGCCGCGGTGCGCAGCGGCGCATTGGCGGACTTGCCGGCCACCACGACCTTCTTGCCGTTCTCGTTGACCATGAAATCGCCGGCAGTGGACCACTTGAGCGCGGTGTAATCGAGCTTGCCGAACCATTCGAGCGATGCGAGTTTGGTGTCGTGGCGGAACTGCGCCATCATGGGTACGCCCAGGAACGGCAGGCCGAGGACATCAAGCGCCATGATCGTGCCGTTCAGCGCGAACATGTCGGTGAACGCGTGCGCGACCGGCTTTACGCCGCCATGAGGGTTGCCGCCTTCCCAGATGATTGCATCAGAAATGCCGCGCGGCTGGATCTTGGAGCGCTTGTAGATGCTGTCCAGCAGCTTGAACAGATCGCCGTTCTGTTCTTCTTGTGCAACCTTCAGCAAGTCGAGTCGTTCAGTCATGGTGCGTAGTCTCCGTTCAATTCGTAGTTGGTAATGTTGTAGTCGTGTGTAGGCGGTCTGTCGGGGCGTTTGGAAGGGATATGCGGGCAGGACCCGGTTAGAGCATTTGCCACTCCTTCCGGCGTTGGCCAGCCCATTATTATCTCATTTATTGAGTTCTGCATAAATGGCTATCAACGCCACCGGTGATTATAGTGCGCAGGGTGTCACGCGGAATTTGCGTTAGCGCAAACTTTGCCCACACCTGCTCCAACGCATTAGACAGCAAGCGGTCTGCGGGTCAGGCATTTGCGCGGCCATGCAATTTTGCGTTCCGGTGATGATTCAACAGGATGCGGGTGGGCGCAACACACCCGCAACCTCCGGGCAACCCGGCCTTTTCCGCCCTCGTGGGCACGAAATCGAAAGAAAAAAAGCCCACCCGACCGGAGCGGTCGTGTGGGCTTTGTAATTCGGTATTACACGCTCACCGGTCTAAGCCGGCAAAGCGCTCAGGCTGCGGCTTGGATGTTTGACGCCTGCTTGCCTTTGGGACCCTGGGTGATTTCGAACGACACTTTCTGGCCTTCCTTGAGCGTTTTGAATCCGCCCATCTGAATCGCCGAAAAATGCGCGAACAAATCCTCACTGCCGTCATCGGGCGTAATGAATCCGTAACCCTTCGCGTCGTTGAACCATTTCACAGTGCCTGTTGCCATATTTCCTGCCTTCGTCGAAAAAGCGGTCGGTAATCCCCGCAAACTGTTTGAGATTCAAGGCTCGCATACGGGCAGACCGGTGCTGCGAAAAAGCTTGAAGCCAAACACCCGATTGCTTTCTAGGCTATTTGGATGGGGAAGTCAAGTATACTGCTGCAAAGGGTGGAATTTTCCACTTGAAAATTTCAGGATTACGGTGAAAATAGCAATTGGCCCGCGGGATTAAATCGGTTGGCGGTATGGCGACAAGGCAGCGTGAAGACACGGTTCTTGAGGCGAAGAAGAGCAGGGTAAAGCCGCCGCCGATGTTCAAGGTGCTGCTGTTGAACGATGATTACACGCCCATGGATTTCGTCATTGCTGTGCTGCAGAAATTTTTCTCCTTGAGCCGGGAAAAAGCCACCCAGGTCATGCTCAAGGTGCATCGTGACGGCGTGGGGGTGTGCGGGGTGTTTCCCAGGGATGTCGCTTCAACCAAGGTTGAACAGGTAAAATTGTATGCCAAGCAGCACCAACATCCGTTACAGTGCGTGATGGAAGAGAATTGAGATGATTGCGCAAGAACTCGAAGTCAGTTTGCACATGGCCTTTATGGAGGCGCGGCAGAAGCGCCACGAGTTTATAACCGTGGAGCATCTGCTGCTGGCCCTGCTCGACAATCCCTCGGCCTCCGAGGTGCTGCGCGCCTGCGCTGCCGACATCGACGATCTGCGCAAGCTCCTCTCCGATTTCGTCACGGAGCATACGCCGATCCTGGCGGGCGACGAGGTCGACACCCAGCCCACCCTGGGTTTTCAGCGTGTGATTCAGCGCGCCATCCTGCATGTGCAGTCCTCGGGCAAGAAGGAAGTGACCGGCGCCAACGTTCTGGTTGCGATATTCGGCGAGAAGGATTCTCACGCGGTCTATTTTCTCCACCAGAAGGGCGTGACCCGGCTGGATATCGTGAATTTCATCTCGCACGGCATCAGCAAGGTGCCGCAGGCGGCACCGTCAAAAAGCGAAGCCGACACCGAAGGCGAACACGAAGCGCAAACCGGCGGTGCGCTCGAGAACTACACCCTTAATCTCAACGCTCAGGCATTGGCGGGCAAAATCGATCCGCTGATCGGGCGCGACCGCGAGCTCGAGCGCGTGGTGCAAACGCTGTGCCGGCGGCGCAAGAACAACCCGCTGCTGGTCGGAGAAGCCGGTGTTGGCAAAACCGCGATTGCCGAAGGCCTGGCGCGGCGCATCGTCGAAGATGACGTGCCCGATATTCTCAAAAACTGCAATGTCTATGCGCTGGACATGGGGGCGCTGCTTGCCGGCACCAAGTATCGCGGCGATTTCGAACAGCGCCTCAAGGCGGTGCTGAAGCAGCTTGTCGACAATCCGCACGCGATCCTGTTTATCGACGAGATCCACACGCTGATCGGGGCAGGAGCGGCCTCGGGCGGTACGCTCGATGCCTCCAATCTGCTGAAGCCGGCGCTTTCCACCGGACAGTTGAAGTGCATCGGGGCCACCACCTACAATGAATACCGCGGCGTGTTCGAGAAAGACCATGCCCTGTCGCGCCGTTTCCAGAAAATCGACGTGGTCGAGCCGACCGTCGAGGAAACCGTGAAAATCCTGCGCGGACTCAAATCCCGTTTCGAGGAGCATCACGGCGTCAAATATGTCGCCGCGGCGCTGACCGCGGCTGCGGAACTTTCGGCGCGTTTTATCAACGACCGTCATCTTCCCGACAAAGCAATAGACGTCATCGACGAGGCGGGCGCCGCTCAGCGCATCCAGCCCAAATCACGCCAGAAGAAAATTATCGGCAAGCACGAGATCGAGGAGATCATCGCCAAGATCGCGCGCATCCCGGCGCAGACGGTATCGGCAGATGATCGCAGTTCGCTCAAGAACCTCGGCCGCGACCTGAAAGCGGTGGTGTTTGGCCAGGACAAGGCTATCGACGCATTGTCTGGGGCGATCAAGATGGCCCGCAGCGGTCTGGGCAATCCACAGAAACCGATTGGCTGCTTCCTGTTCTCTGGCCCGACCGGCGTCGGCAAGACCGAGGTAGCGCGCCAGCTGGCTTACACCATGGGCATCGAGTTGACGCGCTTCGACATGTCGGAATACATGGAGCGGCACGCGGTGTCGCGTCTTATCGGCGCGCCTCCGGGCTACATCGGTTTCGACCAGGGCGGGCTCCTGACAGAGGCCATCACCAAGCACCCGTACTCAGTGCTGCTGCTGGACGAGATCGAGAAAGCGCACCCCGATGTCTTCAACATCCTGTTGCAGGTGATGGACCACGGCACGCTCACCGACAACAACGGGCGCAAGGCAGACTTTCGCAACGTGGTGGTCATCATGACCACCAACGCCGGCGCTGCCGAGCTGTCCAAGACCTCGATGGGATTTACGCCCAGCACGCAGGCCGGTGACGAGATGGTCGAAATCAAACGCCAGTTCACGCCCGAATTCCGCAACCGTCTGGATGCGATCATATCGTTCGCGGCGCTCGACCGCGAGATCATCCTGCGCGTGGTCGACAAGTTCCTGATGCAACTCGAGGAGCAGCTCCACGAGAAGAAGGTGGACATCACGTTCACGCCGGCGCTCAAGCAACATCTTGCGAAGAAGGGCTTCGACCCGTTGATGGGCGCGCGGCCGATGGCGCGCCTGATCCAGGACACGATCCGCAGCGCGCTCGCCGATGAATTGTTGTTCGGGCGGCTGGCCAACGGCGGCAAGGTGACCGTCGACATCGACGAAAAAGACAAGGTTCGACTGGTCTTTGCCGAAGAGCCGGCCAGCATCGCTTAAGCGGCGGGGTTTTTCCGGCAGTGTCTAGGCGGGCGCAGGGTCTCAAGCAAGTCCAACACGATTTTAATAAAGGCAGAGTCTGAAAAGCGGCTTTCTGATCGCTTGATCTGGATCAAATCCGCCGCGAAGACATCGGTCTGGTTTTATTGCAAACTGGCTGTCCAAGTCTTACACACAAGGAGGAGTCCATGAACCTGGCATCGAAAAGCCTCGCGCTTGCCCTGTTGGTCGCGGGCAGCAGTATTGCATTGCCCGCAATTGCCGCTGGTCCGACTGCCGCGCGTGATCTGGCAGCGACCTGTTTCACCTGTCATGGCACTAACGGCCACAGCGTAGGCGGCGTGCCGCCCAGCCTGGCGGGCCAGAATAAAAGCTATCTGTTGCAGCAGATGAAGGATTTCAAGGCCGGCAAGCGACCGGCGACCATCATGCATCAGAATGCCAAGGGTTATACCGACGAGCAGCTCGATCTCATCGCCGGTTATTTCGCGTCCATCAAGCCCGGACCGGCGTCACCGGCTCCGCGCGCAGGCTACTAGGAGGGGACCATGGCGATTACCAGACGTGAATTCATAAAATGGGTTTCAGCCACCGCCGGCGCAACCGCGGTCGCGGGATGCGCGACCGGTCCTGAGGGTGGAGCAGGGGGGGTAATGCCCGGGGGCACTGCAGGGCGGGTGGTGGTGATCGGCGCCGGTTACGGTGGAGCCACCGCCGCCAAGTACATCAAGATGTGGGCGCCCGATATCGATGTCACGGTGGTGGACCGGGACACCGAATTCGTATCCTGCCCGATGAGCAACCTGGTGCTGGGCGGCCACGCCTCGATGCAGGACATCACCATGGGTTATGGTGGGCTGCGCAATCGCGGCGTGCGCATGGTTAAAGGCGAGGTGGTGGCGATCGATGCGGCCAAACGCGTAGTGCGGCTTGCCGACGGCTCGGCCCTGGGCTTTGACCGGGTGATCGTCTCGCCCGGCATCGATTTCATGTATGACCTGATTCCGGGACTCAAAAGCGCCGAGGCGCAAGACCGCATTCCACACGCCTGGAAAGCTGGCCCGCAGACCGCTGTGCTCAGGAAACAACTCGAGGCCATGCGCGATGGTGGCGTCTATGTGCTGCACGTGCCGCTGTCACCGTATCGCTGCCCGCCCGGACCGTATGAACGCGTGTGCCAGGTCGCGGACTATTTCAAGAAGGCCAAACCCAAATCCAAGATCCTCGTGCTCGATGCCAATCCGGATATCGTGTCCAAGAAAGGGTTGTTCCTCGCGGCATGGAACAGCATGTATAAAGGCATGATCGACTACCGTCCCAACAGCGAACTGGCCGATGTCGACGTCAAGGGCATGACCATCAAGCTGCAGTTCGACAACGTCAAGGGCGATGTGCTTAACGTCGTGCCGCAGCAGAAAGCGGGCACGATCGCTGAGAAAAGCGGCCTGATCACCGCCAACAACCGCTGGTGCGGCGTCGACTGGCTGAGCTGCGAGTCCGTCGCCGTCAAGGGTGTGCACGTGATCGGCGATGCCACGCTGTCGGCGCCGGGCATGCCGAAATCCGCCAGCATGGCGAACCAGCAGGCCAAGGTCTGCGCCTCCGCAGTAATCGCGCTGATCAAGGGCCAGCCGGTCAATCCCCAGCCGATGCTGATGAACTCCTGTTACAGTTTTGTCAGCGGCAACAGCGCGATGCACGTCACGTCGCTGCATCACTTCGATGCAGGACAGAAGACTTTTGTGCCGGTGAAAGGGGCAGGCGGCCTGTCTGCGCAGGCGAGCGAAGCGGAAGCAACCTTCGCCTGGGGCTGGGCCAAGAACATCTGGGCGGACAGCCTGGTCTGAACCACCTGTCATTCATTCAAGGGGCGCAATTGCGCCCCTTTTTTATTTGTATTTGCCCGGTCGCACCAGCCACCACGTCGCCGCCACGACCAGGGCAAATACCAGATAGGTAAAGGTGAACACCCAATCCGGAAAGCTGTAGAACAGAATGCGATGGACCCAGCGCGCGATGAAGCTCATCTCGCCGCGCTCGCCGCCCCGCAACATGTCCTCCCACACCGTCAGCGGGCACCACACGCCGGCGAGCGCTTCGCCGGCGACAAATACGATCGCCGCCAGATGCGCGATGCGGAACCAGAAGTTGCGCACCCAGCGCCAACCCAGTGCAGCGCCGGCCCAGATCAGCGGGAGACCGCCAACGATAAACAACACGAAAGCGAAGTGAACGAGCAGGATGATGTCGGCAAGCAGGGCGCGCATGGCCATCGGTCCTAGGCGTATGTGACGTCAGGATGTATATAATACATGACAAAAAACAATGGATTGCGAGAGATTCCTGCTTCTCTGGCGCTTCGGTCCTAAGCCGTTGGTCGAATTTCTCCCGCGTGTCCTTCGTCGCACTATGTGATCAGCGCGCGGCACCGCAAGTGGCGCCGCGAATGACGATCAACGAGGCGCGGAGGACATATGAGCATTCTGATATTGTTTTTACTGGCAGGTTGCGCTGCCGGTTTTTTCGGCGGGCTGCTGGGTATCGGCGGCGGACTCATTCTGGTGCCGGTGCTCACGGTGTTGTTCGCGGCGCAGCAGATTGCTGAACCGCTTGTGATGCCGCTAGCGCTCGGGACATCGCTCGCAAGCATCGTATTCACATCGCTTTCCAGCGTGCGTGCGCACCATGCGCGAGGTGCAGTGGACTGGCAACTGGTGCGTCGCATGATACCCGGGCTCGTAACCGGCGCCGTGTTCGGTGCAGCGCTATCCGCCCGATTTTCGCCGGAGCTGCTCAAGATTTTTTTCCTGGCGTTTGCAGCGATCGCCGCAACGCAGATGCTGATGGGATGCCGTCCCGGAGCAACGCGGACTTTGCCGGGTGCCGCCGCATTGTTCTGTGTCAGCAGTGCGATATCCTGTATCGCGAGCCTGGCGGGCGTCGGCGGCGCATCCATGTCGATTCCGTTCATGACCTGGTGCTCGGTGCCATTGCGCAGCGCAATCGGATCCGCCAGCGCGATTGGCTTGCCGATCGCGCTGGCCGGTGCTGTGGGTTATGTCAGCAATGGGTTAGGCATGGCGGGCCTTCCGCCATTCTGCCTCGGCTTAATACACCTGCCGGCGCTCGCGGCGGTGGCGGCGGGCAGCGTGATGACGGCTCCCCTGGGCGCGGCGTTGTCGCACAAGCTGCCGGTTTCGGTGCTGAAAAGGGTCTTTGCATTGATGATGTATGCGATTGCAGGCAAGATGCTTGTGGCTGCTCTCTGATGCATAGTCGCGGACCGCGCTCGCCATCATGGCTCCGGCGTTACCCGTAACGTGGATGCGCTGGTGAAGGTATCGACTCGATCCCTCCAAGGACCGCTCACTAAATTGAGCAGGGCTAGGACGCGGTCCCGCTCGAGAGCACACCAATCGGGATTATCTTTGCGGTACGGGAAATCGTTTTTTGGCACGGCCTGGTCTCTGATGAGATCAGCTACAGTGCTCTCGGTAGTCACTGTGTTTATCGTTCCGAATGCCTCCTCCAGACGGGAGACAAGCACGCGCAGGCGAGCCCACTGGTGATGTCGCAACGCGAAATGATTGCGAAGCAGGATGCCGGCGCGGTTACCTTTCATAATTATCTTTTCAACATTTGCTGGCGGCATATTGAGATTGAGCCCGCCTTCGCCAGGTTGCAGCCGCACCTGGACGATACGCTCGCGGTAGCTCGCAAGCGCTGCCTGCATGTTATCGCGGTAATTTTGCATGGTTTTAATGATGCCCAACGCGAACTTGAGCACGGAACTCGGTTCAGCCATGCCGACTACCGGGTCGTGGATTGCCTGCCACTCGGATGGCACGTTGTCTTCCGCCGTGGGTAACCAGACGTCACCGTCGCCGCCGCCGGCTGCAGCCGCCACTGCCCGGGGTTGGTCGAGCGAATGCATATAAGCCCGTCGCGCGGCCGTCTGCTGGGGGCTCGCGCCCTGTTCGAGAGGTTTTCCTTGCAGATAGCGCAGGGTAATCCCGAAGGTTGGACGCGCGGGCAGCCAGTGATCGAAGAAATGGATTGGAAAGTTACTTGCGATGCCCCCGTCGCTGAACCAGTGAGGCACGAGGTGCTCGGCTTGCAGAAGCAACTCGCCATTTTGCAGTTCAGCGTTGATATCCTGTTTGATCAATTCAGTGATTTGCACATCCGTGTTTGGCAAGACATAGCCGGCATTGCACTCATCGGAGGTTTTTCGGATAGCCTGCCGGACGGACTGCGGCAGCCTGAACAGCGGCACTGAACTGAATAGGAAAGGAAAACTCATCGAAAGGCGGGCCCCGACCACCACCGGCCACTCGCTGCCGCACGGAAGAAAATAATAATCCCCGTGCCCGGGCAGCCTGATTCCCGGAACCTTGCGCGATTTGGTGACCAGGTGACGCACGACATCCGCTGTGAAAATCTTGTCGAAGTGCTCTTTTTTGAAAATAAAAAGATCGTCGAATGGAAGAACATAAGGGCGGCCCGCACTGATGTCCGTCGTGACGAACTGCAGCTTGATGGGATGGTGGCTAGCTTCAAGTTGATTAAACGTGAGCAAACCCGCACGATCTGGGTTCGCGGCAATTTTTTCTATCGAATCATGAAGCCATTCCGTTGCCGCCACTTGATTGTAGGTATTGCTCGGGTCCCTGAGTCCGCTGCAAATTCCGAACAGGTTGTCCGGCATTATGCTGGTCGCTGTCTCATACAGCTTCCCTATGCCGGTGAGCAGCCCGCCGAGTTTGAATCCGATTGCGCCGAATATCAGGCCGAGCACCAGCAGCGGAAACCAGAAGAGAAAATTGGTGACGACGCCGAACAGGGCAGCCACGACCCAGATCGCTGCGCTCAGTATCAGCGCTGCAGCGACGCCCGCAAACAGGCCGCTCCAGCGGCCCTTGCGGAGGCCGATCCCGCTGTCGGCAACTATGCCGGATAGCCATCGCGCGAGGGGCAGTAGCAAGCGTGAGAGGCTTTTTCCTTTCACTTTCAATGCCATGTCTTCCAACTCGCTTCCGTATTCAGGAGCCTTCATGAGTATCTTCAGAAGAGGCTCGGTTTGCCTGTTGCCCTGGAACAGGTTCCGCAGAAATGAAGGTTGTTGCAGGGCTTTCGCCGTTGTTTCGAGCCTGACGAAACCACCGTTATCGCGATTCAGTTCAGCGGCCGCGGTAAGTGCGGCCGCGACCGCGCCAGCAGATGTGCCGCCTATATTGCGCAACCTGTATTTGCCCGCAAGCCGCAACACTGCGGGCGGGTAAATCATGCCGCTTGTCGCCCCGCCTTTCATCACCAGATCACATTCGAGCTCGGGATTCATGAATGCAGCGTTGCTATTGTTTGGCTCCACGTGTTCCTCCTTTCTGAAATGCAAGCGTTCATCGAACGATTGTCGTGCATCAATCGCTTAGCGCACATTGCTCACGCGTGCTGCAGTTGAGGTGTGCAGCCACCAAACCTTATCCTGACTCGCCTGCGCCACGCTGCAGTTTAAGGCTGATGAGAGAATGCGGTTTTTCCGCTACCACTGGCTTCAACAACAATTCACAGCCAATGGCTCCGGCTCTCACAATAGGTTACCTTGTTCGGTTTCTCGTCATGAGGTCGGACAGCTAGGTGCTTAAATCAATGCATCGTCGGCAACTTGAGTCCGAGCCTGCTCACTGCGATCACCGCCTGCGTGCGGTTGGTGACCTGTAGTGCTTTGAGTATTGCGGTGATGTGAATCTTGACCGTGCCCTCGGCGAGATGGAGATCGCGGCAGATCAGCTTATTGGGCTTGCCCTGAACCAGCAGCGCCAGTACCTGTGCCTGACGCTCGGTGAGTCCGACGTCACGAAAGCTGGAGGGCGAGGCCGGCGTCAAAGAAGCAAACGCCGCCGCATGCTGCCGCAGTACCTGGGGCGGCAGATAAACGCCCCTAGACAGCACCAGGCGCAAAGCCTCACGGATCAGCGGGTGATCGTCGACAACGAGGACCTTCACGTATCCTCCTTTTGTGCGTCTTGCGCGCCTATGACCCAGTAATACGACTTTGGCCGTGAGCTAGTCTATTACAAATCGCCGGTTAGCGAAATATACCGCAAGTCAATGTATTTATTATGTTTATTAACTTCTACTGAGCGCGGCGCTCGCCTCGAGGCAGCGCAGAGCCATCGTCTTGAGATGGTCGCAGCATCGCTTCCGGACGGGGTTGCCAGGGCAGCAACGCCGGAACCGGATGCACTTGAAGTTTCATACCTCCGGCACGCGAGCGATGCGCAGTTCTGAAGAAGTATTGCCGCCGATGCATGAAGAGACGCGGCAGGAGCGAATGGTGATTGATGCTGGGGGCCGTTGCCCTGAAGAGTCGCTGCTGCCGGCGCGCCTTCCCTGATCAGGGTATCGGCGCTCTACCGGGCGCCCGGGGTCCGTTACCCACTCGCTCCACGAGCCGGGATAAAGACGCGAGCCGGGGAGTCCGGCAATTTCCATTGCCAGCAGGTTGTGGCAGGCGGTGACGCCCGAGCCGCATTGATGCAGGATGTTCTGCGCCGCATGTGCGCCGATGAGGTCTGAGAATTCCTCGCGCAGTTCGGCGGCGGATTTGAAACAGCCGTTGGTGTCGAGGTTGCATTTGTAGAAGCGGTTGAGCGTTCCCGGTATCTGGCCGCCGACGATGAACAACACGAACGCGAAGTGAACGAGCGGGATCAAATCAGCTAATAGCTGGCTCATGGTCTTCAGTGCTAGTTGCAGGCCAGCCGAACCGCATAAATTGTGCTGGAAAACCGGGGAACACGAGATGTTGCTGGTGTCGATCGCGAGCTGGGTGACATGGCCAGTTTCCGGCCTAAGCCGAGTCACTTGCCCTTGGTCGCGGGACTGAGCGTGGCATCGATCAGCTGGCGCAACCTTGCGGGATCAACCGGTTTGAGCAGAAAACCGAGGCCTGCGGCACGCGCTTTTTCCTCGAGATCGGGCGTGATGCTCCCGGTGACAAGCACTGCCGGTATCTCGGGGTCGAGTTCCTGCCGCAGGCGCTGCGCTACGTCGATGCCGGTGTCCCCGTTGCCGAGGCGATAGTCGACGATGAGCAAATCAGGCAGACGGCCGGCCTCGTGCACACGGGTGATAACGTCGTCACCGGTGGTCGACACGATCGCTTCGCCCCCCCAGCTGGACAACAAGGCCTCCATTCCCGCGACGATGGCTTCCTCATCGTCGACCACGACGATGAGGCGGCCCGAGAGGTCGGAGCGGGGTGCGGCCGGCGGGGGCATGCTTGCAGCGGGCCGCGGGTCTTCGGTGCCCAACTGGATTTCAAAACTGAAAACAGAACCCTGTCCGGGCCGTGAGTTCACGGTGATCCGGTAATCCATCAGGTGGCACAGCCGCTTCACGATCGAGAGCCCAAGACCCAACCCCTTTTTGCTGGTGCGACCGGGGTTCTGCAACTGGGTGAATTCATCGAAGATCCTCTGCTGATCCGCGTCCGGAATGCCCACTCCGGTGTCGCGCACGGCCAGGCGCAGGGTCGAAGTGAGCCGCTCGGCGCTGAGCGTGACTTCACCTGCCTCGGTGTAACGTAGCGCGTTCGCGATGAGGTTGCGCAGAATACGTTCGAGCAGCACCGGATCGCTGTGGACCACTGCTTCCGGCGCGGCAATATTGAATGAGAGCCCCTTTGCCGCGGCCTCTGCCGCGAACTCGCCGCGCAGCCGCTCGAGGATATCGCGTGTCGCGAAGTCACGGGCCTCGGGCTTGATGATGCCCGAATCGATCTTGGAAATGTCGAGGAGCTCGTTGAACAGCGATTCCAGCGCCTGGACCGATTGATTGACGCTCGTCACGAGTTGCTTGACCTCGGGCTCGGCGGCCTTTTCAGCCAGCGCGGAGGCAAACAGTCCGATCGCATGCAGGGGCTGTCGCAGGTCGTGGCTCGCGGCGGCGAAAAACTGGGTTTTCGAACGGTTGGCGGTTTCCGCTCCCTGCTGCGACCGCTCGGCGATTACCTTCTGTGCGCGCAGTTCCTCGATGAGGTCGAGATTCTCGAAGCGCTTGTGCAGCGACTCTGCGATGATGCGGTTCACGGTGCGGCCGAACGACAGCACTACGATGAGCACGATGATGCCGGGAATCGCAAGATAAATCTGCGCTGGACCGGGATCCAGCAGCATGCGCACGATGATCGGCAGCAGCAGCAGCGGTATCAACGTATAGAAGGCCGCGGCGAAAGCCGACAGAGAAGTCATCGATACCGTTGCTATGCCGAAAAGAACCAGTGTGAGCATTGCCTGGTGACCCAGTGAGTCCGGCACGTACATCAATAAACCGGAACTTCCCCAGATTAGGCCGGCTGTTGCCGTTGCCATGATGAAACGGGCGCCCCAACGTCGATGTTTCTGTTCGGAGGGCGCTGCCTTCATATAGCTGCGGTAATGATAAACGCGCAGGGCCTGATGAGCGCACAACATGAACATCCAGCCAACGAGCGCAACGTTCGACACCTGTTGCCACATGACGGCAACCAGGGCCCCGCCCGCCACCAGCGAAGCGATAGTGGTCGTCGGCGAGTGCAGGTAGACTGAACGGACTTGTTCGGCGCGTATGTCGCGCGCGTGACGTCGGCGGCTGATAGCGTGGGAAGTGAGCTCGGCATTGGCCATATAGTTTCCTGGGGTCATCACGGGATAGCGTCAGCTCAACGCAGCGGCGGGTTCGATGCCCGGATCGGCAGCCGGTGCCTCGTACGCGGCGCGCCGCCGCCGGGGCGCAAAGATGACGTCGCTGCCGAGCCAGTGCGGCAATACCCGGCCGTCGCCGCCCGTGACCTGCCACGGTTCCATGATGGCATCGCGCTGTGCTTCCGACGAGAAGTCATCGTCGCTCAAGGGGACGCGTTCCGGCGGCGGTGTGTCCGTGCCCGCGATGAACGTCCGGCCGGGGGCCGGCGTGGCCGACTGCAGCGTGAGCATGTCGACTGCATCGGCGGCGGCGGGGAACCAGTGGCCGCGTTGCAACAGCCGAGGCAGGTCGTCAGCGAGCTTCGCAAAGCGCTGCCGCGTCGAGAATACCTCGCCGAGCGCTCCGCGATAGGCTGAAATGAACTCGTCGACGGATGCCTTGCGGGGACGCACGGTGAGGGTATAGCAGGCAAAATCACGCAGAAGCGCGCCGGGCAGAAAGGCCGGCTCGGATTCCTGCGCCAGCCTGCGGAAGTAGGGTGTACCGGGTATCGGTGTCTCGAAGCTCAGAAACGTCGGTACGTGCAGACCGCATTCAGTCAGATATTCCGGCAGCCGCCGCAGATATGCCGCATCGTCGTTCAAGGGGCTTGCCAGCATGCCGGATACCACCAGGATGCCATGATCGCGGCAGGAGTCGATGGCAGAGCGGGTCTTGTGAACGGCATTCTGGTGCTTGCCCATGGCCGCCAGTGCTGCCGTGTTGAAGCTTTCGATGCCGACGAAGAGGATCCGGCACCCCGCGTCTGCCATCAGGCGAACGAGTTCCGGCTGGCAGATCACGTTGAACGTGGCTGCGGCATACCATTGGATATGCAGAGGTTTCAGCTTTGCGCAGAGTTCGCGCAGATAGCCGAGATTGCCGCCGATGTTGTTATCGCAAAAGCCGAGGATCCGGGTCTTGAATCGCGGCACGAGACGCTCCAGCATGCGCTGCCCGGCCTTGATGTCCCGGATCACTCCATCTGCCGGGCGCGTGTGATGCCGCGTTCCGAGGCCGGTGAGCACACAGAATTCGCAGGTGAACGGGCAGCCGCGCGTGGCTTCGAGCCCGAACGAGTGGACGGCTTTTCCGGCGAGCAGATCGAAGCGGGGTGTCGCGACGAGCGAAGGATCGTAGGCGTCGCTGCGATATCTGGGCTTGAGCTCGCTGCGGCAGAAATCCTGGTAAACCGCGGGCACGGTCAACTCCGGATCCCCGACTATCACGGCGTCGAAGTACGGCTGGCAGAGTTGCGGATAGCTGGAGGCAAACCCGCCCCCATAGACTGTCTTGGCGCCCCGGGAGCGCCAGTAATGGGATATCTGCCGCGCCCGGTCGAAGTCGGAGTGCATGCCGGAGATGAACAGAAGATCGTAGTGCCGGGCCCAGTCCGGCTCTTCGCAGGTTTCGTTGACGATCTCGATTTCGATGTCCTGCGGCAGCAGGCCGGCGATCAGCGGGCCGATTTGAGGCTGCATGGATATCCGGTTCCGGCGCCCGCGGCGGTGGTAATCGACGTAAACGAAGATAATTCCGACACGCATGCAAGCTCCCCTCTAGTATTGCGCGCACGGCAAAAACCTTGCTGTACTTCTGAGGTCTGACGGCATGTTAAACGCCGCGCCGCTCTTACAGCTCTAGGACGTTTGGCCTATGACTTTCGGACTAGCGCCCAGGCGCCGTCATTGCCGGGAGAGGCCGGTGGCCATGCCGTCGAGCTTTAACCCGAGCCGGCCGACCTCGATCACTGCTTGCGTACGATTAGCCACCCCCAGTGCCTTGAGAATCGCGGTGACATGGATTTTTACAGTGCCTTCAGCCAGATTCAGATCGCGACAGATCAGTTTGTTGGGCTTGCCCTGCACCAACAGTGCAAGCACCTGGGCCTGACGCCCGGTGAGTCCGATGTCGCGGTAGTGGGTCGGGCGGACGGCTTTATCACGACTGGGCGTAGTGGCAGTCGTCTGACGCAGCAGAGCGGGCGGGAGGTAGACTCCGCCCGAAAGCACCAGACGCAACGCCCCTACCAGCACGTCGCTGTTCGACGTCTTGGGAATAAAGCCCATCGCGCCCTCGTCGAGGGCGCGTATTACCGTATCCGGCTGATCTGATCCTGACAACACCACGACGGGGACCGAGGGGTGTTGCTCACGTAGTTCGCGCAGCGCAGTAAAACCATCGCTGCCGGGCAGCGTGAGATCAAGAAGAATCAATTGAATATCGGGGCAGGCGCCGGCGTGCTCAAACGCTTCCTTGGCGTTTGCTGCTTCGAGCAGTTCGATATTCTGGTCGAGCGCCTTGAGCACCTGGCGCAAGGCTTCGCGGATCAGAGGGTGATCGTCGACGACGAGGATTTTCAAGTTCCCCGGCCCCCATTGACTGGTTTTTTTGTCTATGACCAAGTCATAGAACTTAATTCGTATCGTAGTGTATTACAAAACAAGCCACCACGGTATTTATCATAAGTTATTGATAATATTAATTAATAAGCGGTATTTCCGTGGCATGGGCAGGGCCTTGGTCATAGTGCTTCTGCCCGATACAAGCGCGATCCGAGACTGTCCATAATTTCTGCCATGAAGTTGAAGCTAACTTCTTCCGCCTGGCGTCGGGGCGGCAGATCCGGCGCATAGAGAAGGAGGCAATCATGAATACTCATGTGACTCATTTTGACACTGTCGGCGGCAACAAGAAGAAACTGACGTATTCCTACCTGTTCAGGGTAGTCGTGGCCGATGCGATCTTTATCGCGCTGATACTGGGCGCAGCCATCTGGATGCTGCCCAAGGCCGATATGAAAGTGGTCAGCGCGGCACAGTCGCCGCTCTGGGGATACGACGCTTCATCGAGCACCGAATATTTCCCCGCCCAGTACCGGAATCAGGCCACTGAAATTCCGGAACACATCCAGGCGTTCTGATGCTTTGCGCCGCTGTATCGGCGCTACCTGATCCTATCTTTAATCAAGGAGTCAATCATGTTGAGTTCATATGAAAAACACAGGGTGATGGAGGTCTACGAGAATGAACCGTACTTTATGGCCGCGCTTGCGCTCAAGGGGGTCGCCTGCCTGCTGATCATCGCGGGCATCGTGGCTATTGGGGTCGGTACTGATCCGGATCGGTGGGGTGATGCAGCGCAGAGGCTGGCGCCGCATGAGGAGCGCGCGTCAATCGTGGATGCGCGGGAGATTCTAGCTGAGCGCCGCGCGCGCTTCGAGGTGGCGCAGAGCGAGCTCCGTGAGATGGGTGCGGAAGCACTTTCGCTCGGAGTGGCGAGGGCGGCTGCGCCGGAACCGGATATCAAAGATGTTGTGTTGCTTCGGCACGGCAGCGATTGAGGACCCGTGGGGAAAGTGCACGCCATGGTGGGAGTCGAAACAGGCTCGAATATCGACCGCCGCGCGCTCATTTCAAGAGCAGGATTTCAACATGAACAGGAGATCAGAATGAAAAAGCAAATGGCGTTTGCGATCGTGACTCTGGTAGTGCAGGGAGCGGCGTTGGCATGCGAGCCTGGAACGGCAGAGTTCGGGGACACATTCTTCCGGTACTGTGACGAGGCCCGCGCCCGGGCGCAGGAAGCGCAGGCTGTCGTGCCGGCGGCAACTCGGGCGACGGGCAATCCCGATGTTGCATTGCCGACGAATCAAGAACGACGGCCAGAGCATGCAACCGCTGCGGAGTCCCGATTCCCCGAAGAGGCGACGACGCTGGTGCGCCGGCCCTAGCGCTCTACCGGGCGCCCCGGGTCGGCGCACCACTCGCTCCAAGAACCGGGGTAGAGGCGCGATCCGGGGAGTCCGGCGATTTCCATCGCCAGCAGGTTGTGGCAGGCGGTGACGCCCGAGCCGCACTGATGCAGCACGTTGTGCAGCGCTTGTTCACCGATGAGGTCGGTGAATTCCTCGCGCAGCTCGGCGGCAGACTTGAAGCAGCCGTCGGTGTCGAGGTTGTATTTGTAAAAGCGGTTGAGCGCGCCCGGGATGTGGCCGCCGACCGGATCCAGGGTTTCATTTATGCCGCGAAAGCGCTCGGCGCCGCGCGCATCGAGCACGCAGGTTGACGCGTCGTCCAAATGGGCCGCGACATAAGCGGCGTCCACGGCAAGCCGGGGCTCCGGGCGCGCGGCAAATGATGCAGGTGAGATATCAGGTTGGGCGGCAGTGACCGGGTAGCCGGCCTCGATCCATGCTTCCCAGCCGCCATCGAGCACGGCCACGCGCGTATGGCCGACCCAGCGCAGCATCCACCACAGGCGCGCCGCATAATATCCGCCGCTCGCGTCATACGCGACGACCTGCGTGCCGTTGCCGATGCCTAGCGTGCCCAGGCGCCGGCTGAACACTTCGGGATCGGGCAGCGGATGGCGGCCGTTTTTCCCGGTAGTCGGTCCCGACAGCATCTGGTCCAGATGCACGAAGCGCGCCCCGGGGATGTGAGACCGCGCGTAAGCACGGCGTCCGGATTCGGTGTCGACGAGGTCGTGCCGGCAGTCGCAGACCACCCAGTTCGGGTCGTTTAAATGCAACGCGAGGTCGGTGACGGAAACTAAAGTTGTGTTATGCATCGTATGCTTGCTGTGACCCGAACAGGGTGAAGTGTTGAGTTTTGAGTGTTTAGTGCTGAGTTGGCTGTTACCAGAGCGTGGTTCTCACTCAACACTCAACACTAAACACTGCACTAAAGATGCGGCTCGAGTTGTCCCCGCAGAAATTCGTGGAAATGCAGCATGCCGTCTTCCATGGGCGACTGGTAGGGACCGGTCTCGTTGAGGCACTGCAGATGCAGGGCACGCCTGCCTTCGGTCATGCGCAGGCAGATCTCGTCATCCTCGATAGCAGTTTCCCGGTATGCGGCCTGTTCAGCCTCGACGAATTCACGCTCAAACAGCGCGATGTCTTCCGGGTAATAGAATTCAATCACATTGGTGCAGGCTTCGGGCCCGCGCGGTACTATGGTGCTGATCACCAGCACATGCGGATACCACTCGACCATGATGTTCGGATAGTAGGTGAGCCAGATTGCGCCATGAGGCGGCTGCCTGCCCTCGTTGTAGCGCAACAGCGCCTCGTGCCATTTCGCATAGACGGGCGAACCGGCCTTGGAGAGCCCCTTGTTAATGCCGCAGGTCTGCACGCTGTACCGCTCCCCGAATTGCCACTGCAGGTCGGAGACATTGACGAAATTGCCCAGCCCGGGGTGGAACGGCTCGACGTGGTAGTCCTCGAGGTAGACCTCGATGAAGGTCTTCCAGTTGCACGCGTACTCATCAATCTCGACGCGGTCGAGCATGTAGTCCGAGAAGTCGAGGTCCCGGGCCACGCCGATCTGTGCAAGATCGCGCATGACGTCGCGCTTGCCGTTGAACAGCAGGCCATTCCAGTTGACGAGCGGTGATGGCGCGAGATCAAGGCAGGGGTTCCCCGGGAAGTGCGGCGCGCCGAGCAGCTTGCCGTCGAGCCCGTAGGTCCAGCGGTGCAGCGGGCAGACTATGCTTTTGGTCGTGCCGCGCCCCTTGAGCATGACGGCCTGGCGGTGACGGCAGACATTTGACAGCAGTTCGATGCCATTGGCGTTGCGCACCAGCGCTTTGGCATGGCCCAGCCATTCCAGCGTATGGTAATCGCCGGTGTTCTGCACCATCAACTCGTGGCCGACATAGCCCGGGCCCTGGTCGAACAGCAGGCGCTTTTCCAGCTCAAAGATGCCGGCATCGAAATACCAGCTGATGGGAAGTTGCGGCGAGGTCTTGCTGACCGAGGCGACGCTTGAGAGATCCGACATGCAGTATGTTCTTCAGGCAAAAAGTTAATTCGATCTCTGGCGGTGTTCAGGGGGGCCATGATTTTTCGGACCTGCCGAGCCCGCTGAAAGAGGCGCTATTCTTTCCCAAAGGTCTTGAAAATGCAAGGTTATTTTCTCTTCGGTGTGCGGACGGCGCAGGCGCCGTCAGGCTAAACGCCGGTTTACGCAGGGAAATGTCGCCATACTTCGCACTCAGCCGGTATTTACGCAAGAGCCCAGATCCAGCAGTCCGGCATTCAGCAGGCGCTGGTAATCTTCGGGACGATCAATGTCCCACAGTGTTTCAAGCTCTATCCAGCGCCAGCGCAGGCGCTGCAGACGTTCCCGGGTTGAACTCAAGACTGCCGCGCCACCCCATTCGATGTCATGAAACAACAGGTCATCGCAGCGAGTAAGGCCGATCAGCGCGTAACCGCCGTCTTCGGCGGGGACTAGAACCGCATCATTGCCGCCGGCCAGTGCCTGAGCCGCCTGTTGCAGATGTGACACGGTCAGTGCCGGACAATCGCTGCCGATCAGAATGACGCTGCCGGCATGGGGCAGCGTGCGCGTGAAGGCAGACTGCATGCGCGCGCCAAGATCGCCCTCGGCCTGGCAAGCAAGGGAAATGGGGTAACGGCTGCTGCAATGGTTGAAGAACGGGTCATCGGTGTGCGGCGCACAGCACAGTTCCACCGGGCCAATGCCGGAGGTGCAGGCGGTGGCCAGCGTGTGTTCGACTAGCCGCGCATGAAGTGCTGCCGCCGCTTCGGCGCCGAGCAGGGGAGCAAGCCGGGTTTTGACGGCGCCGGGGAGGGGCGCCTTGGCGAAAACAACAACGCCGGTTTCACTGCTTGTGATCGGCATAGCGCAGCGCAAGCTCGTCGGGGTCGGCGCCCAGCCAGTATGCGAGGCGCAGCCGCCACATCAGCAGGACAGTGCGCAGTACACCGTGTTTTTCCCAACGCCGCCCGGAAACCGTGATCCGGTGCGGCAGATTCAGCGGCGCGCCGAACCGTTTCAGGCGCCTGGACAAGGCAATGTCTTCCATCAGCGCGATTTCAGGGAAGCGGCCCGCGGCTTCAAACAGGGAACGGGTAACGAACACCCCCTGGTCCCCGGTGGCAATCCCGGTCAGCCGTGAACGCAGGTTCATCAGGGCTTCGATCACCCGCAACAAGGGGTGCCTGCCAGTGATCCGCACATCGAACCGTCCCCAGTTCTTGCGTGACTGCATCAGGCCGTTGATCAGCAGTCCGTCGGCTTCTCCGGGCAGGATGCAGTCGGCGTGCAGAAAAAGCAGAATGGTGCCGGCAGCCTCGGCTGCGCCGGCGTTCATCTGTGCGGCGCGCCCCTGCGGTGAGCTCAGAATCCGGTCGGCCCAGGGTTGAGCACGTGCGATGGTGTCATCGCTGCTGCCGCCATCGACCACGATGATTTCCACGCCGCGATTGCGCAGCGGCCTCAGCGCCTGCAGCGTGCCGACGATACTGCCGGATTCATTGAGACAGGGAATGATGATAGAGATCGAGGACACCGGTTCACTTTTTCGCGTCGTTCAGGTTCCAGTCGTAATCGAGATGGCGGATGTCCGCTTTATGTTCGCGGATGATTTTCCGGTGCCCGGGGTCGTCGGCAAGCAGATCTGCATATCCGGCGAAAAACTGCTCGCGCGACTGGACGCCTCTCAATCCGCTGGTGAAGTCGACGCTGTACCAGGGGTAGGTATCGAAAATTTTCGATACTTCGAGGGCGCGCGTCTGCGGATTATAGCGGTTGCGAGTGCGGTCCGAGAGAAATCGCTGCGTTTGCTGCTCGAGCTGGGCGTCGATGCGCGTTGCGACATAGGGCTCCTCGCGCAGCATGGGGCAGCTGACCGAGGCGCAATTCACCGCGAAATGGATGCGCGGATCGTCGTGCACGCCTTTGGCGCGTATCGTGTCATGTTCGATCATGTCGAGTGAGAACTCGCGGCCGAACAAGGTGAAAAACCTGTCCTTGAACGGGTTACCGAAGATTTTTCCGAAATCCCACACTGATTTGATGTCGGGATAGCGGGTGAGCACTTTCTCGATCATGAATGCGTTGTAGGCGTTGATCAGGAATGCAAGTTGCCGGGGTTTGCTCCAGCCTTTGAATTCCTGTTCGCTGACTCTCGACAGTGAACCTAGATACGCGTTGAGTTGGGCGCGGTCCTGCTGCATGCCGGCATAGCGCAGTTGTGAGGCCTTGCCGCCGTCGATCAGCACGACGTGCTTTTTCAACAGTGCGCCCCAGGTTTCATGCTGATGGTCAAAAGGGGTCTGCGCAATCGCGCCGCCCGATACACATTGCGCAAGCAGCGCGATTAACAATAGAAAACGCCTCATCCTGCCGCCCTCATTAAGTGAAACGTATCCTTTAGGGCCCTCATCCCTCCGGTCATCCTCGCATCCAGGCATGATATTTCTCTACCCAACCCAGCAATTTCTGTGGCGCATGCGCGCGTTTCCAGTTGCCGGCCACGTACTTGTTGGCCTCGGCGAGTGTGGGATAAATATGAATGGTGCCGAGGATTTTGTTGAGCCCGAGTCCGTGGCGCATGGCGAGGATGAACTCAATGATGAGATCCCCGGCGTGCTCGCCGGCGATGGTGGCGCCGAGTATCTTGTCCTTGCCTGGCACCGTCAGCACTTTCACCACGCCGTGCGCGTCCTCGTCCGCGATCGCGCGGTCGAGATCGTCGATGCCGTAGGTCGTGACTTCGTAAGGGATATTCTTTTCCTTCGCTTCGGTTTCGTTGAGCCCGACGCGCGCGACTTCTGGGTCGGTGAACGTCGCCCATGGGATTACCGAGAAATCGGCGCGGAATTTCCTGAAGCTGCCGAATAACGCGTTGACTGCCGAGTACCATGCGGTGTGCGCGGCGGTATGGGTGAACTGGTACGGTCCGGCGACGTCGCCGCAGGCGTAGATGTTGGGATAAAGCGTTTGCATGAACTCGTTGACTTCCACGGTGCGCGATTTGGTGACCGGGATGCCGAGTTCCTCCAGGCCATAGCCCGATGTGTTGGCAATGCGGCCTACTGCGCACAGCAGGGCGTCGAAAGGCACGCGCACTTCTCGGCCGTCGTGCTCGCAGACCAGGACCTTCCCGCCGTTCTCGCTCAGGAACTGTTTGGCTTTGTGATTGACCAGGACATTGACGCCTTCTTTTTGAAACTGGTTGAGCACCATGTCGGAGATTTCCGGGTCCTCGCGGATCATGATGCGCGGCAGCATTTCGACCTGCGTGACCTGACTGCCCAGGCGCGCAAAGCACTGCGTGAGTTCGCAACCGATCGGCCCGCCGCCCAATACCACAAGTCGTTTCGGCAGTTCGCGCAGATCCCAAACCGTATCAGAAGTCAGGCATCCGATCTCCTCGATGCCGGGAATGGCGGGGACGAAGGGCCGCGCGCCCGCGGCAATCACGATCGCCCGCGTGGTCAGCGTGCGCGTGCCCCCGGCGGTTTTGACTTCGACCGTCCAGGGCGAGGTGATTTTCGCCTCGCCCGTGAGGCACTCGACGCCGAGCAGGGTGTAGCGCTCGACCGAGTCATGCGGTTCCACGGTTTTCACCACGCGCTGGACGCGTTCCATGATGTCGGCGAAATCGAACTCCGCAGTCGCCGACTTAAGTCCCAGCGCCTTCGCACGCTTCATGGTGGCCAGCAGTTTCGCCGATTTGATCAGCGCCTTGGACGGTACGCAACCGGTATTGAGGCAGTCGCCGCCCATCTTGTGCTTTTCGATGAGCGTGACCTTGGCCTTCACCGCCGCGGCAATATAGGCTGAGACCAGTCCCGCGGACCCGCCGCCGATCACCACCAGGTTGCGATCGAAGGATGCCGGTTTTGGCCACTTGGCGAACACCTTGCGCGCCCTGATGGCGCTGACTATCCATTTTGCAATCAACGGGAAGAGGCCGAGCAGCGTGAACGAAATGATCAGACCGGGCGACAGGATGCCGCGCAGCGATTCTACTTTTGCGATCTCGGTGCCGGCGTTGACGTAGACCAGGGTGCCTGCGAGCATGCCGATCTGGCTGACCCAGTAGAAGGTCCAGGTCTTGAGCGGCGTCAGTCCCATCGCCAGGTTGATGACGAAAAACGGGAACGCCGGCACCAGGCGCAGTGTGAACAGATAAAACGGGCCGTCTTTTTCCACGCCCGAGTTGATCGCTTTCAGATTGCCGCTGAATCTGCTCTGGATCGCATCTCGGAACAGGAAGCGCGAAGCGAGAAAAGCCAGGGTTGCGCCCAGCGAGGACGCAAAGGACACGATCAAGGTGCCCCACAGCAGCCCGAATATTGCGCCTGCCGCGAGCGTCATGAGCGCGGCGCCCGGCAGGGATAATCCGGTCACGCCGACGTAAATCAGAAAAAATACCATCCCGGCCTGCAGCGGGCTCGCTTGCACGTACGAGTCGATCGCCGCCTGCTGCGACTTGAAAAAATCGAGCGTGAAATAGCGGTTGAGACCAAAAGCGAAAAACGCCGCGATCAACGCCGCTATGATGATCAACAACAACAATCTGTTTTTTTTCATTCCTGTTTTCCCGTAGAGGCGACTTTATGATTGGTCGCCGTCATGCCGCCAAACTTACACTCAGCCGCGCGGCTTGCGCCATGTCGTAGGCGGGCCCCGTCGCGATGCGCTGGTAATAAGAAGCATGGGCCGCAGACCCTTGCGGCCAGTTGGCCAGGAATTCGCGCTGCCAGCGTGCCTGATCATAGCGCACTGGCAGCGCCTCGATGCGGACTGCGTCGAGGCGCGTGCCGTAGAGCGGCACCACGTGATTTGCCCGTCGCGTCGCGATGCGCGTGATCACGCCGTAGTGTGTCGATATAAAATTCGGCATGCCGGCGGCGCCGTTGTTGATGAGCGCGCAACGGCCTTGTGCGGTGTCGAAATCGAGCGCCACCGGCAGACAGGTGTGACTGCTGGCAATGATACGCGCCCGCATTATTTCAAATTGCCGGGCTATTTTTCTGCGGTGTGCAATGTCGGCGAGCGCCTCCTGGGAAAAATTCCAGCCAGCGAGCGATTCACCGTCACCGTGGACAATGGCAATGCGCACGCCGCCCACTTCTGCCACGAGGTGCATGGGCAGCGCGGCCAGCTGCCCGCGGATATCCGGTTGCTGCAGCGCCGCCCCGCGCAGGCGTTCGATGATGCGGTTCGAGCGCTCGACCTCGGCATCGCCCACCCATTCGGGGTAAGCGCAACCGCAGCCTGCCGCGGCATCATCGCCGGCGATTTCGGTCTCGACGTTGCCGCGCAACGCGACATGGTTGAGCACTTCGCGATTGACAGCTTTGAAACCTGCGGCGTCGACGTTAAACCAGTTGAAGTCGCCGTTGAAAACCAGCGTGACCGGGCCGGCCTCTCTGGCGATCATCTCGAGTACCGCCTCCAGCGCCGGAAGATTGCCGTAGAGACCGCCGACGACATAAAGCGTATCGGCGGTGAGATCGGGCGCGCGTGAGAGATCGGACGGCTGGTAGCGGTAATGCAGCGGGCAGCTGCGGCCGGGCGTCACCGGTCATTCCCGGGGGTTGCTGAAACGTTGCCACAGCACCGGCAGCAGGAAGCCGGCGAAACAGATCACAAGTCCGTACAGGTTCACGCCCAGCAACAGCGCATATTTTCCGCTGCCGATCGCCCACGACGGCGGGATGCCGCCGCCGGCAAGCATGACGCCAAGCGCGATGCCGGGCCAGAACGCAAGATGGAAACTTAAGGGCGAGTGTTTCACGAGTGGCGCCAGCAGGAATATCGGCGCCAGGCCCATGACCATGGTGCCGCTGACAGTAGTGGCCTTGAGGATGTCGGTGCCGGCGATCATCGGGATGTTGCCGAGGACGGCAAACGCGATCATGGTCCACACCCCGACCCGTATGGCGTTAGCGCCCGGTTCGCGCCCCGCCAGCAGCGGCACTTCCTGGCCTATGGATTTGGAGATCGACGCGAAAGTGGAGTCGAGCGTCGACCCCGCGGCGATGACCATGATCCCGGTCATCATCAGGTACGGCAGGATACCGAAGGCATAGGCGACCGCGCCCGGCATGTTGTCGCCCGCGGGCAGCCCTTCGAGCCTGGCGTGAACGCCGACCAGGCTGAAGGCGAAGATGCAAATGAAGCCGAGCACGCCGGCAACGATCATCGCGCGCAGCATGGTTTTTTCTTCAGTGATGAAGCCGCGGTCGGTCAGCACCGGATCGTGGAATGGGTAGGACAGCACCTGCAGCAGCGCGACCAGCAGCAGGTCGACGCCGGCGCTGAGTCTGAATTCACCGACCGACAGCAGTTGGGTTGTCCCGTGCTGTGGCAGCACCAGAAACAATACGGCGCCAAGAACCGCTACAAACAGCACCGACTGGATTACGTCGGTGATGATGGAGCTGCGCAGCCCCCCTTTGAGGCTGTAGAACAGCGTGGCCGCGGTGAAAAGCAGTGCCGCACCGATGAACGTAAATTCTCCCGGCTTGCCGTAATAGGCGCCGACCACCGCGGTGTTGCTCCACACTTCGTTATACAGGCGAATCAGGATGGCGAGGGTGAACGACAGCGCAGCCAGCCGCCCGTATCTCGCGATCAGGAACGGCACCAGGCCGGTGGCGCCGTGGCGGGTGCGCAGCCGGTAAATCACCAGCCCCGCGAACGGTATCGACAGCCAGTAGGTGGCATAGGCGAGACCGCCGACGATGCCGTAAGCGGCGCCTAGGTTGGCGGCATTGGTGACCGATTTGGCGAAAATCCAGCTGATGAATATGCTGCAGGTCAGCGCCCATCCGGAAGTCTGGCGGCCGGCCTCGTCGGTGCCGCGGAAAAAACTGCTGGCGGTGCGCGCATGCGGCGACATCGCATACATCACCGTGCCATAGAGCAGCAGAAAGCCCCAGAAGTAGGCGGCAAACGCAGGTTCGATCATTTTATTGCGACGCTCGTGCCATGGTAGATCAGCTTGCGAGAGCGCCGCCGCAACTCGAACCCTGTCCGGCAGTGCAGCCGTAGCAATGGTCCTTGACGACGATGGCGTTGCCGTCCAGTTCGGCGCCGATCAGTTCGCGCAAATGCGCGCGCGGCTTGCCGCGCCAGGCGAGCGGCAGGTCCAGCATCTGGTTGAAGTCGCAGTCATAGACGTAACCGCGCCAGTCGGCGCTGATCATGGTGCGGCACATCAGGGTGTCAAGATTCCCGGGTTGATACGCATTCTTGAGCACATCCATGTAATGCTCGAACTGTCCTTTCGAGATCAGCATGCTGCCGAAACGCTGGATCGGCATGTTGGTCAGCACGTAAAGATGGTTGAAGGTGATGCCGAAGCGCTCGCCGAGCTGGCGTTGATAATCCTGCTCCAGCCTGTCCTGCGCCGGCGGCAGCACTGCACCCTGCGGGTTGTAGACGAGGTTCAACACGAGGCCGGAGCCGGGTCGGCCGTACCCCAGCGCGTTCAGTTTCTGCAGGCAACGGATGCTGGTATCGAACACGCCCTTGCCGCGCTGGCGATCGACGTTTTCTTCCAGATAGCAAGGCAGCGAGGCGACGACTTCAACTTTATGATCTGCAAGAAACTGCGCAAGATCCTCCTGTCCCGGCTGCTCGAGTATCGTCAGGTTGCAGCGGTCCATCACCTTGACGCCGAGTTCGCGCGCGGCGGTGACCAGCAAGCGGAAATGGGGATTCAGTTCGGGTGCGCCTCCGGTGAGATCGAGCATCGTGATGTGAGCCGCCTTGAGAAATGCGACGACCTCGAACACCGTTTCGCGGCTCATCATCTCGGTGCGGTTGGGCCCGGCGTTGACGTGGCAATGCAGACAACTCTGGTTGCATTTGTAACCGAGATTGACCTGCAGGGTGTCCAGTTGCCTGCGGCGTATCGCCGGAAAATCGGTGATTTCCATCAGGGGCAGGGTGGCATGCATTTCAAGAGCCTCCAGATAAATATTAGTATTATCAAATAGTTAAACTAAAATATGGATTGCCTCGCTCGTGCCTTTTGAATTCGTCGTGCCCTCCCGTTAAAACCTTACAACGTGGCATTCCGGCATTACACCCACGACTCATGACCGGGACGCCGTCAGTGTGATGTCGGCGGTCTTCGCATGCGGTCCCGAATGATTTTAACCGCGACAGGGATCAAGGTAATGGCGCCCAGCACCAGAACCGAACCCATGATGCGGCTGGTTTCGCCAGTGGCCATCTCGCCCCCGAAATGAGCCAGCAGAAAGCTGGCGGGCACAATACCGATCAGTGTCGCGATGGCGAAACGCCAGAACGAAAGTATCGTCAGCCCCGCGGCATAGCTGATGATGTCGAACGAAACAAAAGGCAGCAGGCGGCTGACCAGCACGATGCCCGTCAGCGCGTTCTGGGAACCCAGCAATCCTACTGACAAGCGGTCACCAAACCAGCGCTGCAGCGTTTCCCCACCCAACCAGCGAGCCACACCGAAAGCGGCAATAGCGCCGATCTCGGCGCCCAGAAGCACATAAAGCGTGCCCCAAGTGTGGCCATAAGCGGCGCCGGCAGCCATGGCGATAGGCGCGCTGGGGATGGGGCTTACCATAATGGCCAGCACCATGAGCCCGATCACCATCAGCGGGCCCCATGCCCCCAGCTGCGTGATGCGATCGTGCAGCGCAGTTCCATCAAGGATAGTTTTGAGCGCGCCGGTTTCGTGCAGCAGCCAGTATGTCGCTGCAATCAGCACCAGCACCGCAACGACGGCAAGCAGTTTGAATCGCGTCGGCCGGGTCACAGGCTTCCGTCACCATATTTTGACACTAACCGCATTTCCCCTCCTGTCACGCTGCCGCACCAAACAGGACCGGCAGGCAGACTGCATGTATTTCTGAAGATTGTAGCAGGGCACATTGCGGCAGCCGGAATCCGCCCCGGGCGATTGGTTTCCCGATGAAAAAAATGCGGCGAGGCACCGGTCTTTTTAAAAAGTTTCTGTACGCCATCACCGAATGCAAAGCAGTAGTAGCATATGGGTGCTTGAATTAATGCATCTATATGGTTTGAAACGCATGTGGAGTGAAATTTCTTCCCTCGGCTGGAACAGACCTGACAGGCGGCGCGCAGGGCAAATATCTTGCTGTGCGCGTTGACCGCAACCTACTGATTGCGTTACTCTTTCGGTTTCGCCCACGAAGGCCATTGGCGACCCATGTCCAAGCCTGCAAAAACCCAGAACAACCCCACCTTTGAGACGGCGCTGGCCGAGCTGGAGACTATTGTCGCCGGCATGGAAGCCGGGCAGATGCCGCTCGAGCAGTCGCTCGCTGCCTACAAACGGGGTGCCGAGTTGCTCAAGTTCTGCCAGGCCGCGCTGCAGGATGCGCAGCAACAGGTCAAGATCCTCGAGGGCGACGTCCTGAAAAACTTCGGCGCCGCCGAATAAGAGCCCCTAACATCATGAAACACGTGTGCGTTGCGAGTCAAAATTGGTGCTGACGCGAAGGACGGCGCTGAGCATATCGCGAATATGGTCAAGCCGGCCGACAAAGTCAGCGCCGATTTTGATCGCAACCCTTCGGGCTGGCACGAATTTTGGCCTGTTGCCCCCGGCTCTCGGCGAGCGCAGCTTTGGGGCGGAGACGGGGGCCGGGGGGTGCCGCAACTTTTGTAACCGGGGGCTCGGGCACCGTTCCCGCAAACGGGCCTGCGGCAAACGAGTCACGGCGCCCCCTTGTCGCTCCCATTGCCCATATTCGCGATATGGCCTGCGGGAAGCTTCGCGCCCTGAGCCAAAATCGTGACAGCGCATCGCGCGTTTCATGATGTTAGGGGCTCTATGTGAATTCCGCCACCGACTTCCAGGGCTGGGCGCACGCCCGGCAGGAGCGCATTGAAACCCTGCTGCAAACTTTGTTGCCGGCCCCGGAGATCGCGCCGCAGCGTCTGCATCAGGCGATGCGCTACGCGGTGCTCGGCGCAGGCAAACGCGTGCGGCCGTTGCTGGCGTTCGCGGCGGGGGAGCTTGCCCAGGCGGATCCTGAGCGCGCGGCCATAGCGGGTGCGGCGGTCGAACTGATTCATGCCTATTCCCTGGTGCACGATGATCTGCCATGCATGGACGACGATGTGCTGCGCCGGGGCAGGCCGACCTGTCATGTCGAATATGACGAGGCGACTGCACTGCTGGTGGGCGATGCGCTGCAAAGCCTGGCGTTTCAGTTGGTCAGCGAGTACCGCCTCGCCGCCGACGCTTCGACCCAGCTCGAGATGGTCAAGCTGCTGGCGGTGGCGTCGGGCTCGCGCGGAATGGCGGGAGGACAGGCGATCGATCTTGACGCCGTGGGCAAGACGCTCTCGGTGCCGGAGCTTGAGTTCATGCATATCCACAAGACCGGTGCGCTCATTCGTGCCGCTGCGCTGCTTGGCGCGCGTTGCGGCAACGGTCTCGATGACAAGGCGCTCGCCCAGGTCGATCACTTCGCCAAATGCATAGGGCTGGCGTTCCAGGTGGTCGATGACGTGCTTGATGCCGAAGCGCCGACGGCGACACTCGGCAAGACCGCCGGCAAGGACGCCCGGCAGGGCAAGCCCACTTACGTAAGCGCGCTGGGTGTGGCGCAGTCCAAAGCGTTCGCTGCAGAATTGCGCAACGATGCGCTCAAAGCACTCGACGGGTTGGGCGAGCGTGCATTGCGGTTGCGGCAGCTTGCGGATTTCATCGTGCTGCGGAAATTTTAAATACCCATCAGCCGCCAAGATTCCGATGATGTCAAAAACAAAAAAGCAACCGCCGATGAACGCCGATGAACGCCGATATTTCAGGTCAAGAAGTTTGCGCATCTGCGTTTATCGGCGTTCATCTGCGGTTTCAATGTATTAAGGTATTGGCCTCTCATGTATGAATTGCTGAATACGATCAACTATCCCCACGAACTGCGGCTACTCGAAAAGAGCCAGCTGCCGCGGCTCGCTGACGAGTTGCGCCAGTTCCTGGTCGAATCGGTGAGCCAGACCGGGGGGCACTTGTCGTCCAATCTGGGCACGGTGGAACTCACCATAGCGCTGCATTACGTGTTCGATACGCCTCACGACCGCCTGGTGTGGGACGTGGGGCACCAGACCTACGGCCATAAGATCCTCACCGGCCGCCGCGAGCGCATGAAAAATCTGCGCATGTGGGGTGGTATTTCCGGCTTCCCGCGGCGCGAAGAAAGCGAATACGACACCTTCGGCACGGCGCATTCGAGCACTTCGATCAGCGCCGCACTGGGCATGGCTGTGGCATCCAGGCTTAAGGGCGAGGACCGCCACTGTGTCGCCATCATCGGTGATGGCGCCATGACCGCGGGCATGGCGTTCGAGGCGCTCAACAACGCCGGCGACAGCGACGCCAATCTGCTGGTGATTCTCAACGACAATGACATGTCGATCTCGCGGCCGGTGGGCGCGCTGAACAAGTATCTGGCCAAGCTCATGTCGGGACGCTTCTACACCGCAGCCAAGGGCCTGGGCGAGAAAGTGCTGGGCGACCTTGCGCGGCGCGCGGAAGAGCACGTGAAAGGCATGGTGACGCCGGGCACCATGTTCGAGGAATTCGGTTTCAACTACATCGGCCCCATCGACGGCCACGATCTTGATGCACTGCTGCCGACGCTGCACAACATCAGGCAGCTGAAGGGCCCGCAGTTCCTGCATGTCGTGACCCGCAAGGGGCAGGGCTACAAGCTTGCCGAGGTCGATCCGGTGCTCTATCACGGGGTCTCCAAGTTTGATGCCGCCAATGGCATCGTCGGCGGCAAATCCGGCGGCAAGCAGACCTACACTCAAATCTTCGGCGACTGGCTGTGCGACATGGCCGCGCTCGATCAGCGGCTGGTGGCCATTACCCCGGCGATGCGTGAAGGCTCGGGGATGGTGAACTTCTCCGAACAGTATCCTGATCGTTATTTCGATGTCGGCATCGCCGAGCAGCATGCGCTCACTTTCGCCGCGGGACTGGCATGCGAGGGAGCAAAGCCGGTGGTGGCGATCTATTCGACTTTTCTGCAGCGCGGGTATGACCAGTTGATCCACGACGTCCAGATCCAGAACCTGCCCATCGTATTTGCCATAGACCGCGCCGGACTCGTGGGTGCCGATGGCGCCACGCACAACGGCAGTTTCGATCTTTCCTACCTGCGCTGCCTGCCCAACATGACGGTGATGACGCCGGCCGACGAGAATGAATGCCGGCAGATGTTCTACACCGCGTTCCAGATGAATACGCCGGTGGTGGTGCGCTATCCGCGCGGCTCCGGGCCGGGCGTTGAAATCATGAAGGACATGCAGGCGCTGCCCATCGGCAAGGGAAAAATCGTGCGCTCGGGCAAGAAGATTGCTTTGCTATCTAAGAAAATCGCGTTCCTTGCTTTCGGCAGCATGGTGAAGCCCTGTCTGGAAGCCGCCGTGGAATTCGATGCCACGGTCGCCAACATGCGTTTCGTCAAACCGCTCGATGAGGATCTGATTGCGGAACTTGCCGCCGGCCACGACCTGCTGGTGACGGTCGAGGAAAACGTGGTCATGGGCGGCGCCGGCAGCGCCGTGCTGGAAGCGCTGCAAAAGCAGGGTAGCCGCGTTCCGGTGCTGCAGATCGGGCTGCCCGACCGGTTTATCGAGCAGGGGGACCCGGGAATGCAGCTTGCCGATGCAGGGCTGACCCCGGAAGGCATCCTCAAGGCAGTCCGCGCGCGGCTTGCGGAGTAGAATGATTGATTCAGAGAACAGTAAGCAGTAAGCAGTAAGCGGTAAGCTGTAGGGGCCAAGGGTGCCTGGCCTTTTAGGGTTTCCCGCTCACTGCTCACCGCTTACCTCTCACCGGACTACAGTCATGACGCTTAACAAAAAGATGGTCGAAGAAAACGAAATGGACGGCTATGCCAAGATCGACCAGTACAATCCGGTCGCGATCCGGCGCATTGCCGAGAACTATCGCGCGATTCTCGAGCATGTAGGCGAGGATCCCGGTCGCGAGGGCCTCGCGAAAACCCCCGAGCGTGCCGCAAAGGCGCTGCAGTTCCTGACCCACGGCTACGATCTCGATCCTGCTGAAATCCTGCGCTCGGCGATGTTCAAGGAGGAATACCAGCAGATGGTGATCGTCAAGGACATCGAGCTGTATTCGATGTGCGAGCATCACATGCTGCCGTTTTTCGGCAAGGCGCACGTTGCCTACATTCCCAACGGTCACATCGTGGGCCTGTCGAAAATACCGCGCGTGGTCGATGCGTTTGCACGCCGGTTGCAGGTGCAGGAGCGGCTCACGGTTGAAATCCGCAATTGCATCGAGGAAACCCTGAAACCGCAGGGTGTGGCGGTGGTGATCGAAGCCCAGCACATGTGCATGATCATGCGCGGCATCCAGAAGCAGCATTCGATTGCAACGACCTCTGCCTTTACCGGCGCGTTCAATGCCGACAAAACGCGAGCCGAGTTCATGCGGCTGGTGACCCGCGCGTGATGCATAACCGGCATCAGCCATGACCACGACCCGGAAAACCAGCGAATTCATCGTCGAGCACATCCTGCCGGACCTGCGCAAGGGGCGCATGGTGATCCTGGTCGACAGCGAGGAGCGCGAGAACGAAGGCGACCTGTATGTCGCGGCCGAAAAGGCCACGCCCGAGGCCATCAATTTCATGGCGAGGCATGGCCGCGGTCTGATATCGCTGGCGCTGACCGAGGCACGAATGCGCGAACTCGGGCTGGCGTTGATCACCGACGACACCGGCAACCAGACCAAATTCGGCACCGCATTTGCCACGCCGATCGATGCGCGCGAAGGCGTGGGCTCAGGCATGTCGGCGCACGATCGCGCCCGCACCATCGCGGTGGCGATAGCCGACGGCACGGGGCCGGCGGACCTGATTCGTCCCGGGCGGCTGCAGACGCTGCGCGCGCTGGACGGCGGCGTGCTGGCGCGCCGCGGTCATACCGAGGCGGCGGTCGATCTCGCGCGCATGGCGGGGCTCAAACCGGCGGGCGTAATCTGCGAAATCATGAACGACGACGGCACCATGGCGCACCGGCCCGAACTGGAGCGCTTCGCCGCGAAGCACAGCATCAGGATTCTGGAAATTTCCGATCTCGTCGCCTATCGCGAGAACGAACGCCAAGTGAGCCGCCGTGCCACCACCCTGTTGCCGACGCGCAAGGCCGGCAACTTCCAACTCATGATCTACAGCGACAGCCTTGAAACCACAGTCTATGCCGCGCTGGTGAAAGGCGAGATCGATCCCGGGCAGCCGACGCTGGTGCGGCTGCACTCGCAGTGCCTGACCGGCGATGTCTTCGGCAGCGAGCGCTGCGACTGCGGCGAGCAGCTCGACGCCGCCATGGAATTGATCGAGCAGGCAGGCAACGGCGTGCTGGTCTACATGTTCGACGAAGGCCGCGGCATCGGCTTGCTTAACAAGATTCGCGCCTACGCGCTCCAGGATCAGGGCCACGACACGGTTGAAGCCAACCACGAACTGGGATTTGCCGCCGATATGCGCGACTACAAGGCCGGCGCGCACATTTTGTTTGACCTCGGCGTGCGCAAAGTGCGCCTGATGACGAACAATCCCGACAAAGTGGCCGCGCTCGAGGAGTACGGCCTCAGTATCGCCGAGCGCGTGCCGGTTGAAGTGGCGCCGCGTCCGGCCAACCGGGAATATCTCAAAACCAAACGCACCAAGTTCGGCCACCTGCTGTCGATGGTGGGGCAGGGCGAGAAGCACGAGTAGCGCTGCTGCGCGGCGCCGGGTGTGATCTGCAACCCGTGCCGTTGCGGCAGAGGGCGCAGCGTAACACTATAACTAGTTGATTATATGTGATTATTATACGCCTGCCAGCAGGCGGCTAGTGCACGTTGATATCTATCTTGGCCTCAGCAAAAAAACCTTCCGTGGACGCGCTGCTGTTCGATCTGGGCGGCGTGATAGTCGATATTGATTTTCGGCGCGTATTCGAAGCGTGGAGTGCCGACTCCGGCGTGCCGGCAGCAACCCTCGAGTCGCGGTTTTCGATGGACGTCTATTATGAACGCCACGAGCGTGGCGAGATCCCGGTGGCAGATTACTTCGAGTCTCTGCGGTCATCTCTTGGCATCAGGCTGACTGATAAGCAGTTCGAACGCGGCTGGAACGCGGTTTTTGTCAGGGAAGTTCCCGGCATCGCGCGCTTGCTGCGCGGCGTGCAGTCGCGTTTTCCGCTATATGTCTTCAGCAACTCGAACGCCGCCCACCATGACTACTGGGCGCGGGAATATGCCTCCACACTGAGCATGTTCCGCAAGGTGTTTGTGTCCTCCGATCTGGGCCGGCGCAAACCCGAGCCCCAGGCATACTCGGCCGTCGCCCAGGCGATGGGGACGCCGCTGCCGGGAATACTTTTTTTCGATGACTTCAAGGATAATGTGGAAGCGGCGAGGAAAGTCGGCATGCAGGCGGTTCATGTAAAATCGTTTGCCGATATCGAAAAGGCGCTGACCCAGGCGTGGTCCGGAAAATGATGTTCCCGCGGTTGGAATCGTCCGTGTAGTAGTGCAGCCAGCAAAAAAAGGAAACTCGCCATGCTTCGTGATTGCTTGCTTCTTCGCAACACACTGATGGTTCTGGCATTTTCCTGTGTTGCCGGCGCTGCCCAGGCACAATCATCGCTTAACTCAGAACTCACGCCCTATCTCGCCAGGTACGAACTGCCGGCGCTCGCAGCAGCGGTGGTCAGGGACGGCAAGATCATCGCCGCCGGAGCGGTCGGCACGCGCCGGGCCGGCACAAAAATTCTGGTGACGCTTAACGACCGCTTCCATCTTGGCTCCGATACCAAGGCGATGACGGCGCTGCTGGCAGCCATGTTGGTGGAGCAGGGCAAGCTGCGCTGGGACTCAACCGTTGCCGAGGTTTTTCCGGAACTCAGGGAAATGGCGGATGCAGATTTCCTGCGCGTGACGCTGGAGCAATTGCTGTCGCATACCAGCGGCATCCCTTCCGACAATCAGGCCATTTTCGACTTGTGGGCCAAGTCTGTATTCGAGGATGGGAATCTGGACGAGCAGCGCTACTGGGTGATGAAGGAGTGGGGCAGGAGCAAGCAGCCTCTCGAGTCGGCATCGGGTAGCCGCTTCGCTTACGCGAACATGGGCTATCTCACCGCCGGCGCCATGATCGAGCGCGCTACCGGCAGGACCTGGGACGAGCTGATGACGGAGCGCATTTTCATTCCGCTGGACCTCAAAACGGCAGGGCTGGGCCAACAGATGAGCATGGGTAAGATCGATGCGCCGCTCAGCCATGAGATACTGAACGGCAAAATCAAAGCGTTCCTTGGCGGACCGGATGCGGACGGGCCGCCGGTCATCGGTCCTGCCGGCATCGCGCACATGTCGGTGCTCGATTTCGCGCGCTGGGCCGGATGGAACGCCGGCGAAGGCAGGCGCGGACCCCGGCTCGTCAGTCCGGAAACGATGAGAAAGCTGCACACGCCGGTGGTCGGGATGCCGACGATAAAAGACGCGGCTCCCGGCACGCCGTCGCACGGCAAATACGGGCTCGGCTGGGGACAACTCGACGTGGAGTGGGCCCCGGTGCCGCTGCTGTATCACGGCGGCTCCAACGGGAAAAACCTGGCGCATATCTGGATCGAGCCCGGCCGCGATTTTGCCATGGTCGTCGTGACCAATATTTCCAACAAGCGGGCCAATGAAGCGTTTTTTGCGCTGGCGCCGGAACTGTACAAGAAATTCTCCGGACTCCGGAAATAGCGCCGTGCGCCGGATTACGCGGCATGAAAACGGAACGTGCATCCGACGGCGGTCAGGACGGGCAGGGAAATGTCGACATTAGCGGCAGATATGATCATTCCAGGGAGTAGCAATTGAAACAAATAGCTCAGCAACTGCGCATGGGAATACTCGATCGAGTCGTGTTCCTTCAGGAATTTTTGAAGCGTCCGCGCCAGGTGGCGTCCATCGTTCCCAGTTCGCGCTTTCTCGAGCGGCGAATCGTGGAAATGGCGGAAATCCGGTCGGCTCGCACCGTGGTCGAACTCGGGGCCGGCACCGGCGGCACGACACGGGCGATCCTCGGCGCGATGGCGCCGGACGCGAAACTCCTGGTCATCGAAATCAATCCGCAGCTATGCGAACTGGTGGGCCGCATTACGGATGCCCGTCTCATCGTGCACTGCGGCTGCGCCCATGAACTCGAGAGCGTTCTGGCCTCATACGGGCTTGCCGCCCCCGACGCGGTGGTTTCGGGAATACCATTTTCCACGATTAATCGCGTAACGGGTTTGCAGATTCTGGATACCATCTCGGCCATGCTCGCTCCCGGGGGGCGATTCGTGGCGTACCAGGTAAGCGATCAGGTCAATGCGCTGACCAGCCCGCTGCTGGGCTCGGCGCAGATAGAAGTCGAACTCTTCAACATTCCACCGGTGCGGCTCTATCGCTGGGAGAAGCGCGCGCCGGCGAGGGCCGCAGGACCACGGTAACGTCAGTAGCGTTTGGTCAGTGTCATCGTCAGGCCGTCGCGCTTCATCTCCATGCGATTGAGAAAACTCATGCCCAGCAGCGCAATCGGCAGCGCATTGCTTTCGATGATGACCGCATCGACGTTGTTGGCCGTGACGCCACCGACACGGACGGTATCCAGTTTGATCTTGTAGACCGGCACGACGCCGTTGGCTGTCTGCGTCTGGGCGCGGGAGCCGGCAAGGTAGTTGATGCCCAGGCGCCTGGCATCGCTGCTGGAGAGTGTGATGGCGGTCGCGCCGGTATCCACCAGGAACTGTATGGTGGCGCCGTTGATGGTTCCGGTAGTGACGAAATGGCCGCGCGCATCGGCATTCAGGATGACGCTGGCAACGCCCGTGTCCGCAGGCGCCGCGGTGGTATAGGCATTGTGGCCCGGAGTCAGCGTCTGGCGCCGTCCGCCGATCTCCACCACGGCGGACTCGCTGGTGGCGCTGACGAGCCTGATACCTTCGGGCGAGGTCTCGCCCGCCGCCATCGTGCGGGGTTTGCCGCCGCCGATCACCAGTACCGCCTTGCCGTTGAAAAGACCGATGACGTTGACGTCTGCGGCAGGCGCGGCAAGCGGCATCAGTAGGAAAATCGCAGCGAGTGCACTACCATGCTTCATATGTGACCTTATGTCCGCAGCCATGAAACCAGTCGCCATCTTTAGCTCCGGCATAACGTCAGCCGGACTGACATTAGCCTGCACTGAAGATGGCAAGGAGCCACGATGAAACCGGTTGCCATCTTTAGACACGCAGCAACCGAGGGGCCGGGTTATTTTGCCACATATCTTTCGGTCCACGACATCCCGTGGCAGGTGATCAAAATTGACGAGGGCGCAATGGTGCCCAAAAATCCGAGTGAATTCAGCGGCATGGCGTTCATGGGCGGGCCGATGAGCGTCAACGATGATTTGCCGTGGATCCCTCTGTCCTTGGGCCTGATCGCCGCCGCAGCGGATGCCGGCGTGCCCGTGATCGGCCACTGTCTCGGCGGGCAACTGATGGCCAAAGCGCTGGGCGGCACGGTCACGCGCAACGCGGTCAAGGAGATCGGCTGGGGGCGGGTCGATGTTGTCGGCAATCCGCTGGCCGGTTCATGGTTTGGCGGTCTGCCGGTTTCGTTCGATGCCTTTCACTGGCATGGCGAGACATTCAATATTCCCCCGGGCGCGGTACGGCTGCTTTCCAGCCCTTATTGCGAGAATCAGGCGTTCGTACTGGGGCATCATCTCGCAATGCAGTGCCACGTCGAGATGACCAGGGATCTGATAAGCAGGTGGTGCCAGGACTGGGGGAAGGAAGTCGCGCCCCTGGCGGCGAAGCTAGCCTCGGTGCAGACGCCGGAAGAGATGATGGACGGTATTGACCGGAAAGTCGGTGCGCTCAATGCCGTCGCCGACCGCATTTATGACCAGTGGGTGAAGGGCCTCAGAAGCGGCGATTAGTGATTGGTGACTAGTGATTGGTGAAGCGTAAACAAGCGTTTTAGCTGGTTCGGTTTTCCCATTCACTAGTCACCAATCACCAATCACCAATCACCGTATTAATCCCTGAAATTCTTGAACTGCAGCGGAAAATCCGTGATCGATTTGCGCACCAGGGCGATGACCTCTTGCAGCGTGTCTTTCTTCGCGCTGGTGATGCGCACGGTGTCACCCTGAATGCTGGCCTGGGCCTTGAGCTTGCTGTCTTTGACGAGTTTGACGATTTTCTTGGCGAGTTCCTGCTCGACGCCGACGCGGGTGGTGATGTTCTGCTTGACCTTGTTGCCGGAGATTTTTTCGACGGTGCCCGGTTCCAGGCAGCGCACGTCGAGGCCGCGCTTGGCGAGTTTGCCGGTCAGCACGTCGCGCAGTTGGTCGAGCTTGAAATCGTCATCGGCATAGGCGGCCAGAATCTTTTCTTTTTCGTTGTACTCTACCCGGGCATCCGAGCCCTTGAAGTCGAAGCGGTTGGTGATCTCTTTGTTGCTTTGATCCACCGCGTTATTCACTTCGACCTGGTTAACCTCGGAAACGATATCAAATGATGGCATGAGCGGCTCCCTGGGTTTACTTGTGGCGTAATTTTACTGCAAACGACGTAACGGGCAGCCCGGTACCGTCGTCAAACTCGGCGGCGGTCTTGATCGCAAGCTGCGCAATATCCTCGGCGGATTTGCGCGACTGAGTGTAGCTTGTATACAGCGCTCCCAGCGCATAGTCGCTGCCGCTGCCGAAAGCGTAGAACTTCGAGAACTCCTGCACCGTGCGGTGTGCGGCGACACCGAAAATCCCGTGAGGGTTGGCAATGAGAACATCGATGCGCGTCGATTCCAGGGCTTCGTCTTCCCCGCCGCCGGTGTGCAGATAATAGTCGTGCTTGAGCGCCGCGTGCAATTTTTGCCAGGTTTTGAATATTTCAAGAGGAGTGGCGAAATGCGCATAGACCTTGGGCCGGGAGAAATAGTCGCGCAGGATGGTCTTGAAGGTCGCGTCACCCGTCACGCCCAGGTAGCTGTCGCCGACCTTCAGTATCTTGGAGTGGTTCAGCACGTACTCGGCGGTTTCCTTGCCCGAACCCCACTTGGTCAGGGTGTCGGCGGCAATCGCGGCGTAACCGTTTTTTTTGACGACGGCGATGGTGGTCATGCTGGAAAAATCAATTTAACCGCCAAGGCGCCAAGACGCCAAGAAAGACAAAAAGCAGATACGGGGACTTACATGACATTTAATGTTACCAAAGATCGGAAAGAGGCGAGGCTGGGTGCGTATGATTGATTAAAAAATTGGTTTGCTTTTCTTGGCGGCCATGGCGTACCCGTCAAGCGGGTATTAAAAAGAATCTTGGCGGTTCATCTTTGTTCTAAAAACCAAGAAAACTTAACCAAAGTGGCACACGTAATCGAGCGTTTCAAGCGGTTCGATGTCGAAGCTCGAATTGGCGGGCACGCTGAAGCTATCGCCGGCGCGGCAAATGCGCCAGTCCTTGTCTCCGGGCAGCCGCACTCGGCAGCTGCCTGCCGTGATTTCCATCAGTTCGGGTTCGGCGGTTTTGAACGTTAGCGTGCTCGGAAAAATGACGCCGATGGACTTGCGGCTGCCATCGGGGAAGTGGACCGTGTGGCTCACGCACTTGCCGTCGAAGTAGACATTGGCTTTTGTGACGACCGAAACATTGTCGAACTTGGACATGGTGTTATTTTTGCCTCGTTCTTTAGTGCTTTTCATTTTAGGAGTTTGCCGGGGCTTGGTCCGACAAACTCCTGGTTACTTGCGGCGGCGGTTGGCGGCAATGCGCATTCTGAGCGCATTTAGGCGGATAAAGCCCGTGGCGTCGGCCTGGTCGTAGGCGCCTTTGTCATCTTCGAAGGTGGCGATGGTCTCGTCAAACAGCGAGTCGGTTTTCGACGAGCGGCCGGCGACCAGCGCCGTTCCCTTGTAAAGCTTGAGGCGCACCTTGCCGTTGACCGGCCGCTGCGACTCGTCGATCAGGGACTGCAGGAGTTTGCGCTCGGGACTGAACCAGTAGCCGTTGTAAATCATGCGCGCATAGCGCGGCATCAGGTCGTCCTTCAGCGCCAGCACCTCGCGGTCGAGCGTGATCGATTCCATCGCCCGATGTGCTTTGAGCATGATGGTGCCGCCCGGCGTTTCATAACAGCCCCGTGATTTCATGCCGACATATCGGTTTTCGACCAGGTCGAGCCGTCCGATGCCGTGCCTGCCGCCGAGCTGGTTGAGTTTGGTCAGCACCTGCTCCGGCATCATTTTCTTGCCGTTGATCGCGACGATATCGCCGCGGCGGTATTCGAGCTCGACATATTCAGGGCGGTTGGGCGCTTTCTCGGGTGACATCGTGATGCGCCACATTGACTCCTCGGGTTCGAAGTCCGGATCCTCGAGAATGCCGCCCTCGTAGGAGATATGCAGCAGGTTGGCGTCCATCGAGTAGGGCGCGCCGCCGCCTTTTTTCTTCTTGTAATCGACAGGGATGCCGTGCTGGTCCGCGTACTTGAGCAGTTTCTCCCGGGACAGCAGATCCCATTCGCGCCATGGCGCGATGATTTTGACGTTGGGCATCAGCGCATAGGCGCCGAGTTCGAAGCGCACCTGATCGTTGCCCTTTCCGGTAGCGCCGTGAGAAATCGCATCTGCGCCGCACTTGCGCGCGATCTCCACCATGCGCTTGGCGATCAGCGGCCGCGCGATCGAGGTGCCGAGCAGGTATTCGCCCTCATAGACAGCGTTGGCGCGGAACATCGGAAAAACAAAATCGCGCACAAACTCGTCGCGCAGATCCTCGATGAAAATCTGCTTCACGCCGAACATCTGCGCTTTCTTGCGCGCCGGCGCGAGTTCTTCGCCCTGGCCGATGTCGGCGGTGAACGTGATGACTTCGCAGTCGTAGACGTCCTGCAGCCATTTCAGGATCACCGACGTATCCAGCCCGCCCGAGTAGGCGAGCACTACTTTGTTGATTTTACTCATATTTTCTCACTGATTAAAAGCTTATTAGCCGCCAAAGCCGTCAAGCGGGTATTTAAAAGAAGCCTTGGCGGCTAATTCTTTATTTTTCCCAGCAGCAGATACTCCATCAAAGCTTTTTGAGTGTGCAGGCGGTTTTCCGCCTCGTCCCATACCACGCTCTGCGGTCCGTCTATCACCTCGGACTCGACTTCTTCGCCGCGGTGCGCCGGCAGGCAGTGCATGAACAGCGCGTCGGGCTTGGCAGCCGCCATCATTTCCGCATCGACGCAAAAATCCGCGAACACCTGCTTGCGCTCGTTGGTCTCTTCTTCAAATCCCATACTGGTCCAGACATCGGTGGTGACGAGGTCGGCACCGTGCGCGGCTTCCATCGGGTCGTTGAACACTTCGAGGTGCACGCTTTCGTAGCTCTCGCCGCGCTCCGGTTCGAGTTCATAGCCGGGCGGGCTGGCGACATGAAAGTTGAAGTCGAATATCTTGGCCGCCTGCATCCAGGTATGGCAGACATTGTTCGAGTCGCCGATCCACGCCACCGTCTTGCCGCTGATCGAGCCGCGATGCTCGATGTAGGAAAAAATGTCGCCGAGGATCTGGCACGGGTGGTATTCGTCGGTGAGGCCATTGATTATCGGCACGCGCGAGTATTCGGCGAAACGTTCGATGATCTCATGTTCGAAGGTGCGGATCATGACGATATCCACCATGCGCGTGATGACGCGCGCCACGTCCTCGATAGGCTCGCCGCGGCCCAACTGGGTGTCGCGGGTCATCAGCGTGATGACCGAGCCGCCGAGCTGGTTCATGCCGGCTTCGAATGACACCCGGGTCCGCGTCGAATGCTTCTCGAACACCATCGCCAGCGTTCGGTCGTTCAGCGGCCGGTACGGCTCGTAGCGCTTGAATCTCTCTTTGATCCAGCGCGTGCGCGCGAACAGGTACTCATACTCCTCGCGGGTGAAGTCCTTGAACTGTAGATAATGCCTGACTTCTTGCATGAATTACGGCCTAGTGGTGGAACGGCACAGCTTAAGCCGGCTGAGCGGCGGGCTGCGGCGCGGGTTGCCGGGACAGGAAGTCGAGTATCAGCGGTGTCAGGATATCGAAGACCATGCCGGCCTGTTCGCGGGTGAAATTAAGCGGCGGCAGCAGCCGCACCACGTTGTCGGCGGTGACATTGATCAGCAGTCCCGCATCGAGCGCCAGTTGCACCAGTTCGCCGCACGGATGCGCAAGCTCGATGCCGACCAGCAGGCCCACGCCGCGTATGTCTTTTACGCCGGAGTTGCCGGCAAACCGCTCGGCGAACCCGGCGCGGATGAAGTTCCCGATTTCAACCGCATTGTTCATCAGGCCTTCCTGCTCGATGATGTCGAGCGTGGCCAGTGCCGCGGCGCATACCAGCGGATTGCCGCCAAACGTCGAACCGTGACTGCCGGGTTTGAAAAGATCCGCGGCTGCGCCGGCAGCCAGGCAGGCCCCGATAGGCAAGCCGTTGCCCAGCCCCTTGGCCAGCGTGACCACATCGGGCCTGACGCCGGAGTGCTGGTAAGCGAACCATTTTCCGGTGCGGCCGGTGCCGCTTTGCACTTCGTCGAGCATCAGCAGCCATTGATGGGCATCGCAGATTTCGCGCAGGCCTTTAAGATAACCGGGGTCGCAGACATTGATGCCGCCTTCGCCCTGGATCAGTTCGACCAGCACGGCGACCACGCTGCGGTTGTTTTCGGCAACACGCCTGACCGCCTCAAGATCGTCGAACGGCACGCGCACGAAACCGGCGACCAGCGGCTCGAAGCCGGCCTGCACCTTGCGGCTGCCGGTGGCGGACAGTGTTGCTATGGTGCGGCCATGGAAGGCTTTTTCCAGTACGATAATGGCCGGCGATTCGATTTGTTTCTGGTGCCCGTAATAGCGGGCAAGCTTGATCGCGGCCTCGTTCGCCTCGCAGCCCGAATTGCAGAAAAAGATATTGTCCATGCCCGAAATCCCGGCCATGCGGTCGGCAAGACGTTCCTGCAGGGCGATGCCGTAGAGATTGGAGGTATGGACGAGCCGGCCCACCTGGTCGCGCATCACCTCCGTCAGCTTCGGATGGCTGTGGCCGACACCGCATACGGCAATACCGGCGAGCGCATCGAGGTAGCGCTTGCCTTGCGTATCCCATAGCCATGAGCCTTCCCCGCGCTCGAAAGTCACGGGGAGGCGCTTATAGGTATTCATTACATGCGACATGGTGTGTGCAACCCTAAAACGAATACGGCGGCCTGCGCCGCCGTTGATCGAACTCAGACACTATTTTCGGCTTATAAGTGCCCGCTTTGCAAGAGAAATATTCCTGGCTCCGGCAGTGCGAACCAGGGGTATTTTATTGCTGCAGAAGTTAAACGCCAGTCTCGCGTTGCTGCCGGCCTAGGAGTTTGTCGGACTTAGCCCCGACAAACTCCTAAAATGAAAAAACTTAAGAACGAGGCGAAAAAACGCAACCAGTGGGCGCGTGGCGCGCCGCTACGGGTTGCCGGGAACCAGGAGTACCGAGACGATATATGACCTGAACATTGAGCTGCGGCTGATGCGGCAGCGCAGGACAACCCGGCAGCGGATCAAGATCCGCCCCGTGCAGCCTGTATCAGGCCATTGCTTTGACTGCGGCAGACAGGCGGCTCTTGTGGCGCGCGGCCTGGTTTTTGTGGATGATTTTCTTGTCGGCGATGATGTCTATGGTGCTGACGGCGCGCTGATAGACGGCCTTGGCCGCAACCTTGTCGCCGGCTGCTATCCCTTTTCTTACGCTTTTAACCGCGCTGCGCAGTTCGGACCGCAGGCTGGCGTTGTGCTGCCGCTGCTTTTCGCTCTGACGCGCGCGTTTTCTGGCTGATGCGATGTTGGCCATGTAAACTCCGGATTTTGAATCGGAAAAAGGGCCGTATGATAACCGTTCCCCGGCCGCCAGGCAAGGTGCGCAGTCAGCCGGTGTTTGCCACGAAGATCCCGCCCCATGACCAGGCCTGGGCGCGGCCGCCAGGCGAGGGTTACACAATAATATGAATTTACTCAAGACCTTGGCGACAGTAAGCAGCATGACGCTGCTGTCGCGCATCCTGGGGTTTATACGCGATGCCGTGATCGCGCGTGTGTTCGGCGCGGGGCTGGCGACTGACGCTTTCTTCGTGGCATTCAAGATCCCCAATCTGCTGCGGCGCCTGTTTGCCGAGGGCGCGTTCTCGCAGGCCTTCGTGCCGATACTGGCCGAGTATAAGCACCAGCGCGGCGGAGAGCAGACGCGCCTGCTGGTCGACCATGTCGCCGGGCTGCTCGCGTTGGCGCTGTTCGTCGTCACGTTGCTGGGCATCATCGCCGCGCCCCTGATTATCTATGTCAGCGCGCCCGGTTTCGCCGCGACGCCCGAGAAATTCGATCTCACGATCGCCCTGTTGCGCGTGACCTTTCCCTACATCCTGTTCATTTCGCTGACTTCGCTTGCGGGCGGCATACTCAACACCTACAGCCGGTTTTCGGTGCCGGCGTTCACGCCGGTGCTGCTCAACCTGTCGTTCATCGCGTTTGCGCTGTGGGCGGTGCCTTATTTCGATCCCCCGATAATGGCGCTGGCGTGGGCGGTATTTTTTGGCGGCGTGCTGCAACTGCTGTTTCAGGTGCCGTTTCTGTTGCGGATCAAGCTGCTGCCGCGCTTCAAACTCGATTTCAAGGACGAGGGCGTGTGGCGCGTCATGCGCCTGATGGGGCCGGCGGTGTTCGGGGTGTCGGTCGCGCAGGTGAGCCTGCTGATCAATGTCATATTCGCGTCGTTTCTGGTCACGGGCAGCGTGTCCTGGCTCTACTATGCCGACCGCCTGATGGAATTTCCGGCCGGCATGCTGGGCGCGGCACTGGGTACTATCCTGCTGCCCAGTCTGGCCAGATATCATGCGAGTCAATCGACGGATGACTATTCGAAATTGCTCGACTGGGGTTTGCGCCTGACGCTGGTGCTGGCGGTGCCCGCGGCGGTGGCGCTGGCGCTGCTGGCGGTGCCGCTGATCACGACGTTGTTCCATTACGGCGCGTTTACCGCGACCGACGTGTTCAATACCCGTAATGCGGTGATCGCGTACAGCGTCGGCCTGGTCGGGCTGATTCTGGTGAAAGTGCTGGCGCCGGGATTTTACGCGCGGCAGAACATCAGGACGCCGGTGAGGATCGCTATTATTACGTTGCTCGCCACCCAGGTGATGAACTTCATTTTCATCTGGCCGCTCGCGCACGCTGGCCTTGCGCTTGCCATAGGGCTGGGCGCCTGTCTCAATGCCGGGCTGCTTTATTATCAACTGCGCCGGCATGCCATCTACACGCCGCAGCCCGGATGGGCGGTTTTTCTGTTCAAGCTCTTGCTCGCGGTTTATGCGATGGCGGCGGTGTTGTGGATCGCGGCCGATGCCGGGACAGTCTGGCTCGCCGCCGGCGCATCAGCGCGCGTCATGCATCTGGCCTGGGTCATCACGCTCGGCGCGGCGACCTACTTTGCCACGCTGTGGCTGCTCGGGTTCAGGCTGCGCGATTTCATCAAACGCGTTTAGGTGGTAAAGTTTTTCCGACCGCCAACGCATTATCCAACCATGCGCCTGGCATGGTTTTTCCGATGGCCTCGAAGGCATGGGGCATTGCTGTTGCGCTAGCAAAGTACGCATTTAATCTCGACAGGAGGGGATCATGTTCAAACGTTTTCTCATGTTGTTGTGCGGTGTGTTCATAGGCGCCAGCGCGATGGCCCAGACCGTGCTCAAAGTGTCCGCGATTCCCGACGAGGCGCCCACCGAACTGCAGCGCAAGTTCGCGCCGCTCGGCCGCTATCTTGAAAAAGCAACCGGCATGAAGATCGAATTCATTCCCGTCACCGACTATGCCGCTGTAGTCGAAGGCCTGGCCTCGAACAAGCTCGATCTCGCCTGGCTTGGTGGCTTCACCTTTGTTCAGGCGCGGCTGCGCACCGGCAATGCGATTCCCATTGCGCAACGCGTCGAAGACGAGAAATTCACGAGCAAATTCATCGCCAACGCCGCGAGCGGTATCAAGGACCTGGCCGACCTCAAGGGCAAAAATTTCACATTCGGCTCGGTGTCCTCGACATCCGGTCATCTGATGCCGCGCTTTTACCTGCTCGAAAACAAGATCAATCCCGACAAGGATTTCAAGCGCGTGGCGTTTTCCGGCGCGCATGATGCCACTGCGCTTCAGGTCGAGTCGGGTAAAGTCGACGCCGGGGTGCTCAATGCCTCGGTATGGGACAAGCTCGTTAACGAGAAGAAAGTTGATACCAGCAAGGTCAGGGTGATCTGGACCACGCCGCCGTACTACGATTACAACTGGACGGTGCGCGGCAACCTCGATCCGGCCCTGGTCAAGAAACTTACCGACGCTTTCCTCAAGCTCGATCCGGCTGTGCCCGAACAAAAGGCCATACTCGATTTGCAGCGCGCCTCGCAATTCATCGCCACCAAGGCGGATAATTACAAGGGTATAGAGGCGGCGGCACGCTCGGCCGGTCTGATCAAGTAGACCGGAGCAGGCGGCCCCCCGGCAATGAAGCCAGTGAGCATCAAACTCGACCAGGTCAGCCTGGTGCATGCCAACGGTCAACGCGCCGTTAATAATATCAGCTGTGAAATCGGCAGCGGCGAGCGCGTCGCGATCATCGGGCCCTCGGGCGCGGGCAAGACCACGTTGTTGCGCGTGCTGGCAACGGCATTGCGGCCGTCTTCGGGTGAAATCCGCATACTGGGCAAAGATCCGTGGCGTGTCAGTCGCACCGCATTGCGCGAACTCCGGTGCCGTATCGGCATGGTGCACCAGGCGCCGCCGATTCCGCCGCGCCAGCGCGTGGTGACCGCGGTGCTGGCCGGCCGCCTCGGCCACTGGCCGCTATGGAAAGGTTTGGCATCATTGGCTTATCCGGTGGACATCGCGGGCGCGCGCCGGATGCTGGCGCGCATGGAAATCGCCGACAAGCTGTTCGAGCGCTGCGATCGCCTGTCGGGCGGCCAGATGCAGCGCGTGGGCGTGGCGCGCATCCTGTATCAGCAGCCGGATTTGCTGCTGACCGACGAGCCGGTATCGGCGGTCGATCCCGCGCTGTCCGATCGCGTCATCGGCGAACTCAACCGCGAAGCGAGTGAGCGCGGCGTGACGCTGGTGGCCAGCCTGCATGCGGTTGATCTGGCGCTGCACTGGTTCCCGCGCATCATCGGCATCCGCAATGGCGAGATCGCTTTCGACTTGCCGCCGGTGCGCGTGACCGATGCCATGCTCAAGGACCTCTATGCCTCGGAGTCAACCGTACCGACCCAGGGCAATGAACCGCTGGCCATGCAACCGGCGGGCGTACGGCGCAAGCCGCTGTGTTCGTGAAGCTGTGAGGTGTAAAGCGTGAGGAGTGAGGAGGCCGCAGTCCAGGTACGCGATCCCGCCGCCGTGCCGCGGCTGATGCTGAGCATAGCCATCATCATCCTGCTATGGCCGGGGTTCAGGCTCACCGAATTCGACCTTGGCGTGCTGTTCGATCCGCGCAACCGCGAGATCATGGGCAAGTTCATAGCCACCTTCTTTCCGCCTGAAGCTTCCGCCGATTTTTTGCGTTTGATCCTGAAGGCCACGCTGGAGACGCTGGCGATCGCTACCGCGGGCATGACGCTGGCGCTGCTGATTGCTTTCCCGCTGGCGCTGGTTGTCACACGCAGCCTGTCGATTTCCCGTATCGGCCCGGCACGTGGTTTCGCGGCGGGGCGTTTCCTGAGGCTGCCGGCGCGTTTTATCCTGATGTTTTTCCGCAGCATCCCGGAAATTGTCTGGGCGTTGCTGTTCGTGCGTGCGGTGGGCCTGGGCCCGGCAGCCGGCGTGCTTGCGATAGCCGTGACCTATGGCGGCATGCTGGGCAAAGTCTATTCTGAAATTCTGGAATCGGGGGACACCCGGCCGACCTTGGCGCTGCTGGAAGCGGGCAGCGGCCGGCTTGCTGCTTTTTGCTACGGCATGTGGCCGGTTGCCTTGCCGGAACTGGTCTCGTACACGGTTTACCGCTGGGAGTGTGCGGTGCGCGCTTCGGTCATCATGGGCTTCGTCGGCGCCGGCGGGCTGGGACAGTTGATGGAATTGTCGATGCGCATGTTGAACGGCGGCGAGGTCAGCGCCATCCTGCTGACTTTCTTTTTGCTCGTCATGCTGGCCGACGCCATCAGCGCCATGCTGAGGAAGGCGACGGCATGAGGCGTATCCACTGGTTCATATTGGCTGCCCTGGTGGCCGCAATCTGGGCAAGCTTTGCGTATTTGTCGCTCGATCTTGCTTTACTATGGACCGCGGAATCGCGCTCGCAGATGGGGCGATACATCGTGTCGTTTTTTCCGCCCGATGTGTCCGGCGAATATCTGGTGCGCATCGGCCACGGCACGCTCGAGACCATCGCGATCTCGGCGATCGGCACCGCATTGGCGGCGGTGTTGGGGCTCGTGTTGGCGCTTCCGGCATCGGGGCGGTTCGGCGCAGCGCCACGCGCTGTCACGCGCCTCGTGCTCAATTTTCTGCGCTCGATTCCCGAATTGGTATGGGCGGCGCTGATGGTCATGGCAGCCGGGCTGGGACCGTTCGCCGGCACGCTGGCCCTGGCTTTGCACACCGCAGGCGTGATCGGACGCCTGTTTGCCGAAACGCTGGAGAACGCCCCGACCGAGCCGGCGCAGGCCTTGCGGCTGTCCGGCTGCCGCCCGGCGCTGGCCTTCCTTTACGGCACCATGCCCAACGTCGTGCCGCAACTCGTTGCCTATTCGCTGTATCGCTGGGAGATCAATATCCGTATGGCGGCCATACTCGGCGTGGTCGGCGCCGGCGGGCTCGGGCAGATGCTGTATTTTTCGCTGAGCCTGTTCCAGCAGCAACAGGCGCTGACGGTGATTATCGCGATGCTGCTGCTGGTGGTGATCGTCGATGGCGCCAGCGCCTGGTTGCGCCAGCGGCTTGTCGACTGACGAGATTCCGACATAAGCATATGTTTTTTATGGATATTACATGATATCTTTCGCAGGCCGTCACCGCGTTTGTCACGGTAACGCTACGCTAATTTCAGGTTTCCACAGGAAGCCCGGATGCTTTCCACTCTGGAAATCCGTCTTCCAATCTCCGTGCTTTGTAGCCTTTCGTGCGAAGCAGCGCCACCGCATCCACCGAGAGCAGGCAGTAGGGGCCGCGACAATAGGCGATGACTTCACGTGTTTTAGGCAGTTTCTTCAGGCGGCGGGCCAGACCGTCTACCGGGACATTCACCGCGCCCGGTAAATGGCCGGCGGCAAACTCTTCGGGCGGTCGCACGTCGAGGACGGTCACTAATCCGAGTCTTACCCGCTCCATTAATTCGGCTGCGGGAACGGGCTCGAGATCGTCGCGAGCGACAATGTAAGTGCGCAAGATCTGTTCCAGTTCGGCAAGTCGCGTTTCGGCCACGCGCCCCAAAGCCGCAATAAGAGTAACTACGTCGGCGCCGGCTACCTCGTAGTAGACACGTAGACCCTCTTTTCGGGCCTGTACCAGGCCCGAGCGGCGTAATTCCTGCAGGTGTTTGGACGCGTTCGCAACCGACAGGCGCGTCATGGTCGCTAATTCCTCAACACTACGCGGTCCCTGGGCCACGAATTCCAGCAGTTCCAGCCGGTTGCCGCTGGACAGCGCTTTGCCCACGCGCGCGAGTTGCGCATAGACATCCTGTTTGAAGTTGGCGGTTGACATTGTCGATCAAGGCTCCTAGTATTCAACTAATAAGTTGAATAGTTGATTATAACCTGGTGTCTTGGCCGAAGCCAAGACCGCAGTGTAAGGAACGGCGCCGTGACATTCAATGAATTTGCTCTGGCAAATGAACCTGCCATCAGACTCGCCGCCTTTATCGGCGTCTTCGCCTTGATGGCAGCGTGGGAGGCCGTGGCCCCGCGCCGGGTGCGTTCGTTGAGGCGATGGGTGCGCTGGCCGCATAACCTGGCGCTGGTGGTTCTGAACAGCATCGTGGTGCGGCTGCTTTTTCCGCTGGCCGCCGTCGGTTTTGCCGCTTTGGCTGCCGCGCGCGGCTGGGGCATCTTCAATTCATTCGGGCTCCCTTTCTGGCTCACATTTTTATTGTCCATCCTGGCACTGGACCTCGTCATTTATCTCCAGCATGTCATGTTCCACGCAGTGCCGGCACTATGGCGACTGCACCGTGTGCATCACGCGGATCTGGATTTCGATGTGACGACCGGTGCGCGCTTTCATCCGGTCGAAATCGCGCTTTCCATGCTCATCAAGTTCGCGGCGATCGTCCTGCTGGGCGCGCCGGCGGTGGCTGTGCTGCTGTTCGAAGTGTTTCTGAATGCGGCGGCCATGTTCAATCACAGCAATGTCCGCATTCCGTTATCCGTAGACCGCGCGCTGCGATGGCTCATCGTCACGCCCGACATGCACCGGATACACCACTCGGTCGTGCGTCGCGAAACCGACAGCAATTTCGGCTTTAACCTGACTTTGTGGGACCGGCTCCTCGGCACCTACCGTCCCGATCCAATCGCCGGGCAGGAGGCGATGGTCATCGGCATACCCGAGTTTCGCGATCCCGCGCAGTGCGCCACGCTCACTGGAATGCTGGCGCTTCCTTTCCGGAGCGAGGCAGGCAATATCCCGGTCGACCTGAACCCGCGCCATGAAAACCGCTAAGCTGCTGCGGGGGCTCCTGCTCGTTGCCATCCTCGCAGGGGTTGCGGTGGCCGCCAGCCGCGGTGGCGCGCTCAATGCCGCCGCGGTCGAGCGCCTGGTCGCCTCGGCAGGCGCCACCGCGCCGCTTCTCTTCGTCCTCGGCTATGCCATCGCCACGGTTTTTTTCATTCCGGGTTCCGTGCTGACGCTTGCCGCAGGGGCTTTGTTCGGGCCGGTTGCGGGCGCGTTCTACAGCCTGACCGGCGCAACGCTCGGGGCCACGCTTGCCTTTCTAGTCGCGCGCTTCCTTGCGGGAGCATGGGTGGTGCGCAAGGCCGGCGGGAGGCTGCGGGATTTCGTGCAGGGCGTCGAAGCCGAGGGCTGGCGGTTTGTCGCATTCGTGCGTCTGGTGCCGCTGTTTCCATTCAATCTCGTCAACTACGCGCTCGGGCTCACCCGTATATCGCTTGTTCAATACGTGGTCGCTTCGTACCTTTGCATGCTGCCCGGGGCGCTTGCGTATGCTTATCTCGGTTTCGCGGGGCGAGAGGCTGCGACCGGCGGAGAGGGGCTGCTGCAAAAGGGCTTGATTGCACTTGCATTGCTCGCTACGGCCGCTTTCCTGCCCCAGCTCGTGATGCGGCTGCGTCGCCCGCCGGCAGGCAGGACCGACGCGGCTTCGGTAAGTCAGCGGGTAGGCCAGAATGAAATCCCGGTGATCGTGGACGTGCGCGGTGTGGACGAGTATCGCGGCGAACTCGGGCATATTCCCGGCTCGCTGAATATTCCGCTGGCCGAGCTTGCCGCAGCCTTGCCCCGGCTGGAACCGTACCGGGACCAAGGCATAGTCCTCGTCTGCCGGACCGACAAGCGTTCGGCCCAAGCGGCCGAACTGCTGGCCAGGGCGGGCTTTCGTGGAATAGAGGTGCTCGAAGGCGGCATGGAACAGTGGAACCGGCTGCGCCTCTCTGTGAACCGATAGAAAACCGACAACCCTTCTTCCCGATGAACAAAAGGAGATTAGCATGAGCAAAACCCTGTTTGTCCTCAATGACGCGCCCTACGGCACCGAGCGCAGTTACAACGCGCTGCGGCTCGCTGGCTCGCTGGCCAAAGCCGAAGGCGAAGAGGTGCGGATGTTCCTGCTCGGCGACGCGGCATCGTGCGCAAAGTCGGGGCAGAAGGTGCCGGAGGGCTTCTACAATATTCAGTTGATGCTCAATCGCGTGACGCGTAGCAACGGCAGGGTGGGCGTGTGCGGAACCTGCATGGATGCGCGCGGAATCTCCGAGACAGAGTTGGCCGAGGGCACGCAGAAAAGCACGCTCGCGGAGCTGACCTCCTGGACGCAGTGGGCCGACAAAGTGCTGGTGTTCTGAGATTCTCATGGCATCCGGCAAAACCGTTCTGATTCTGGGTGGCGGCGTGGGCGGAGTCGTTGCCGCGACGCGGTTGCGGCGTTTGCTTGCGCCCGAGCACCGGGTGGTGCTGGTGGAGAAGGAGGCCGATCACGTCTTTGCGCCCTCGTTTCTCTGGCTGATGATAGGGGAACGCAATGCCGCTCAGATCTCCCGGCCGCTGGCAGCGCTCGCCAGGCGCGGGATCGAACTGATACGGGGCCGCATCGAGCGTATCGATCCGGCGATGCGAACGATACGTGTAAACGGCACGGACATCACGGGCGACCATTTGATTATCGCGCTTGGCGCGGACCTCGCGCCGGAACTGGTTCCGGGACTTGCAGAGGGTGGACACAATTTCTACTCGCTTGCCGGCGCCGAGTCATTGTGCGCGGCGCTGGCCAGGCTGAAGCAAGGCCGCATCGTTGTCCTGGTCGCGGCTATGCCGTTCAAGTGTCCGGCTGCTCCCAACGAGGCCGCGATGCTCATCGAGTATGCGTGCCGCAGAAGCGGGATCCGGCAACAGGTCCAGGTCGACCTGTACACAGCCGAACCCGGGCCGATGCCCGTCGCCGGGCCCGCGATATCCGCGGCGTTGCGGCAGATGGTCGAAGCGAAAGGCATAGGCTATTACCCCAGCCACAACGTGACGAGCGTTGACCGGGCCGGCCGTCGCCTTACTTTCGCGAACGAGGCTATAGTCCAATTCGATTTGCTCGCGTATGTTCCCCCGCATCGCGCGCCAGAAGTTGTGCGGGACTCGGGTCTGTGCGGCGAAAGCGGCTGGATTCCTGTCGACCGCGGCACGCTCGAGACCAAATTCCCGGGCGTTTACGCGATCGGCGATGTGACGGGAATCATGCTTACGTCTATCGGCAAACCACTGCCCAAGGCCGGCGTGCTGGCACATAACGAAGCGCAGGTGGTCGCGCACAACATTGTACGGGCCATTTCGGGCAAGGGAGAGCAGCGGCGGTTCTCGGGCGAGGGGGAGTGTTTCGTCGAAACCGGCGACGGCAGGGCCGGGTTTGGAAGCGGCAATTTCTACGCTGATCCGGCGCCGCAAATCGATCTGAAGCCGCCGAGCATACTCAGGCACTGGGGCAAGATAGCTTACGAGAAATACTGGCTCTGGAGCCGGTTCTGAAACCTATGAGCATCTACCAAAAATGGATATTGCCGCGATTGGTAGACTTCACGATGCGGAACAAGGAAGCGACGCGTTTCCGTTCGCAGATCGTGCCGCAGGCGCGCGGCATGGTTCTTGAAATTGGCGTCGGCTCGGGGCTTAACCTGCCTTTTTATGGAACCAGCGTTGAACAGCTTTACGGCCTCGATCCTTCGGAGGAACTGTTGGTAATGGCCAGAAAAAAGGCCCGCGCCATCGCTTTCCCCATCGATTTCCTTGCGCATTCAGGCGAAGAGATTCCGTTGGACGATGGCTGCATCGATACCGTTGTAACGACCTGGACCCTGTGTTCCATCCCCGATCCGGCAAAGGCCTTGAAAGAAATGAGGCGGGTGCTCAAGCCTGGCGGAATGCTGTTATTTGCCGAGCATGGCCTTGCCCCCGAGGCCAAAGTGCAGATCTGGCAGCAATGGCTCAATCCCCTGTGGAGCAGGGTCACCGGGGGATGTAACCTCAACCGGAAAATGGATGACCTGATTCATGCTGCAGGGTTCCGTATCGCGGAACTCGAAACGGAATATACAAAAGGACCGCGCCCCATGAGTTACGTTTATTCCGGCCGGGCTCTGCCAGTCATCTCGACATGATGACCGGTAGAACGGCCATTGTTGGGGTGCGTTGAGCATCCGTATTGGGTTGTGGATTCAACCGATCGACGCAACATCTTCTAATCTTTGCAGCTAAGGAGGTATGCGTATGGAGGGAATCGCACGGACGAGGTTCACACCGAAGCAGAGGATCGAGCTCTGGGAGCGCTGGAGGAGCGGGCAGTGCATAGCCTTTGCATCCAGCGTTTGTGCCTTCGGTCAGTTGGAATAGAGAGTTAGGCGAATCGCGTCGATTGCGGAGGGTGTGTTATCGCGCTGTCGTTCATTTGAAACCGCATTTACCAAACGCATGGCCTTCCTGAGGTAAGCAAATAATGTCAGGGTGGGGTACGCAGTCGGAGGTTTTACGGCACAGGGACCCACCTCCAAAGCTGCAGGTTGTCCTGACGCGCTGAGTCTGAAGCTCCCCGGCAGAACGTGTTATTTCGATGATGAACGACCCCGTATAAAGCGCAGGGCTGTGCTTCTGCATCCACCCAACGTCAAATTCCAGGCTATGGGCCTTGATCTGGTATTGGTGATCGGCCTCGAAATCAAAGTCAAACGCACAAACGTCTGTGACTCCGCCGCTGCCGCCAAAATACTGCGCGGCCTCAAACTCGACCCAATGATGTCCTGGCAATAGCTTGGATGTCGTGTTCATTATTTGGGACAGCACGGGTCTGACGCCATCCACAGCAGTAACGTGGCACGAGGCGCTGAAAACCAAATAGTTGCGCGAGTAGCAATTGACGGTGGCTACCTGCGCGTCTGGCAAAGGCGCACCGGGATAGGCGACAAAGTTGGCACAGGCGGGACCAAGCGCGGCAATGAGCAGCGACAACTGCAAGCGAAAGCCATTAGTCCGGTTCGGGCGTTCAGGGTTCACGCGGGCGCTTAAATTACTCGATGTTGGGCGCAACCAGTCCCAAATTAGTTTACGGCGGTTTTGAGCAAGGCGGGGATCGGTAGCTGCTGTTGCCCGCGCCAAAAAGGGTTTCAGAGCACGAGACGCGTTCGTTCCGTGCGCTTGTCACAACGCCTGCCTCGTCAAACAGGATGACCAGGTGGCGATACGTCATCGTTTCGGACCCTGCTCCCGCCGCCCCCCCGCCTGCCGCCATTACGAAAAGGACCCCGCCCTCGCTGGTGATGCGCGTATAAGTAAACTGCATACCGTTTTCGGAAGTGACATCCGGCTCGCCGAGTGCGAGCAGGACATCGGTGCGGGCGGTTTTTCCAGGGACAATGAAGTCAGGGACCTTGTCGCCAATGTTCTGCCGGGATTCCCACGTATCTCCGCGGGGAAGCGGTACGGGACACGCTGCCAGCGTCGTCAGGATCGATGCGAAGATGATTAGACGCGCAGCGAACTGCACCGTCATGGCGATCGGACCTCTACGACCGAATGCCGTATCAGAACGCCGTCCGCGTCGAAAACGAGCATCAGGTTGTAATGAACGCCTGCCCAGTTGTCGCGTCGCCCGACGAGGATGTGGCCGCCGGCGTCCTTGCGAAGCCGGTAGGCGAGAATCCTCGATCCTTCGTACTGGGCGCTCGGCTCGCCGAGCTTGAGAAACACTTCCTCGCGCCGCGAGACGCCGTCGTTCAGAAAAGTCAGCAGATCCTTGCGACCGACCGGCTCCGTGGCGCATGCCGTGAGCACCAGGCAGAAGATGGCGAAGGGCTTGCGTAGAAAATCGAATATTGGACGCATGTGACAGCACTAAAAGGGCGCTGGTCCAGATAATTCAGTTTTTCAGAATCAGATACTCGATAGAGTGCGGCAGGAAATTTTCTTTGATGACTTCGTTAATTCAACACCATGATAGGACGACATGGTGCGATCTCTTTGACGCACGTCAATCCTTCGCCGGGTATCGGATGGGCGTTTGTTGCGGGATAGCGGCAGTCTTTCGCCTGTGACTGCGCTCCCGGGCGCTGATGCCTAGAGCTCGTAGTCGGCGCCGCCTCCGCGCATGGTTTTCTCGACCACGTCCCGCGTCAGGCGGGGTGAAAACATACCAATAAAATCAAAGACATATCCTCGAAGATAAGCGTTGCGCCGGATGCCGATGCGGGTGGTGCTGGGCTCGAACAGATGGCTCGCATCGATCAGCCGCAGCCCGTGGTCGCGCGCCGGGTCGAACGCCATCTTGGCGAGTATCCCTATGCCCAGTCCCATTTCGACGTAAGCCTTGATCACGTCGGCATCGATCGCGGTCAGCAGTACGTTGGGCTGGATGCCACGAGCGTCGAATGCGCGCCTGATCGGCGAGCCGGCGTCAAAAGCAAAGTCGTAAGTAATGAGCGGATAGCGGGCGATGTTTTCTATGGTCAGCTTTTGCTGCTTGAGCAGCGGGTGATTGAGCGGCGTGATCACGCAGCGGTTCCATTGGTAGCAGGGCAGCGTGATGAGGTCCTGATACAGTTCCTCGGCTTCAGTGGTGATCGCGATGTCGGCGGCCCCTGTATTCATCAGCTCCAGAATCTGCTGCAGGCTGCTCTCGCGAAGGGAGAGCCGCACCTTGGGGTAACGCTGGATAAAGCGGCTGATTACTGGCGGCAGTGCATAACGCGCCTGGGTGTGAGTGGTTGCTATCGTCAGTGACCCCCCGCCATCTTTGCTGAAATCAGCGCCAACTTTCGCTAAATTGTCGGTATCGCGCAAAATCCGTTCGGCGATGCCGATTATGATGTGACCGGGTTCGGTGATGCCGACTACGCGCTTGCCATGGCGCACCAGGATTTTTACACCCAGTTCGTCTTCCAGCAGGCCGATTTGCTTGCTCACGCCCGGCTGCGAGGTGTGTAACGCCTCGGCTGCGGTGGACATGTTCAATTCCCGCCGTACTACTTCGCACAAATAGCGTAATTGCTGTAATTTCATAGGTTTACATACTAATAATAATAAGTTATTAAAGTCTATCATAATATTCGTTTGAAATATAAAGAGGCGTTGCTACGATGCCATTCCAACGTTATTCCCGGAGCAGGCAAGGTGTACCTCTACGACGAAATCGACCAGCGGCTGGTGGACGAGCGGGTGGCCCAGTACCGGGACCAGACCCGTCGTTATCTGGCAGGGGCGTTAACCGAGGACGACTTTCGTCCACTTCGGTTGCAAAATGGCCTTTATATACAAAGACATGCGCCTATGCTGCGGGTGTCGATCCCCTACGGCCTGTTGTCGTCGCGCCAGTTGCGAGCACTTGCTGACATCGCGCGCACCTGGGACCGCGGCTATGGCCACTTCAGCACCCGCCAGAACATTCAGTTCAACTGGCCGAAGCTGGAAGACGTGCCCGAGATTCTGGCCAGGCTGGCAACGGTGCAGATGCACGCGATCCAGACCAGCGGCAACTGCATACGCAATACGACCACCGATCATTTCGCCGGCATCGCGCCCGACGAGATCGTCGATCCACTGGTGTGGTGCGAGATCATCCGCCAGTGGTCGGCCTTCCACCCCGAATTCGCCTATTTGCCGCGCAAGTTCAAGATTGCCGTCTCCGGCAGCGAGCGGGATCGCGCCGCCGTGCAGGTGCATGACATCGGCCTGCAGGCGCGGCAGAACGCGGCCGGTGATGTGGGGTTTCGCGTGCTGGCCGGCGGCGGTCTCGGGCGCACGCCCATCATCGGCGCCGCGGTCCGGGAATTCCTGCCCTGGCAGCATCTGCTGACCTACCTCGACGCCATACTGCGCGTCTACAACTGCCATGGCCGCCGCGACAACAAGTACAAGGCGCGCATCAAGATCCTGGTGAAGGAACTCACTCCCGAAGCGTTCCGCCGGCAAGTGGAGGAGGAGTGGGCTCACCTCAAGGACGGTCCGGCCACGCTGTTCACGGAGGAAATTCGGCGCATCGAGCGCCGCTTTACCCGCCCGAATTACCTGAAGCTCGATGCGCTTGCGCCGGGTTACGCCCTGGAGCTGGCGCGCGACAAGGCGTTTGCCAACTGGGTACGCCGCAACGTGCATGCCCACAAGTTAACCGGCTACGCGGCCGTTACGCTGTCGCTCAAGAAAACCGGCGTGCCGCCGGGCGACGCCACTGCGGAACAGATGGATGCGGTGGCCAGCCTTGCCGATCGTTACAGCTTTGGCGAGTTGCGGGTGTCCCACGAGCAGAACCTCATTCTCGCTGATGTGCGCCTGGGCGATTTGCACGCGTTGTGGCAGGAAGCGAAGGCGTTGGGTCTGGCCACACCGAATATCGGGTTGATCACCAACATCATCGCCTGCCCGGGCGGGGATTTCTGCGCGCTGGCCAACGCGAAGTCCATCCCGGTGGCCGAAGCAATCCAGCGCCGCTTCGATGACCTCGATTACCAGCATGACATCGGCGAACTCGATCTCAATATCTCGGGCTGCATGAATTCCTGCGGCCATCACCACATCGGGCATATCGGCATACTCGGCGTGGACAAGCAGGGCGCGGAGTTCTACCAAATCTCCATCGGCGGCGCGCAGGGCAACGAAGCATCGCTGGGCAGGGTGATCGGCCCCTCCGTTTCGCAGGCTCAGGTGCCGGACGTGATAGAAAAACTGATCGAAATTTATCTGGAGTGCCGCGATAGCGAGGAAGAGCGTTTCATCGACGTGGTGCGGCGTATCGGCATCGAACCTTTCAAGGAGCACGTATATGGCAACCCTCATCAGGCACAGAAAAATAGTCAGCGACAATTGGCAGTTGCTTAAGCCTGCAGACGACGGCAGTGCGCCGCCGCTACCCGAGTCCGGCGACATCATCGTGCCGCTTGCGGCGTGGCTGGCGCAGCGCGACAGGCTGTTGCAGCGTCCCGGACGGCTTGGCGTGTGGCTGGCCGGCGGCGACGAACCGGCGCTGATCGCGGAAGATCTCAAAAACCTGGGGGTGGTGGCGGTCTATTTCACCCAGTTCAGCGACGGCCGCGGTTATTCGCTTGGGCGCCTGCTGCGCGTACGCTACGGCTGGCGCGGCGAATTGCGCGCCGTCGGCGATGTGCTGCGCGACCAGTTGTTCTACCTGGCGGGCTGCGGCTTTGATGCGTTCGCCCTGCGTGACGATCAGGATCTTCAAGCGGCGCTTTCCGCTTTTGGCGATTTCAGCGAGGCCTACCAGGCGTCGGCCGCGCGCCCGCTGCCCTTGTTCAGGCGCCGTCACCTGAATTCTCCCGACGGCATGGAATGGTCTTAGGAATTCGTCTGGCTGACGAATTCCTTAAGCAAAATTGCTGATGGACTGCATGAAATCGATGATTGCTTCCAGGACAACGAATCCAGTGCGCGGCAAGGTTTATCTGGTGGGCGCGGGTCCCGGCGCCCCGGACCTGTTGACGCTGCGCGCCGCGGCCATACTGCGCCGCGCTGATATCGTGTTTCACGATGCCTTGGTGCATCAGGAGACCCTGCTGCTCGCACAGAATGCGGAAAAAATCGCGGTCGGCAAGCGCTGCGGCAAACTTTCGACAGCACAACGGTTCATCAACAAGCGCCTGGTGGACGCCGCGCGCAAGCACGCAGTCGTCGTGCGGCTTAAAGGCGGCGACCCCATGCTGTTTGGCCGGGCGCAGGAAGAAATAGAGGCGCTGCAGGCGGCGGGGATAAATTTCGAAGTGGTGCCGGGCGTGACCGCGGCGCTGGCCGCGAGTGCCGGGCTCGGCATTTCGCTGACGCAGCGCGGCGTGAGCCGCAATGTCGCTTTCGTCACCGCGCGTGTCGGCGAGGGCCAGACGGACCATGACTGGGCGGCGAGTGCGGTCGCCGCCGACACCGCGCTGATCTACATGGGCGTGGGGCAGGCGCGGTTGATTGCAGACACGCTGATGGCGCGCGGCCGCTCGCCCGCCACGCCGGTGGTGGTCGTGGAGAACGCCTCCTTGCCCGGGGAGCGCCGGTTTGCGCTCTCGCTGTCCGATTTGCCGCACGTTGCCGGGTTGGGAATCAAAGGACCGGCTTTGATCATGCTCGGCGAAGTCTTTGCCGCGGTACAGCAAACGGCTGGCTTCGCGGACGCGTTGCCGGAGACGGCTGCGGTATCCTGAGTTAAAAATGCCTAGTCGCTGACTGCGCGCGCCTAGACCGCCCGCAGTAAAACACCTATAATTCAAGCTTTTAAGCAAGAACCTGCGGCATGCGCATTTCTCGCAGCATCCCGGTCGCTGCGAACACTCCCATCGCGCTGACCATCGGCAATTTCGACGGCGTTCACCTGGGCCACCAGGCCATGCTGGCGAAGTTGCGTGACGCCGCCGCGCGCCATGGCGTTGCGCCGTGCGTGATGACCTTCGAGCCGCACCCGCGTGAGTTCTTTTCCCCCGACCAGGCGCCGACCCGGCTGACTTCGCTGCGCGAGAAGCTTGAACTGATCGCCGCGCATGGCATTGAGCGCGCGATTGTATGCCGCTTCAATTACGACTTTGCGCAGCATACCGCCCAGGATTTCATTGAACGCACCCTGGTCAGGGGATTGGGCGTGCGCTGGCTGCAGGTGGGAGACGATTTCAGATTCGGTGCGCGGCGCGCCGGCGATTTCGTGATGTTAAAGCAGGCGGCATCGCACTATGGTTTCGAAGTCGAGGCCATGGCCAGCGTTACGCTCGACGGCGAGCGCGTCTCGAGCACGGCGGTGCGCAACGCGCTGGTGGCGGGCAATCTCAGTTTTGCCGGCCGACTGCTCGGCCGGCCCTACAGCATTAGCGGGCGCGTGGTGCACGGCGACGGCGTCGGCAAGAAACTTGGCTTTCCGACGGCAAACATGCAAATGAAGCACAATCGGCCGCCGCTGAACGGGATTTTTGTGGTCGAGTTGGCCGGCGTTGTCGAACACCCATTGCGCGGCGTGGCGAGCCTGGGCATACGCCCGACGTTGAAGACGCAGGGACAACCCGTACTGGAAGTGCATATATTCGATTTCGACGGCGACCTTTACGGCCGGCATGTGCGCGTCGATTTTCTTCACAAACTGCGCGACGAGGAAAAATATGCGGATCTGGCAACGCTCACGCGCCAGATCGCGCTCGATGTTGAAAATGCGAAGGCTTTTTTTAACCGCCAAGATGCTCAAGAAAAACTTAATGGAACCGCCGATAAACGCCGATGAATTCTTTTTTATACCCGCTTGACGGGTACG
>JAUXMZ010000023.1 GCA_030683105.1 Burkholderiales bacterium | reverse complement strand
CCGACCTCTCTGCCTTGCTTCAAGTGTTCCCTTGTCCCAAAGGGCGAGAGGAGGCAATTGTTTCCCTTCTCCACTGGGGGAGAAGGGTCAGGGATGAGGGTCGGGCGGTTACATCGATCTTGGTCTTTTTGAAATGCGCTCTAAGCTTCAAACCGCAGGCAGTCGCGCCGCTTCCTCGATCAGCCAGCTGTTGAACGCCGCCACCGCCGGCCGGGTGGCCGTGTTTTCCTGGCATACCAGGTAATAAGCCGATGAAATCGGGACGCGCAACTCGAACGGCGTGACCAGGCGGCCCGTGGCGAGTTCCTCGGCAGCAAGCGCAGGCAGCGAGGCCAGCACGCCCACGCTTTCTATCGCCGCCTCGAATGCCAGCACGGCGTGGCTGAAATGCGGGCCGCGCGCGGTGTCTAAGCCGGTGACGCCCGCCGCCGCAAGCCACACATTCCAGAACGACTCGTTGTCATACAAATCGCCGGTTTCGTCGTGCAACAGGACATGGTGTTTCAGATCAGCGGGGGTGCGCAGCGGATGCTCGCCTTCCAGCAGTTTCGGGCTGCAGATCGGCGTTACCGTCAGATCAAACAGTTTTGTGGCCTGCAGGCCGGGGTAGTGACCGTGGCCGTACAGTATCGCCACGTCGGAGTCGTCGAGCCACCCTTCCAGCGTCGCGCGTTCGGCCACATCGGCTTTCCCGTCGATGCTCACACGCCGCACGCGCGCCGACAGCCGCACGTCGATCTCGGTATGCGCGACCAGAAAGCGGTGCAGGCGCGGCATCAGCCAGCGCGCGGCAAATGAGGGGGCGGCGCTCACCGTCAGCATGCTGGGGCTGTGATGCGTGCGCAGCCGGTCCACCGCCTGGGCCAGACAGTCGAAGCCTTCGCGCATCTTGGGCAGCGAGACGCGCGCCGCATCGGTCAATTCCAGCGCGCGGTTATAGCGATGGAATAGCTGTATGCCAAGGTACTCCTCGAGCGCCCGGATCTGATGGCTGACGGCAGCCGGCGTCACGTTGAGTTCGAGCGCAGCTTTTTTGACACTCAGATGGCGTGCTGCAGCTTCAAACGCCTTGAGCGCATTCAGCGGGGGAAGACGGTGGGGCATAGACTTTATTCAGGTTAGTTCAGGTTAGTAATTGTATATCGAGCAATCATAATATATCAGCTGCTGCGATGCAACAATACTACTACAAACAAGTCTATACTTGCATCCATGGTCATGAAATTGCTACATGCCGGACTTAGCCTTTTTAGCAAGCGGTAACCGATTTTAAGGAGATTGAAATGAGTAACATGCTGGAAATCAAAATTGGATCAACCATTTACGAACGTATCGACACCATCAGGATGTCCGATGCCGAGCGCCAGGTCGCGATCAATGCGATGCGCGATGCCGATCTGGTGGTCGACGCCTTTGTCTGGGTAGGCAAGAAAATTGAACAGATTTCGGATCGTCTGTTCCGCTTCTTCCTCAAACCCAGCCTCAAGCACTAAACAGGACTTCCTCCCGCCGGGGTAGCCCCCGGCACCGGCCGCCCACAAGGCGGCCGGACTGGACGCGGCGGCAATCCCGCCGCGTTTTTATTTTGAAAGGAATTGGATGAGGCCCGCGCCCTGCGCAGCCGCGCCCGGGCATGCCAGGGGAAATCTACTGCGTCCGCGACGCAGCCGGAACGCGGGCGAACTCCGCCAGCATCATGTCGTTCAGATCGCGCGGAATCGGGGCAATGCCTGATTGCAACACTTGTATCATCTGCTGGCGCTCGCCTGACGACAGGCCCGCATACTCCTCGCGCGCCTGGCCGGCGATGGCTTTCTTTTCGCCGTAGGACAGGTTGTTGAGACGCTCGTGCGCCTGCCGCACGGCCGACGCCTTCAGCGCAAGTTCCTGGATGATCATAGGCTGCAAATGCGCATTCTTCGGGTCAGCCAGTCCGCGACGCACCCCGGAGAACACTTCATCGCGCTGCGCCGTCGTCAGATGCACGAACCCCTCGTCGATCAGCGCCCTGAGTTTGCTGTCCTCCATTACATACGGAGGCGGTGGCAGAATGGCTACCTTGGGCTTATTACCCTCGCGCTGCGCACCTTCGACCAGCGACTGCACCGACGATGTGATCATCTGATCACGCAACACGCGCAACAGAATCAGCGTCAGCGGCTCGACGGCAAAACTGCCCGAACACCAAACCAGCAGAAAAACGCCCAACAGGCTGCGACGAAACATAAGCCGCGTCCTCCAGAAGTATTGTGTGATGGCGTCCCCGGAAACATGCGGTGCAATACAGGCGTCGGGGGAACCGGGCCAGGCCCGGCATTAATCCATCAGGGGGAAGTGATTCTAGCACCGCGCATTGGCCGCCCGATATGCATTCCGGCCGTGTTTTGTACTATCTGCGCTTATTGCGTTGCAGCAATAATTTTATAAGCTGTTGTTTTTTCTTATTATTTGATTTGTCGCGCGAATTCCGACAACCGCCTAACCGCTGTTTCTAAGACCGGCGGCAATGCCGTTGATAGTCAGCATGATCGCGCGCCGGATCACAGCGTCGTCTTCGCCCGCGCGCAGCCGGCGCAGCAGCGTGACCTGCAGATGGTTGAGCGGATCGATATAGGGCGAGCGGTTGCGGAAGCTGCGCGTCAGCGCTGAATTGGTTTCAAGCAGTTCCCGCTGCCCGGTTATGGCAAGCAGATGTTTTACCGTGAGCTGCCATTCCGCCCGTATTCTGCCGAATATGTACTCGCGCTGCTGTTCGTCTCCGGCCAGCTCCGCATAGCGCGAAGCGATCCCGAAATCGCATTTGGAAAGCACCATGTCCATGTTGGACAACAGCGTCTTCAGAAACGGCCAGTCGCGATGCATATCCTGCAGCAGTTGCAGAGCCTTATTGCCGTCGCGATCAATCAACGCTTGCACTGCGGTGCCGAAGCCGTACCAGCCGGGCAGCATGATGCGCGACAGCGCCCAGCTGAACACCCAGGGAATGGCGCGCAAATCCTCGATTTCCCAGGACGATTTGCGCGAGGCTGGCCGGCTGCCTATGCGCAGTTGGGCGATTTCGGCGATCGGAGTGGCAGCACGGAAAAAATCCGTGAATCCAGGTGTCTCGTAAACCAGTCCACGGTAGGCACGGTAAGCCTCCTGGCTCAGCCGTTCCATGACATCGCAGTACATAGCCTCGTTGCCCCCGGCATCCCCCGTGTCGAGCAGGCTGGCCTCGAGGGTGGCGGCAACCAGGGTTTCCAGGTTGCGGCGGCCGATGTCGGGATCGGCATACTTGCTGGCGATGACCTCGCCCTGCTCGGTGATACGGATCTGGCCGTTGACCGCGCCCGGCGGCTGCGCCAGCACCGCCTCGTAGCTCGGCCCGCCGCCGCGGCCCACGGTACCGCCGCGGCCGTGAAACAGGCGCAACGCGACGCCATGGCGCGCGAACACGTCAACCAGCTCGAGCTCGGCCTTGTGCAGCTCCCAATTAGCGGTGAGAAAACCGCCGTCCTTGTTGCTGTCGGAATACCCGAGCATCACTTCCTGGGTATTATCCCGGCTGGCAAGCAGCCCGCGATAATAGGGCAAGGCAAACAGCGCATCCATGATCCCGGCGCAACCACGCAAATCATTGATGGTCTCGAACAGCGGAATGATGTTGAGCGCAAGCCGCGGGGTTTCCCCCGGGATCAGCAGGCCGGTCTCCTTGAACAGCAGCGCCACTTCCAGCATGTCGCTGACGCCGTCGGTCTTGGAAATAATGTAGTTGGGCAGCGCCTGCGGCCCGTAACGACGATGAATGTCTGCGGCTGTGTCGAATATAGCCAGTTCCGCTTGCGTCTCATCACTGTAATCAATATGCGGCGATCGCAGCGGGCGCGGTGTGGCGAGCTCACCCAGCAACACGGTGATTTTTTCGGCTTCAGGCAGGCGCGCATAGTCGATACCGTAGCCGCTGCGTCTTAGCAGTTCCGCCACCGCCTGCTCATGCGCTCCGCTATGCTGGCGCATGTCGAGCGGACACAGATGATATCCAAAAACTTCGGCGGCCCGCCGCAAGTTGCGCAGCCGCCCGCGGGCGATACGCGACCCGCCATTGGCGGTCAGTGATTCGGCAATGACGTCCAGGTCGGCGATGAACTGCGCGCAATTAGCATAGGATCGGGCTACCGCCGCCTGGCGGTGTGTAGTGACAGGAATGTCGAGTTCGTGCGCGGTCGCGGCCAGGCGGCCATAAATGCCGATCAGTGCGCGACGATAAGGCTCGTCCAGCCGGTGCTCGGAGCGGTCCGGCGATTCAGCCGACAATTTTTCGAGCGCGGCACTGACGCGCACCAGACGCAGCGCCATGCTCAGTTCCGCTCCCAGCCGGTGCACTTCTTCGAGATAAAAGTTCAACGCCAGCGTGGACTGCGCGCGCAGCGCCTGCCGCAGCACTTCGTGCGTCACGTACGGATTGCCGTCGCGGTCCCCGCCTATCCAGTTTCCAATGCGCAGCAGCGGTGGTATGCGCACGCTGTCATCGCCGCAAAACCCGGCGACAGCATCTTCCATCTCGCCATACAACCGCGGCAATTCACGCAAAAACGTATAGCGATAGTAGGACAGGCCGTTTTCAATTTCGTCGTGAACCGTAAGACGCGTGTTGCGCAGAATGCGCGTCTGCCACAGGGTCTGTATCACGCACCGCAGCGCCTGCTCGTTCTGATCCAGTTCACGCGGAACCGGCGCCATTTGGTCGCGCTCGGCCAGCAGCCGCGCCACCTCGCGCTGACCGTCGAGTATGCTCTTGCGCTGCACTTCGGTGGGATGCGCGGTCAGTACGGGTGAAACCACTGCGTGCCGCAACAAATCCTTGAGCCGCGCCCCGCTGATACCGGCCTCGTTCAGGCGCTGCAGCGCCAGCGCAACGCTGCCTTTGCGCGCAGGTGAGCCCGCCAGTTCATGGGCGCGATGGCGGCGGTTGTGATGCAAATCCTCCGCAAGGTTCGCCAGCTGGGAAAAAAAACTGAATGCCCGCACCACGGAGATGGCCGTGTCATGATCGAGCCCGCTGAGCATCGCTTCCAGTTCACGCTTGGCCTCGAGATCGCCGTTGCGATGAAACCGCACCGCGGTCTGGCGTATGTTTTCGATCAGATCGTAGCGTGCCGCCCCCTCCTGCTCCTGCAAAGTGTCACCCAGCAACCGGCCAAGCAGGCGGATATCTTCGCGCAGCGGCTGATCCTTGTCGTCCGCGGCTTTCGCGCCAGCCGGTGTTTCATGCACAGTATTCATACGGGAAAACTCTGGTCCAGAATGCAGAAAGATTACCATGCGCAGCGCAACGCCCGGGCGCTGAATGCAGCAAAAACCGCGAATATGTGACAGAATCTGCGCCGGGATTGCTTATAAAAAAATGAATACCCCCGAACCACAGGAATGGCCAACCCTCAGCCCCTCGGCTCCGCGCCGCGATTACGGATTTTTGCACAAGGTCGGCGTGGCCATACTGCACCGGGCCGGCTGGAATCTGGAGGGGGAGTTTCCCGACCTGCCGCGGGTAGTGATCGCCGTCGCGCCGCACTCCTCGAACTGGGATTTCATTTTTGGGGCGGCAGCGATGTTCGCGCTGGGATTGCGCGTAGCCTTTATCGGCAAGCACACGCTGTTCCGGGAACCCCTGGGCAGCTTCATGCGCTGGCTCGGCGGCATTCCCATCGACCGCTCGCGCCCCGAGGGCTTCGCCGAAGACATGGTGAAGGTATTCGAACGCAACGAGTCGCTATGGCTCGCCATCACGCCCGAAGGCACGCGCAGGAAGGGAGTCGCCTTCAAATCGGGGTTCTACCGCATCGCCAAGGCCATTGGCGTGCCCATCTTCCCGGTGTATTTCAACTACCGGCGCAAGGTGATCGGGTTTCTGCCGCCGGTACCTGCGGACAAGGAGCCGGCCGAGGGCGTGGACGAGATACGCCGGCTGCTGGAACGGCACGGCAGTCGCAAGCCTTGAACTGATCGTGGGTCAAGGTTCAAGGTTCCAAGTTCAAGGTTCAAGGTTCAAGGTTCAAGGTTCAAGGTTCAAGGTTCAAGGTTCCAAGTTCCGGCTGGCGCCGGCGTGATCAGTCTTAGGTGAGCGTCACTTCCAGCACGCCGAGTTTTTCGACCTCGGTCACCACCTTGTCACCCGGCTTCAACCACACGCGTTTTTCCGGCGGCAAACCCAGTATCACGCCACCCGGGGTGCCGCTGTAAATGATGTCGCCCGGCTTGAGCGTGAAGTGCTGCGAGCAGTAACTGATGATCTGCGCGCACGAGAAAATCATGTCGGAGGTGTTGGAATTCTGCCTGCGCTCGCCATTGACGTGCGTGGTCACCTTGAGGTTTTGCGGGTCGGGGATCTGATCGGCGCTCACCACGTACGGCCCGAGCGGCGCGAAGCCGTCGAGAACCTTGCCGAGCATGATCTGGCTGGAGGCGCGCTGCAAGCCGCGCGCGGACAGGTCGTTGCCCGTGGCATAGCCGAACACATAGGACAGCGCCTTGTTTTCCGGCACTTCAAACGCCTTGCGGCCCATGACAATGACCAGTTCCACCTCGTAGTCGAACTTTTCATCCACCTTGGACGGCAGCTTGACCTTGCTGCGATGGCCCGTCAGCGTGTTTTCGAATTTATTGAACAGCATCGGCACCGGCGGAATCGGATTGCCGGTCTCGGCAGCGTGCATGCGGTAATTCAGCCCCACGCAGATGATCTTGGGCGGATTCGGTATCGCCGGGCCGAACTTCGCGCGCGACTCCGGCACCAGCACTTTTTTGCCGCGCTTGTCGGCGAGCGCTTTCTCCACGAGCTTGCGCAGCGGCGCGCAATCCGCACCCGCCAGCACTTCATCCATGGTCAGCGGCGCTTTCACCCTGAACAGTTTTGCCGCCGCCGCGACATCGAGGATGCCGGCATCGGTTTTAACACCCAGCGTACAGCCGCCCTTGCCCAGGAGAGAGGCGAAGGTCATGCCGGTGGGTTTGGAGGGATAGTTTTTTTTCTTTGCTGCGGCTGCCATGTCCATGTTCTCCGAGAAAATAAACACCTGAATTTCGGGCACAGATTCCCAGCACCCGATCCGCGCCCACAAAAATGGGGCGACGTTTTTTTAACGTAACCCCATGTTTTATTTGGCGTCCCCTACGAGATTCGAACTCGTGTTACCGCCGTGAAAGGGCGATGTCCTAGGCCTCTAGACGAAGGGGACTGATGACTGTGGCAAACCTTGAGCCGCAGGTTTTTGGTGGAGGTACGCGGGATCGAACCGCGGACCTCTTGCATGCCATGCAAGCGCTCTCCCAGCTGAGCTATACCCCCACAAAAGAGGGCGAATTATACCGGCACCACCAGAGCGTGTAAAGAAAACCCGCCAGGAGTTTGTCGGACTTAGTCCGACAAACTCCTGAAATGGAAAGCACCAGGGAACGGTGTGGAAAGAACGCCATACAAGGGATAATGATTACGGCCGACACAGCGTTTCGATACGCAAAACTTCTTTCTTAAGCAGTCTGTCGCTCCGGCTTCGACAAAAGCCATACCGGCTGCATTCGTCACTGCGTACATAAGCAAAGTCCGACAGACTGCTAAGGAAAGGCTTGCAGCTGCAGGTCGAGCCGCGCCAGCACCTGATCGCGGCCGATCAGCTCGAGCGTGGCGTCGATCGACGGCGTTTGCGCTTCTCCTGTTACCATCACGCGCAGCGGCATCGCGATTTTCGGCAGCTTCAGCTTGTGCTCGGCCACCACCGACTTGAGCACTTCGTTGATTTTGCCGCGCTGCCAGTCGATGCCGGCCAGGCGCTCCCGCAGATCGGCGAGCGCCGGTTTGATCCCGGCGGTGTAGTGCTGTTGCTTCAATTCATCTGACGGTTCCAGCGCCCGGTAAAAATAAACCGCGGCATCGGCCAGCTGCTTGACGGTGTTGACACGCTCCTTGAGCAGCGCCGCAACGGCGGCAGGCGGCGGCCCGTTTTTCACGTCGCAGCCGTCGGATTCGAGAAACGGCGTCATGAGTTGCGCCAGCCGCGCATCGTCCGCTTCCTTCAGATACTGCTGGTTGAGCCACGCCAGCTTCTCGGGATCGAAACGCGCCGGTGATTTGCTGATATGTTCGAGGTCGATCCATTCAATCAGTTGTGCGGACGAGAATTTCTCCTCGTTGCCGTGCGACCAGCCGAGCCGCGCCAGATAATTGAGCAGCGCTTCCGGTAAATAACCTTCATCACGATATTGCATCACGCTGACTGCGCCGTGGCGCTTGGACAGGCGCTCGCCGTCCTGGCCGAGAATCATCGGCACGTGCGCGAACTTCGGCAGCGCGGCGCCGAGCGCGCGATACACGTTGATCTGGCGCGGCGTGTTGTTGACGTGGTCGTCGCCGCGGATAACAGTGTTGATCTCCATGTCGAGGTCGTCGACCACCACGCCGAAGTTGTAGGTCGGGATGCCGTCGGAGCGCATCAGCACCAGATCGTCGAGTTCGCTGTTGGCGACCGTGATCGGCCCTTTCACCAGGTCGTTGAACGTCACTTCGCCATCATCCGGATTGCGGAAGCGTATGACCGGCTGCACGCCAACCGGGGGCTTGAGCCCGGCCCGCTTGGCGTTCTCAGGGCGCCAGCGTCCGTCGTAACGCGGCTTCTCGCCTTTCGCACGCTGGCTTTCGCGCAAGGCATCGAGTTCTTCCCGGCTCGCATAACAATGATAAGCCTTGCCTTCCCGTACCAACTGTTCGGCCACTTCACTGTAGCGTTTGAGACGCTGCATCTGATAAAACGGGCCCTGATAGTCCAGACCCAGCCAGTCCATGCTGTCGAGTATGGCCTGCTCCGATTCCAGGGTGGAGCGTTCGCGGTCGGTATCCTCGATGCGCAGGATGAACGTGCCGCCGTGTCTCTTGGCAAACGCCCAGCAGAACAGCGCGGTGCGCGCGCCGCCGATGTGAAGGTAGCCGGTGGGACTGGGGGCGAAACGGGTCCTTATCATATTCGTGATTCGTGGTTCGTGATTGGTTAAAAACCTGCGACCCGGAACCGTCGCTTGTTCGAGCCTCGACTATTCGCTGGCCACCCGTCACGCTTTTCCATTAAGATTCCTCAGATTATATCTTCATCCCGGGGTTTCCCCAGCATGACCGCACATCTCGTACAAAACTGGACCGTCCGCAAGCCCGTAGCGCGCTCGCGCGGGGGCATCGTCGCCACCCAGAACCGTATCGCCGGCGAGGCCGGTGCGCGCATACTCGCCGCCGGCGGCAACGCGGTGGATGCGGCGGTGGCGACCGGATTTGCGCTGGCCGCCGTCGAGCCCTGGAACAGCGGCCTGGGCGGCGTCGGCCACATGCTGGTTTACCTCGCGCGGGAAAACCGTGTCGAAGTGGTCGACTTCGGCCCGGTGTCGCCGCGCGCGCTCGACCCCGCCGACTATCCGCTGACCGGCGGTATCACCCGCGATCTCTTTGCCTGGCCCACGGTCAAGGACGACCGCAACGTGCACGGTCCGCTGTCAATTGCGGTGCCGGGCCACGTCGACGGCCTCGGTCTCGCGCTGGAGAAATTCGGCAGCATGAAACTGGCCGAAGTCATGCAACCCGCCATCGAGTTCGCCGACCAGGGCATCGCGGTGGATTGGTACCTGACGCTCAAGGTCGCGACCATGGCCAAAGAACTCTCGCGCTATCCGGCGACGCGCGACATCTGGCTGCCGCACGGCCTGCCGCCGGTCACCCCGATCGACACGCCGCTGGCTCGTTTGCACCTGACCGGTCTTGCCGACACGCTGCGCCGGCTCGCGCGCGCCGGTCGCCGTGATTTTTACGAGGGTGAAATATCAAATAAAATAATAAATGATATCAATATGTTGGGTGGAATACTCGCCGCCGAAGACCTGAAAAACTATCGCGCCCGCATCGTCGCGCCGCTCGAGACTGAATATCGCGGCGCGCGGATCGCGCTAGCACCCGGGCTCACCGCCGGGCCATCGATGGTGCGCGCCCTGTCCGCGCTGGGCGCATCGAACTTGCGCGCGGGCGGCCCGCACGCCGACGCGTTTCTCGCGTATGCCAAAGTATTGCGCGAGGCCTACGCCGAGCGCCTGCAAACCATGGGCGAAACCAGCGACCGCCGCGACCCGTCGAGCACCACGCACCTCAATGTCATCGACCGCCACGGCAACATGGTGGCGCTGACGCAGACGCTGCTGTCGGTGTTCGGCTCCAAGGTCGTGCTGCCCTCGACCGGCATCCTCATGAACAACGGCATCATGTGGTTCGACCCGCGGCCGGGGCAGCCCAATTCGCTCGCGCCCAACAAGCGCCCGCTCACCAACATGTGCCCGCTGATCGCGCGCCGCCACGACGGCAGGCCATGGTTCGCGATCGGCGCCTCCGGCGGCCGCCGTATTTTCCCTGCGGTATTCCAGATCGCGTCCTTCCTGATCGACCACGGCATGACGCTGGAGGACGCCATCCACCACCCGCGCATCGATGCCAGCGGCGGCGATACCGTCGGCATCGACCCACGTCTGCCCGATGCGATACAAAAAGCGCTGGCCGAAAAATTCCCGGTCGCTCAAACTGAACTCGTGGTCTATCCGACCAACTTCGCCTGCCCCAGCGCGGTGTTCAACGATCACACCGACGGCACGCACTACGGCATCGCTGACGTCATGTCGCCATGGTCGGGTGCAGTGGCGGAAGATCAGTGATTGGTGATTGGTGACAAGCAGCATGCGTCATGACGAATGAAAAATACAGCAGATCGGCCAGCAGCCGCTCATTTTTCGCACTCGACCGGGGAAAACAATGAATACCAGACTTTTCATACCGTTGTTGCTGTTGTCACTATCAGCCGGCAACGTGCTTGCACAGGGTGCTGCCGACTATCCGGCTCGGCCGCTGCGCCTGATCACGGGCTTTCTTCCGGGCGGCGTCAGCGACACCATCGCCCGTATCGTCGGCGAACAGCTCGGTGAACGTCTGGGGCAGCGCGTCGTGATCGATGGCCGGCCCGGCGCGGGCGGCGTGCTCAGCATGAGTATCGCCGCTGAAGCCAACCCCGACGGGCATACGCTTTATCTGGGCCAGCCGGTCCTCGCCATCAGCCGCCTGTTCAAGAACAAACCCTCGTTTGACCCGCTTACCGCCTTCGCACCGGTTTCAATGATCGGCATTGGGCCGACGATGATGACGGTGCATCCCTCGCTGCCAGTCAATTCGGTGAAAGAGCTCATCGCATATGCCAAGACGCAGCCTGGCGGGTTGCGTTTCGGCTCCTCCGGCCCCGGCACGACCAATCATTTCGCCGGTGAACTGTTCCGTGTCATGTCGGGCGCACCGATAGAACATATTCCCTACCGTGGCGCCGCGGTCAATGTGCTGGCGGTGGTGCAAGGCGAAATCCATATCGCCTTCCTGCCGCTGCTCGCCGCCATTCCCCAGGTAAAGTCGGGAAAACTCAAGGGGCTGGCGGTCTCCAGTGCCAAACGCTCGCCAGCCGCGCCGAACCTGCCTGCTGTCGCCGAGACCCTGCCGGGATACGAAGTCAGCGCGTGGTACGGCATCGTGGTGCCTGCCAAAACGCCTAAACCGGTAATCGCCAAGCTGGACGCGACGCTCGCAATAATATTGAAGACGCCGGAAATCGTGCGGCGCCTCGAAAGCCAGGGCGTGGATGTCGAGCACATGAACCCGGCGCGGTTTGCCGAATACATCCGCAAGGACGCGTTGCGCTGGGAAAAACTGGTGAAGGACGCCGGCATCAAGTTCGAATGAGTATGGCAACAGGAATAAAAACATGATCAACGCAGCAATCGTAGGACTGGGCCGCTGGGGACAGAACCTCGTCACCAGTGTGCAGGGCAAGAGCAGGAAAATCCGCTTTACTGCCGGTGTGCTGCGCCACCCGGATAAAGCGCGGGACTTTGCCGCACAGCATGGTTTCCCGCTGTACAGCGATTACAACACAGTGCTGGCCGACCCGAAAATAGACGCCATCGTGCTCGCCACGCCGCATACCGCGCACGCTGCGCAGATCGTTGCCGCGGCGAAAGCAGGCAAGCACGTCTTCACCGAAAAACCGTTCACGCTGACTACTCGTAGCGCGCAGGCTGCGATGCGCGCGTGCGCTGAAAACAGGGTCACGCTCGCCGTTGGCTACAACTGGCGTTTTCAGCCTGCACTGCAGGAAATCAGGGCCATGCTCACCGATGGGCGCCTCGGAAAACTGCTGCACATCGAAGGCAATTTCTGCGGTCCCAGCGCTTACCGTTTCGGCCGCGAGCACTGGCGCCAGAGCCGCGACGAAGGCCCGGCGGGCGGCATGACCGGCCGCGGCGTGCACGTGGTCGATGCCATGCTTTACCTGTCGGGACAGGTGGCCTCGGTGCACGCGCAAAGTTTTCGCCTCGCGCAGGACTTCGGCGTCGACGACACCACATCGATGCTGTTCAGATTCAATAACGGCGCCACCGGTTATCTTGGCACCATCATCGCCACCGCCGAGACCTGGCGCATGCAGGTGTTCGGCTCCAATGGCTGGGTCGAGGTGAGCGACGTCGAGCACCTGACCACCTGGCAGATGAAAGTGTGTTTAGTCGATCCGCAGCACCTGCTGACCCATCACAAGCCGCAGATCGTGAGCTTTCCCGAAACCAGCACCGAGCGCGCCGAACTCGAGCAATTCGCGCAGGCCGCGGCATCCGGGCGGCCACTGGCAGTCGCCGGCGGCGACGAAATGCACGGCGTTGCCGTGCTCGAAGCCATACTCAAGTCGGCGACATCGAAGAAAACCGTGAAGGTCGCGCCGGCCAGAAAGACGGCTGCAGGGAAAAAAACTGCACCGAAGAAAAAACTTGCGAAGAGACCGGCGAAAAAATAGAAACTAGCCGTCGAAGAACTGATAGGACCAAGGCCAAAGTCCAAAGACATTAGCCACAGAGATCACAGAGGACACAGAGGAAAAACAAATAACGAAATATTATTCATATCTTATTGTTTTTAATGATATTTATTTACTCTCTCTGTGCACTCTGTGTACCCGTCAAGCGGGTATTGAAAAGAATTCTCTGTGGCTTAATCGAATTTTAAGCATTTCTAAGAAAACCGCCCGGGGCGGTACGGCGAAACGTCGATAACGGGCCGCCGGCCGGCGATGAGATCGGCGATGATGCGCCCGGTGGGCGCGGCGCCGCACAGGCCGACATGGCCGTGACCGAAAGCGTAGTAGACGTTCCTGTGCCGGCGTGACGGCCCGATCACCGGCAGCGAATCCGGCAGCGACGGCCTGCGCCCCATCCACTGCGTGCCCTGCACGGTGCGGATTTCGGGCAGGATGCGGCGCAGGTGTTGCGCCAGGATATCGGCGCGCGCGTAATCGGGCTCAGCGGCGATGCCGGCGAACTCGGCCTGTCCCGCGATGCGCAGCCCCATTTCCATCGGCGTCACGAAGAACTTTCCCTCCGGCGCAAACACCGGCAGCGGCAACTCCACGCCAGGATCAGACACCGTGACGTGATAGCCGCGCTCGGCTTCGATCGGCACCGGATCGCCCAGCGCGGCGCTGAATTCATTGGAATGCACGCCGGTGCAGATCACCAGCGTCTCGACCGGAAGCCGCCCGGCATCGGTGGCGAGCGCATGCGCGCCATCTGCACCAATTTCGATCGCCAGCACTTTGCGCTGCAGGATCTTCCCGCCATCGCGCTGAAATTGCGCAGCGAGCGCCTGGGTCAGACGCCCGGGATTCGCGACATAGCCCTGTTCCGGCAGATACAGGCCGCAAGGATAGATTTTTGCCAGCGCCGGTGCAAAATGCCGTATCGCCTGTGCATCGAGTTCCTCCATCACGACACCGCGGTCGCGCCGCAGCTGCCACGCCAGCGCATCGCCCCGATAAGCGTTTTCGCTTTCGTAGACCACGATGTAGCCGGTCTGGCGTATCAGGTCGGAGACGCCGGCGTGCGCCACCAGCGGCCGATAAGCATCGAAAGTCTGCTTCAACAATGGCCGCAATGCGTCGGCGATTTTCTCGACGCGCGCAAGTCGCGAGTTCGCGACGAACCGGAGCAGCCACGGCGCCGCCTTCGGCAGATACGACCAGCGCACGGTGAGCGGCCCCAGCGGGTCGGCGAGATAGCCCGGCACCTTCCAGAGGATGCCCGGCAGCGCCTGCGGCACGCAGGAACCGGGACTCAGGATGCCGGCATTGCCGAACGAGCAGTATTCACCCGGCGGATTCATGTCGACCACGGTCACCTCGTGCCCGTCACGCCGCAGATAGCACGCGGTGGCGATGCCGACTATGCCTGCGCCGATGATCGTGATCTGTTTGGGCATGGGATTAGTTAAGGTTCAGGGTTCAAGGTTCAAGGGCACCAATCACCAATCATGCCGCAAAGCAAATACCCGGAGGGTGCCAATCACCGCTTCTAGTCACGAACCACGTACCACGAGTCACGGCTGTTGAATCACCAATCACTGCTTACGGTTCCCGCTTTCCAATCCCGAAGAGCCAAATTGAATGATACTGGCTAACAATGCTAGAATTGGCGCCGTTCGCTGAACCGGATATGGGCGGTTAACTCAGCGGTAGAGTGCCACCTTCACACGGTGGAAGCCACTGGTTCGATCCCAGTACCGCCCACCAGACACCTCCCGAATCCCCGCATACCGCGGGGCTTTTTTATTTATCCCTGCCCTTCTGCGCCACGATGGTCGAAAACGCCTTCCGGGTGTTTTGCGGCGCATCGAAGCTGTCATGGGTGTCGAGCAGCAGCGTCCATCCCCTGAAGTGTTGCTGCAACTCGTCGCGTCCGAACAAATAATAATGGCCGGGCTCGAACATGCCCATGAAGGTCGTGCCCTCGATCAGCGTATTGACGATCGCCCGCCCGCCCTCGGCCACGTGCTGCTGGATGGCGGAGAGCAGCGCCAGCGCTTCGTCGCGCGGAAAAAACATCAGCAGGCCGATCGCGACGACAGTGTCGAACTTGCAGCTGATGGCATAGCTGCCGGCATCCGCGAGCACCGCCGTGATGTTCAGTTTTTCTTCAGCGGCAACTTTTCGGATACGCTCGATCGCCGTCGCGCTCGCATCGACCGCCACTACCTCCGCACCGCGCCGCGCCGCTTCTATGCTCAGATTGCCCAGGCCGCAGCCCAGGTCGAGCACGCGCCCGCGCACGAACGGCAGCGCCGCTTTCTCGAACGGGTTGAGCGCATACTCGCTCGCCGCCACCTGCTTCTGGAACTGGGTGTCGAAAAAGGTAATGCTCTGATTGGCATTCATATAATCGACGGCGCTGTTTGTAAATTCTGCGTGAACCCGAAAAACGATTTTACGCCCATGTCACCGGAAAATCAGGGTCAGCAGGCGGCGCGTCGGACGGCACGAACACTCTGTTGCCGGAACGCGGCGGCACGGTCTGCACGTGCAGCCAATGATCGCCATTTGCATCATACGTCCAGCGCGGGTCCTCCAGCCACAGGCCGATCTCGGCGAGCACTGCGAGATTATTCACACACCACGCCGCCAGCGTGCGGTCGGGATCTGGCAGATCGACGGCGCGCCCGGTCAGGTGGTGGCTGGTGGCGGAAGCATTCGGCGTCGCGGCGTTGATCTGGCGCGGCCGCCAGCCGCTGTTGACCGAACACACATGCGCAAAACCGGCGCGCTCGAGCAGCGCATTGACCCTGGCCACGGTGTCCGCGGCATTGCGCCGGATCCCGGCGGTGAGCTCGGGGCCGCAGGTTTCATCCCGTCCGCAGTAATAGGCATTAAGATCTATCATCCGACGCCTTCCTTATCCTGGATTGCACATTATATAAAACGCCGGGCCTGACTATCGAGCCATATCGGTCCTGGATGCGCACGGCCGCCAGCAACCCCACGCTGGTCTTGATAGGGCATAATTCCCGTTTACCCCCCCGCCCCGGTGAATCAGGCTCATGACACAGCCATCCTATCTGTCCAGGCGCTTGCACAGTTTCGGGTATGCCTTACGGGGCCTCGCGATATTGGCAGCAACGCAGCACAACGCCCGCATTCATGCCATCGCCACTGTCCTCGTTATTGCCGCAGGGGTCCTGTTCCGAATTTCGTTAACCGAATGGTGTCTGATCGTGCTTGCCATCACCTGCGTATGGGTCGCAGAAGCCCTGAATACCGCCATCGAATTTCTCGTTGACCTGGTATCCCCCGACCCCCAACCCCTGGCCGCCAAGGCCAAGGATGTAGCGGCTGGCGCAGTACTGATTGCCGCAATAGGCGCTTTGGCCATAGGCATCATTGTATTGGGTCCGAAGATCTGGGATTCAGTGCTCGGATGAGGCACCCAAACGGTGCATAGACTCCCGGTCTTACAAGGGCCATTACAGGGGCTCAGTATTAAATTACCTCTCAGCTTGCTCTAGAATGTGATAGTATTTTCCAAGTATTCTTCACGTGGCTGGTTTGGTAATAAAGCATATAAAGTCGCCAAAACAAAAATACTCGTCCGAGCCTGACAATTTTCCGTGAAAGGCTCGAAAAGAACGTCCGCGAGACAAGCTTAAGGAGATCTATCATGTCGCATCTAATTCGTAGCTTGACCTTTTTGGGGTTGATGCTGTTTTCCCTGTCGGGATTGGCAGCCGCGCTGGTCGAAACCGTGGCCGGGGATGTAAAGGCCGGCGGCTCGGCGAGTACAGCGATCACCATTCTCAAAGATCAGCGCATCCAGCCCGGATCCGTCGTTGTTACCGGACCCAAAAGCCGCGTCCTGCTTCGATTTGATGACGGTCAGGCAATCGCATTGAACGAGAACACCGAGTTCAAGATAGCGGCATATTCTTACGCCAGGGATGATGCCAAAAAAGACAATATCGCCCTGGAGTTATTTAAAGGCGCGATGCGTTCGGTCTCGGGCCTGCTCTCGCGGCGTAACCCACAGGCCTATTCACTGCGCACCACGGTGGCCACAATCGGCATACGCGGCACGGATTTCATGGTGGCCGTGGTCAATCCGACGTTTATGCGTGTTATTGACGGGACGATTACGGCCAGCAACGCCGCCGGCACTGTCGCCTTCGGGCCAGGCGCGACGGCAGCCGTCGCCTCCGCGACTACGCTTCCAGCCGCCATTGCAGCCTCCGCACTTCCTGCCAGCGTGGCCGCATCGTTCAGTCAACTGGGCTCACTTACCATCGCCGCTGGGACCGGAGCGGCAGGCGCGGTAGGCGCAGCCACGGGCGGGGTAACGGTGGGCACCATCGCAGCTGCCGCCGCTGTGGTGGGAATAGCTGCAGCCGTGTCATCGTCCGACTCGACCTCGACTACGGGCACTACCGGCACCACGCCGTAATTCAACACGCACGTCGAGAAAAGCCTTAACGCGAGTTAGGGCTTTTTTTATGGCGTGATTGGTGATTGGTGATTGGTGATTGGTGATTGGTAGCCCCAAAAACCCACAACCTGCAATCAAGCAGTGCTGTGGCCGCGAGTGTTGCATGCTCGCCAGCGCTTGTTGATTTACTAATCACTAATTACTAATTACTAATTGTCAATCACGGGCCACGGCCTTATGGAATACATCCCCCTGCTCACTCCGCCTGAACAGCAGACCGAGCCCGCGCTGTGGTTTGTTTTCCAGCACCGGGAAATGCTGCTGCCCACCGTGGCGGACAAGCCTGAACTGCCCTGCTGCGCCGATCTTGCCGAGCACGGGCTGAAGCCGCTGCGCCGGCAGTATCTTGGCACATACGGCGGCAGCCACTGTTACGCTGCGGAACTCGATGCCTCCGATCCGGCGCCCGAGGGCTGGGCGGCGCTGGGCCTGCGCGAACTGTTCGGGCATTTCGAAGAAACGCTCGCCGCGCTCTCCGGCCGCGCTTATCAGATCATGGACTGGGACCGCAATCACCAGTTCTGCAGCCGCTGCGGCACGCCCACCGAACAGCGCCGCGACGAGCGGGCGCGCGCCTGCGCCAACTGCGGCCGCGTCGCCTATCCGCCGATCTCGCCGGCGATCATGGTGCTGGTCACGCGCGGCCGGGAACTGCTGCTCGCGCGCAAGGCGGAATGGGCGGCGGGCCGCTATTCCGCGCTGGCCGGTTTTGTCGAGCCCGGCGAGATGCTGGAACAGACCGTGGCACGCGAAACCCGCGAGGAAGTCGGCGTCGAAATCACGAATATCCGCTACTTCGGCAGCCAGCCGTGGCCGTTCCCGCATTCGCTGATGATCGCATTTACTGCGGAGTACGCGGGCGGCGATGTCAGGCCCGACGGCGTGGAAATTCACGAAGCGCGCTGGTTCGATGCCGGTGAACTGCCGAAACTGCCGCAGGGCATCAGTATTTCGCGGCGGCTGATCGACACCATAGCCACCCGTCTTGCCCGGGGCGAACCGCTATAACCTCGTGCGTCAAACCGTCAACCGCGTCAACCGCGTCAACCGGGGTCAGTTCTTGACCTTGCACTAAGTTCAGTCTAGATTGCCGGTATGGCTCGCCCTTTACGCTTGGAATATGCCGGAGCGCTGTACCATCTTACGGCCCGTGGCAACGCACGCGCTGACATCTTTGTTGATGACGATGATCGCCGCCGGTTTCTGGAACTGCTCGGTCAAGAGATTACTCAGCAAGGCTGGCGCTGTTACGCCTACTGCCTTATGAACAACCATTATCATCTGCTGATCGAAACGCCAGAGCCAAACCTCGTGGCCGGCATGCGGCGCCTCAATGGCGTTTATACCCAAACATTCAATCGCCGGCATAAGCGCGTCGGACATGTGTTCCAGGGCCGCTACAAGAGCATAATCGTTGACAAGGACAGTTACGGCCTTGAACTGTGTCGCTATATTGTGTTGAATCCTGTGCGCGCGCGCATGGTCAGGCTTGCCCAGCATTGGGCGTGGAGCAGCTACCGCGCAACGGTCAGCCAGGTGGCCGCACCAGCCTGGCTGGATGCCGACTGGGTGCTAGGGCAGTTCAGCGGCCGATATCCAAAGGTGGCCTATGAACATTTCGTGGCTCAGGGTCTGGGCCAAGCCTCGCCGTGGGATAGCCTCAAAGGCCAGATCTGGCTGGGGGGCGCGGCGTTTCTAAATGGCATGGAATCCTTCGCAAAGGCGGTGCCCATGGCGAACGTGCCATACCGACAACGCCACCCGACGCACCCCACAGCCACAGCGGTGACAGCGCAAGTACTATCCGCGTATCGGATCAAGGACGAAAAAACGCTATGCACCCGGGAGCATCAAGAAGCGTTTAAGGCCTGGGTTTATCTGTTGCGTCGCGCGGCGAATCTACCTTTGCAAGAGGTTTCCAATCGAAGCAAAGTATCGCCCTCGCGAATATCGAAGATTCAGCGCGCACTGGAAACGAGCAAGCCGTCTAAGGCGTTGCGGGAACTCTTTGGTAGGTGCAAGGTCAAGAACTGACCCCGATCTGCGATCTGCGTTACAGGCAGGGAATCCAGGACTGCAGCGCGTCCCAGACAGTGTCGCCCTTGCTGATCACCAGGTCTGAAATCACGTGCGGGAATCGCCCTGCGTCGTCGATGCGCACTGCAATCTTTTCCCCCTTCACCTCCATCACGGTGCCCCGCACCCAATCGTGGGTGACGCTGCCGACTATCATGTCACGGCAGACCCTGGCCCCTTCCTTACCGACCGCCGCCGCGCGTTCGGCATACGCCCTCGCCCGGGCCATCATCATCGGCGTCATGGGACCGGTGATGACATCGTTTTTCCAGGGCCCGGCATAACGGTCACCGCTAGGCCATTCATACACGCCCAATCCGTGGCGCCGGTCGTTAAGATAGCTGCCGGAGTATTTTTCTCCCGCCCACGCCGAGCGGGGGCCCCAGATGTACGTACCCTCGCCTTCCTTGCGATCGTCAACGAAATCGCCTGCGTAGCGATCCCCCGAAGGCCAGGTCTTCGTGCCCTTGCCGTGCTTGCGGCCGGCCCTGAATCCGCCTTTGTATTCGGCCGCACCCTTCGCCTCGCCATAGCCTTCTGCCAACCCGTCCTTGCACGCGCCGGCGTAGCTGCCCTGCAGCTCGGGATCGATAACGACGCACTTCGCTGGTGACTGGGCAAAGGACAGAGAGGCGTAGAGGAGTGCTGCGCAAACAATCCACCATAAATGCAGTGATTGGTGATTGGTGATTGGTGATTGGCGACACAAAGACAGTGATTGGTGATTAGTGACTGGTGATTGGTCAACCAATGGCCGCTGGGAAGCAGTCAACGGTGATCCGTTAACTACCGACGTCTCAGCACAACCGAGAACGTAATGTTTTTTGATTTTTCTAATCACGAATCACCAATTACCAGTCACCGCCCTTAATACTTCCAGCTCACGTTGACCCCCGCCGGGTCGAGCCACACACGGGGTTCGCCCTTGCCGGCCGACCGGGAGGATTGCCAGAAAATACGGCCGATGCCATAGCCGAGCAGGCTTCCGGCTACGGTATCCGAAAGCCAGTGTTCGCGGCTGCCGATACGCGAGAGGTTGGTCAATGCCGCCACCCCGTAGAGCCACGGCGCGTTATATTCCATTGCGAAGGGCGTGGCCACTGCCCAGGCGACGGCCGTATGCCCTGAAGGAAAGCCATCATGGCCGGACGCCGTGGAGAAGGGCTTGAAACTGCGATTGCCGGCGTCAGTCTCCGGGCGCGCGCGGCCAAAGGCATATTTGAGCCCGGTCACGGCCAGCACCGCCGTGGCGCCGGCTTCGGTCGCGGCATAGCCCGTGCGCGAACGCCGGGGATCGCTGCTGTCGACCGCCGCCAATGCGGCGCCGGCGAACGCCAGCCAGGGCAGCGCATCACCAACCTTTACGCCGGCCTTCGACCAGCGGCTGGTTTCATGGTCCTTCGCAAACCGGTCCGCGCGCCGATCAAGCCCGCTGCTGGCCCACACCAGCCCTGCGCCTATGGCGCCGGCCCGCAGCCAGTTTACGTCCTGAGCGGTACGCGCAGCGTTGCCCAGATCGTTAATCACCCGGCCCGGCGTAAAGGTTTCGGGTATCAGATTGGCGAAAACGGCGGGGCTGGCATCGGTATCCACGTCGTCCAGGCGGGCCAGCGGGTCGTTCTGGCGAGCCGCGGGATTGAGATACTCGACCGCGACGGTCTCCGCGAGTTCGGATGATTTGATTGCACCACTGAAGTAGCGATCCAGCCGCGCCAGGTCGATAAAATCGTAGGTCACCACCGGATCTGTGCGCTGCGCGAAGACGATGCGGATTTCCCGCGTATCCAGCGGCGCCAGGCGCAGGGCCGTGCGCGCCGCGCGCCCGACGGCGCGGCTGATGGGGCGTATGTGGTCGTTCGAGAGCGTCACCGTCAATCGGCGCGAGCCATCGTATGCGGTCCGGATGTTGCGGAATTCCTGCAGGTACAGCGCTTCGATCAGGCGCTGATCCGACATGTCGCCGGTCTCCCATTGCGCGGCTGCCGGCTTGGGCATGACGCGGGTGTAGGGCGCAAGGCCTGAAGCCTCAGGCACCCACGCCTCGCGGCGGTCGGACGGTATCGTGGCATGATTCGGCGGCGGCGCGGGTGCGAATTCCAGGGCCCGGTCGTCGCGCACGCGGGTCAGATCGAAAAGCTGGACGCTGCGCCACAGCTTGGCGCCGCCGTCGCGCGTGAGCGGTTTCCACACAAAATAGCCGACCGTGTTGCTGGACCGGGTGAGTATCGTATCGAAGGGGATGCTCACGTAGACCCCCTTGTCGAAGCTGCCCTCCCCGAATTGCGCGCCGGACACGTTCGTCTTCGTCATGAAGGCGCCGACGGCCACGCCGTTCTTGAACGTGCGCGACAACTCCACTGTGGCGCCAGTATCGCCCGCCAGGTAGCGCCCGGCGCTCAGCTTCGCCTGCACGTCCTGCCATCCGGTGTCCCAGTACAGCGTCGCGTGACCGGTATTCGCGCGATAGTCGCGAAATTCGAAATTTTGGCTAAAATCGCGCTGCTTCACCGAGTTGACATCCACCCCCAGGGCGAAGCGGCTGGCGAACGGGCGGTACAGCCACTCGGCGCCCACCCCCGCGAACATCTCTTCGAGATAGCCGCCATACACGCTGTAATGCTGATTCTGGCTGAGCTTGCCGACGTGCGTCAGCTGCAGATTCGGCACCGTGACATTCGACGTGGTCAGGTATTCGCGCAGGAAGGTGCGCACCCGCGGCAGGTTGCTCGGCGCCGTGTACTTAAACTTGTCGTAATTGTCGATCAGTCCGAGCCGCAGCCCGCCCTGCAGCCACGTGTCATCGCGCAACCTCAGTTTGGCCTGCTGCTCGGCGTAGATCTGGTACAAAATGAATGAATCAGGGCCGCCAAGCGTCTGCTGAAACCCTAACCTGAGGCCGGTTTCGAACCGGGGTGGTTTGCTGGTGTAAAGCGATGTCTCGGGCGCCGCCGGTCCGGCCGCGCGCGCGATGACCGCCTCGCGCTGCTCGCTCAGCGGCACGGGCTGCGTCTGCTGTTCCAGCCACGCATCGCGGTCGATCACGTGTTCTGCCACGTCTATCCCGCGCTCGCGATACTTGAGCGTAAAGCGCTCCACGGGTTGCGGCGCGTCGCGATGCAGCACCGCGGCGACGCGGTCCACGCGATCCCGCCAGTAGTAGACCGTTTCGGCATCGTCGATGGTCACGCGCAGTTCGCGGCCGCTCTGCCCTATGCTGCGCACGTTCCAATCGGTCTGGCGCTTGATCTCGCTGCTCGTCAGCGACCAGTCGGGCGCCTGCAGAGGACGCGTCGCCGCCACCGGCACGCGCGGCGGATCGTTGAGCTTGGGCGTGCTCAAGCCGTCAAGCGAAGTGTGCAGGCTCAGGCCCAGCATGAGCGTGTTGCCGCGCTCGACGCCCACCGTGAAATCCACCGAGCGGGCCGCTTTATACACCAGTCCGAAGTTCCAGGGCGAACTGAGCTGCTGATTGTTGGCTTGCGGTTCGTTCTGAAACTTGTTGCCGTCATACTCCACTTTGAGTATCAGCCGCTCCCATGGGGTCTGATACTGCGCGCCCCCGAACAGCGCGGTGGAGCCCGTGAAGTAGGTGCCGAAGCTGAAGTTTCCTCCGGAACCCACATCCACATTTCGCGACCGGCCGGCCAGATAGCCCCAGCCCAGCCCAAGACTCCAGTCGAGCGCCCCGGTGCGCTTGCTCGCCACCAGATATTCGGCTGAAAACAGCCCTGTGCCGGCAAGGTCGCGTATGCCGACCGCCACCTGAGGCAGGTAGGCCGATTCGGTCCAGAGCCGGGCTTTGAGATCAAAGCTCTTGTCCTTGTAGCTTTGCCCGCCGCTCAGCTCCGTCGGACCGTAGAGGCGGTTACTCACGCTGGTGTAGCGAAAGCCGGCCTCCAGCCAGTCCAGCGGTTGCACGAAAACATTGCCATGGGTGTAGGGTTGCGTGCGGCTCAAGTGAAAGGAAAAGTCGCCGGTGCGGCGCATGCGCGCGGTCGGGGTTTGCAGGAGACCGACGCCGCCCCAGTCGCTCGACGTTACCGCAAGGCTGCGGGAACGTCCGTGATTGGTGATTGGTGATTGGTGATTGGTGATTAGTGATTGGTGATTGGTGATTCGTGGGATCTTCTCTCCCCCACTCACTTCGGGAAACTCCCTGTTGATAATTCCCTCTCCCCCACGCACTTGGGGGAGAGGGTTAGGGAGAGGGGGCACTCTGGAGCGATCGCTTCCAGCGAGGTCGGAAAAACGCAACCCTTCGGATGCCCCGCCCGGCGGAGTCGCGCCGCCCGGCTGTCTGCCTGCCGGCAAGTCCTCTGTAGCATCCGGCGCAGGGCCCTGTGTGGCGAGAAACGCGATGAGCTTTTGAGAGAACCGCGCCGGCCAGCCACTGCCGCGCGACGGCCCCCAGATCCAGGCGCCTGGCGCGGGCTCGTCCTGCGTCTCGCGGTTCCATGCCGCCACGCCGAAGCGCTGCACCCGGCCATCGGGCTGCGCAATCCATACCCAGTCCGTGCGCGCCGCGCCTGCCGGACTGCAGGCCTGCAGATAAGCCATTGCCTCCAGGCCCGCAGCATGGGCCACCGTGCAGCGCCCGCCCTCCTGGGTAATCACCGTCACGGTGCGCGGGCGCTGTGGCAGCACGACGCTTTGGCCAGGCAGCAGCATGGGGTCCCGCGCCGGGTTGGCCTGCAGCCACCGCGCGTCAGGCACCGACACCGGCACCCGGCCTGTGACCGGAAGGGAGTGCAGCCATTCACGAAGCCGATCGACAGCCGCCGGATCAGCCGTCACCTCGCGATCGCGTCCCGAAAGACTGTTCAAAAGGCCGAGGCGCAACGCATTCTGGGCAGGCGCCTCCCCGGGCACCCGCCAGCTCAGGCCCAGCGGATAAGCGTTTGCCGAGGGAGGCTGCGCCAGCAGCCAGTCACTCAAGCGCTGGGGCGCAACCTGAGCGTGCGCCACGGAGGACGCCGCAACGAGCAATAAAATCAGCGCTACGTTGCTGGCGGCGCGTGGTACGTTGTACGTGGCTCGTAGCTCGTTGTTCGTGGTACGTTGATCGTGGCTCGCGGTACGTGGCTCGTACCACGTAGCCCGTGGCTTACTCAAATTCCTAAGAGCCTTTGTCAAAATGCAAGCCACGAATCGCCTGTTACGGTTTTATGGAGTTACGAATCATGCACCACGAGCCACTTACCACGGTTTTACGTACCACGAATCACGAATCACGAATCACCAATCACAGCCTTTGACACCAATCATGCCGCAAAGCAAATACCCGGAGGGTGCCAATTACTAATCACTAATCACCGCTTCTAGTCACCAATCACCAATTACTAATCACGGCTTTTGAGTTACTAGAGCGCATCTCAAAAACACTCCCTCTCCCCGCGCCGGCGGGGAGAGGGTTGGGGAGAGGGGCGAACCTGACAATTTCACAGCGCAATATGCCAAATGTTTGTTTGCCCCCTCACCCTGCCCTCTCCCCCAAAATCGGGGGAGAGGGGATTTTTGAGATGAGTTTTAATCACTA
>JAUXMZ010000012.1 GCA_030683105.1 Burkholderiales bacterium | reverse complement strand
AAAATTCCCCACTGCTGCCTCCCGTAGGAGTCTGGACCGTGTCTCAGTTCCAGTGTGGCTGATCGTCCTCTCAGACCAGCTACGGATCGTCGCCTTGGTAGGCTTTTACCCCACCAACTAGCTAATCCGATATCGGCCGCTCCTATAGTGCGAAGCCTTGCGGTCCTCCGCTTTCACCCATAGGTCGTATGCGGTATTAGTCCATCTTTCGATAGGTTATCCCCCGCTACAGGACACGTTCCGATATATTACTCACCCGTTCGCCACTCGCCACCAGGGGTTACCCCCCGTGCTGCCGTTCGACTTGCATGTGTAAGGCATGCCGCCAGCGTTCAATCTGAGCCAGGATCAAACTCTTCAGTTTAATCTCTGCAAAATTATTACTCTCGCTTGACGTTTTAAAACTTCATGCGAGCACTTCTGATATTTAAAGATTCCACGTTGCCGAAGCAACGCGCGCTTCAAAACCAAGTGCCCACACTTATCGGCTGTATATTTTTAAAGAACGTTGGTAGCGGGGATAGGATTTGAACCTATGACCTTCGGGTTATGAGCCCGACGAGCTGCCAGACTGCTCCACCCCGCGCCAGATATGCATTTATTTATGCATCAACCAAGACCGCGATTATAGCAGTGCGTTTTTAACCAAGTCAAACCTTTTTCGAAAAATACATAAGATATTTCCCCAAGGAAGCCAAGCTGTCCTGTTTAAGCCGTCATGCTGACTAAAAAAACAAGGTTATTCATTCTCATACCACAGGAATATACCGCATGAAAACGGTGCGTCAGTGGCTTGCGTTTCGCTGCGCATCGACGCTTCCGCCACCGATCGGCAATCACGCTTAGCAATCTTCGTAATATCACTTGCTGTGACTCCGCGTGATTCACCGCGGTTGCACGCATCGTTAGCACACGAGACCCGGAATAAAACTCACTTTGAGTTTGGAAACACGACCGCGTCTATAGACTGATGAACAGTCTCGCATAGTGAAGCACGGCTTTGAGCATGCCAGACGCACGGCTGGCCGCCCGAGCGCCCAAAGCTGCGCTGATGATCACTATCTGGGCCCGGGGCTCAGGCACCGCCCCAGCCAGCGATACGTCTTTACATAAAGGACAGCGCTGTATTTTTATATATATAATCAGATGGTTACAACAGGAACTGGGCGCCGGCGATTCCTTAACCAAGTCACCATCCGGTCCATGCTGACAAAGAATGTAGGCGTCACATACAGCGTCAGAAGCTGCGAAAACACCAGTCCACCCACCACCGCGATGCCCAGCGGCTGGCGCATTTCAGATCCGCTGCCCGTGCCAAAGGCCAGCGGCAGGGTCGCGCAGATCGCCGCCAAAGTTGTCATCATGATGGGCCGGAAGCGGATGATCGAAGCCTCGACTATGGCGTCCGCCGCCGACAACCCCTTCTCGCGCTGCAATTGCAGTGCGAAGTCCACCATCATGATGCCGTTCTTCTTGACCAGGCCCACTAATAGGATGATGCCGACAAAGCTGAAGATATTGAGTTCCCTATTGAACAGCCACAGCATCAGCAAAGCCCCAAATCCGGCAAAGGGCAAGGCGGTCAGGATCGTCACCGGGTGCGCATAGTTCTCGTAGAGTATCGCCAGCACCATGTAAATCACCAGGATCGTGATCAACAGCAAAATGGGCAGAGTACGGAACGCATCCTGGAAGGCCTTGGCACTACCCGCCATGACCGTGGTGATCCCCGCAGGCAGGGATTCCCGGGACATCGCTTCCACACTCGCCACCGCCTCGCCCACCGAAACGCCCGGGGCGAGATTGAAGGAAAGCACGACGGATGGCAGTTGGCCATAGTGGCTCACTGACACCGGCCCCACCCCCATCCTGACATCAGCGACTGCGTTAATCGGCACCATGCGCCCCGTGTTCGACTGGACAAAGAGCGAGCGTAGCGCGTTCATGTCCCGCTGGAAACGTGGATCCAGTTCAAGCAGCACGAAGTACTGGTCGGTCGCGCCGTACACCGTGCTGATCTGGCGTCCGCCATAGGCATTATAGAGCGTGGTTTCGATCTGCTGCGGCGACACGCCGAGTGCTGCGGCACGCTCGCGAAGGATGTTGATCTGGATCTCGGGGTTGCGCAGCTCCAGGTTGGAACTCACTTCCCGCAGATAACTGGATCCCCGCAACTTTGCCTCCAGTTCCTGCGCCTCTTCGTAGAGCACCTTCAGATCGGTTCCCTGAATCACCATCTGATAATCTGCGTTGCCGACGAGCCCGCCGATATTGATCGATGGCGGATTGTTCATGAAAACCCGCAACCCCTGCGCACCGCCGGCAAACTCTGGCCGCAATGCCTGTATGACCTGGTCTGCACCAAGCTTGCGTTCATCGCGAGACTTCAGGCGGATGATCACGCGGCCGACGTTGTCACCGGTCACACCACCCGTCGCCTGTCCGGCGGTAGACATCACGGCGTGAACATCGGGATGTTTCTGGACAATGTCAGTGACGGCTTTCAGGCGGCGCTCCAGTTCAGTAAAGGTGACGCCTTCAGGGGCGCGCACATTGCTGAAAATCACACCGGTATCCTGGCGTGGAATGAACCCTTGCGGCACCAATTTGTAAAGCACGCCGGTAAGAATCAAAAAAACCACCGAGCCCAGCAGCATCAGCGCGCGGTGCTTCATGGTCCAGCGCAGCGTAGCCCCGTAGAAGTCGCGCATCGCATCAAAGACGCGCTCGAAAAACTGGTATACCCGGCCATGCTCGTGCGTCGGCCTGAGCATCAGGCTGCACATCATCGGCGTCATGGACAACGACACCGCACCGGAGATCAGCACTGCCATGCCCACTGTTACCGCAAACTCGCGGAACAATCGCCCAAGCAATCCCTCCATGAACAGGATCGGGATGAACACTGCCGCCAGCGACACAGTCATGGAAAGCACGGTAAATGCAATCTCTTTCGACCCCTCCAGCGCCGCCGCCATCCGGGACTTGCCCATTTCCATATGACGGGTGATGTTCTCAAGCACCACGATGGCATCATCGACCACGAAACCCACTGCCAGAATGACGGCCATCAGCGACAGATTGTTGAGGCTGAACCCCATCAGGTACATGGCGCCGAAGGTGCCGACGACCGACGTCGGAAGGATCAGCGCGGTGATGATGGTCGACCTGGCATTGCGCAGGAACGCCAGGATGACCAGCACCACCAGGATGATGGAGAGCACCAGGTGGAACTCGACTTCATTGATCGAAGACTGAATGAACTCGCCGCGATCATTGACCACATTGATGAGGACGCCGGGAGGCGCATCGCGCTCGATTTCCGGGAACAATGCGCGGAGCTTGTTGACCACTTCTATCGTATTGGCGCCCGGCTGGCGGTAGATGGCGAGCAGGATCGCACGCTCGTCATTGAGCCAGCTCTTGACCTTGACATTCTCTATGCTGTCTTCAGCGCGGCCGATATCCGACAGGCGCACCGGCATCCCGTCCTGATACGCGACTATCAGATTATTGAAACTTTCTGCGCGCGCGAGCTTGCCCGATGATTTGACAGTGAATGTGCGCGCGGAGCCCTGGAGCACGCCGGATGGCAGGTTGCTGTTCGCGTTCTGTATCGCGCCGACCACTTTGTCAAGACCGAGCCCGCGCTTCGACAATGCTTCGGGATCAAGGAATATGCGCACCGCGAATTTTTGCGACCCGAAAACCAGTACCTGCGCCACGCCGTTTACCGTGGAAAATCGCTGTGCCACATAGGTATTCGAAAAATCGTCGAGCTGCTCCAGGGGCAGCGTTTTAGCGCTTAATGCCAGAAACAGTATCGGGCTGTCAGCCGGATTGACTTTGCGCAGCGTCGGCGGATCTATATCGCTCGGCAGACGGCGCATGGCCTGAGAGATCGCCGTCTGCACATCCTGGGCAGCCGAATCAATATCGCGTTCCAGGCTGAACTGCAGCGTGATGCGGGTGCGCCCGGCGGTATTGGTCGAGTTCATGGCCTCGACCCCGGAGATCTGACTGAATTGGCGCTCGAGCGGCGTGGCCACCGTTGAAGCCATCACCTCCGGATTGGCGCCCCGCAATTCGGAGGTGACCTGTATGGTCGGGAAATCGACATTGGGCAGTTCATTGACCGGCAGCGTGCGGAAAGCAAATATGCCGAAAATGATGATTGCCGAGACCAGGACGGTTGTCGCGACCGGCCTCTCAATGAAAATCCTGGATAGATTCATGCGGCTTTCCCTATGACCCTATGATTTACCTTCGGACTTGCCCTCGCCCTTCGCATTATCTTTTTCTTTTCCCTTGTCCTGGTCTTTGCCTTTTTCGCCCTTGCCCTTACCTTTGCCTTTGCCCTTGCCCTTTCCTTCAGCCTGCGGTTCGGCCAGTCGCACAGTGGCCCCCGCGCGCAGCGCCTGCGGGATTTCGGTGATCACCTGGTCGCCGCCCTTGATGCCGGAGGCGATCACCACCTCGTTGCGAATCTGACGCGCAATGATGACCGGCTGCACCCGCACCTTGCTGTCCTCGTCTATCAGGTAAACGAAACTGCCGTCCTGGCCCGGTTGCACAGCAACCTCGGGAACCACCACCGCTTCGGGTTCAATCCTCAGAATGATGCGCACGCTCACGAACTGCCCGGGCCACAGGCTTTCCGTGCTGTTGATGACACGCGTTTTCAGCAGCACCGTTCCGGTCTGCGCCGTAACTGTATTGTCTATGAATACCAGCTTGCCTTCCGCTGCCGCCGGTCCATTACTGTCGACCAGGATCTCAATCCGCATCTCCTTGTCATTCTGCTGCTTGCGGATTGCATCGAGCTGGCGCTCCGGCACACTGAACGTCACCAGGATGGGATCGGTACTGTTGATCGTGACCAGCGGCACCCCGCTGCCCCCCACCGGCACCAGATTGCCGGGCGAAATCGCCACAGCGCCGGTACGGCCGCTGATAGGCGCGTGTATCCGGGAAAACCCAAGCTGTATGCGGGCCTGCTCGACCAGTGCACGGTCAGCAGCCACCGTCGCTTCCAGCGATTTAACCGAGGTCACCGCCACGTCGTATTCCTGACGTGTGATGAATTCGCGCTTGAGCAGGGGTGCGAGCCGGTCCTGCTGCACGCGCGAGTTCTCAAGCTGGGCCTGGTCCCGCGCCAGTTGCGCCTGAGCCTGCTGGTGCGAGGCCTCGAAGGTGCGCGGATCGATCTGAAACAGCAGTTGGCCGGCTTTGACCATATCCCCTTCTTTGAACGACACCGATTTCAAGACGCCGGAGACCTGGGCTCTGACCTGCACGCTTTGTTCAGGCTCGACCGTACCTACCGCCTCGATCAGCACCGGCATCGGCTTGACGATCGCGCTGGTCGCCTTGACGATAAGCGGGCCACCCTCGCCCCTGCCCTTGCCCTTGGCTTTCCCATCGCTTTTCTTGGCTTCGGGTGTCGCGCCGCCTGCCGATTTCTGCCAGTACCAATAACCCCCGCCAGCCGCCGCGGCGATCACAACAAATATCAAAAACATGGTCAAACGTTTCATTTTTTCTCGCCCGTCGCTGCCAAGATATTGTTAGCACCCATGGAAAAGTTGAGCCGCGCGAGTGCCGTGTACCAGTCAAGAAAAGACTGAATGCGCTGCACCCTCGCGTTGGATTCGTCCTGCTGAGCCGTGATCAGGTCAAGTATGCTGCCAAAACCCGCCTGATAGCGTGCAAGTGTCGCCTGCGCCGTCTGCTCGGCCGACTTGACCTGCGCCTCGGTACTGCCGGTGCTGCTGGTCGCAGTCTGCAGGTCATAATAGGATTGCCAGACATCGAGTTCGGTCTGCTGCATCAGCACATCGCGCGCGGCTTCCGCCTGTGCTGCCTGGGCTTCGGATTGCCGCACCAGGTAGGTATCACGAAACCCGCTGAATATCGGGATGCGCACATTCAGACCCAGGGTGTAGTTGTTGACGATAGCCCGATCGTCGCCAAACCAAGTCCGCCCCGAGCCGCCGCTGATTTCGAGCGAAGGCAGTCCCGCCTTGGAAACCCCGTGCGCCGTCGCGCGCGAGGCACGCGCCTGGGCTTCCGCTGCCACCAGATCGGGGCGTGAGGCCTTGGCCTGCTCCAGAAGATCGCTGATTGAAGCGGTGATCCTCTGGGTCTGCGGCTGGTACGACAGGGGTTGCACATTGATGCGCCCGTTGACCGGCAACCCCACCGCCGACGCCAGCTGTCCGCGCGCTTTCTCCAGGTCGCCCCGGCTGCGTGTAAGATTCAGTTCAGCCTGCGCCACCTGAGTCTCGGCGCGATAAACATCCGCCACCGTGGCCAGGCCCGATTCCCGGCGCCTTTGTACCGCATCATGAGCCGTGCGTATGTTTTTGAGCGACAGCTCATTGGAACGGACCAGCGCATCCAGTCCGATGGTGCGGTAATAAGCCTGCTCGACCTGGAACATCACATCCTGCAACACGCGGTTCTGAGTCAGATTGGCGGCCAGCAGGCGGTATTCTGCCGCCTCGTACTGGCTGAGTTGTACGCCGAAATCGAACAGCAGGTAACTGAAGCTGACGGCAGGGCCGTAGCGAGTGATCCAGGGCGACACCGAGCCTGTGGTCGCCGATACCGGCCGGGTGCGGTTGACCGCGTAATTGGCCGTAATCTGAGGCAGGAGGTCGGCTTTTTCGATGCCCACGCCTGCCGCCGCAGCGCGCGCGGCCAGCCATGCCTGACGGGTGCGGGGATTGTTGCGCAAAGCAAACTCTGTCAGTTCCGGGAGTGTCAGCGACGCACTGCCTTCCGGTTGTTCCCTGCGCTCGGGGTCACTGACTTTGGGCAAAGATTGTTCTGATTGCCAGAATTGGTGGGGTTGCGATGCGGTGCGGCCGTTTATCTGCCAGGGATCGGTAAAATGCGTCTGCGCCCAGGCGGCAGTTCCGGTGATGAAAAACGTCAAGTACCCAAGCACAGCAAGTAGCAAAGAACCTATACGATTACGCATGACATCAATTTATATTTATCATAATAATCAATATGTTATATTCTGTCCCGCCTGAGGTCTTTAAGTTCTCGGCAGGCGGCACCCCCCTCTTGAGCCGGCGGTATCGTTACGAAGGCCATCACTTCGTCAGCTATTCTTGGTGCTACATACCGGTTACACCGCGGCGGGCTACATACTACTATTATCCCTGCCGCGAAGCAGAAATATACATGTAAATCTGTGTAAAGAATGGGCGCATCCTTGCGCCCGGGCAATCACCCTGTGGCAACATGCCTTACTCATCGTGTTTAACCAGACCAATCTGATGACCCGCATCCTGCTTGCTGATGATGACGTCGAGCTTTGTGAAATGCTGAGGGAATACCTTGCAGCCGAAGGCTTCGACCTCGTCCCCGCCTATGATGGCGACACTGCGCTGGACAAGCTGCGTGGCAACCACTTTGATCTGGTCATTCTCGACGTCATGATGCCGCGCAAAAATGGATTCGATGTGCTGCGTGAACTGCGCGCAGGCAGCAATACTCCAGTCCTCATGCTTACAGCGCGCGGAGAGGACGTGGACAGCATCGTTGGCCTGGAACTCGGTGCCGATGATTATTTGGCCAAGCCCTGCAATCCGCGGGTGCTGGTCGCACGCATACGCGCCGTCCTGCGCCGCACTGAAGTCCGCTTCACGGATCGCGGTGATCCTGCCGGCCCCGAGATCCTCAAGTTTGGTGATCTCCATGTGCATACAGGCACACGCACGGCGCTGTGTGGCAACCGCACCCTGGACATGACCAGCACCGAATACTGCGTTCTGGAAGCGCTGTTGCGAGAAGCCGGCAAGGTGGTTTCCAAGTCGGGACTGTCGGAGCGGGCGCTGGACCGCAAGCTCACCCGCTATGACCGCAGCCTGGACATGCACATCAGCAATTTGCGTAAAAAACTGGGGCCGCTTCCCAGCGGACAGGAACGCATCACGACCGTGCGCGGGGTCGGCTATCAGTACATCGTCGAGTAATGGCAGGCATGATGCACAGACTATTCTGGAAAATCTTTCTTTCGTTCTGGGTGGTGCTGGTGTTGTTCACCGGGGTGATCGTTCTCGCCGCATCGCACTACATGGAACAAATCCGGGCGCAGCGCAGTACCCAGGTACGCCACGAAATACTGAGCCGCTATGTAGTGAACGCACAGGCGAAAGCAGATCTTCATGGCCTGGAAGGTCTGAGGGCATGGGCCCGCAAGGTGGATCGCGAGGAACTGGTGCCAATACTGGCGCTCACTCGTGACGGCAAGGACGTGCTGGGCCGGGATGTGCCACAGCGCGCCCTGGTGCGGCTGCAGCGTCACATCCAACAGGAAACCTCCCCAAATGTCGACGCCCCCGGAATCAGCCCGGTCGAACTGCGCGGGAATGGCGGCAAATTCTGGCTGACGCATGATTTCCAGAGCGTGACCATGGTTCGTTATCTGACACGACCGCGGGTGGTGGCCCTGCCGCTTGCAGTAGGCCTATTGCTCGGCGCACTGGTGTGCTACCTGCTGGCGCGCTACCTCACCGCACCCATAGAACGCCTGCGCAAGGCAATGGAAGCCTATGCCACAGGTGATCTTGATCAGCGCGTCACGCCTTCCCTGGGCAGCCGGCGCGACGAAATCGTCGATCTTGCCGCGGCTTTTGACCGCATGGCGGAGCGTCTGAATACGGTCATGTCCTCGCAAAAGCAATTGCTGGTCGATGTCTCTCACGAACTGCGCTCGCCGCTGTCGCGGCTTCAGGTCGCACTGGGCCTGGCGCGTCAGCGCAATGGCAACGAGCCCTCCCCTGAACTCGACCGCATCGAGCGGGAGAGCGAGCGCCTCAATGAACTGATCGGCCAACTGCTGTCGCTGGCCCGTTTGGAGTCCGGCACTCAGCCCCCCGTTCCCGAACCCGTGGACTTGTCGGAAATGCTGCAAAGCGTCATTTCGAACGCCGCGCTCGAAGCAAAGTCACGGCAGTGCAGCCTGCACCTGGAACACACCGAACCCGTGACTATCCAGGGCAATGCCCAGCTCATATACAGCGCCATAGAAAACGTGGTGCGCAACGCGGTCCGCTATACGGCGGAGAACACCGCGGTCACTTTATCCCTGATGTTCGATTCGCAGTCCGGGAACAAGGCCGTGATCCGGGTCCGGGATCGTGGTCCCGGCGTGCCGGAAAACATGCTGGCCCGGTTGTTCGAACCTTTCGTACGTGTCGGGGATGCACGCGATCGCGGCACTGGCGGTTATGGCCTGGGTCTGGCGATCGCCGAGCGCGCGGTGCGCCTGCATGGGGGTGACATATCCGCCTGCAATCTTGCCGAAGGCGGTTTCGCAGTCACCATAAGCCTCCCGGCGTAACAGCCAGGGCTTCCTTGTGGAGGGGGACATGCGTCAGGCGCCTGCTCATCAGGTACGGCCATCAAGAATTTCTTATTACCGAATAAAATAAATGGATAAGGTCGGCATTCCCTTCCATGCTACCCTTCCATCTTCAAAAAAACACCATCAGCAACCTGCTGTCCCGGAGCACTTCTGTGGCTAAATTAGTCAATCCCCACGGTGGAGGCGTACTCAAGCCGCTGCTGCTGGAAGGCAGCGCGCTGAGCGAAGAAAAAAAACGTGCCCTGAACATGCCCCAGGTGCGCGTCAGTTCGCGCGAAAAAGGCGACCTGATCATGCTCGGCATAGGCGGTTTTACGCCGCTTGACGGTTTCATGACCCACGCCGACTGGCAAGGGGTCTGCGACGGGATGAGGACGGCGGGCGGCTTGTTCTGGCCGATACCGATCACACTGTCGACCGACGACGCTACGGCCGCCACCTTCCATACCGGCAATGACATCGCCCTCGTCGATCCCGACAACGGCGACATTCTCGCCACCATGAAGGTCACCGAGAAGTACAAGATCAACAAGTCGCATGAATGCGCGACCATTTTCCGCACCACCGATATCGAGCACCCCGGCGTAAAAATGGTCATAGCGCAGGGTGATGTCAATCTCGCCGGCCCCATTAAAGTGCTGTCGCAGGGCGGGTTTCCCGAGCATTACGGCGCCCTTTACATGACACCAGCGCAGACCAGAGCCGCATTCGAAGCCAACGGTTGGTCGACCGTTGCTGCGTTCCAGACGCGCAATCCGATGCACCGCTCGCATGAATATCTCGCCAAGGTGGCTATCGAGACCTGCGATGGGGTGCTGGTGCATTCGCTGCTCGGCAACCTCAAGCCCGGCGACATACCCGCTGATGTGCGCACCAAGGCGATCGGCGTGCTGATCGACAAGTATTTCGTGAAGAAAACCGTCGTGCAGTCAGGTTATCCGCTCGACATGCGCTACGCCGGACCGCGCGAGGCCCTGCTGCACGCTGTATTTCGCCAGAACTACGGCTGCTCGCATCAGATCGTGGGGCGCGACCACGCCGGCGTCGGCAGCTACTATGGCCCGTTCGATGCGCACCATATCTTCGACGAAATCCCCCAGGGCGCGCTTGAAACACGGCCGCTCAAGATCGACTGGACGTTCTGGTGCTATCAGTGCGGCGGCATGGCCTCGGCCCGTACCTGCCCGCATGACGAAAAAGATCGTTTGAACGTCTCCGGCACCAAGCTCAGAAAATGGCTGTCCGAGGGCGAGCCTGTCCCCGCGGAATTCAGCCGCCAGGAAGTTCTCGCGATCCTGCGGGAGTACTACGCCTCGATCAAGGACGCTGACAAGGTCGAGGTCAAATTGGCTGGACATTCAGCGCGCTGAGAAAAATACATTTGCCACAGAGATCACAGAGGACACAGAGGAAAATCCGCAAGAAGGAACTTGGCACTCTCTGTGAACTCTGTGTCCTCTGTGGCTGAATTTGAATTGTTTTTGACAAAGGAGAAGTAAAAATGCCCACTTTTGTGCGCACTGAAAAATGCGATGGCTGCAAAGGCCAGGACAAGACGGCCTGCATGTACATTTGCCCGCACGATCTGATGCTGCTCGACAAGGACGGATCGCTGACAGGCCACCCGATGAAAGCGTTCAACCAGGAACCCGAGCAATGCTGGGAGTGCTATTCCTGTGTCAAGATCTGCCCACAAAACGCGATCGAAGTGCGCCATTATGCGGACGTGGTGCCGATGGGCGCCTCGGTGCAGCCGCTGCGCGGAACCGATTCGATCATGTGGACCATCAAATTCCGCAACGGCAACATCAAGCGTTTCAAATTTCCGATCCGCACCACGGCCGAAGGCTCGGCTGACCCGTACGGCGGCAAGCCTGCTGCCGTCATGGCAGAGATCGCGGATCACTCATCGCTGTTCACGCATGTCACGCACAAGGCCGACATGAGCCAGTTCGTCAAGAGTTAAGCAAGCCACGGTTCGCTTTGGCTTGATAAGGCAGATTTAATACTAATAGTGTTTAACCCGGCCCAGATCGCCACGCGTTTGGCGATACGGTCTAGATAAAGGAAAACGACAATGGCTGATTACGGATTCGGAAACCCCGAAATCGTCGAGGAAGAAGTGGATATTCTGCTGATCGGCGGCGGCATGGCCTGCTGCGGCGCAGCGTTCGAGATCATGCGCTGGGCCGAGGGCACCGGCCTCAAGATCAAGCTGGTCGACAAAGCGGCGATGGACCGCTCCGGCGCAGTGGCCCAGGGCCTGTCGGCGATCAACACCTACGTCGGCGACAACGATCCCTCAGACTACGTGCGCTACGTGCGCAACGACCTGATGGGCATCATTCGCGAAGACCTGGTCTTCGACGTCGGCCGCCATGTTGACGACTCCGTCCACAACTTCGAGCAATGGGGCCTGCCGATCTGGAAACAACCCGGCGACGAAGACAAGACCCTGCGCGAAGGCGGCAAGCCGGTGCGCTCGGGCAAATGGCAGATCATGATCAACGGCGAATCCTACAAGTGGATCGTTGCCGAAGCCGCGAAAAAAGCCCTCGGCATCGAGAACATCCAGGAGCGCGTGTTCATCGTGCGCATGATCAACGACAAGAACGATCCGACGCGGGTGGCCGGCGCCGCCGGGTTTTCGGTGCGCGAGCACAAGCTCTATATCTACAAGTTCAAAGCTTGCCTGCTTGCTGCGGGCGGCGCCGTCAACGTGTTCCGTCCGCGCTCGATCGGCGAAGGCGTGGGCCGAGCCTGGTACCCGGTATGGAACGCGGGCTCGACCTATGCGATGGCGGCCGAGAGCGGCGCCGAAATGACAATGATGGAAAACCGCTTCGTGCCGGCGCGCTTCAAGGACGGCTACGGCCCGGTTGGCGCCTGGTTCCTGTTGTTCAAGGCGCAGGTGATGAACGGCGCCGGTGAGGACTACAACAAGATCAACGGCCATCTGATCAAGGACGAGAAGCGCTTCGGCAAATACGGCCAGGGCATACCCGGCACCTGTTTGCGCAATCACATCATGCTGAACGAGATGAAGGAAGGGCGCGGCCCGATCATGATGGACACGCCGACGGCGATGGCCAAGCTGGCGGAGAAGATGACGCCGAAAGAAGTCAAACACCTCGAAGCTGAGGCGTGGGAGGATTTCCTCGACATGACCATTTCGCAGTGCGGCATCTGGGCCGGCGAGAACATCGAGCCGGACAAAACGCCGTCTGAAATCATGCCGACCGAGCCCTACCTGCTCGGCTCGCACTCCGGTTGTGCCGGTATCTGGGTTTCAGGCCCGACCGACCTGCCGGGCGTGCCCAAAGAATGGTCGTGGGGTTACAACCGCATGACCACGGTCAAGGGCCTGTTCACTGCCGGCGACGGCGTAGGCGCATCGGGTCACAAGTTCTCCTCCGGCTCGCATGCGGAAGGCCGCATTGCCGCCAAGGCCATGGTCAAGTTTGCGCTCGACAACAAGGACTGGAAACCCGAACTCGCCCGCAGCGTCGCGGAGCTGGTCGAGGAAATCTATCGTCCGGTGAAAACTTTCCTGGAACACAAGGACTACACCACGGCGATCGACATCAACCCGCACTACATCACGCCCAAGATGCTGCAGTTCCGGTTGCAGAAGCTGATGGACGAATACTGCGCGGGCGTGTCGACCTGGTACCAGACCAACGCCAAGATGCTGGAAATGTGCGAGAAGAAGCTTGAAATGCTCAAGGAGGACTCGCTCAAGATGCGCGCGAAGGATCTGCATGAGCTGCTGCGCGCATGGGAAAACTACCATCGCATCATTACCGCCGAATGCCATATGAAGCACATCCAGTTCCGCGAAGAGACGCGCTACCCCGGCTTCTACTACCGGACGGACTATAACTTCATCGACGATGAGAACTGGAAATGCTTCGTCAATTCGCGCTATGACCGTGACTCCAAGAAGTGGGAACTGAAGAAAGTGCCTTACGTGCAGATGATCAAAGACTAATTCTGCAGCAACAACAAGTTAGGCGGGCCCGGGGTGTATAATTTCCCCGGGCTTTTTGTTTCCGCAGCGGCAAGACGTTCGCACGGGCTCCGCCAACGCGGCGCCGTTCAACGTTTGGAATCCCCTCATGAGCAACGACACAGACAACGCTGTACAACCCAGCCCCATCATTCCGGTGCAGCTGGCGCTGAACGATACCTTCCAGTTCCGCTGCCACAAGGGCATCGCCTGCTTCAACAAGTGCTGCGAGAACATCGACATCCTGCTCACGCCCTATGACGTGCTGCGCTTGAAAAAGCATTTCGGCATTACCGCGCGCGAGTTCATCGACGAATACACCAGGGACTTCGCGATGGACGGCCACGACATGCCGGGGCTTAAACTGCGCACCAAAGAGGCATCGAACGCGTGCATCAACCTCACGCCCGAGGGCTGCGGTGTCTATGCCGACCGCCCCGCTGCCTGCCGCTACTACGCACTGGGGCTGGTGTCGATGCGCAAAAAGGATGCATCCACAGAAGAAGACGGTTATTTCGTAGTCAAGGAAAACCACTGTCTCGGCCACCAGGAACCGGTGGTGCAGACCGTGGCCGAATACCGCCGCGACCAGGGTGTGGACGAATACGACGAGATCAACCGCGAATGGCGGCAGATCATACTCAAGAAGCGCTCCTCCGGCCCGACCGTAGGCAAACCGTCGCAACGCAGTCTCGAACTGTTTTATCTGGCGAGCTACGACATCGACGGCTTCCGTGATTTTGTGGCCAGCGCCGGTTTCAATGAAGTGTTCGATCTCGATCCCGCTTTCATGCAGGAACTGCTGCAGGACGACCAGAAGCTGCTTCAATTCGGCTTCCACCTGCTCAAGCAGGTGTTGTTCGGCGAACGCACCATCGCGCTGAAAGCCGATGCCGCGGAAAAGCGCATCGAGCGCTACAAACAACGCCAGGCGCTGTCTGCGGGCAACAAGGCCGATGATCTTGCCAATGACCAGGACAAGCTCTACGAATCGCTCGGTGATTAGGGTCCGTCTTAAAAACCAAAACATCAGCCGCCGATGAATTCACTTTTATACCCGTCAAGCGGGTATAAAAGTGAATTCATCGGCGGCTAAATGCTTTTTCAGGATTTTGCCATGACGTCGAAAACCGCCCCGCTTCATGCCAAGGTGCTCAAGCCCGAATCGCACCTGATCAGGAAAAAGCCCTATTACGAACCTGTCGGCGGGGAAATCGCACTGTTTGAAGCGGCGTATGCCAGTCAGATTCCGGTGCTGCTCAAGGGCCCGACCGGATGCGGCAAGACGCGCTTCATGGAGTACATGGCATGGCGGCTCAAGCGCCCGCTGATCACCGTTTCCTGCCACGATGACCTGACCGCCTCCGATCTCGTCGGACGCTACCTGATTACCAACAATGAGACCGTCTGGGTGGACGGCCCATTGGCTCGTGCCGTGCGCTGCGGCGGCATCTGCTACCTCGATGAAGTGGTCGAGGCGCGCAAAGACACCACCGTCGTCATCCATCCGCTCGCCGACGACCGCCGCATCCTGCCGATGGAAAAGCGCGGCGAACTGCTGCAGGCGCCCAAGGAATTCGTGCTGACGATGTCATACAACCCCGGCTACCAGAGCGTGCTGAAGGAACTCAAGCAAAGCACGCGGCAGCGTTTCGTCGCCATCGAGTTCAGCTATCCCGAGGCGGAGCTGGAACGGAAGATCATCATGACCGAAACCGGCCTCGATGCCGGCACTGCCGACAAGCTGATCAGACTCGCCCACATGACGCGCAACCTCAAGGGCAACGGCCTAGACGAAGGGGCGTCAACCCGGCTGCTGGTGCACGCAGCCAAGCTCATGGCGCGCGGCATAGCCCCGCGCGCCGCCTGCAGCGGCGCTGTCGCCGAAGCACTCTCCGACGATCCTGAGATGCTGCGGGCAATCAATGAACTCGCCTCCTCCCTCTTCTGATCCCGGACCGGCGGTGACGGCCGCAGTACGACTCTCGGCCGATGCGCTCGAAGAGCGCCTCGATGAAACCCTCGATCCGGTACTTTCGTCGCGACGCACAGCGACAGGACTGGCCGCTGCCATAGCGCCACTTGCGCGTGAGTCGCAGGACTTCATACTTAACTGGGTTGCCATCATCGCGCGCACCAATGCCGAGATGGCCTATCAATTTGCCGCCGCCGCCCCCGGTGCGCTGGCGCGCCTCGATCCTGCCACCGCTGAAGCGTGGATCATCACCGCCATGGACGCCTACGATCGCGACGGCCTGTATCGTGCCAGCGCTCTGTTCAAGAACGTCGCGGAATTCGCCAGCACCGCCCGGGAATCCGCCGCCGTCGTCGCGTTCGAAGATGTCGCCCAGATATTGCAGCTTTTCCTCTGCGGGCTGGCGGGGCGACGGCTCAGCCTGGACACTGCCATACATGCGTATACGGACACCGAAACGCTGTATCTGCCATCACGCATGGCCTTGCACTCAGATCGAAACAAAAACTTCTTTGTTTACAAGGCGTTGGCAACAGTGATGTGGGCGCAAGGTTGCTTTGGCACATTCAATGCCGACCTTGATGCGGCGTGCTCGGCTTATGCCGACCCGGCTCGCGCGCTCGAACTGCTTAACACGCTCGAAACCATCCGACTGGAAGCATGCATCGCCCGTGCGCTGCCGGGACTGGCGCGAGAAATGCGGGAACTGCGCGACGGGGAGACCGACGACCCGCGTTGCGCCAGCCTCACCGCAGCGTCCGCGACCGTCAACGACAGCATCGCGCTGCTCGCGCGAGTCTATCCCGACATGGCGCCCGCGCGTCACAGCTACCTTCCCGTGCTGCAGCCGGATCAGGCGGCTGCAGTGCGCAAGGCGCGCATGGCGAAGGAAAAAGACGAGTTCCAGTCCGCGCTGGCGCAGTTACTCGAAGAAAAATACGGTAGCAGTTCGCCGCAGCCACAACTGGATGAGCGCTTCTCGGTACAGGCCCCGGATCAGCCGGCCGAAAACGGCAACGCCAGCCACACGCTCATGCTCGACGGCAAACCGGTTGCGCCGCCCGAGAATGTGAGCCAGCTCATGGACTCCATACTGCAGGACCTGGGAGAGATTCCCGACGACTATCTCGCCGCGGCAGGCGATGGCGGCTACCGGCAACCCCAGCGCGACCGGCAGGATCCTGCGGATGTGTGGAAAGGGGTCTATCACGAGCAAGGCGCATACTTTTACAACGAGTGGGATTGCCGGCGCCGTCACTACCGCAAGAACTGGTGTGTGCTGCGCGAACTCGACGTGCACCCCGGCAACGCTGCTTTCGTAGCCGCGACGCTGGCCAAGTACGCACCCCAGGTCACGCAGCTCAAACGCACCTTCGAACTGCTGCGCGGCGAAGACAAATTGCTTAAAAAACAACCTTATGGCGACGACATCGATCTTGACGCGGTAATCGCCGCCTATGCCGACATGAAAAGCGGCATGGAACTCTCCGAACGCCTGCACATCAAGCGCAACAAGACAGAGCGCGACCTGGCCGTAATGCTCATGGTCGACATGAGCGGTTCGACCAAGGGCTGGATCAATGATGCCGAACGCGAAGCTCTGGTGATGCTGTGCGAAGCGCTGGAAGTGCTGGGCGACCGCTATGCAATCTATGGCTTCTCGGGCACCACCCGCAAGCGCTGCGAGATATTCCGCATCAAACGCTTCGACGAGCCTTACAGCGGGCTGGTAAAAAGCCGCATCGCCGGCATCCAGCCCCAGGACTACACGCGAATGGGCGTGGCGATCCGTCATCTTACTACCCTGCTGAACCAGGTCGAGGCACGCACCAAGTTGCTGATCACGCTTTCGGATGGCAAGCCCGACGACTACAGCGACAATTACCGCGGCGAGTACGGCATCGAGGACACGCGGCAGGCGCTGATCGAGGCCCATCGCACCGGCATCAAACCATTCTGCATCACCATAGACCGCGAAGCACGCGACTATCTGCCGCACATGTACGGGCAGGTCAACTGGGCTCTGATCGACGACATCGCGCGCCTGCCGCTCAAAGTGGCCGATATTTACCGCCGTCTCACGACCTGAACCCCGTCCCCAGGGTCGCAAAAAACCCGCGCTCGCCAGACGGAAGTCGTTTGTTGACCTTGATCAAGGAACCCGCATTTAACCTGCAACCCGCGGCGGTAATCATTGACTCTGTAAAATTGGACATGGCATTATGCCTGAGCAAAAAATCGATCAAAAAACAAAGAGAGGTAGCCCATGAAAAAGCTCTTATCCCTCGTTTCGGTTTTCCTGTTGTGCAATGTCCTGGGCTATGGCCCGGCCTTTGCGCAAAACAAAATCAAGGTGGGCATCCTGCTGCCGCTCACCGGTACTTTTGCGGCGGTGGCTGAAACCCAGAAAGAAGGCGCATTGCTGGCAGTGGACGTCATCAACAAGCGGGGCGGCCTCAATATGCCCGGCGGCAAAACCATGGTGGAAGGCATCGTCGCCGATGACGAAGCCAAGCAGGATGTGGGCGTGCGGCGCTACCGCTACATGGTGTCCGAAGGCGTCAAAGGCGTGGGCGGCCAGACCTGGGCGCCGCTTGCCTATGCCATCAACGCCATGGTCAGCAAAGAGCCCATGCCTTATTTCCCGATTTGCGTGATGGCCAAGGAAGCGTTCCAGAAAGGCAAGCTGGCTGACTCCACCTTTGCCGCTGCATACAGTCCCTGGACCGTGGGTTACATGGCAGGCCAGGCAGCCGTTAAAACGCTGGGCAAGAAGCGCATCTTTTTCCTGGCCCGCGCCGATAGTTGGGGCTGGGACATCCGGGATGGCGTCTATGCTGCGGCCAAGGAATACGGCGCTGAAATCGTAGGCTATGACGAGGTTTCGCTGGGAACCGGTGATTTTACGACCGTCCTGCAGAAAGTCCGCGCGGCAAAACCGGATGTGTTCATCTCCGCCCAATTCGCCGCTGACGCCGTTGCGCTCCTGAAGCAGGTCCACCAGATGGGGCTCAACAAGGAAATGACGATTTTCAACGCCTTCATCACGAACGTGGTCGCGAAAGGCCTGCCCCCGGAAGCGCTGGAGAGTGTCTATTCGATGCACTATTTCTACTATGACCTTGCCAATTTCCCCGACAAGGAAGTGGCCAAGAGCGCCCAGGAGTTCACCAACCTGTATCGCGCCAAATATAACAAACCGCCTGATGCCTATGCAGCAATCGCCTATATCGCGTACATGGAGATGTTCAGGGGCTTTGAGGCCGCCAAATCGTATGATCCGGCAAAGGTGGCCGCAGCACTGAAGGCGAACAAAGGCGAATTCAACTCGGTCAAAGGCCCGGCCAAGTGGCGCCAGGACCAGTCGGCAGAATTCAAGCATGCCGCTTTCCTGGTCAAGGGCAAAGGCGCCAGTGAACGGAAAAACGAGTGGGATCTGTTTACGGTCATGGGTTCCGTGGGCGGCGAGTCTGTGATGCCGACACTGAAATCGCTCGGGTACTAGCCCTCTTTCTACTGGCAACCGATTCCGCCCCGGTGAATACCTGCTCCCTTCACCGGGGCCGAACATGAGCAAAGGTCTGGCTGTGAATACGACTCTGGGCGCAGAAATCATCAAGGCAACAGGTGTCACCAAGCGCTTTGGCGCACTGGTCGCCGTCGATCGCGTTGATTATTCACTGCGCGAACATGAAGTTGCAGGAATCATCGGCTCCAACGGGGCCGGCAAAACCACTTTCTTCAACCTGCTGACCGGGTATTACCCTCCCGATGCGGGAACCATTCTGCACAAGGGCGTAGACGTCACCCGCATGACGCCGCAGGAACGGGTGGCCAGGGGGGTAATGCGCACCTTCCAACTCACCTCCACTTTCGACAACCTGAGCGTGATCGACAACCTGGTGCTCGCTTTTTTCCGGGCGCACAGAAAATCGTCTTTGCTGAACCTGCTGTTCAACACCTGCAAGCGTTTCCGTAACGAGGACAAAATTACCGCGATCCTGGAAACCTTCGATCTGCAGGACGTGCGCGAGCGCCAGGTCAAGCATCTCAGTCTGGGTGAAAAGCGGCGCCTGGAAATCGCCATGGCGGTCCTGGTCGAACCTGAAGTATTGCTGCTCGATGAACCGCTGGCAGGACTGGCTGAATCCGAGATCAAGAGCATTCTGGATGTGCTGGGCAGGCACATCGGCAAGCAGACGATACTGATCGTGGAACATAAAATTTCTCACGTAAAAGATTTCCTGCAAAGGCTCACCGTCATGCACGAGGGCAGGATCATCGCGGACGGCGAATACGAAGAAACCCTGAGGCATCCCGAGGTACGGCGCAGCTACTGGCAGATCGACCCTGCAACGGAAGAAAACGCACATGCCTCCGCATAGCGCTGCAAATAACGACGACCTGCTCACCGTCAGCGGCCTGAACGTTTCCTATGGCGAGTCCAAGGTCCTGTTTGACATTGCCCTGAGTGTGCGGCCAAATCAGATCGTGGCCTGCGTGGGGCGCAACGGCGCCGGCAAGTCGACACTGCTCAAGAGTATCGCCGGATTCCTGAAACCGACCTCCGGATCGGTCACCTCAGGGCAGACCAATCTGGTCGGGCGTAAGTCCTACGATATCGCAAAGATGGGCATCAAGTACGTGCCCCAGGACAAAAAGGTGTTTTCCGATCTGACGGTCCAGGAAAACCTGGAACTCGGCAGCTACGCCACCCAGGATTACAACTGGGACCGGGTTACCGACTATTTCCCGAAACTGAAAGTGCTCATGGCCCGCAAGGCCGGCTTTCTGAGCGGCGGCGAACGCCAGATGCTGATGATAGGCCGAGCCCTGCTGGGCAGTCCGAAAGTGCTGCTGATCGACGAACCCACTGAAGGGCTTGCTCCCAGTATCGTTACACACCTGAGAAATGTGTTCACGGAATTGAGCAAGAACACCGCGCTGGTGATCGTGGAGCAGAACCTCCCTCTGGTGTGCGCCATATCGAGCAAGGTCTACGCCCTGAAAGAGGGACGCATCGTGGCCGAACTGGCAGACCCGGACTCAATCAAGGTGGATGCCTGTGAACGTTACCTCTAGCAATTCAAGTCAATGATAAAAGCATTCAAGTGGTGGTGGGGCATCGTGCTGGCTTTTTCGCTGCTGGGGTTGTCGCGTGCATTCCTCCCCCTCGCCTTCCTCAACGAAGTCATCATATTCTCGATCTACACCATAGGGTGCAGTTTCCTTCTGGGTCGCGTCGGGTTCATCTCGTTCGGGCAACCGGCGTATCTGGCGGTAGGCGCTTACGGCACGGCATTTTATCTCTTTTACTTCGGCACCAATCCTTATGTCGGTCTGCTGGTTGGCGTCCTGTCGGGGCTCATCGTGTCCGGCATCGTCGGCCCGCTGTTCGTCAAATTGCGCAGCGACTATTTCGCGCTGGTCAATCTGGCGCTGGCGGTGATCATCTTCTATCTGATGCAAAAAGTTCTGGCGGACATCACCAAAGGCGACAACGGGCTGTGGTTCCTGACCAACATCGCGTCCACCCCGGTTCTGGATCTCGGAAAACCAAGTCACTTCTTCATCTTCGCGCTTCTCGTCGCGATGGCTGTCTGGGCCTTCTACAAGTATCTCGATGACTCGATCTTCGGCGCCTGCTGCCTCGCCACCAAGATCAACGAAGACAAGCTGAAATTTCTCGGTTACAGCAACTACAGTGTGCGGCTGCTTGCGTTCATCATGGCCAACACCACGACCGCCCTCGCCGGTGCGATGTATGCCGTCTATCTTGGTTTTGTGAGCCCGGAAATGAGCAGCCCGCATCGCGCCCCCGATCCGGTGGTCGTCACGATACTCGGCGGGGTCGGCACGCTCTACGGTCCTCTGGTCGGCGCGTTCGCCTATACCGGCATGAAGGATGCCATCAGCAAACTCATCGGCAACTGGGAGCTGTTCATCGGTTTCCTGCTGGTATTCATCATGCTCGCCGGAGAAAAAGGCATCTGGGGCACGCTCCAGCCCCATCTGGAAAAACTGTTCTTCTGGAAAAAACGCAAACCGGAAACAGACAGCAGCGCAAAGGCGCCCCGATGATGGATACACAACTGCTGATTTCCGGCGTCATCTTCGGCCTGAGCATAGGCAGCATTTATTTCCTGATGGCGATCGGCCTGTCTCTGTGTTTCGGCCTGATGCGCATCATCAGCCTCGACCAACTGCTCTATTATTCGATCGGAGCCTATATCACCTATTCGCTGAGCCTGGCGACCGGCAACGTGTGGCTGGGCGTGTTGGGTGGGGTGGCCGTCGGCGGCATCACCGCCTTCGCCGTGGAACGGCTGGTCTTCCGCCGCATCTACGAACGGGAGCTCACTTTCAGCATGATCACCTCTTTCGGGATACTGATCGGCGGTATCGGCGTCATCAAATTCTTCTGGGGCGTGGTGCCGCGTCCGGTCCCCGTGCCGACCATGAGCCAGATCGACATCATCGGAACGGATGTCCCCGTCTACCGCCTGATCGTCGTTGGCGTCGCTGCGCTCGTTTATATCGGCATCTGGCTGTTCCTGAACCGCACCATTATCGGCAAAGCGATCCGTGCCGGCATCGAGGATGTGGAACACGTGGAAGGACTGGGCATCAACGTGTCCCGTCTGTTCACCATCACCTTCATCATCGCCGGTGCGTTGTCCGGGCTGGCCGGAGGGCTGCATGCCCCGCTGATCATGGTCGATCCGGCAATGGGACTCGAGGTGCTGGCATTCGTCTTCATGGTCGTCATCATCGGCGGCCTGGGCAGCATCAAAGGCACGCTGATTTCCGCCTTCATCGTCGGGCAGGTCGTCTCCATCGGATCTCTCATCTACGCGCCGCTGGCGATGATGGCGCCGTTTGCAATCATGCTCTTGATTTTGCTGATCAAGCCGACCGGGCTCTACGGCAGCACGCTGGTGAAAAAATAGCGCGGCAGTCCCGCTTTTCCCGCCTTCCCGCCTGCAGACCTTGTTACCTCAAACGCAAACGCGGACGGCATCACTACGCGCGCCCTGATGCTTCGTTATTCTCCGGGTCGGGTATTGCGTATAGTTATCGATAAATGCATCGCACAGGAGACGGGATCATGGAGCAGATTTTCATCGTGAACGAAGACCAGCGCGCCATCCTGAAGACCGTTGCGCGATTTGTAAAAGAAGAGGTGACGCCCAGAGCAGCGGCCCTGGACGCCAATCCGGATCCGGAACAGGGCTATTCTTTTGAAATCGTGGAGAAGGCCCACGAGGTCGGCATCCGCACCATGACCCTTTCTGAGGAATGGGGCGGACTGGGCACCGACTCACTGACCACCGCCATGGTGATCGAAGAACTGGGCAAGGGCGATCTCGGCGTCTCGGTCATCATGGCGCAAACGCTCAAGATTGCCCAGATCATGCAAAAAGCCCTGAACCCGGAACAAAGGGTGCGTGTTCTGCCCGGGTTCGCCGCAGATCCACGCGGCATGCTGGCTATCGGGATTACGGAACCCGACAACGCCTCCAATTATTTCCTGCCCTACCCTACGCCTTTCCGCACCACGGCCGAAAAGACCAAAGGGGGCTGGATTGTGAACGGAATGAAGCATTTCATTTCCAATGGCAACCGGGCCAGTTACTACCTGCTGTTTGTGCAGACTGAAAAAGGCATACCGATGGCCGCGGGCACCACCTGTTTTTTGCTGGAGCGCGGGCGGCCGGGGTTCACGATAGGCCGCGTGCACGACAAGATGGGCGAGCGCCTGGCCAATAACGCCGAACTGGTGTTTCAGGACTGCTTCATCCCGGACGAGAACGTGGTGGGCAAGGCCGGCAACGGGTTTAATGTGATGGCCGAATTTTTCCCGCAATCGAACGCGTATGCAGCCGCTTCGGTCCTGGGGGTCGCGTGCGCGCTGCACCAGAAGGCCATCGATTGGGCGAAGCTGCGCATCCAGGGCGGCAAACCCCTGATCGAGCATGACGGCATCCGGGCACAGCTGGTGGAGATGCGGATGCTGATCGACGCCTCGCGCTCGTATATCCATCGCGCATGCTGGCTGGCAGATCACCAGGAACAGGGCTGGGACAAAACGCTGGGCGTGCTGCCCAAAGCGATGGCCTCGCAGGCGGCCTGGAAAATTGCCACGTGGTGTCTCGAAATCCACGGCGGCCACGGCTACATGAAAGAGGCCGGGGTCGAGAAACTGGTGCGCGATGCCGCGGCGTTCCTGCATTCAGACGGGGTGAACCGCACGCTGTTTCTCAAGGCGGCAAACTTCATGTTCAAAGACTGATGCTATTCTCAGGCAGGAGGCATATCCCGTGAAAGCCATGGTTCTGAAAGGGCCCAACACGCCATTCGAGCTGACCCAGGTTCCCGATCCCATAGCCGGGCCAGGAGAAGCCGTCGCCCGTGTCATAGCCTGCGGCTCCGGCCTGACGATCCAGCACATCAAGGCCGGGAGAATAGCGGCCGAGTTTCCCCGGATCATCGGGCATGAAATTACTGCAGAGATCGTCGATGTCGGCCCCGGGGTCACCGGGCTTGCTGTCGGAGATGGCGTCACCGCTTATTATTATCTCAACTGCGGACATTGCCGCTGGTGCCTGGCAAACCTGGAACCCTTGTGCGTGAACACGCAGGGTAATGTCGGGCGCAATTGCGATGGCGGATATGCCGAATACATCAAGCTTCCCGCGCATATCTTCATCAAGCTGCCTGACGGCCTGGACTATAAGGCCCATCCGGCCGAGATCGGGGTCATCACCGATGCGCTGGCCACCCCCTACAAGGTGCTGCGCCGGGCGCGGGTCAAGGCCGGTGAAACCGTCGCCATTTTCGGTGCCGGCGGCGGAGTCGGCATCCATCAGGTCATGCTGGCAAAATGGGCGAGAGCCCGGGTGATTGCGGTCGATATCGCCAGCGATAAGTTCGATGCCTGCCGCAAGGCCGGCGCCGACGACGTGGTAGATGCCTCGGCCGGAGATGCCGCGCAGGCGCTGCTGGATCTAACCGGCGGGCGCGGCGTCGACGTCGTCATTGACTACGTTTCCGCTACCTCGACGCTGGAAGCCGGAGCAAAAGCCCTGGGCATCCACGGCCGCCTGGTCACGCTGGGCGGCGCGGGGCGGTCCTTTTCTGTATCCGCTCATTCGCTGTTGCTCAAGGAACAGGATGTGCTGGGCAGCCGCTATGTTACCCGCAGCGAGATCCTCGATACGCTCGATCTCGTGGCGCGCGGCGAGGTCTGGCCGCTCGTAACCGACATTTGCCCATTGGAAGAAGCAGAGGCCTTGCATGCAAGAATCGAGCGGGGTGCCGTCACGGGACGCGGTGCCCTGCTTATCGGATAACGCAGTTGCGGGGTCTATCCCCGGCAGGACCCCAACCACACCCTAAAACGCGCCCCGTTCATGCGCCTGAAGACCGGGCCCGGGATACTGCTTTCTTGCGCTAAGTCAAAGCCGGCCTGCCCGTAAAATCCTATCCTTTAACTAAACCTGAACATTGCAGACCCTGCCGCTGGAATCCACACGGAACAATCGTTTTGCCGTCGCTTTTCTCCGCAGGTTCACGGCAATGGCCTGCATTAAGTCTGGAGGAACCCAGCATGCTGCTAGTACGCGACCGCATGACCATGCATCCAGTGACCATCCGCGCCGATGCGGACTACAAGGAGGCGATGACATTGATGCAAGAGCACGCGATGCACCATGTCCCGGTGCTCGATGCCCACAACAAGCTGATCGGGGTTCTCGCCGAGCGCGATCTGGTGCTTGCCGCGATGCATTATCTGCAGTCGGGAATCGAAGTGTCCGAGATCATGCACCGCGGTGCGGTTACCGCCGCGCCGAAGATGCCAATATCCGAAGCGGCGATGTTGATGACAAACAACCAGATTGGCGGACTGCCCGTGATTGATGGCAGGCAACGCCTAGTTGGAATCATTACCGAAACCGACATTTTCAGGGCATTTGTCGAGTTGATCGGCCAGGAGAAAACCCGCAAGCCCCGCAAGAAGTCCTGACTTCACGCCGATGCGCTTACCAGTTACCATACCTAGTAATCCAGCTCTGTGAGCCCGAATCAGATCGCATGGCATTGAATATAAAGCGAATGGCGCACACCTGACGCACAATCATTCGGCCTCGGCGCTGATCCGGCAACGGCCACATGGAATCCAAAGGAGAATGACATGACCCCTACTGACCTCAAGAGCGCACGTGCGCCCGATGTTCATGCCACAGAGGCGCGCGGCCTCGATGTCTTGCGTGACCCTATGCTGAACAGGGGAACGGGCTTTACCGAGGAGGAACGTGACGAGCTGGGTTTGCGCGGGCTGTTGCCGCCGCATGTGTTAAGCCAGGACGAGCAGGCGGACCGCGTACTGCAGAATCTGCGCAAACTCCCTGAACCGCTCGATAAATTTGTGGCGCTGAACGCGCTGCACGATCGCAACGAGGCGCTGTTCTTCCGCGTCCTGTGCGACCATATCGATGAAATGCAGCCGCTGGTCTATACCCCTACGGTGGGTTTGGCGTGCCAGAAGTTCGGCCAGGTCTTCCAGAGACCGCGCGGGATGTTTATCGGTGCGAACGATCGCGGCCAAATAGCGAAGATGCTGCGCAACTGGCCGTACCAGGCCGGGATCATCGTCGTCACCGACGGCGAGCGAATACTGGGACTGGGCGATCTGGGCGCAAACGGCATGGGTATCCCGGTCGGCAAACTCTCACTCTACGCCGCATGCGCCGGCGTTCATCCCCGCTTGTGCCTGCCGATCACGCTGGACGTCGGCACCAACAACGGGGCGCTGCTTGACGATCCCTTTTACATCGGTCTGCGCCAGCGTCGCATCACCGGTGCCGCCTACGACGAACTGATCGAGGAGTTCATCACCGCGGCACAGGAAGTGTTTCCCGGCGTGCTGATCCAGTTCGAGGACTTTGCCAACCATAATGCGTTCCGCCTGCTGAAGAAGTACCGCGACCGCGCCTGCACCTTCAACGATGACATCCAGGGCACGGCAGCGGTGGCGCTGGCGGGCATTTTCTCGGCTTTGCGCATCACCGGCGGCAAGCTTGCCGATCAACGGATACTGTTCTTCGGCGCCGGCGAGGCCGCAAGCGGCATCGCCGACCTGATTGCATCGGCGATCGCCGCCCAGGGACTGAGCGAAGAGGATGCGCGCACGCGCTGCTGGCTGTTCGATTCGCGCGGGCTGGTCGTCAAAAGCCGCACCGATCTCGCCGAACACAAGCTTGCCTATGCTCACGAACACGCAAAGATCGGCGATTTTCTCACCGCCGTCAAAACATTGAAGCCCACGGCCATCATCGGTGTCGCGGCCGTCGGCGGCACGTTCACCCGGGAAGTACTCGAGGAAATGGCGCGCATCAACCCGCAGCCCATCGTGTTTGCGCTGTCCAATCCCACCTCTCAGGCCGAATGCACCGCCGAGGAAGCTTACCGCTGGACCAAGGGCAAAGCACTGTTCGCCTGCGGTAGCCCGTTCGACCCGGTCACCCTGAATGGCCAAACGTTCGTGCCGCGGCAGGGCAACAATTCTTATATTTTCCCGGGCGTGGGCCTGGGCGTTATCGCCAGCCGCGCGAGCCGCGTCACCGACGGCATGTTCATGACCGCGGCTCATACGCTCGCGCATCTGGTGTCCGAATCCGATCTCGCCCAGGGCAGCCTCTACCCCGCCCTGCCGCGAATTCGCGAGGTTTCAGCAAATATTGCGGCAGCTATTGCCGACACCGCCTATAAACAGGGTCTTGCCGGCAAGCCCAAGCCCAAGAGCGTGATGGACGATGTGCAATCCCAGATGTATGACCCGCATTATTGACCTGCGACTGTCCCGTGCTTGACGTCTATTGTGAAAAAATTGTAACTTATTGAATATATTAGAATAAGATATCAAATGCTGTTGCCGATACTCAATCAGCCCCCGTGAAGGAGGACCCATGAGCCAGCGCGACGAATACCTGAACAAGCTCAAAGCACAACTTGATCTGTGGAACGCTGAAGTCAGCAAATGGGAAGCCAGGACCAGAGGTGCGCAGGCTGATGCATTGATAGAGTATGAAAAACAGCTGGACGCTTTCCGCCGCCAGCGTGACCAGGCGCTGGAACAAATGCGCAAAGTCCAGGCGGAGACGGGCGATGCCTGGATAGACCTCGTGCGCGGCGCCGACGATGCCTGGGCAAAAATGAAGGAAGCGTTCGACAAGGCAAGCCGGCATTTCGGCAAGTAGCACCCGGCCGCGCGGCAATATTACACCGGCCCGCCGCATCAGCCGTTTATTCGTCCAGCCACTCCAGCAGCGGTTCCCACTCCGCGATGTCGCGCTCGCTGATGTACGGCGGCAAATCGAAAATGCTCTTGCCGCTGAACGCCGCGTTGACGTAGAGCTGGGTGTCGCGAATGTGTGCGACGACTGGCAATTCGAACTGCCCGAGAAAATCCTGCAGCGTGGCGGCTGCACGCGTACGTGGATCGACGCGCATGGCGACAATGCCAATGCAGTTTTTGTGCTTGCGCACTTTCTTTTCTTCCTGCAGCACCGCCAGAAAATCGCGGGTCGCCGCCATGTCGAATAACGACGGCTGCAGCGGCACCAGCACGTGGCTGACCGGCTTGATGGCATGGGCGAGATTCTTGCCGTGCAGGCCGGCCGGGGAATCGATCACCAGCCAGTCGGATTTGCCCGGAATGTCGTCGGGATCGTGCTTGCGTCCGAGAGATGCGATTTCCGGCAGCGCTGGGGGGCGCAGCTCAAGCCATTCCAGGGATGATTTTTGCCGGTCCAGATCCCACATCACCACCGAGCTGTCACGATACACCAGTCCGGCGGCAAGATTGGTGGCGAGCGTGGTTTTGCCGCAGCCGCCTTTGGGATTCGCCACCAGGACAGCTCGCATAAATGCTCTCTAGTGGATTTGCGTAGACTCCAGCGCCGGCCCGGTTTCTACATCTGATGCCGGCGTGGCATCGGCCTGCACGTCCTGATCGCCGGATTCGTCCATATCCGGCAGCAACGCCGCCGCTTCCGGATTGTCCACCAGCGAGCCCAGATCTTCGAGCGGAGGCAGTTCCTCCAGCGAGCGCAGATTGAGATCATCGAGGAAGGTCTTGGTCGTCGCGAAAATTTCCGGGCGGCCCGGCACCTCGCGATGTCCAATCACATCGATCCAGCCACGCGCTTCCAAAGACTTGAGGATGCCCGGGGACACGGTAACACCGCGTATGTCTTCGATATCACCACGCGTAACCGGCTGTCTGTAAGCGATGATCGCCAGCGTCTCCAGCACCGGCCGCGAATAGCGCGGCGGTTTCTGTGGATTCAGGCGGTCGAGGAATTTTTGATATTCCGGCCGCGTGCGGAAACGCCAGCCGGAAGCGACGTTAACCAGTTCGACGCCCCGCTGCTGCCAGTCCTCGCGCAACTCCTCGAGCACCTTGCGCAGCATTTCATTGCCAAGATCCTCATCGAACAGCCGCTTGAGCTCATTGAGCGCCAACGGTTCCTGGGTGCTCAGCAGAGCGGCTTCGAGCACTGTTTTTACCAGCGCGAGATCGAGATTGGATGCTTCTTCTTCCATGTCCAGTTCCGGGTTATTCGACAACGGCAACCGGGCCGCTGCGCAGTTTTACATAAATCGGGGCATAGGCCTGCTGCTGGCTGACTTCGACCATGGTCTCGCGCGCCAGCTCGAGAATGGCAAGGAAGGTCACCACCATCACGGCGATGCCCTCCTGCGGCATGAACAGTTCCGTAAACTCGATGAACTTTGAGTCCTGCAGGCGGCGCAGGATGCGGCTCATGTGTTCACGCACCGACAGCTGGTCGCGCGTAACCTTGTGATGGCGATTGACACTGGCGCGGTTGAGCAACCCCAGCCAGGCGAGGCGCAGATCCTCGGGATTAACTTCGGGCAGGCGTTCCGCCGCGGTGCGTTCGAACAACACCTGCACCAGGGTAAAATCGCGGCCTGCCTGCGGCAGCTCGTTCAGACGGTGCGCCGAAAGCTTCATCTGCTCGTATTCCAGCAGCCGTCTTACCAGTTCGGCACGCGGGTCTTCCTCGCTGTCCAAGCTGCTCGGGGGCCGCGGCAACAGCATCCGCGACTTGATTTCGATCAGCATCGCCGCCATCAGCAGATACTCGGCGGCCAGTTCGAGCTGGTTCGAGCGCATGATCTCGACATATTCGAGATACTGCAGGGTCAGCTTAGCCATCGGAATATCGAGAACGCTGATATTTTCCTTGCGGATCAGGTACAGCAGCAGATCCAGAGGACCCTCGAACTGCTCGAGGAACACTTCCAGCGCATCAGGCGGAATGTACAGGTCATGCGGCACCTCGAGCAGCGGTTCGCCGTAGACCAGGGCAATGGGTGCGGCAGTCGCGGCTTCGTTCGTTTCGGTCATGAGAAAAGGTTCGCTAAAGCCCGGTCAGAACGTGCTGCCGGGGTGCCGGGACCGGGAAAATCGGTGGTGTGGCCTGAAACGGGATAAATTTTGCGGCGCACGGCGGGTGGTTTCTGCATGGTTTCATTGTACAGGGTATCGCCGCTTTAACCTATCCTGGCAATACCGAAAATACCTAATAAACGACTGTAATAATAAATTTTAATTATATGTTTTTATTGTGTTTATGAATACTTCAAACCCATGACTTCCCGCACATCACGCAGCGTTTCCTGGGCCAGCTTACGCGCCCGCTCGCAGCCATCGGCAATGATGCTCCTGACCAGCGACGGATCATGCAGATACTTCACAGCGCGTTCGCGCATCGGCTTCTGTTCCTCAAGCACGGCGTCGATAACCGGCTGCTTGCACTCCAGACAGCCGATGCCGGCACTGCGGCAGCCCTGCTGCACCCAGTCCTTGCGCTGGTCGTCCGAATACACCCGATGCAACTGCCACACCGGGCACTTCTCCGGATCGCCCGGATCATTGCGTTTGACGCGCGCCGGATCGGTTGGCATGGTCTTGATTTTCTTCGCCACGCTGTCGGCATTCTCACGCAGCGAAATAGTGTTGTTGTACGACTTCGACATCTTCTGACCGTCCAGCCCCGGCATTTTTGCCGCTTCGGTGAGCAGCGTTCGAGGCTCGGTGAGTATGACCTTGCCACCGCCTTCAATGTAGCCAAACAGGCGCTCACGGTCGCCAAGCGTCATGTTCTGAGTCTCATCAAGCAGCGCGCGTGCCGCCGCCAGCGCCTGAACGTCACCCTGCTCGAGGTATTTGGTGCGCAGCTGGCGATAGAGCTTGGCGCGTCGTGCGCCGAGTTTTTTCACCGCCGCTTCCGCCTTGTTCTCAAAACCCGGCTCGCGTCCGAATACGTGATTGAAGCGGCGTGCCATCTCGCGCGTAAACTCGATATGTGGCGCCTGATCCTCGCCTACCGGCACACGGTTGGCGCGATAAATCAGAATGTCGGCGCTTTGCAGCAGCGGATAACCGAGAAAGCCATAGGTCGACAGATCCTTGTCGCTGAGTTTTTCCTGCTGGTCCTTGTAGGTCGGCACGCGCTCCAGCCAGCTGATCGGGGTGATCATCGACAGCAGCAAATGCAACTCGGCATGTTCCGGCACCCGCGACTGTATGAACAATGTCGCCTGCGCAGGATCAATTCCGGCGGCAAGCCAGTCGATCACCATGTCCCAGACATGCTGCTCTATGGTGTCGGGTTCATCATAATGGGTGGTTAACGCGTGCCAGTCCGCCACGAAAAAGAAACACTCATATTCGTGCTGCAGCCTGATCCAGTTTTTTAGCACGCCGTGATAATGGCCCAGGTGCAGGCTGCCGGTGGGACGCATGCCCGACAGTACGCGGTCGATATACATTTTTTCTTGTTCCTTTTTCTAAATCACCCGGGCCAGCCTGACCAGGTCGGACAGGGGCACGCCGAAGAGCTGGGCAAGCAGCGACATCGAAATGCCGATCAGCGGCCACATGATAAAACCCAGCACCCCGCTGAACAGCAAAACGATCAGAATAATAAAACCATAAGGCTCGATTCGCGAGACTTTATATGCGAGCCGGTGCGGCAGCAGGCTTACCAGGATGCGGCCACCATCGAGCGGCGGCAACGGCAGCAGATTAAGCACCATGATGATAATGTTGAAGAACACGCCCGCCGCACCCATCAGGGCCAGCGGCAACGCAAAATAATTGCCCTGCAACGCCAGGCCGGCTTTCACCATCAACAACCAGAAAACCGCCATCAGCAGATTGCTCGCCGGTCCGGCAGCGGCCACCCACAACATGTCACGCTTGGGCCGGCGCAGATTGGCAAAATTGACCGGCACCGGCTTCGCCCAGCCGAACAGGATGCCGCCGCCGCCAAACAATTTGCTCACCGCGAGCAGCATCAGTGGCAGCGCAACGGTGCCGAACGGGTCGATATGACGCAGTGGATTGAGGCTCACCCGCCCCGCAGCATACGCGGTTAGGTCGCCGAAATGCTTGGCGACATAGCCGTGCGCCGCTTCGTGCAGCGTGATCGCAAACACCACGGGCAGCGCGTATATCGCTATGGTCTGGAAGAGATTGAGTTCCACGAAAACCTTTAACCGCTATAAGACGTCAAGAGCACCAGAACATTGCACGGTGGATGCTGAAACAGGAAAAGCCGCTTGCAATCATGCGAATTATATCAAATGCAGTTGCCCTTCTTGGCGGCTTGGCGGTTCATTTCATTTTCACAATCCAAACGGCGCGAGACTGCCTTTGCCTTCGCGTACGACTACCGGCATCTCGGCGGTCAGGTTTATCACCGTCGTCAACTCGATGCCACAGGGCCCGCCGTCGATAATCAGGTCTACGTGGTGATCCAGGCGCCTGCGTATTTCATCCATATCGTTGAGTGGAGCGTCATCACCGGGTAACTGCAGCGTCGAGGTCAGCAACGGCTCGCCGAGTGCCTCAAGCAGCGCGCGCATGATGCGATGATCGGGAACACGCAGCCCTATGGTCTTGCGGCTCGGATGCTGCAAGCGCTTCGGCACCTCGCGCGTCGCCTGAAGGATGAAAGTATAGCAACCGGGCGTCACCGCTTTGAGCAGGCGAAACTGGCGATTGTCCACTTTGGCATAGGTCGCGATTTCAGCCAGATCGCGGCACACCAGCGCGAAGTGATGCCGTGCATCCACCTGGCGTATGGCGCGCATGCGCTCGACTGCAGCCTTGTCGCCGAGATGGCAACCGAGCGCATAGCTGGAGTCGGTCGGATAAACGATAAGGCCGCCGCTGCGCACGATATCCGCAGCCCGCTTGATCAGCCGGGGCTCGGGATTGACCGGATGGAGAGTGAGAAACTGCGCCATGTTTTTTTAGTGTTGAGTTTTGAGTGTTGAGTTTTTAGTGAATTACAGACGCTTAAGAAATTAACTCAACACTTAACACTCAAAACTCAACACTACCATTGCTCCCACACCGGCGTGCACCCGGCGGGCAGCGCCGGCAGATCGCCGAGATCGCGATAACTTTCACCGGGGCCGTGAAAATCGGACCCCGCCGATGCCAGTAATCCGTGGCGTTGCGCATGACGGCCCCAGTCGGCAAATTGGCGCTCGGTGTGACTGCCGCTAACCACTTCAATGCCAACGCCGCCCAGATCCTTGAATTCTGCGAGCAACACATCGCGCTGCGCATTGCCGAGCTTGTAGCGCCCGGGATGGGCCAGCACCGCCATGCCGCCGCTCATCCTGATCCAACCCACCGCCTGCTGCAGGCTGGCCCACTGGTGCGGCACGTAGCCGGGCTTGTCTCCCGTCAGGTATTTTTTGAACACGGCAGCGACATCGCGCGCATGGCCGCGCTCAACCAGATAACGTGCAAAATGCGTGCGGCTGACCAGTTCTGGATTCGCGGCGTAAGCACGCGCGCCCTCAAGACTGCCGGTAATCCCCGCCTGTTCCAGGCTCTTCGCCATCGCTTCTGCACGGCGCAGCCGGCCATGGCGGATCTGTTGCAGACCCATATCAAGATCGCGGTTCCCGGGGTCGACTTGCAAACCGACAATATGCAGCGTCAGCGTATGCCATGACACGGATATTTCCACGCCGTTGACCAGCGTGATGCCCAGTTCCTGGGCCGCGTCACGCGCAGCGGCAAGACCGCTGAGTTCGTCGTGATCGGTCAGTGCCAGCGTATCCACCCCGCGCCCGGCCGCGCGTGCGACCAGTTGGAACGGCGTCAGCAACCCATCGGAATACGTGGAATGGCTGTGCAGGTCGAAGCTCATAAGGCTAAATATCTTGAAAAATCATAGTGCTACAGTGATAAACCCTACATCATAGCAAATTGGGGCCGGTGGCGCGAATCCAGCAATCTGGCGCAAAGTTACGGAAGCAAGCCACGGTTCTGGACGCTACAACCCGGATGCGCCCACGCATCTATTTTATTAATTAAAACATAAGGTTATAGATTTCGGTCAAAATCAGCTTAATGCTCACGGCTATAATGCGTTTTTTTGTCGCAGGCTCGCATGAATCGCAATCAGTGCATAGCTCTTGCCACCGCCGCAGCCAATCTGTTTCTGATTCTGCTGTTCCCGCCATTTGACCAGTTCTCGATTGCCGCGCCCCGCCTCCCGGTGTTCGCCGGATTCGATTTTTATTTCAATAAACCGCAAAACCACGAGGTCAACAACAGCCTGTTGCTGCTGGAAGTATTCGTGGTGCTGATCAACACCGGAATCGGCTGGCTGCTGCTGCAGCACAACGCGCCAGATTCCCCGCGCCACCGGCACACTGCCCGCAACGTGATCCTGATTGCAGTAGGCGTTAACCTGATCGTCGTCCTGCTGTTCCCGCCGTTTGAATCGGTATTCGCCTTGACCAACGCCGTACTGCCCAGCTTCGACGGGTTCTATTTTATTTTTATGCGTCCGCAGAATCACGGCATCATCGCCACGCTGCTCTATCTCGAAGTGGCGTTGATCCTCGTCAACGGCGCGTTGCTGTGGATGATATTCAGGCCGCGCACTGCGGCACAGCTCACGCACGAGCAGATTTACGCGCTCGCGCAGGCTCTGCACGCAAAAAAACTGCGCTGATACTGCGCACCAGCGTTAACAGCAGGGAGGGACGACTACGCCGTTTTCTGGTGGAGCCGGCTTTGCGCCGGCACGTGCTGAGCCAGGAACTCCATCTGATCGGCAAGTATGCGGCGATTGGTCAGAATCAGGTATTCAGCCCGGTTCGGAACGTACGGCAGATAAACCAGTTCCATGCCCGCGCGTTCCGGCGTGCGGTCGCTCTTGCGCTCGTTGCAGGCACGGCAGGCCGTCACCACGTTCATCCAGGTATCCCTGCCGCCGCGCGAAAACGGCACGATATGATCGCGCGTCAGCCTGGATATCGGCAGCAAACTGCGACAGTAGGCGCACATCTGGCGGTCACGATGAAACAGTTCGCGGTTATTCAGCGGCGGCACCTGACTGAATGCCTTCATGGCCATCGCCCGGCCCTTGATCGCGATGATGCTCCTGGCGGAAATGGTCGACCGTTCGCCGGTCATGCGATTGAGGCCGCCGTAGACCGTGAACGCACGCTCGCCCATGTTCCAGGCGACCTGGTCCTTGGCGTAGTAATAGCAGGCATGCTGCCAGGTGATCCAGCGGTGCGGCACGCCATGCATGTCGAGCGTCAGAATCAACGGAAACACGCTATGCGGCGTCATGTCCTCGTGCGAAATATTGATGGAGTCCAGCAATTTATCCCACCCTTTTCCTTATGCCCGGAGCCGGGGAAAGCCACCCTGACCGGACCTCGTACCGTACCTATGACAATCTACCAGATTTTTGAATCTTTGGTGGTTTTCCGGGATTCCCGGCTCGCCCGCAGAGCCCGGCCGCGCTATAATGACGGTTCGTGAGTACCGTCGTTATCCATTCCAGCCCCCCTCTGCATCCGTTGCCGCCCGTCGTACACGTGCCCGCCGCAACTCAGCTGCTTACCCTCAGGGCGATCATTAAAGGCCGTTGAGATGTCATTTGCTACGCTGAACCTGATTCCTGAATTATTGCGCGCGGTTGAAGACCAGGGCTATACCGAACCCAGCCCGATCCAGGCCAAGGCCATTCCGCCCATCCTCGAGCGCCGCGACATCATGGGCTGCGCCCAGACCGGCACCGGCAAAACCGCCGGCTTCACGCTGCCGTTGCTGCAATTGCTCGCCCCGCATGCCAGCAACAGCCCCTCGCCGGCCCGGCATCCGGTGCGCGCGCTGGTGCTGACGCCGACACGCGAACTCGCGGCCCAGGTCGAAGAGGCCGTGCGCACCTACGGCAAATACCTGCCGCTGCGCACTGCTGTGGTCTATGGCGGCATAGACATCAGGCCGCAGATCAAGGCGCTGCACGCCGGCGTCGAAATCGTGGTTGCCACCCCCGGCCGGCTGCTCGATCACTTGCAGCAGAAAAGCATCAACCTGTCCCGGGTTGAAATTCTGGTGCTCGACGAGGCCGACCGCATGCTCGACATGGGCTTCATGCCCGATATCAAACGTATTCTTGCCGTGCTGCCGTCGACGCGCCAGAACCTGCTGTTTTCGGCGACGTTCTCGGAAGAGATCAAGCGGCTCGCCGACCAGTTCATGCACAGCCCCACCATGATCGAAGTCGCCCGCCGCAACGCGCCAGCCGAACTGGTTTCGCACCTGGTCTATGAGGTTCCGGCCGTACGCAAGCACGCGTTGCTGGCACATCTGGTGCGCACGCGCGAGATGCAACAGGTGCTGGTATTCGTGCGCATGAAGCGCGACGCCAACCGCCTGGCGCGCCTGCTCGAGCAGGACGGTCTTGCCGCGACCGCGATCCACAGCGACCGCACCCAGGGTGAGCGCATGCAGGCGCTCGATGAATTCAAGCAGGGCAAGATGAAACTTTTGGTCGCGACCGACATCGCGGCGCGCGGCCTCGACATAGATCAACTGCCGTTCGTGATCAATTACGAGCTGCCCCATACGCCCGAAGATTACGTGCACCGTATCGGCCGCACCGGCCGTGCCGGCACGCCGGGCGAGGCAATTTCACTGGTCTGCCCGGAAGAAATGGAATATCTGGCGAATATCGAGAAGCTGCTGAAACGCCAGATTCCCCGCGCGACCACACCCGGTTTAGAACACGACGACAGAGGTCACGGGCGCTCGGGTGCGAGCGACCAGCCACGCGAGCACCGCCGCCGGGACGCCGGCCGCCCGGCCCCGCGCGAGCGCGAACACCGCGAAAAACCCCCTGCGCCGCGCACGCCGGCCGCCCCGGCCGGCCATGGCCATTTCGACTTCAGCAAACCCTACGAACCGGCCGTCAAAGACACTGCAACATCCGCGGTCGAGCACGCCCCCGCCGCACATCGGCGCAAGCCGTTGCGGCCCACCGCCGCCCTGCTCGGCCCCCGCCCCAAGCCCGAAGAGTGATGCGCCGGGCGTGCCCGCGCTTAGGCCTGTTAACCCTTACCGCATGAGTGCGACGGAGGCGATTTGGGTTCAGGGCTAGGAGCGCCGAGCGCAGTTTGCCCCGTGGCAAATAAGCGAAGGTGCGACAACGCCATGAGCCCCGAGCTGGCGCTACGCGCTCGCGGTCCTTATTCTGACCCATTATGGACGCGCAACGGCAAAGCCGTTGCTCAGCGTCCCGTCCCTCCGGGTTTTGGCCAAAATCGCCGCTGGCTTTGTTGCTCGCCTTGCCAATATTCGCGATATTGGCTGCGACAAGCGCCTCGCCATCGACAATTTTGGCCACAACGCATCTCATGCGGTAAGGGTTAACAGGCCCTGGCATGGACGCGCTGACCCTGCCCGAGCTGGTTTACTTCGGCGCCATCCTGGTCATGTCTTATTCCATACGCGGCAGCGCCGGTTTCGGCGGCGCGACGGTGCCGCTGCTGGCCATCATCATGTCGCTCAAGATCGTCGTCCCCCTGGTCACGTTTCTCGGCTTGCTGTCCTCGTCCGCTATCCTGCTGAAGGATTACCGGCATGTATCCTGGCGCGATACGTTGAAAGTCATTCCGTACTGCATGATCGGCGTCCTGATCGGTCTGTATTTTTTCAAGACGCTCGATGCGCGCGCGCTGGCGCGCGCGCTGGGTATCTTGGTGCTCGCCTATGGCAGCTATTCGTTATGGGTGACCATACGCCCCGGTTTCAGCTTCCGTTTTCCGCTAAAAGTGGTGACCCCGCTTATGGGCAGCGTCGCCGGGTTTATCGGCACCCTGTTCGGCGCCATGGCCGGAATGTTCTTCGCGATTTACCTTGATTACCTGAAGCTGGGCAAAAACGAATTCCGCGCGACGATGGCGGCGATCCTGTTCGCGGTCGGCCTGTTCCGCGGCATCGGCTATATCTCGGTCGGATCGTTCGACCGCGATGTGTTGATCGTCTGCGCCGCCGCTGTGCCGCTGATGGCGATCGGCGTGTTTCTCGGCAACCACATCCACGCCAACCTCAACCAGATCGCATTCAAACGGTTCGTGGCCCTGATCCTGATCGCCAGCGGCGCGCCGCTGCTGCTGCGCTGAACTCCTAAGAGCAAAAGCTGAAACACGAAGGACACAAAGGACACAAAGGAAGATCAAAACACGTCATGAGTGCAAAAGCTCCGCAAGCTTGCCGTTGCCACAGGAGGTCGGCTGTATAATAAAAATGCTAAGGAAATTTATCTTTTTCTTGTTTTTCCTTCGTGTACCCCTCGAGGGGGTATTGAGAAGAACCCTTTGTGTCCTTTGTGTCAATGCTTTTTTTTCGAGATCATGATTACACCTAAACGCGTTTCTGCAAAACAGCTCAAGACTATGCTCCACGACGGCAGCGAGTTCGCCCTGCTCGACGTGCGCGAAGCCGGCCAGTTCGGCGAATCGCACATGCTGTTCGCCACGCCCTGCCCGTACAGCCGGCTCGAACTCGACATCGTCACACTGGTGCCGCGCAAGGCCGCGGCGATCGTGCTCACCGACGACGGCGTGCTGGGCATCGCCGAGCGCGCGGCGCAGCGCCTCGCGGCGATGTGCTACAGCGATGTCGCGGTGGTCGATGGCGGGAACCGGGCGTGGGCCGCTGCTGGCCACGCGCTGTTCGCCGGCGTCAACGTGCCCAGCAAGACTTTCGGCGAACTCGTCGAGCACGCGTACCACACGCCGCGCATCACGGCGCAGGAATTGGTGCGCATGAAGGCGGACGGCGAGGATTTTGTGCTGTTCGACGGCCGGCCGGTCCATGAACATCGCAAGATGACAATCCCCGGCTCGACCTGCGTGCCCAACGCCGAGCTGCCGCTGCGCGTGCCGGCGATGGTGAAGAACCCTAAAACCAAAATTATCGTCAACTGCGCCGGGCGCACGCGCTCCATCATCGGCGCGCAGACGCTGATCAACTTCGGTGTACCCAATCCAGTTTATGCGCTGGAGAACGGCACGCAGGGCTGGTACTTGTCCGGCCTGGAACTCGAATACGGCTCGACGCGCACCTATCCGGAGCAGATCGACGACGGCGCGCTGCCCGCGCAACAGGCGGCGGCGCGAAAACTCATGGCATGCTTCGGCATCAGCTCCGTGGCGGCTCAAGACGTCTCAAGGTGGCTGCAGGAAACGAATCGCACCACTTACCTGTGCGACGTGCGCACGCCGGAGGAATTCAAGGCAGGCACCATCCCCGGCGCGGTGCACGCGCCCGGCGGGCAGCTGATCCAGGCCACCGACCAGTGGGTGGGCGTGAGGAACGCGCGCATCGTGCTGATCGATGGCGGCGAGAACGTGCGCGCGCCAGTGGTCGCAAGCTGGCTGAAGCAACTCGGCTGCGATGTCCATGTGCTCGAAGACGGCGTGAAATCCGGGCTCCAGGATCTTTTACCCGCCTCTCCCCATGACCGTGGGGAGAGGGGCAACCTGCCCGATCTCGCGCCGATCTCCGCCGCGGAGTTGAAGCAAGCGCTCGATGCCGGCACCTGCAGCGTATTCGATCTTGGACTGAGCATGAACTTCCGTAAGGCGCATATCCCCGGCAGCCGCTGGAGCATACGCTCGCGCCTCACCACCGATGCGAAGCATGCCAAAAGCAGCATCGTGCTCGTCGCCGAAGACTCCGACGCCGCGCGCCTCGCCGCGACCGAACTTGTCGAATCCGGCATCAAGGACATCAAACTGCTGGCCGGCGGCCTCGCTGCGTGGACCCAAGCGGGTTACACAACCGAAGCCTCGCCCGAGGTGCCCCCCAACAGCGAATGTATCGACTACCTGTTCTTCGTGCACGACCGCCACGCCGGCAACCGCGAAGCGATGAAGCAATACCTCGCCTGGGAAACCGGCCTCATGGCTCAACTGGACGAACAGGACAAGGCGACGTTCAGGATCGGCTCAACCCAAAATCCGTAGGTCGGCAATCCTTTACCGACGCTCGGCCCTTGACAGCGCAGATGCCAAGAGTATGTTTAGCCTGCACCGCATTTCATCATCATAAGTTCCGCCGGCATCCGCCGCGCGGAACAACCTAGGGAGAGGCCGTTATGAATGTCCGTTTGCCGTTAGCCGTTGTGTTTGCCGCACTGCTCGCCGTCCCGGCGGGCGCATTTGCACAGCAGAAATATCCCTCAAAACCAGTACGCCTGGTGCTGCCGTTTGCGGCCGGCAGCGCGGTGGACACGCTGGCGCGGCTCTACGCGCAGCAAATGTCCGCGAGTTGGAAGCAGCAGGTCGTGGTGGACAACCGCACCGGCGCCAACGGCATCATCGGAAGCGAGATTGCCGCGCGCTCGGCCCCCGACGGCTACACGATCGGCATGGGCAATATTGCCACGCTCGCGATCAATGTGAGCCTCTATCCGAAGCTGCCCTACGACGCGATGCGTGATTTCTCGCCGATTTCGCTCGCCGCGACGATCGGCAATTGCCTGGTGGTGCATCCCTCGCTGCCCGTCAAGTCGGTGAAGGAATTGGTCGCGCTGGCGAAGACGCGTCCCGGCCAGCTCAACTACGCGTCCGGCGGCGTCGGCAGCGCGCAGCACATTCCGATGGAGCTGCTTAAGGCGATGACCGGGATCAACCTCTTGCATGTCGCCTACAAAGGGCTCACGCCCGCGTTCAACGACGTGCTCGCCGGCCAGATGCCGATGATGATCTCCGGCGTGGTCACCGCCCTGCCCCATCACAAGACCGGGCGCCTGAGGATCATCGGCACCACCGGCGTCAAACGCACCAGCGCAACGCCCGATATCCCGACCATCGCGGAAACCCTGCCGGGCTACGAGGCCGATTCGTGGACCGGGTTCTTCGTTCCCACGGGCACGCCGGCAGACATCATCTCGCACATCCATGCCGAGGTGGCACGCATCAGCCAGTTACCCGAGATACGCGAGCGCCTCACCGGCCTGGGCTTTGAAGTGGTCGGCAGTTCGCCCGAAGCCTTCGCCTTGCTCATCAAAAACGACACGGTCCGGCTCGGCAAAGTGATCCGCGACGCGGGGATACGCGCGGAATGAGGAAGCAGGGTATTAACCCTTGCATGTGAAACCGGATCCACCCCCCGGAGCGGCGCTAAAAAAGAGGAGAAAGATATGTTCAACCAATTTATTTATATGTTATTACTGGCTTTTTTTGCGATGCCAGCGGCGAACGCCGCAACGGCGCAAGGCGCACCTGCAGGCGCCTATCCCGACAAACCGCTGCGGCTCATCGTGCCGTTCCCGCCGGGCGGCGGCAACGACATCCTGGCGCGCGCCGTGGGACAGCGCCTCGTCGAAGTGCTCGGGCAACAGGTCGTGGTGGACAATCGCGGCGGCGCGGGCGGCGCGATCGGCGCAACCCTCGCGGCCAACGCGCCGCCCGACGGCTATACGCTGTTTCTCGGCAGCGTCGGCAACCTCGCCCAGACTCCGGCATTGAAGGACAACCTTGCCTATAACCCGGTCCGGGATTTCTCGGCCGTAAGCCTGGTCGCAACGTCCTCCTTCATCCTGGCCGTCAACCCGGGGGTGCCGGCGAAATCGGTGCAGGAACTCATCGCGCTGGCGAAAGCGAGTCCCGGCAAACTCAATTACGCCTCTGCGGGAACGGGTTCGTCCCTGCACATGGCGGGGGAGCTGTTCAAACACGCGACTGGCACGGACATGCTGCATGTCCCTTACAAAGGCACCGGGCCCGCAATGACCGATCTCATCGGCGGCCGGGTGCAACTCATTTTCAGCACCATGCCGCCGGCGCTGCCGCACGTAAAATCGGGCAAGCTGCGCGCGCTCGGCGTCACCACCGCCAAACGCGCAACCGCCGCGCCTGAGGTGCCGACCATCGCCGAGTCGGGCGTGAAAGGTTTCAACGTGTCCAACTGGCAGGGCATCCTGCTGCCGGCGAAGACCCCGGCCGCGATCGTGCGCAAACTGAACCGCGATCTGCTGGCGACGCTCAAGCTGCCGGGCATGCCCGAGGCGCTCGCCGCACAGGGGCTGGAGTCCGCCGGCAGCACGCCCGAGGCGTTTGGCGCGCTTATCAAAGCGGAGATCGCGAAATATACGCAAGTGGTGAAAGCGGCCGGCATCCACGTCGATTGATCCTAACATTCCCATATTGGGTTTTATCATTCCCAAAATGGGAATAAACAAAAGCCACATGGATAATTAGCCGCCGATTAAGACAAGATCAACCTCGGACAGCTTTAACCACAGAGCACACTGGGAACATTGAGAACAGCAATGGCACTATTTTAAATAACCTTCTATCCAGATTCAATCCGAAGGAGGAGACCCGCATGCCTTACGCGACCGCGCGCGACGGAACCAAGCTCTACTTCGAGGAAACCGGCAAAGGCACGCCTATCGTGTTCGTGCACGAGTTTTCCGGTGACCACCGCAGTTGGGAGGCGCAGATGCGCTGGTTCGGGCGCCGCTACCGCTGCATCGCCTTCAACGCGCGTGGTTATCCACCGTCGGACGTGCCGAAAGCGCGCAACCGTTACTCGCAGGCGATTGTCACCGACGACGTCGCCGCCGTCATGCGCCATCTGAAACTGCGCAAGGCCCACATCGCCGGCTGCTCCATGGGCGCCTCCACCGCGCTTAATTTCGGCATCCACCACGCCAACCGCGCGCTTTCGGTGACATCGGTAGGCGCCGGCGCGGGGTCCGATCCCGCGCGGCACGCCGCGTATCGGCGCACCACGGAAGCGAACGCCCGGCGTTTCGAGACGCTGGGCATGCCTGCGGCGGCGCGCGCCGGCGGCGTGAACCCCGGGCGCGTGTCGCAGCAGAACAAAGACCCGCGCGGCTTTGCCGAATTCCGGCGCTTCGATGAGGAACACTCGGCGCTCGGCCTCGCTCATACGCTGCGCGGCATTCAGAGCAAGCGCCCGACGGTTTATCAGCTCGGGAAATCCCTGAGCCGGATGAAAGTGCCGCTGTTCGTGGTCAGCGGCGACGAGGACGACAACTGTATTGCGCCCGCGGTGTTCATCAAGCAGGTGTGCCCTGCGGCCAGACTCTGGATCTGCCCATCCACCGGGCATACGGTCAACACCGAGGAGCCCGCACTGTTCAACCAGATGCTGGGCGAGTTTCTCGCGCTGGTCGACAGCGGCCGCTGGCGCGCGCGCGACCCGCGGTCGATCGCTGCTTAGGGACGCCTGGGGATGAATTAATGACACGATGAGAATCAACGGAACGTTAAGACATGCGCTTCGCGCGTGGATAGCAGTGCTGTCGGGGCTGGCGGCGTGGGGATGCGGCGCTGCGGAGACCGCCGACCTGGTGGTGCGCGATGAGACGGGCCACCTCTCCGCGGCACGTCTGGAACAACTGGCACAGACGGCGCAGTCTGATCTTGGCCGTATCGTTGCGTTCTGGGAAGTGACGCCGCGCGTGGCCGAGTTCGGAAAGATTCACGTCGTGTTCGAAAACCCGCGCAAGGAAACGTATTCTGCCGTTTTTTACTGGGCGCCGATGGGCAAGAGCAAGATCCGCACGATCGCGGTGTTCGGGGTGAACGGCACGCCGCAGATGCTGGCGCACAAACTCACGCACGCCGTGTTCCCGAATCCAGACAAGCTGATACGCAACATGATGGGCATCCCGATGGAGGTGCGCTTCGGCAACAAGCTGACGTTCCCCATGTGCGGCTTCGACAATGATGCCTGGGTTCTGGCATTGCGCCGGGCGAATGCCTACATCCCACTGGCCGCGCTTGGCTCCGACCACGGAAGCTGGGGCATGAGTACCCAAGGGCTGCTGACGATCGTGATCGATGCCGCGCGCCAACACGCAAGCTATGCGGAGGCGGGATCGTTCGGCACTTACCTGCTGGCCACGCACGGCATGGAAAAAGTCAGGACATTCAACCGGCTTTCGCGCGACAACGACAGGCATTGGCAGGAGGTGTTCGCGCAAGGACTGCCGGAGCTCGAGAAAAACTGGCTGCGTGCGCTGGAAGCGACAGCGCCCGCCCGCGCCTCTCAGGTCACCCAACTCTCCGAACTGCTCGCGAACAACCCGATGTATGCCTGCGCACGCGCGCAGCAGCTCGCAACGCAATAATGATTCGGGCGAGACACCGTTTTCATGCCTTTGCAACCTCGTCGTCATCGGCCAGCGCAGCGGGCGGCGCCCGCAGCAGCCCCAGGCTATCGAATCGCAGGAACAATTCGCGGCATACCCAGGCATCCGTGGCGGCGTAAGTCATCTGCGCCGAGGTCAGTTGCGGCGCGGCCCAATTCGAGGTGCGGGCACCTTTTGGAATACGGAAACCCAGGAACCCCCCGGCAAGATTGCGCACGCCGGACTGGCCGTGGCCGCCATGGCGCGCGACCGTACCCAGATCCAGCACATTTTTTTCGACAAATGGAAACAGCAGTTTGAGTTGGCGCAGATCGTGCGCTACCGCAACGCCTGCCTTGACGATGTGCGGCGCCGCCAGTAGTTCAGCGAGCAGCGGAAACACGTCCAGGCCGCGAAACTGGAACAGATAGACCGCGCGGGCCGTAGCCACCTGGACCAGGCAAGGCAGATAACTCTCGCCCTTTCTGAATGCCGGCCGCGTCTCGGTATCGAGCCCAACAACGCTCTCTTGAAAAATGTCCGCCCGCGCCTGCGCCAGGTCTTCAGGCGTGACCACCAGACACACCCTGCTTTCATAGCGGCGGATCGGCAGGTTCGCCATGTCATCCCGGGATATTGAGCGGGCTATGTCATCTTGCGATTTGTCAGAAATCAAGGCAACTTCCTCAACCCCAGTGTGCCGACCAGCGCTTCAACTTCTGCGGCAGACGCGGAGACCGTGGCGGCGGTGTTAGCGCTGTCGAGAAAATTCCAGGACCAGAGATTACGCTCGAGGTCGGTTTTCCATTCATCAGTCTCGGAGAGTTGCGCGAAGCGGCGCTCCCAAAAAGCGGTCGGACCGGCACCCGTGCCCTTAGGCGCAATGACCGCCCGGAAGTTGGTCATGGTGCCGTTGATGCCCTGTTCAGCCCATGTCGGCACCGTAGCGAGCGGCTCGCCCAGCCGTTTCGGCGCCGAGACCGCGATGGTCCGCAATTGTCCGCTGCGCACGTGCGGCACCACGGCCGACACCGCGCTGGAGACAGCATCGACATGGCCGCCCAGCAGCGCGGTAATCGAGTCAGCGCTGCCCTTGAATGCCACGAATTTGACGCGCCGCGAGTCTATCCCTGCCCGCTGCAGCGCGAGCGCCGCCGACAGGTGGTTGGCGCCGCCGATCGAGGTGGATACGCCTATCGTCACCGAGCCGGCATCCTTGAGCAGGCGCGCCACCAGGTCACGGCCGCTCGCCAGCGGCGAGTCGGCGCGCACCGACACCGCAAAAAATTCATCAAACAGCATGGCGATCCAGGCGTAATCGGTATGCGCGTAGGGACTGATGCCGATCGCGCGGCTGATGATCACGTTGAGATTGCCGATCATCAGGTAGTGCCCGTTGCCAGCGTGCTGGTTCAGGTAATTCCATGCGATGAGGTTGCCGCCACCCGGCTTGTTGACGACGGACACCGTCCCGTCGAATATCCCCCGGGCCTGCCAGATGCGCTGTATCGTGCGCGCCGTCTTGTCCGGCGCGGCACCGGGGGCGGTGCCGACGATGATTTCAACGACCTTGTCCGGCTTCCATGCGGATGACTGCGCACCCGCCTGCGCCATGACGCAGACCATCGCCAGCGCGATGGCCAGCCGGCAGGCGGACAGCCGCCGTCCCCGCTCCATTCCCAGCATGACAACCATGGCTGATCCTTCGGTTTTTTCCGCGCGCCGCGTCTATCTACGGACTTTAATATAACAGAATCACCGGTGCATCTCTGCGGTGCGCCCGCCTGATGTTAGCATTGCGCCTTTGCAAACATCACCGAGGGCATGTTTCGAGATGAATGAAATAGCTGCGCGCCGCGCTTTCGATAACGCGATAGAAACATACGAACAGGACTTTGGTAAATTCTTTCTGACGCGCCTGTTCGGGATGGAATTCGAGTACACCGATGACGAATGCCGGATCACCTTTGAACTGCAGGACTTCATGTTCAATCCGCGGGGCGGCCTGCACGGCGGCGTGATCGCTTTCGTCATGGACATCTCCATGGGGCACCTGTTGTACAAGAGAAACGGCCCGGGCGCCACGCTGGAACTGAAGGTCCAATACCTGAAAGTCGCCAAGTCGGGACGACTGACCTGCATCGGCCGCTTCCTGCGGCATGGGCGCAGCGTTTCCCATCTGCGTTCGGAACTGCTGGACGAGAACAACGAACTGGTGGCTTTTGCCACGTCGACGTGGAAGTCTTTGCAATCCGGCAAGCCCGCCAAATAGCGAACCGGGAAGATCGTACTATGCCCATGCGCCTGGTTCTGGACACCAACATCTGGCTCGACTGGTTGGTGTTTGATGATCCGGCCGTTGCGCCTATCAAGGAATCAGCCGAGTCAGGAAGTGCGGAGATTTTCATCACCGGCGCCTGCGAGCAGGAACTGGAACGGGTTCTGGCGTATCCGTTGCGCAAGGCGCCGCTGCCTGCGAACATACAGCAAGGCTGCATGGCGCAATTTCTCCGGGTAACGCGCAGATTCGATGCGCCCGCGCTGTTGCAGGATACGGGAGCAGCCGACGGTAAACTGCCACGGTGCAAGGACCCCGACGATCAGAAGTTTCTCGTCCTCGCGCGCGATTGCCGCGCCGATTGGCTGCTGACCAAGGATCGCGATCTGCTGGTATTCGCGCGGCGCAAATATCAGTATTTGCCGTTTCGCATCGCCACACCGGCACAATTCACCAGCGCGCTCTCCGCGGCATGAGCACGAGTGATTATGTGGGACAATCGCGCACCCCGTGCTGCGGTCGACACAATACGGGGCAGCACGCCACCCGGGACGTTGAGTAATAATATAATAAATACAACAGGTTATAGAGTTTCCTTACCTTTAAAAACAAAGCATGAACGCGAAGGGCGCAAAGCTTCGCCAAGGGAAGACCAAATCAAAGCATAAACACGAAGGATTCTTTTCAATACCCGCTCGACGGGTACACAAAGGATACGAAGGTAAAACAAATAAAAATAAACAATTACAACCAAGTTCTGTATGAATCATGTGGTTAATATTTTTTAAAGATTTTCCTTCGTGTCCTTCGTGTCATTGCTTTTCAGTTTTTGATTTTCCTTCGTGTTCATGCTTTTTTTGAATTTGAGATGAAATGTCCAACGAACGCGCTCTTCACGTCCTCAACACAGTCTTCGGCCATCCGGCGTTTCGCGGCGCCCAGCAGGACATTGTTTCCCACATCACAGACGGCGGCGATGCGCTGGTGTTGATGCCTACCGGTGGCGGCAAGTCATTGTGCTACCAGCTGCCGGCGCTGCTGCGCGAAGGCACCGCACTGGTGGTTTCACCGTTGATCGCGCTGATGCAGGACCAGGTGGCGGCGCTCAAGCAACTCGGCGTGCGCGCGGCCTTCCTCAATTCGACGCTGGACGGCCGCGAGATCAATGCCGTGGAACGCGCGCTGCGCGACGGCGAACTGGACCTGCTCTACGTCGCGCCAGAGCGCCTGATGATGCCGCGCATGCTCGATCTGCTGGCTGACACACGCGTCGCGCTGTTCGCCATCGATGAGGCGCATTGCGTATCACAGTGGGGGCACGATTTCCGTCCCGAATACATGCAACTCTCGGTCCTGCACGAGCGCTTTCCGGCGGTGCCGCGCATCGCGCTCACCGCCACCGCCGATCCGCAGACGCGCGTGGAAATCATCCGCCAGCTAGCGCTGGATGAAGCGCGCGTGTTTGTCTCGAGCTTCGACCGCCCCAACATCCGCTACACCATCGTCGACAAGCAGGAGGCGCGGGCGCAGCTGCTGCGCTTCATCCGCGAAGAGCACCCCAATGAGGCCGGCATCGTCTACTGCCTGTCGCGAAAAAAAGTCGACGAGACCGCGGCATGGCTCGCGACGCAGGACGTGCAAGCGCTGCCTTATCACGCCGGCATGGATGCGGCGGCGCGCGCCAATCACCAGGCACGCTTCCAGCGCGAAGACGGCACAGTCGTCGTCGCCACCATCGCCTTTGGCATGGGTATAGACAAACCGGACGTGCGTTTCGTCGCCCATCTCGATCTGCCCAAGAGCATAGAGGGCTACTATCAGGAAACCGGCCGGGCCGGGCGCGATGGTCTTGCTGCCGATGCCTGGATGGCCTACGGGCTGGGCGACGTGGTGCAGCAGCGCCGCATGATCGACCAGTCCGAAGGCAGCGAGGCGTTCCGGCGCGTGTCTCTGGTCAAGCTGGAGGCCCTGCTCGGCCTGTGCGAAACCGCCGGCTGCCGCCGTGTGCGCCTGCTCGATTATTTCGGCGAGACGAGCACGCCGTGCGGCAATTGCGACTCCTGCCTCGAACCGCCTCAGACCTGGGATGCGACCGAGGCTGCACGCAAGGCTTTGTCGTGCATTTATCGCACCGGCCAGCGTTTCGGCGCCGTGCACCTGATCGACGTGCTGCGCGGCCGCGCCACCGAGCGCGTATCGCAATGGAATCACGACAAGCTCAACGTCTTCGGCATCGGCAGCGATCTCGATGAGGCGGCGTGGCGCAACGTGTTCCGCCAGTTGGTAGCACTGGGCTACGCGCGCCCCGATCACGAGGCCTACGGCGCGCTGCGCCTGACCGATGCCAGCCGCCCTGTTCTCAAAGGCGATGAGCGCGTTGAAATGCGTAGCGTCACGCCGCGCAAGAGCAAGACTGCAGCGCGCCGCCGCGCCAAAGCGTCCGACACGATGCCCGCCGCGGATGAAGAACTGCTGGCGCAACTCAAGGCCTGGCGCAGCGTGCAGGCAAGCACGCAATCGGTGCCGGCCTATGTGATCTTCCACGACCGCACGCTGGCGGCGATCGCGGCAGCGCAACCGGAGGACCTCGATGCACTCTCAGAAATAGCCGGCATCGGCGCAAAAAAACTGGAACGATACGGCCCGGCGTTGCTGGACCTGTTGCGCGGCAGCTAAGGTCAGCAGCAATCAGGCGGCGGCATAAACGGCGGCAGCGTAAAGTTGATTACAAATAAAAAAAACGCCGCTGGAAAGCGGCGTTTTTCCTGAACATCAAATGACTGCCGGTCAATTGACCTGGGCGCCGGTTTCCTTGACCACTTTGGCCCACTTGGCGCGCTCGGACTTCAGGAATGCGGCCCACTGCTCCGGTCCGCGATAGACGACGTCCGTGCCTATGTTCTGCAACTGCTGCTGGTATCCCGTGTTCTTGGCCAGCTTGGCGACTTCTTCATTAAGCCGCGTCACCACTTCCCTGGGCAGTCCTTTCGGTCCGAGCAGGCCCAGCCACAAGGTGGCCTCATAGCCTTTCACCCCGGCCTCGGCGATGGTCGGCACATTAGGCAGCTCAGAGGAGCGTTTGTCTCCGGTTACCCCGAGCGCCCGCAGGCGGCCGTCCTTGATGTTCTGCACGACGCTGGAAATGCCGGGCATGCCGACCATGATCTGCCCGCCGATAAGATCCGATCTGGCCTGGGCGCTGCCCTTGTACGGAATATGATTCATCTTGATTCCGGCCATGCTGGTAAACAACGCCGTGAACAGGTGCTGCGAACTGCCGTTGCCCGACGAAGCGTAATCGATCTGGCCGGGCTTGGCCTTGGCCAGTGCCAGTAGATCCTTCACCGTTTTCACCGGAAGCGATGGATGAATGACCAGCACATTGGGTGCATCGCCGAATTCCAGAATCGGCGTAAAGTCGTCGATGGCATCGTATTTGAGCGTCTTGTAGAGCGCGGCGCTGATGACATGCGTGTTGGAAATCATCAGCAGCGTGTAGCCGTCAGCCGGCGCCCTCGAAACGATTTCGGCGCCTATCGTGCTGCCTGCTCCCGGACGGTTGTCGACGAGGACCTGCTGACCGAGCACTTCCGACAATTTGGTCAACAGGATACGGCCCGGCACATCGGCGGCGCCGCCGGGTGAAAACGGCACGATGACGCGCACCGGTTTGGTCGGGTAATTCTGCGCGTGGACCGCGATCGGCGCCGCCAGGCCCAGGCTCAGCACGCCTGCCCACGCCAGGTTATGGCATAACAATGATTTCATGGAAATGTCCTCTTCGATTTTTGTGATTTAATGGTGCAACCTGAATAATATCAGATTCAGAATTAAGATCCCCTTCCAGGCGTTTGGTTCCGCTGACCGCATGCTACCATCGCCGCAGCACACTGGAGGGCACATTCGTGCTGACAATCCGCAACCTGAATAAATCCTATGCCGGGGTGCGCCACCGCGCCGTGCTGTGCGACATCCATCTCGATCTCGCCCGCGGCGAATATATCGCGATCATGGGCGAATCGGGGATCGGAAAATCCACGCTGCTCAACCTGATCGCCGGTCTCGATTCACCGGACAGCGGCAGCATCAAACTCGACGGCACCGAATTCACCGCGATGGATGATGATGCGCGCACGCTGTTGCGACGCGAACGCATGGGTTTTGTATTCCAGGCGTTCCATCTGCTGCCGCACCTCACGGTCGAACAAAACGCCGCGCTGCCGCTTGTCCTGGGAGGCGGCGCGCCGGCGCAATGCTCGCAGCGGACTCATGAACTGCTCGGTGCGGTCGGCATCGCCGCGCTTGCGGCCAGCTATCCGCGCGAGCTGTCCGGCGGCGAGATGCAGCGCGTGGCGATCGCCCGCGCGCTGGTGCACCGTCCGCAACTGGTGCTGGCCGACGAACCCACCGGCAATCTCGACCCCGACAGCGCGCGCCAGGTATTGCAGGTCATGCGCGAGCAGATCAAGAGCAATGCGGGAGCCGGCATCCTGGTCACCCATTCGCCGACCGCCGCTTCCACCACCGATCGCATCTATGTGCTGACTGCCGAAGGCCTGCTGCCGCAATGATGCGCGCAGCGACATTGAGGGCGTTGTTTCATGCAGCATCCGCAGGCGCGCTTCACGACAATCCCGGCCGCTTTTTCCTCGCGCTGCTCGGGATAGCGCTGGGTGTGTCCTTGGGGGTTGCGGTCCATCTGATCAATGCCAGCGCGCTGAACGAATTCAGCCTTGCCGTGCGCGGCCTCACCGGCAAAGTCGATCTCGTGATCAGAGGCCCGCGCGCCGGTTTTGCCGAAGAACTGTATCCCAAAGTGGCCCGCCTGCCACAAGTTCAGGCAGTTAGTCCCGCGGTGGAAATCGATGTGCCGCTCTCTGGCAGCAGCGACAGATTAAAACTGATCGGTATCGATCCATTTCGCATGGCAATGATTCAGCCAGCATTGCTGGCCGGCATGCAGAATCAGATCACCGACCTCCTCGACCCCGATGCAGTGCTGCTGAGCCATGCCGCTGCCGATTGGCTGGGCATGAAGGCTGGCGATACGTTGCGCGCGTACGTCGGCACTACAAGCATAGAACTGAAGGTGGCGGGCCTGCTGCCGCCTAGCGCTTACCGCCAGAGGCTTGGCGTCATGGACATCGCCTCGGCGCAGTGGCGTCTGGCCAGGCTGGGTCGGCTCAACCGCATCGATCTGCGATTGCATCCAGGCGTCGATATTGCGGCCTTTCGGCACGATCTCGCAACGCTGCTGCCCGCGGGCGTTATCGTGACCACCCCTGACGTCGAGGTCGAGCGCAGCGCCAGCGTGTCGCGCGCCTACCGTCTCAATCTCGATATGCTGGCCTTGGTGGCGTTATTCACCGGGGCTTTCCTGGTGTATTCCACACAGGTGCTTTCCGTCTTGCGCCGGCGCACGCATTTCGCGTTGCTGCGGGTGACCGGCCTGACCCGCCTGGCGCTGGTCAGACTCCTGGTCGCCGAAGGCGCCTTGATGGGCGTAGCGGGCTCCACGCTGGGCGTCGTCCTGGGTTATGGCGTTGCCGCTGCCATGCTCAAGCATTTCGGCACCGATCTGGGCGCAGGTTATTTCGATGCGATTTCCCCTGCGCTGCACGTCGAGCCCGGTGCGCTCGCCTTGTTCTGGCTGCTCGGCATCGCATTCTGCGTGCTGGGCGCGACATTGCCGGCAATCGAAGCCGGCCGGCGCGCGCCGGCACTGGCGCTGAAAGCAAAAGATGAAGAAGAATCATTTAAAAAACAAAGGGCTATGCCATACGGAATGGCGCTGATCGGCTTCGGACTGGCGTGCACGCAAGCCCCTGCGCTCACGGGCCTGCCGCTGTTGGGATACCTGGCGATCGCGCTGATCCTGCTCGGCACCATCCTCATCCTGCCTTGGCTCGTCGCAGTCTTACTGCCGCGCCTGCCGGCGCCGCGCTTCCCGCCGGCGCTGCTCGCGACCGCGCAATTGAAGGCGTCGCCGCGCCATGTTGCCATCAGCATCACGGCCATAGTGACCAGCTTCAGCCTGATGGTCGCCATGCTGATCATGGTCGGATCTTTTCGAAATTCGCTCGATCACTGGCTGACCCGCGTCCTGCCGGCCGATCTTTATTTGCGCGCGGCGCGCGGCGGCGAGACGGGGTTTTTCACCAGCGAGGAACAGGCACGCATCGCCGGCACGCCCGGTGTCGCCAGCGTCAGGTTCCTGCGCAGCCAGAACCTGCTGCTTGGGCCCGACCGGCCGCCGATCTCCCTGCTCGCGCGTCCGGTCGATGCCGGCGCGGCACACCACACCCTGCCCTTGACCGGCCCCTCGCGCGTGCCTCGCGCTGATGAGCCGCCGCCGGTTTGGGTTTCCGAAATCGCGGCTGACTTGTTTCAATATCATGTCGGCGATCACATCATTCTGCCGATAGGCGGACAGGCCATGCGTTTCACCGTAGCCGGGATTTGGCGCGATTATGCGCGACAGACCGGCGCCGCCATCATCGACCGCGATCTCTATATCCGCATCACCGGGGACACCCTCGCCAACGATGCCGCATTGTGGCTGGCCGCGGGCGCGTCCCTGCAGCAGACCCGGCAGGCATTACGCGAGCGCCTGCGCGGCGCCGACGGCATCGATATCGCCGAGACGCGCGAAATACGCGCCACCTCGCTAGCCATCTTTGACCGGACTTTCGCCATCACGTACGCCCTCGAGATCGTGGCGGTGCTGATAGGCCTGTTCGGCGTCAGCGTAAGTTTCAGCGCACAGGCGCTGGCCCGGCGCCGCGAATTCGGCGTCTTGCGTCATGTCGGCATGACGCGCCGCGAGATCGGCATCATGCTCGGATGCGAGGGCATTTGGGTGGCCGGACTCGGCGTCGGTGTCGGACTTGCCCTGGGCTGGGTGATCAGCCTGATCCTGATTCACGTCATCAACCGCCAGTCATTTCACTGGAGCATGGATTTGCACCTGCCGTGGCTCGCGCTCGCCGGGCTGGCAGCCGCGCTGGTCGCCGCTGCCAGCGCAACCGCGGTGTGGAGCGGCCGCCGGGCGATGGACCGCAGCGTATTGAGTGCGGTGCGGGAAGACTGGTGATTTTTAGGTGAAGGGTGAAGGGTGAAGAGTGAAGGGATAAAACCCGTATTCAAGAGACGGCGCATGCTGGCGTGGCTGGCGGGTGCATTTGTCGCGCCAAGAACTTTCGCGCAAGTCACCAGCAACCAATCACCAGTTACCAGTCATTCTTTTCAATACCCTCTTGAGGGGTACCAGTCACAGTTCGCACCAGTGGTGCCGGGATACCAGTTGCGGTTCCCGCGTGACGAAGGCAGCCATCCCGGATTCCGTACAGAGTGGTGGTACCTGACCGGCTGGCTCGATGTTCCCGACGGCACAAAACTTGGCTTCCAGATTACTTTTTTTCGCGCCCGGCTTAGATTGGACGATGTGAACCCGAGTGCTTTCGCGCCGCGGCAGATCCTGATTGCGCACGCCGCGCTGAGCGACCCGGCTTTCGGCAGGCTGCGACACGACCAGCGCGTGGCACGCGCCGGATTGGGACTTGCCGGCGCGAGCCGGGACCGGCTCGAGGTCTGGATAGACGGCTGGACGTTGCATCAGGTCGGGCCGGGCTACCGTGCAAGCATCTCCGCCCGCGACTTCCAGTTCGATTTCACGTTTGCAGCGACCCAACCCCCACTGCTGCAGGGCGTGAATGGCTACAGCCGCAAAGGCCCCGATCCGGAATCGGCCAGCTATTATTACAGCCTGCCCCAGCTCAAGGTTAACGGCGCATTGACCCGCAACGGTAAAGCGCAATCCATCTCCGGCAGCGCATGGCTGGACCACGAGTGGTCGTCCCGCTACATGGACAAGGACGCAACAGGCTGGGACTGGATCGGCATCAACCTTGCCAACGGCGGCGCATTGATGGCGTTTCGCATGCGCGACCGCCAAGGCGGCAGATTCTGGGCGGGCGGCTCCTATCGCAGCCCGGATGGGGTAACCCGCACCCTGGGCGTGCAGGATGTCGTCTTCACGCCGCGCCGCGAGTGGCGCTCGCCGCGCACCGGCACCGCCTATCCGGTTTCATGGCACATCAGCGCCGGCGCCCTGGCATTCGAGATCGAGCCGCTGATGGACGATCAGGAATACGATACGCGCCTTTCCACCGGCACGATCTACTGGGAAGGTGCGGTTCGTGCGCTGCAACATGGCAAACCAGCAGGATCCGGTTACCTGGAAATGACAGGCTATTGGCGCCCGATGCAGATATAGTCAGACTGCCGGCCCCTCAAGATCAAGCAGCCTGTGCTATGTTAGCGGAAAGAATAAACCAGAAAGTTCGGTTCCAGTTCAAGCACATGACCAGCGACATCCCAGACAGCCCCGCCCAGACTCGAACTAAAACCGCGGTCACCAACAACGTGATCGTGTGGCTGATCATGGTGCTTGGCATCATATTGACCGCCACTGCGTCCCAGTTCACCCAGGCCCTGCTGGAAAAGGATGCGCGCGATCAGTTCGAAAATACGACCCGCAGGATATCCAACTCCCTACTCGCCCGCCTGACCAGTTACGAGGATCTGCTGCGTGCCATGCAGGGGGTTTTCATGGCATCGGAAACCGTCACCCGCGAAGAATTTTCTTTGTTCCTCGACAACATGCTTCTGCCCACCCGGTATCCGAGCATCCATTCCGTCAGTTATGCCGCCAGGGTAGCCGACAGTGCCCGACTTGCGTTCGAGGAGCGGGTGCGCAGGAATCCCGACCTTCGTTACCCCGAACATACCGGTTTCAGCATCAAGTCCGATGTTGCGCGGCCGGAATACCTGCCCTTGATCTTCCTGGAGCCTTTCGGGGGCCTCGAGAACGCCTACGGCCTCGATCTCATGGCCGACGCGATACGCCGCATGTCGGTCGAGCGTGCGCGTGACAGCGGCCTGGCCGTCGCGTCCGGCCAGTACACCTTGGTCGCGAAAGCCGGCGCAGGCCAGGCCGCAAGCAGTCTGCGCCTCGCCCTTTACCGGAAAAACACCCCGACCATCACGCTGGCGCAGCGCAGGGACGCCTTTACCGGCATGCTCAGCGTCACTTTTATTATCGGGGAACTGGCCGGTTCGGCCCTGCACGGCACGCACGGCGAACATATGGCACTGCGCATCACCGACTTGGGTTATGCCGAAAACGCAAGCCACGGCAGCACCGAGTCCGAGGTGCTGTTTGATAACAAGGATAACGCGCGCCTGAATTTCACGGGACCGGTGCTCGAGGATAGCCGCATGCTCTCCGTCGGACAGCGCGTCTGGCAGCTTTCGTTCGCGGCGCCGCAGCACGCTTTCAGCATCCCCTTGGCCAGGAGCCTGCCCTGGGCCATCATGCTGGCCGGGCTGCTGTGCACCGGCCTGCTGTGCGGCCTGATCCGCGCGCTCTCTACCGCCGAGCGCCGGGCAGTCGCGCTTGCCACTGCCATGACCCAGGATCTGCGCAAGAGCGAAGCGCGTTTCGCCGAAGCGCAGCGCATGACCCAGGTGCTGATCGAATCGCTGCCCAATCCGATTTTTTTCAAGGGCACCGACGGCCGGTATCTCGGCGTCAACAAGGCCTGGGAAGAGTATTTCGGCACCCCGCGTGAATCTTTCATCGGCAAAACAGTGCACGATCTGTATCCGAATAACAAAGATGTGGCCGACCGGCTGCATGCCATGGACCAGGTGCTGTGGGATAACCCCGGTCGCCAGGTTTATGAAACCCTTATCACCACGCCGGATGGCTTGCGGCATGACGCGATTTACTGCAAAGCCACTTTCACCGGCACGGATGGCAAGGTCAGCGGCCTGATCGGCACCATCATCGACATCACCAAGCGTAAACAGGCTGAACAGCGTTATCAGGCGATTTTCGACAATGCCGCCGTCGGCATTACCCGCGTGGACCTGGACGGCATACTCCGGCATGCCAACCAGAAATTTTTTGACATGCTCGGTTACAGCAAAGACGAACTCATCGGGACAAGCATAAAGGAAATCACCCACCCCGAAGATTATGGCCAGGGCGCGCAATTTCGCAGTCAGATATCTGCCAACATTTTGAAGACTGCCAGCACCGAAAAGCGTTTCATCCACAAGAACGGACATCTGGTCTGGGCACGGCGCACCATATCAGTCGCTCACGACAAGGAAGGCCGACCCGAGTACCTGGTCAGCGTCGTCGAAGACATCACCGACCGCAAGATGACCGAGAAGCGGCAGAGTATGGAACACGCCGTGACCCGCGTGCTCGCCGAAGCGGAAACTCTGAATGAAGCCGTTCTCAGGATCATCCAGACCATATGCGAGACCCTGGACTGGCAATGCGGCTCGCGCTGGGAATGGGTTGCCGAGACGCAAATGCTGTACTGCCGCGAATGCTGGAGTATCGATGTGCCTGAAATCAGGGATTTCATCTTCACCAGCTTAGGGCGCACCACCCACACCAAAAAATCCGGTGCAGGACTGGTGCGAGCTGCGTTCTCAAGCGGGCAACCGGTCTGGATTACGGATATCGCGCTCGAGCGGGGATTTGTCCGCGCTCCCCTGGTCGCCAAAGCCGGTTTGCATGGCGCGATCGCCTTCCCTTTGATGGTGGGAAATGAAATCCTGGGCGTCATGGAATTCTTTCACCGCGAGGTACGCCCCCCCGACGACGCCATGCTGCGTATTGCGCGGTCGATAGGCAGCCAGATCGGTCAGTACATGGTGCGGCAAAAGGCGGAAGACGCGGTCAAGTTTATCGCCACCCACGACGCCCTTACCGGTCTGCCCAACCGCGTGCTGTTCAATGAACGGCTGGGGCATGCCGTCGCGCAGGCCAAGCGTTATGACAGGCGTCTTGCCGTCATGTTCCTCGATCTCGACCGGTTCAAGAACATCAACGACACCCTGGGCCACGATGCCGGCGACCAGTTGCTCATTGAGGTGGCGCGGCGACTTACCGACTGCCTGCGGGAAGGAGATTCCGTATGCAGGCAGGGTGGCGATGAATTCGTGGTGCTGGCCGAGGAAATCAATACGCCAGTCTCGCTGGGCAGCCTGGCGCAAAAACTGATCTCCACCCTGAGCAAGGGGTACATGCTTTCAGGCCGGGAGTTTCATGTTACCGCCAGCATCGGCATCAGCGCTTATCCGGATGACGGTCTGGACGCGTCTACGCTGCTCAAGAACGCCGACATTGCCATGTATCGCGCCAAGGACCAGGGGCGTAACGCCTTCCAGTTCTACTCGGCACAGATGAATACGCATTCCGAGGAACGGCTGTCCCTGGAATCCGGGTTACGCTACGCCCTGGAGCGTGAGGAACTGGTGCTGCACTATCAGCCCCAGATCGATGTCATGACCGGCACCATCACCGGCATGGAGGCTCTGGTGCGCTGGCAGCATCCCGAATTCGGCCTGATGCCGCCAGGAAAATTCATCCAGATCGCCGAGGAGACCGGATTGATTGTGCCCATAGGCGAGTGGGTGCTGCACACCGCTTGTGCCGCGCAACGTAACTGGATGGCCCAGGGGTTGCAGCCTGTGCGCATGGCCGTCAATCTTTCGCCGCGGCAGTTCACTAACGAGAATCTGCTGCAGGAGGTCATGCACTCCCTGCGCCAGAGCAGCGTCGACCTCAGCCTGGTAGAACTGGAGATCACCGAGAGCACCGTCATGCGCGATCCGGAACGCGCAATAATGATCATCCGGCAACTCAAGGACATGGGGGTGCGCATCGCGATAGACGATTTTGGCACCGGCTATTCGGCACTCGCTCACCTCAAGCACTTCCCCATCGACAGCCTCAAGATAGACCGCATCTTCGTCAAGGACATCCCCAACGTACCGTCAGACATGGCCATTGTCACGGCGTTGATCGCCATGGCGCACACCCTGAACATGAGCGTGATCGCGGAAGGCGTGGAAACCGAAGCGCAATACAGCTTCCTGCGATCTCGCCACTGTGACGATGCCCAAGGATACTATTTCAGCAAGCCGGTGCCGGAAAATGAAGCGGCAGCGCTACTGAGGGGAAAGCGGCCGCTGATTAGCCGCAGCGCCTGAACGTAGCAAGACCTAAGCTTTTTCGAACACCAACCGCCCTTTCCTGACATCAGCCAGGATGGTGTCACCGGCGGAGAAACGCCCCTCCAGTATGGCTTTCGAAAGCGGGTTCTCGATCTGGGCCTGAATGGCACGCTTCAACGGCCGCGCACCATAAAGCGGATCAAACCCGACCGCGGCGATCTCCTGCAGCGCAGCGTCACTCACCTTGATTTTCATTTCCATCGCCGCGAGGCGCTTCTCGAGATAACCGAGCTGTATTCTCGCAATCGAAAGAATGTGTTTTTCATCGAGCGCGTGGAACACCACGATCTCGTCGATGCGATTGACAAATTCGGGCCTGAAATGTGTCTTGACTTCCCCCATGACCGCAAGCTTGATCACCTGGTAATCGTCGCCCGCCATGTGCTGAATCATCTGCGAACCGAGGTTGGAGGTCATCACGATCACCGTGTTCTTGAAATCCACAGTGCGCCCCTGGCCGTCGGTCATGCGTCCGTCGTCCAGCACCTGCAGCAGCACGTTGAACACGTCCTGATGCGCCTTCTCGACCTCGTCGAGCAGAATCACCGAGTAAGGCTTGCGCCGCACCGCCTCGGTCAGGTAGCCGCCTTCCTCGTAGCCGACATAGCCGGGAGGCGCGCCGATCAACCGCGCCACCGAGTGCTTTTCCATGAATTCCGACATGTCGATGCGGATCAGGTGATCCTCAGAGTCAAACAGGAAACCGGCCAGCGCCTTGCACAGTTCGGTCTTGCCAACACCGGTCGGCCCCAAAAACAGAAACGACCCATAAGGCCGCCTGGGATCGCCAAGCCCGGCGCGCGAACGGCGGATCGCGTCCGACACCATGCGCACCGCCTCGTCCTGGCCCACAACGCGCTCATGCAGTTTCTCTTCCATATGCAGGAGCTTCTCGCGCTCGCCCTGCATCATTTTGGACACCGGGATGCCGGTCGCGCGCGACACCACTTCGGCAATCTCCTCGGCGCCAACCTGGGTGCGTAACAATTTGTGCTTCGCCTGCCCCTCCCCCGCTATTTCGGCCTGCTTGAGCTGGGCGTCCAGCTGCGGCAGCTTGCCGTACTGGAGTTCCGCAACCTTGTCGAGCTTGCCCTCGCGCTGCAGCCTGACGATATCGGTCCGGATGTGTTCAATTTCTTCCTTGATATGGGCGCTGCCCTGGACCTGCGCTTTCTCTGCCTTCCAGATCTCTTCAAGGTCGGCGTATTCGCGCGCCAGGCTCTTGATCTCGGACTCGATCAGCGCCAGCCGCTTCTGCGATCCCTCGTCCTTTTCCTTTTTCATCGCCTCGCGTTCGATCTTGAGCTGAATCAGCCGGCGGTCGAGTTTATCCATCTCCTCAGGCTTGGAATCGATTTCCATCTTGACGCGCGAAGCCGCCTCGTCGATGAGGTCGATGGCTTTGTCGGGCAGGAAACGATCGGTGATATAGCGATGCGAGAGTTCGGCCGCGGCCACGATCGCCGGGTCGGTGATGTCGACACCATGATGCACTTCATATTTCTCCTGCAGGCCGCGCAGTATCGCAATCGTGCTCTCAACGCTGGGCTCGTCCACCAGCACCTTCTGGAAGCGGCGTTCAAGCGCGGCGTCCTTCTCGACGTACTTGCGGTATTCATCGAGCGTGGTGGCGCCCACGCAGTGCAGTTCACCGCGCGCCAGCGCCGGCTTCAGCATATTGCCGGCGTCGATCGCCCCCTCGGCTTTGCCGGCGCCCACCATGGTATGCATTTCATCAATAAAAACAATAACTTGCCCTTCTTTCTGGGCGATCTCCCGGAGTACCGACTTGAGCCGCTCCTCGAATTCCCCGCGATACTTGGCGCCCGCCAGCAGCGACGCCATGTCCAGCGACAACACACGTTTGCCCTTGAGCGTTTCCGGCACTTCGCCATTGATGATGCGCTGGGCCAGGCCCTCGACGATCGCCGTCTTGCCTACGCCCGGCTCGCCGATCAGCACCGGGTTGTTCTTGGTGCGCCGCTGCAGGATCTGGATCACGCGGCGGATCTCGTCATCGCGGCCGATGACCGGGTCGAGTTTTCCGGCACGGGCACGTTCCGTCAGGTCGAGCGTGTATTTCTTGAGCGCTTCACGGCTGCCTTCCGCTTCCGGGTTTTGCACCGTCTCGCCACCGCGCACGGTATTGACCGCCTGCTCCAGGTTTTCGCGGACTACGCCCGCCTGCTTGAGCAACCGGCCGGTTTCGCCTTTATCGTTAAGCGCCGCGAGCAGAAACAACTCGGACGCAATAAACTGGTCGCCGCGTTTCTGCGCCTCTTTGTCAGTGAGGTTGAGCAGGTTCGAGAGTTCGCGCGAAACGCTGACCTCGCCGCCCTGACCTTCAACCTTGGGCAGGCGGTCTATGGCCTGCTTGAGCGCGCTGCGCAGGCTGCCGGCATTGGCGCCGGCACGCGACAACAACGCCGTTGTGCTGCCATCCTGCTGGTTGAGCAACGCATAGAGCAGGTGCTGCGGCTCTATGTATGAATTGTCATTGCCCACGGCGAGGCTTTGGGCATCGGCGAAAGCCTGCTGGAACTTGGTCGTGAATTTATCGAAGCGCATGGATTTATCCTGATCAAAGTTGATATTTAAATGGGGATAAGCTCCGCAGTTTCAAGAGGTTCTTGGATTTCTTGCGGCTCGGTCGCTGGTTGCTGATATTTGTGTTAAATTAGAATACTCTAATAGAGTTAACTGTGTAGCCTTGCCGGTTATAGAGTTAACAGTGTAGTTTTATCGGTTCCGCTCCATTGCCTTCCCCGGCTTGCGCCCAGCAGCCCTGAGAAAGGAGAATCGGAAAATCATGGAAGCCGGCGATGCACTGATCATGGCGCGGGTCCAGTTCGGGCTGAACATCGCGTTTCACATCCTGTTCCCGACCATCACCATCGGGCTCGCCTGGATTCTCGTTTATTTCCGCGCGCAATATGCGCGAACCGGCGAGGCGGCGTGGCTGGCAACCTACAAGCTTTGGCTCAAGGTCTTCGCGCTCACCTTCGCGATGGGCGTGGTGACGGGCATCGTCATGTCGTTCCAATTCGGCACCAACTGGCCCGGATACATGAACCACGTTGGCAACGTCGCCGGTCCTTTGCTCGCATTCGAAGTGCTCACTGCATTTTTCCTCGAAGCGACGTTTCTTGGCGTCATGCTGTTCGGCATGAACAGGGTGCCGGGCTGGATGCATCTGACTTCAACCGTTCTGGTCGCCGTCGGCACTTCGCTTTCCGCTTTCTGGATCCTCGCGCTCAATTCCTGGATGCAGACCCCTGCCGGGTATGCTTATGCCATAGACGGCCAGATCATAGCCGGCGACTGGTGGCAGGTGATCTTCAATCCTTCGTTTCCCTACCGCTTCACGCACATGATGCTCGCATCGGGGCTCACCGCGGCGTTCGTGGTCACGGGCCTCTCGGCGTGGCGCCTGCTCAAGTCTGCGGAGGATGCCGCCGCGTTCAAGACTCTGCGCACCGGCATCGTGCTGGCGGCGTTCCTCGCGCCGCTGCAGATCCTGGTCGGCGACATGCACGGTCTGAATACCCTCGAACACCAACCGGCCAAGATAGCCGCCATTGAAGCGATCTGGAAAACCGAGCGCGGCGCGCCGCTGGTGTTGTTCGCGATCCCGAATGAAGCGCAGAAACGCAATGATTTTTCGATCGAAATTCCGAAAATGGCGAGCCTGCTCCTGAAACACGATGCCGATGCCGAACTTAAAGGCCTCGACGCCTTTGCGCCGGACACAGCGCCGGTGGCGCCGGTCTTCTACTCGTTCCGGATCATGGTCGGCATGGGCGTGCTGATGCTGGCGCTGTCATGGTTCGGCGCATGGAAGACGAAAAACCGGGTCCTGCCTTCGAAATGGCTGCTGTGGGCCTTCGCCGCCTCCACGTTTTCGGGCTGGATCGCGACCCTGGCCGGATGGATGGTTACGGAAATCGGCCGCCAGCCCTGGCTTGTCACGGGCCTGCTCAGGACCGCAGACGCCGTGGGACCGGTCGGCGAGGCAAAACTCGGCGCCAGCCTCACCGGATATGTCGTGACCTACGGCTTGATGCTGGTGGCGTACATGGTCGTGATGACGCATCTTGCCGGCAAGGGCGATGGCCATGCCCTGCTCCGCCAGGACACTACACAAAAGGTACGCGGATGACGCTGGACCTGCCCGTCATTTTTGCCTTCCTCATGGGCGCCGCGGTGCTCGCCTATGTCGTGCTCGATGGTTATGACCTCGGCGTCGGCATGCTGATGCCGGCGGCCGACGAACACGAACAAAGCATCATGGTCGCCTCCATCGGCCCGTTCTGGGACGCGAACGAAACCTGGCTGGTATTGGGCGTCGGGTTGCTGCTGGTCGCCTTCCCGGTGGCCCACGGCGTCATCCTCGTCGCGCTCTACCTGCCCGTGGTGGCGATGTTGATCGGCTTGATGCTGCGCGGCGTCGCCTTCGAATTCCGCATCAAGGCCGAAGGCTGGCATCGAGAACTGTGGAACTGGCTGTTCTGGTTCGGTTCGTTCATCGCTTCGCTTGCGCAGGGCATGATGCTCGGCAGCTATATCACCGGTTTCGGCTCAGGCTTCGGTTACTTCATGTTCTCGCTTCTCGTTGCCGGGGGCCTGTGCGGCGGTTACGTGCTGCTCGGCGCAACGTGGCTGATTCTGCGCACCGAAGGCGCGTTGCAGAAAAAAGCGCTTGACTGGACGCGCTGGGGTCTGATGTGGGTCGCGCTGGGCGTGGCGCTGGTGAGCGTGGCCACCCCGCTTGCCAGCGAAACCGTGCGCGACAAGTGGTTCGATTTTCCGCGCACGCTTGAACTCATGCTGCTGCCGCTCGCAAGCGCGGCGGCGTGGTTGTGGGTATGGCGGCTCACCGGGAAGTTGAAAAAAGGCGAACCGGCGCCCGAATGGGGACCTTTCGCGGGCACCGTGGCAATCTACGTGCTCGCCTTCCTCGGCCTTGCCTACAGCCTGTTCCCCTACGTCGTCATGGACCGGATCACGATCTGGGAGGCAGCCGCACATCCCTCATCTCTCAAGGTGGTCCTCGTCGGCGCGCTGATCGTGCTGCCATTCATCATAGGCTACACTGTTTTTTCTTACCGCGTGTTCCGGGGCAAGACCCGCGACAAGCTATACGAGTAGCGCCATCGGTCAATGCAATATGGCCTCATTCGGAGCAAAACAGCAATGAACATCAAAGCACTGGTTTTCGATGCCTACGGCACGCTGCTCGACGTGCACTCGGTCGTCGCCCTGTGCGAAAAGCTGTTTCCGGGCAAGGGAACCGCACTGTCGCAGCTATGGCGTGCGCGGCAGCTTGAATACACCTGGCTGCGGAGTCTGATGGGCCGTTACGAGGATTTTTCGCAGGTCACGGCCGATGCCCTGCGTTACGCCTGCGGCACGCTGGATTTGAAGCTCGAGTCATCCCATGTCCTGCAACTCATGGATGCTTATGACAGGCTGACGCCGTTTCCCGATGCGCTCGAGGCCATGCCGCAGCTCACCCAATACCGGCGCGTAATACTCTCGAACGGATCGCAGGCTATGCTGAATGCAGCGGTCAAGCATGCCGGCTTCACTGCCCACTTGGATGCCATATTGAGCGTGGACCTGATCAAAATCTACAAACCCGACCCGCGCGTCTATCAGTTGGCGGTGAGCCACCTCAGCATCGTCAAAGCGGAAATCGGGTTCGTTTCCTCCAACTATTGGGATGCCGCCGGGGCTAAATCTTTTGGATTCAAGGTATTCTGGATCAATCGCAGCGGTGCCCTGCCAGATGCGCTCGGTGCCGTTCCTGATGCCGTGCTGGGCAGGTTGACCGAACTGCCAGCGCTGATCACGTCACCTAACTGAGATTCTGCTTGTTGAGCTTTGTGTCAGTGCTGCGCTGCGGGATGAATCCGTTCTAAATATTTTACCGATCCCGCTGAATTGCCTGTGCATACCGAGATCAAATTGGCTCATTGACGACGACGGAAGCATTCACAAAATAAATGTTTTCATCGAATAAATTTATGGCTACATAAGCTTTCCCTTACGCTCCCATAAAAAAACTTGACATTAGTTTAGGGTCGCCTAAAACTAAGCCCGTTCCAGCATGTTGGCGTCAACCTGTTCTGGTTTCGCTGACATAACCGATCTCAACAACACGCTCAGGATAAAACAGAGAAGCACATAAAAATATTTCCGGTTCTGGCCGCACCTGCTGCAGAGTTAAAACAAATCAACAATTTTGCACATTAGAGGGAGGGGGCATGGTCTATACGCAAAGAACGCCGTGGACGCTGGTCATGGGCATCATCATGGTCGCTTACGCCTATATGGTGAAAAGCGGCATGATGGAACCGCTCATCAAATTCCTGAATACCGGACGCCACGCCGGTGAAATGCAAACCCTGGGCTTCACCTTCGGTGCCCTGGCCATCCTGGTCGGGCTGTGGCAAATGCTTGCCGCACCCAAAGAAGGCCAGACGGACTATTACCTTTCCACCGTCGCCGGCCTGATCTTCATCATGCTGATCGCCTTTGTCGTCAAATGGGGGCTCGATCCGTTGATGGGAAATTGGGGCCGCGCCGCGCAACCCGCTCTCGGTTTCAACTTCGCGAGCGTGATGAATTTGAACTATGTGGTGATGGGCATACTTGCCGGAATTATCATCGTCAACGTGTTCAAAGTCCCGGGTTGGGCGCAGAACGGCGTGCGGCTGTCGCGACTGGGACTTAAAACCGGCGTCATCCTGCTGGGAACGCTTTACAGCTTTGCCGAACTCGCGCAACTGGGCAAACTGTCCGTCGTGCTGATCGGCATATTCGTGCTGGGTTCGGTCGGGCTGGTGCTGTGGATAGGCGCCAGACGCAAGTTGCCCAATTCCATGACCGGCGTCATGTCGGCGGGCATAGGCGTATGCGGCGTATCGGCATCAGTCGCAGCGGCCCCTGTCGTGCAGGCCAAATCGATCGAAATCGCCTACACCATAGGCACCGTCCTGCTGTTCGGGGTGGTGTGCATGTTCGCCTTTCCCATCATCGGCAAGGCGCTTGGCATGGGTTATGTGCAGTTCGGCGCCTGGGCCGGCACCGGGATTCTCAATTCGGCCCAGGTCGCAGGCGCGGCCTTGGCCTTCCAGCCGGGCGGCATCGAAACGCTGAAAGTCGCCGAGATTTTCAACATCACCCGCGTGCTGTTCCTGCCTATCATCGTGCTGTGGCTCGCCCTGTGGTACGTGAAGCGCGAAGTCGGCGCCCATCAGGTCGACGTGGCCCACGTGATCGTGAGCAAATTCCCGGTGTTCGTGCTCGGGTTCATCCTGATGTTCCTGCTGTCCTCGACCGGCATTTTCGCACCGGCGCGCCATTACCAGGGCTCATACTTCGACAACAGCGACAAGGCGCTGATCAAGAAAGACCGCAGCGGCAAGGAAACCAGCAATTACCTCAAGGATGCCGACGTCGAGACGCTGAAAAAAGATGCCGACAAGGTCAAGCGTGACGACCAGAAGGCGGCGCTGCAGCGGCTGATCGAGAACAAGAAGGTCATGACCGAAGATGACGATACCACCCTGCGCGGCATCATCAATGCCAAGGCGATGTCCAAGGAAGGCACGGCGGTGCTGAACAAGGCCCACCGCGCGGTGCGTCACACCGCGGCCAAGATCGCGATGTTCCGCGACCTGATCGCCTGGTTCTTCACCTTCGGCCTCGTCGGGCTGGGCATGCAGATCACGGTGGCTTCGATCAAGCAGGCCGGCGGCCAGCCGCTGGTCATCGGCAGCATCGTCGGCGTGATCAAGGCGGTCGGCTCGCTGATCGTGGTCCTACTGATGGTCAGCGAAACAGTTTAAGGAGAACACAACCATGATGCATGAAGACAAATTTGACCGCGGTTCGGCACTGACGATTTTCAAATCCGACCGCCACGAGGACCTGACGGCATTGGCGCTGGCGCTGGTCATTGCGCTGCTGGTTTATCTGTTCATCTGATTCCCGTTTTCTAAATATAATCCCGGTGATCGCGCGCCGCGCGTCACCGGGTTTTTTTTACCATGCTTAAACTCAAAAATATCCTGCTTGCCAGCCACGGCACCATAGGCGCGCAAGCCGCCGAAAAAATCGCGCTCGGCCTGTGCCAGCCCGACACGGTGCTGCATCACCTGATCGTGATCCCTGACCTCTGGGGCGGCATGATGGGGGATGACTGGCTGAACAACGCCTCGACCCGTGATACCTATGGCCAGTATGTCGAGGCCCAGCTGGGCCGCGAGATCGACCAACACCGGGCAATTCTGGAGCAGGAAATCAAGGCTCGCGGAGTCACATTTCAGACCAAAGTGGTGCTCGGCAAACCGGATCAGTGCCTGATCGACTATGCGGTTGAGAGCAAGGCCGACCTGATCGTGATCGGCTCGCCCCGCCCGTCGGAAATATCCGGCTTGCGTTCACGCATGGTTCTTGAAACGCTGGCACAGGCGCTCACCGTGCCACTGCTGATCGCACCTTATCCGAGATGACTCCGGCTGAACCCGCTGCCGACGCCGCCTGGGTCGTAATCGATGCACCGCTGGCGCCGCAGGCGCTGGCCGCTTTCTGCCAGGATCTGGAACGGTTGTATCGAATCAATCCTTACCTCGAATTTAAAACCTGGCAGAGCAGCGAAAACGGCCAGATCCACGCCGTTTACCGTAATCTCAGCAACCAGCGCGAGTTTGACCTCCACATCCGCCCGGAACGTAAATCCGGTTTCGATTTCCAGGTCCGGTATGACCATGGCGCAAGGCGCAGCACGCGGTTTGAAGTCGAAGCCGCACCGGGCGGCAGCAGACTCAGGATCACCGATGATTACACCCCTCTCACATCCGGGGCCCCGGCTGATCCGGACGAAGCCGACAAGAGCCTGCACGCCTGGGGCGTGGCACTGCAAACTTATCTAAAACGCGAACACCATTGGGGGAAATCGGCAATCTGGCGCTGGTACATGCGCCGCGTCTGGGTCCCGATGAAGCCCTCGGCACGGCGCATCACCTTCATTATTGTCATGGTGACACTCGCTGAGATCATGCTATTCGCGTTGGTGATAACGATTTACTGGATAGAAATGCGACGTTGAAACCGAGCGCCGTGTGCGCCGCCCTGCCCCGCCGCGCAATCTGCGGAGCCAGCCTTCATTTAACGATGAAGCCGGACATGTGGAATCCAAAATCACTGGCGGTATTACTCATGTAGCGCATGTTGCTCCGCATTAGCGAAGGGGCGCCATAAAAACCATCGAATAGGACATCAAATTATATGATGGCCGTTTTCAGAAAATCATTTATCCGCCCACCCATCAAAGCTTGCCTACGGTGTGCGCTCCAGTATCGGTCGCATGACCGGAATCGCCTCTGTCAATTTCCTGTCAGCACAGCACTCTCAACCCTTCGCAGTCCATAAGTTGATCTACATCAAGGTCATTTCCATGAAAATGGAAATAATACGAAAAAGTTGGTTGCACGACTGGTACAGGCTCAAGGTCGTGTGCTTTAAAAGAAAAAAATTGATGTTTAGTTGCATGCCCTGCACAGACAGGAGGAGCCATGGCGGCATCGCTGTGGAAGAATCAAGGCCCGCCGCCGATAATCGGCACAGCGAGTCCGATCATCGCGGATCTTTTATTGCGCGCTGCGGACGGCGTGTTCGCCGTGGACGCCAATCAACGCATCACGTTCTGGAATCCCGCTAGCGAGCGGTTTCTTGGCATTTCGGCGTCGCAGGCACTCGGCCATCCTTGCTACCGCCTCATTCAAGGCTGCGACATCAAAGGACGCCCTGTTTGCGGGCCGGTATGCCAGATCGCGAGATTGGCCAAAGGCGGGGCTGCTCCAGCGACGTTCGAGCTCGCAATCAATAATAAACACGACCACCCGCAACCGGTTGGGGTGAGCACGGTGCTGGCGCCCTCCCCGCGCGACGGCCTGTGGACCGTGATCCATGTCCTGCGCCGTGGCCATGCCATTGAACAACGTCCGGCACAACCGGGGCACGGAAAAAGCGCGAAAAGCAATGCCATCGTCACCCCGGCGCGTTCGTACCCGCTTACCGCCCGCGAGCAAAAAATTCTCCAATTGCTGGCAGAGGGCTTCTCGGCTGTGACGATTTCCCGGGATCTTTGCATCAGTCGCGCAACGGTGCGCAACCACATTCAGCATATCCTGAACAAATTGGGGCTACACAGCAAGCTCGAAGCGGTGGCCTACGCGTACCGGCGCCATCTGATCAAACTTCCGAGTAACACTTTGTCTACGAAAGGCGATAGCGATGCCGAAGAAAATTGCGGTGCTGGTCAGGGATAGACAGGACGAGGCCTTGAGGATGTCTCTCGGCCTCATACTCCTGGACGACGTGGTGGACGTCTACGTCATGGGCAGGAAACTGGAAATCACGGGTGAAAATACCCTGAACTTTGAGACCATCAGGGAAATGGAGATGAAAATCTACACGGACTGCAAGGAGAACGCCGACCTTGAGTTCGTCCCCACCGACGAGATTGCCCGCAGGCTGACCGCTTACGATCACGTGCTGCCCTATTAAACGTAGTCAGCAGGCGCGGCGCAGTGGTTTCCGCTCAGAGCAAAAAATGATGCAAATGCATCATTTGCATAGCCAGGCATCCATAGAATACTTTTTGCAACATATGACACATTTCGCGCGCCCGCAAATGCGGTTGATTGACGCGCCTGACCGCCGCCGGCGCATGCTTGGGAAAAGCCCGCCTGCGGCAAGGAATTAAGAGTGAAGCTGGGCATCCTGATCAATACCGACCGGCACCTTGAAGCGATCTCGGGGATGACGCGGGCAGCGCTCGCCAATGGCCACGAGGTGTTCCTCTTTGCCATGGACGACGGCACCAGACTGCTCACCAATGCCGGCTATATCGCGTTGTGCCAACTGCCCGGCGTGAAAATGAGCTTTTGCCAGGAAAGCGCCACGCACAAGGGCGTGAGCTTCGACACCTTGCCCGGGCAGATCGCCGCCGGCAGCCAGCTGCAAAATGCGATGATGGGCCAGCAAGCCGATCGGGTGATCATCCTGTAAAGAAGCTAAACCGCAGACGTTGACATGGGAGGAAAGGAAGTGGCTTGCGAGGAAAACCAGAAAATGAAAATCCTTCACCTGCTGAACGACGGCGGGGACAAACTGTCCGGCCAGATCATCGAGGCGCACGCCCGGCTGCATCAGGTGCGCGTAGTGGACTTGCGAGATAACGACATCTCGTATGAACGTCTGGTGGATGAGATATTTTCGCATGACAAAGTCATCTCCTGGTAGCGAGCCACAGTCATGGCGCATGGCACATTAAAATGACGAACGCATTGCAGTTGCCGCACAGCATCGACCCGGCTGCAGAGCGGCACCTGACTGGCGAAAATGCCATTTTGTTGCTGCTGATTGCGCTGTTGACGTTCGCAGCCTTTGTTACCGCTTTGGTCTTCCGCGCAAATGACGACAACCGGCTCACAAGCTGGCAATGGGTCTTCGCTGACGCGCAAGCTGTGCGCTTCGCGGTAATCATCCTTCTTAGCATTGCGCTCGCCTATGCGTTGCGAAAAGTTTCGCTTCCGCCCCGCAGCGCCCGGACCTGGCTGTTTGTCTCGTCCTTCGCTGCAGGCGCGGCCTTCTGGAGCGCACCCGAAGTGATCGTGGATACCGCGCGCTATTTCGCCCAGGCCAAGTATCTTTCTTTATACGGCATCGGCGCGTTCTTCGAGGCCTGGGGCAAGGATCTTCACGCCTGGACGGATCTGCCGCTGGTCCCCTTCCTCTACGGCTTGATCTTCCGTTTGGCTGGCGAGGAACGGATTTTTATCCAGGTTTTCACCACGCTTTTGTTTGCCGGCACCGTGATACTGACCTATCACATCGGCCGCGAACTGTGGGACGCCACCCTCGGTTTCTACGGCGGCGCGCTGCTGCTCGCCATGCCGTTTTTGCTCACGCAGGTGCCGCTCATGCTGGTCGATGTGCCGGCCATGTTTTTCATCGCTTTGGCGATATTCACTATGATCAAGGCATTCAAACTGGGTGGAGCGGGATGGATTGCGGCGGCCGTCACGGCTGTCACCCTTGCGTTGCTGTCGAAATACTCGGCGTGGCTGATGCTGACCGTACTGATCCCGGTGCTTGTGGTTTATGCTAGGAAGACGCCTGCAGCAACCCTGCGGCAGGCAGGCGTGGTTGCCGGCCTGGCCGCCGCCTTGTTTGGGCTGCTGCTGCTGGCCAAAACAGATGTGATAATTGAACAGTTCCGCTTGCTGTGGGACTACCAGAGGCCCGGCCTTGGCAGATGGCATGAGAGCTTAATTTCGACCTTCCTGTTCCAGATCCATCCTTTCATCGCCGCCGCCGCGGCCTGGTCGCTGTATGCCGCGATCCGGAGAAAGGACCTGAAGTACGCGATCATCAGCTGGATGCTGGCACTCGCGCTTCTTGGCCAGATTGAACGCATCCGCTATCTGATCGTGCTCCTCCCCATGCTCGCGCTGATGGCCGCCTACGGCCTGCGCGAAATTCGCAATGTCGAAGCACGCGCCTTTGCCGCATTCTGTGCCGTGGCGTCATCCCTGGCAATCGCATTGTTTGCTTACCTGCCCTTTTTGCAGACGGCCAGCGCCGCCAATCTGCAGAAAGCGGGGGCGTATCTGGATGGCCTGGATGTGGCGCAAGTCGAGGTCATCACGCTCGAGCAGCCACGGGTTGCCATTAATCCAGTGGTTTCGCTGCCGTTGCTGGATCTGTTCACCCGCAAGGCGTTGACATATCGCCCGGAATTGACGTTTTTTCCTGCGCCGGCGGGAGTCGGTACGTCGCCGCTGCGTTTCACCTGGGAATACTCGCTCCCACGCTACTACCATGAAGCAAGCTCATATCCCGAGCCGCATAACACGGTGGCGCTCATCTTCGGCGATCCACCCCAGACCCTGCCGCCGCGTGTCGCGCAGCGGCTGGAGCGTCACTGCCTGGCCAGCGAGTTCATGGCATCCGAAGGGGTGTACGGGTATCAGACCTTCGTCAGAATCTATCAACCAGCATTACTCCCTAAGCCGCATTGTCCGCATGGAGGTATTGAATGAACGAGGTAGCGAACAACAACCCGCGCTGGGCATATGGGATCGTCGGTTTTCTTACGCTGCTGACCATGGTTACCTACGCGGTGCACGAGTATTACATTTACGTCGCGGCCTATCTCTGGTTTGGTTTCGTCTACGGCATGTGTTTGCAGTACGGCCGCTTCTGCTTCTCATCGGCATTTCGAGATTTGTTCGCGGTAGGTGTACCGCGCATGGCCGTGGGCATCATGATCGCCATGGTGCTGTTCGGGGCCGTGTCGGCCGTCGTCACGGTAACCGGCAACAGCACCTTTCATCCAGCGCCTTACGGGATCCATTCAGTGATTGCAGGTTTCATTTTCGGCGTGGGCATGGTGCTCACCGGCGGCTGCGCTTCCGGTTCGCTCTACAAGGCGGGCGAAGGCAACACCACGGCTATGCTGGTGATCCTGTCGATCAGCGTCTCGCAGGCGATCTTCGCGAGCGTCGGCGGATGGACCAACAGTCTTGTGCCCTACTCCTGGCATCAGACTGCGGTGGGAAGAGGGCTGCCCGCGTCGATCAACGCCGGTGACGGCTGGGTGGATCAGTATCTTGCCGGCTACGTATGGGACCAGCCGGTGACCCGGTTCAGCAAGGTGCTGGAGCTGAACAATCCGATTGCTGCGTCCTTCGTAGGCGATGTGTTGGTGGGGATCGTGATTCCCGCGGCGGTGATCCTGATCGGGGTCTACCTGATCTGGTACCGCAAAGGGTATCTTCGCAAGCGCGCGGAGGCGCGCCTCCCCGTCGCGGGACTGGGGGTTAATCTCGCCGGCTACTGGAGCATGATCATGGCATCGAAACGCACGGCGGTCGCTGGCCTTGCTCTGGGCATCGCCGCCGGACTTCACATGTATGTAATGAAGGGTCTGCAGCTCAAGTTCGGCGTGAGCAATTTCGGCCAGTTGATGAAGGAAATGGGCATCACCGACGGCCTCTCCGTCAAAGGGACGGTATTCGACCCGGGCTACTGGTATGTCACGACGCAGGAAGCCCAGTGGGTCGGTTGGGTTTTCAACAAGCTGGGCGCGGAAAACATGGACAACATCTATTTCGGCCTGGAGAACGGCCTCCCCAATCCGCTTATCAACCCAGCGGACTGGATGTCGATCGCCTTGATCGGTGGCGCAGCCGTGATGGCGCTGCTGAGCAACGAGTTCAAATGGAAGGGAACGACGCGCGAGCTCGCCATGTGGGCCATCATCGGCGGCACTTTGATGGGCATCGGCTCCCGCCTCGGCCTCGGGTGCAATGTCGGCGCGTTCTTCGTAAGGGTTTCCCAGGGTGACGTGTCGGGTTGGATGTTCGGCGCCGGCATGTTTGTCGGCGCCTTCTTTGGCGTCAAATTTTTCAACTGGTGGACCGAGAGGAAAATGGCCAGGGAAATGGCCGCTTTCCAGCTCTAGCGCCGGCATAACAGGAGGAGGTGCGAGATGAAATTTGAAAAGAAGACAGAGGGCTTGTATGCGCTGGACGTGTGCGGATATGTTTGTCCGCATCCCCAGCTCTATACCAAGAAAGCTCTGGAAAAAATGAAGGGGGGGGAACTGCTGGAGCTGGTGTTTGACAACGCCTCTTCGGGAGAGTCCATCTCTGCCATGTGTGAATCCATCGGCAACGAGGTCGTCGAGAAAAACACCGATAGCGGAAAGTACACCTGGAAGATCAGGAAAATTGCAGCCTGAGGATAAGATGCCATGAACAAGAGCAGTCTTTGGATCGTGGTTGTCGTTGCAGCGAGCTGGATCGGGTTCCTGATGGGTTACTCCATGTCAGCGCACACTGGTGGCGCCAAGACCGTGGCCGCGACGGAGCAGGCGCCAGTGAGTGCCGGGGCGGGCGGGTATGGACGCTGAGGAGTTTGTCGGACTTAGCCCCGACAAACTCCTAAAATAAAAAAACTAAAGAACAAGGTGAAAAGAACGCCATGCCAGTGACGTTTGTTCCGGTAGCATAGGGTTTCGATACGTAATGTTTCTTTATTAAGCAGCCTGTTGTCGAAGCGTCGAGCAGCAACGATCCGCTAACGCTACGCGTTCCGGTGAATGAGGCCAAGTCCGACAGGCTGCTAGATCGACCCGTTGCGAAATTCATTTTGCAGCGGGTTCTAAGCGAGGCAAGGAGGAAGAAATATGAACCGCGTGCTTGTTGCTGTGGATGGCTCGAAAGGCAGCCGGGCCTGCATCGACGCTTGCGTGCGCCTGTTCGCCGGCAGGACGCCGCCGGCCGTGACCCTGCTGCACGTGCTGCGCTATGGCGGACCAAGTTCCGTGGATGGCCTTAGCAGCGACGCGGAGCTTGCCGAGTTGCGCCAGGCGCTTGAAGGAACGCCGCAGTTGGAGTCGCTCCAGGCCAAGGCGGAAACGGCGCTCGCCACCCAGCGTGCTTTGTTCGAGAAGCACGGTTTTCGTGACTTGCATACGGTGATCAGGAGCGGGCGCGCCGCCGAGGGGATCCTCAATGCGGCAGTGGAATTCGATGCGGAACTCATAGTCATCGGCAACACGCGCAGCCTGATTGACAAGCTCATGCTCGGCGACGTTGCGCACCAGGTCTCGAACGGAGCCGCCATTCCGGTGCTCCTCGCGCGCTAGCGCGGCCCGCGGCGGGCCATGGACAGCGAAACCCTTATTCTCGGCGGCGGGCTCGCCGGCCTTGCCGCCGGCTGCGCGCTCACGCAAGCCGGCCGCCAAGTGCAAGTGCTCGAAGGCGCAGGTGCCGTCGGCGGACTTGCGCGTACCATGGTGCATGACGGCTTTCGCTTCGATCTCGGAGGGCATCGCTTCTTCACCCACGACGTCCGCGTCGAGGAATTCGTGCGCGAACTGCTCGGCGACGAACTCGTCACGGTTCCGCGCGCGAGCCGCATCTACCTGCGCGGCAAATGGATCGAGTATCCGCTGCGGCCCTTGGGCGCGCTGTTTGGCCTGGGCCCGCGCACAAGCGCGCAGATCCTGCTCGGCTATGCCTCCACGAACATTGCGCGGCGGCTGCGACCGGCGCCGCTGGTATCGCTGGAAGACTGGGTCGTGGCTCATTTCGGGCGCCCGCTGTTCGAGCTTTATTTCCGCGACTACAGCGAAAAGGTATGGGGCATAACCTGCCGCGACATCAGCGCCGAGTGGATGGCGCAGCGCGTCCAGGGCCTGTCCCTGGGCGCCGCCATCCGCCATGCATTTCTAAAGCGCGGCGCCGCGTTGCCAACGCTGGTGGATCGGTTTTTGTACCCGCGGCTCGGCATAGGCAGCATTGCTGAGCGCCTGCGAGCGAGGATTGAACGGTCGAGCCCGATCGCCACCGGCACCCGGGTGGTGCGCATGCGCCATGACGGTCGGCGCATCGAGAGCGTCACCGTGCTCCAGGGGGATCAGGAGCACGAGCTTCGGGGCGAAACGATTCTGTCCACCATCCCGCTTACCCAGGTCATCCAGTCGCTCAGTCCGCACGCGCCAGTCGACGTGCGCGCGGCTGCGGCACGACTGCGCTACCGGGATCTGGTCATCGTGGCGGTGATGATCAGGCGCAAGCGCGCGACCGACCAGACCTGGATCTACTTTCCCGGCAAGGATATTCCGTTTGGCAGGCTGCATGAGCCGACCAATTGGAGCGCGGCGATGGCGCCGCCGGGGTGCACGCTCCTGGTAACCGAACGCTTTTGTTTTCGCGGCGACGCCACCTGGAACGCATCCGATGCCGATCTGATCGAAACGACCGTGCATCATCTTGAAAAACTCGGGTTCATCCACCGCCACGAGGTGCTTGATGGCAAGGTGGTCAGAGTTTCCACGGCCTACCCGCTGTTCGAGGTGGGTTACCAGGAACGCAGCCGGATCCTGTGCGATTATCTGGCGCGCTTCGACAACCTGCAGGTCGCGGGCCGCGGCGGGCTGTTCCGTTACTACAACATGGATCAGGCCATCTCGTCGGGACTGGCGGCGGCGGACGCGCTGCTGGGGTGTCCCAGGCAGCTACCTGCTGCCGTCGCAATTGGCGGTGTGCCATGAAATGCGCGCTGATTGTACCGGCGTGGACACCCGGTGAGCTGTTTCCCGCCAGCACTGCGGGTTCGCAGATCAACTATTGGCAACCGCTGGGCATGCTTTATATTGCCGCCTGCCTGCTGCGGGCCGGGCACCAGGTGAAATTTTGTGACGGCGGCTTCATGAGCCACGCACAGATACTGCGTGAGGTCATGGCTTTCGATACTGATTTCGCCGGCATCTATGCCACCGCCTTTGGCTGGGACAAGGCAAAAAATACAGCCGCGGATCTCAAGCGGCTCAACAAGGATATTTTCACCTGTGTCGGTGGTCCCTATCCCATCGCCGCCCAGGAGCGAAGCTTCGTGGACGACAACGCGGCCATTGATGCGGTGGTCACGGGTGAGGGTGAACTCACTATCTGCGAAATGCTGGAGCGGCTGGAACATGGCGCAAGTCTCGAAGGCGTCGCAGGCGTGGTCTTCCGGCACAACGGCAAGATCATCAGCAACCCGCCGCGACCACTGATCGAGGCGCTCGACAGCCTGCCCTTCCCGGCGCGTGAACTGCTGGGCGACGCGGCGCGCTACATCCCGCCGCCTGGAACCTATCGCAGAAAACCGGTGGCAACACTCATCACTTCGCGCGGCTGCAGCCGGCGCTGCCTGTTCTGTTTCCAGATCGACAAGGAGCGCAAATTCGGCGTTCGCGGCGTGCGCTACCGCAGCATCGAAAACGTCCTGCAGGAGATCGAACTTCTCCTTGCGCAGGGTTACCAGGAAATCAAAATTCTGGACGATACCCTCGCCTCCGACTACGCCCGCGCCATGGAACTGGCGCGGCAGATCAAGGTGCGTGGACTGCGTTTTGCCTGGTTCGCCTCGGCCTGCGCGAATCAGGTGGACCTGCCCCTGCTGCAGGCATTCAGGGATGCGGGCTGCTGGGCGATCCTCATCGGCGCGGAAAGCGGCGTGCAAAAGAATCTCAATGCGCTGCGCAAAGCGACGACGCTGGATCAGGTCAGCCAGGCGGTGCGCGCGGCCAAAACGGCCGGCCTTCAGGTAAGCACGCCTTTTGTCTTCGGCATTCCGGGCGAAAGCTTCGATGATGGCCTCAAAACCATCGAGTTCGCCATCGAACTGAGTCCCGATCTGGCCAATTTCCACACGCTGACGCCCTTTCCTGGGACCGATCTTTATGCACATCACGCCAGGTTCGGGTCAATCTCCCGCGATCTCACCGACTGCACGTACCAGGGTGCAGCTTTCGTTCCTTACACCATGACGCGCGAACAGATCCAGCAACTGCGTCAAATTGCGTTCCGGCGATTCTATTCGCGGCCTTCGTTCCTTTTCAAAAAGTTCCTTGCTATGCGCAACCTCAACGACATTCGTGCCGCGTTCAGGGGCATGAGCAGCCTGTTCTGGCTGTGGGCGAAACAAGGCGTGTTTCAGCGCCGGCCGAAGACAGGGGGCAGATCACTGGATATGCATAAGCAGGGGTTGCCGTGAAGACGCTGGTTACCGGCGGCGCTGGATTCATAGGCAGCCATCTCAGCGAGAGGCTGCTGGCTGGCGGACACGATGTCGTCATCGCGGACAATCTCGCAACGGGAAGAATGAGTAACATCGCCCACTTTCTCGAACATCCGCGTTTAAAATTTTGCCAGGTGGATATTCGCGATTCGCAGCAATTATCCGGCTGTTTCACCGGGGTGGACTGGGTCTTTCATCTCGCCGGGATCGCGGATATTGTTCCGTCCGTTGAGTGGCCGGAGCTGTATTTCAGCACCAACGTCAGCGGGACATGCAACGTATTGGAATGTGCCAGGAGCGCGGGCGTGAAGCGCCTGGTGTATGCCGCCTCCTCTTCCGGCTACGGGATACCCGCCCTCTGCCCGACTCCGGAAACTTCACCGATGAATCCACTCTACCCCTATGCCCTGACAAAGTATCTGGGGGAGCAACTCGTATTGCATTGGGCGCGAGTTTACAGCCTGTCCGCACTCTCTCTGCGTTTGTTCAGCGTGTATGGCCCTAGATCGAGAACGACAGGGGCTTATGGCTCGGTATGCGGCGTCTTTTTTTCACAGAAACTACACGGCAAACCGCTCACGGTGGTCGGTGACGGCACTCAAACGCGTGACTTCACCTATGTGACGGACGCCGTCGATGCGTTTGTCCGTGCCGCCTGGTCGAGCGCATCCGGCGAAGCGTTGAACGTGGGAAGCGGCACTCACCACAGCATCAACGAATTGGCTGAACTTCTGGGAGGAAACGTGGTGCATCTCCCTAAACGCCCGGGGGAGCCGCATTGTACTTGCGCTGATGTCACCCGGATCGAACAGGTTCTCAGGTGGCGGGCAACGGTACCGTTTGAAGAAGGAGTGATGCGCACGCTGCAACAACTCAGCGACTGGCACGATGCCCCGTTATGGGACCCGAAGTCCATAGGCAAGGCCACCGAACCCTGGTTTCGCCACCTGGGAGAGCATCGTGGCGATCCCGGCTAGAGGCATTATAGTTGCAGGTATTCCTTGATCAGGGCCGGGTATCGCCGCGGGTCGAACAGGATATTAGTCATGAGATAACACTCATGCGTGCAATGGCAGCGGCGGTCCTGGATGGAGCGCATGACGGCCTGGGCCGGCTTGTCACGCATGACCCGCCGCAAGTCATAGTCGAAATCCCGCACGTTGCCGAAGCCCTCCGTCAGTGTCTCGCAGGGATAAACCCCGCCCGTCTCCGTGAGCACCAGGTTCAGACGCCCGGCGTAACAGGGCGTGACCCGCGTTTGCTCCAGCGCAGTCCGGTAAATCATCCGGCGCTGGAGTATATCCTGCGCCGCTTTCAGGCGAGCGCCCTTGAAGCGGTAAATGCCTGATGTCTTGTCCTTGAGATTTTTCTCCAGCCTTTCTATCGCACGCCGGTACTTTCGGTAATCCACGTCCTTGAAATGCGCATGATCCAGATTGCCCCGCACCAGCGAGATGGTATGCGTTTTGACGCGATCGAGGCCCTGGACGAAATCGATAATTTCATCCATGTGGTCCTGGTTCCCGGAACTGAATACCGTATTGATTCCGAGCTCGAAATTCGGGTAGTGCTCGAGCAGCTCGCCCAGCAGGCGATAGCTGTGCATCATCTTGCTGAATCCGCCCGGCGTCTGCCGCAGTTCATCATGGGCGCTGTCCAGGCCGTCCAGCGAGAGCTTCACAGCAACCACGCTTTCGGGGCAGTGTTTCAGTATCTTCTCGGTACAGTCCCGAATCAGTTCCGCCGCCAGGCCATTGGTGGAATAGAGCATGATAACCGGCTGGTTCTGTGCATAAAATATTTTGCTGATTTCGACCAGGTCCTTGCGCAGGAAGGCCTCGCCTCCCGAAAAGGCAAGCCACAGCAGCCTTCCCAGGGAGCGCGAGATCTTCCCGATCTCGTCCAGCGAAAGCTCTTCCGTGTCGTCTTTGGGATGATCCGCGCTCTGCAGATAAAAACAGTAAGGGCAGCGGGCATTACAGTTTCGGGTGACAAAGAAAGTGAGCTGGATCGGGCTGCGTTTCCAGAGAATAGAGCCGGCATGGCGCAGCAGCGAGAACATCAGAGACGCCACCCCGGTTTATAAAAAAAATCGCCCAAATACTTCATCACGCCGACGCTGGCGCCCGCTCCAACCGCCAGAGGATAGAGCAGCAGGTAATAGGCGGTTGCGCCCAGGGCAAAACTTAATCCGTCGGCTTCATAAAACGCCCGCAACAGCCCCCTGTTGCCGTAGAGATTAAACGCGACTGCGACAGCGAGCGCTGACAAAAACAGCGCATTGCCGGTCGCGAAGAACAGCACCAGGAGCAGCAGTCCAAGGAAAAATACCGCCCCGTTGAGTTTCAGGCCCACCGACGCCGTGCCGGAATCCGACAGCAGATCACCGTTCCGGATCGAGTACAAAGTCCAGTAACTGGCCTTGAACGCGGCATTGGCCAATGAACGGGCCAGGGAAAAATTGAAGATATGCTGCACCTGCAGCGCCGGGTTCATCACCAGCCGGTAACCCAGGCGGCGCAGCCGGTGGCTGAATTCTACGTCCTCCAGAATCGGCAGGAACTCTTCCCGGAATCCCTCGCTCTGCCTGAACATTTGAGTGGGAATGACCAGCGCATGGGTAGCAAGGTAATCGGGGTGCTGCGGTCTTTTTGTCTCGCAGTAATGGATGAAGGCTGACTGGAATATGCTGAAGAATCGGTGGTCATGAGGCAACGGGGTATAAGTGCCGCCGACCACGCTCTGCGGGCCCGCGCGTGCCAGCGTCTGGCTGGCGATGGCAAGGCTGTCACTCTGCAAAAGACAATCTGAATCGGTAAAGAACAGAACATCGCCGCGGCTGTGCTGCGCGCCGGTGTTTCTGGCCTTCGCGGCGCCGCCATGCTGCGCCAGGCGGATCAGCCGGCAGGGAAAACGCCTTATGACCTCCACGGATTCGTCCTCGGAGCCATCATCCACCACGATCACCTCGAAGTTATCGTGGCGGGAAGCCAAAGCCGCCGCCAGGCACTTCCCGATCGTGGCCGCGCCGTTGCGGTTGGGAATGACGACCGAGATGGAATGGGTCATGTTCCCCTTCTCGACAAACCTTGGCCTGAAAATGATGCAAATGCATCATTTCCTTTGATATGTGCGTAGAGTTAACTATATAACACAAAGTAACCGATGGCATCCAAATTAGAATGTTTGATACATTAACCAGAAAACCATATCGCGCCTAGGCGGATGCGGTGAAGGTATCACACAAATACAAGAGTTTTTTCACCCGGGCGGAGGTGGCGCGGATGTTTGAGGTTGTCCCCAATACCGTCAGCCGCTGGGCGCGCGATGAGAAGCTGCCTTGCCTGCTTACACCCGGGGGACGCCGCCGTTATCCAGTAGCAGAGATCGAGCGCAGGTTACAGGAGTTCCAGCAAGGCGGCCCGGTTTCCCGGCCCGCCGGTCGCAAGCGTTGAAGTTGAATTAAGCTCGTCCTGGCGGCAGGCCAGCAGTACGGTTGTGGTTGGCAAAGGTTGCCTCCGGTTACAGGAATTGCAGATAAGCGTCGGAGGCGTGGCAAAACATGACAGCAGATGGAGGAGATTATGGATAAGCGGCGCCCATGGGGTATCTGCAGCGCAGGGCTGCTGGCCGGTCTTGTTATGACTGGCTGGATTGGGGTGGTCAACGCCCATCATGTGATAGTAGAGACGGACTACGTTCTCAAGAACAAGGACAAACCCGGCGTAATCCTGGTCGATGCACGCGCGGCGTCGGATTACAAGAAGGGACTCATACCGGGCGCCATTGTTCTCGGCGAGAAGAATGCGCGGGATGGCCTGCGGGGCGTAGACGGGCGCATCCTGCCGGTGAACAAGCTTGAGAAGATTCTGGGCGATGCCGGGCTGACACGCGAAAGTGAAATCATCGTGTACGGCACCAAAGCCGACACTGGCCCCGACTTGGTTTTCTGGATCCTCGAGTACCTGGGTGCCCCGAAAGCCAAGGTGTATCACGGCGGCTTCGACGATTGGACGGCGGGCAAGCACCCGTTGACGAACGAGGCGCGCAAACTCCCGGCCGCGCAGTTCACTGCCAAGTTGCGCGCGGACCTCATAGCGACGACGGACTACGTCAAGAAAAACCTGCAGAACAAGGAAATCCAGTTCCTCGATTCGCGCACCGTGAAGGAATACGCCGGAGAGGACATCCGCTCCGTGCGCGGCGGGTACATCGCGGCCGCCAACCATGTCAATATCCCTTATGAGCAAGCCTGGAAGGATCCGGATGCGGCGAAAAAGCTGGCCGAGAAGACGGTCAAAGACCGCGAGGGCATGGCCCTGAAGGACACGGCAGCGATCAGGGAACTCTACAAGGGGGTGGACCCCAAGAAAGAGGTGGTGGCCTACTGTCAGACCGGCATCCGTTCAACCCAGACCTACGCCGTGCTGCGGGAAGCGGGGTATCAGAAGGTCCGCAACTACGACGATTCATGGATCATCTATGGCGCGAACCCCGACCTGCCGGCCAACAACGTGACTTACTTTGACTTCGTGAAAGTCAACGCCGCGCTCAGACGGCTGGATGCGTTTGAAAAAAGGATAGAGGAACTCGCGGCCAAGAAGTAAACCTGGGTAACGCGACCCGCTTGCCACATGGTCGCTAAACCACAGTACAGCATCACTCCGTGCCCGAAGGAGCCGCATCTTCAACCGGTGCGACTTCCTTCCCGGCCGGCCGCCCTGTAAATTTCCTGCGTATGTAACCTTATCTAGCAGGTCGCCGCTGTTGGTAATGTCGTAATGGCGATCGAAACTGGTTGAATCCCGCCCTTCCGGGATACCGCGTATGCGCGCATTCACGGCGACAGCCATGCCCCCGGCAGCACTCTCACCCGCCTTTGCCGCTGTAATATTGTGTATGATCCCTGTGAATGGATCGCAAGCTGGTACGTTTAAACGCTAAACACAGGAACAAATCTCTTGGTTGGTGCACATGGAACGTGACGACAATTTGACTGACGCAGATACAGCCGCGCGCGAGCATGGCGGTTACAAGATACCGGCTCTGCGCGCCCTGTCCGAAATCACGACCAGTCTGAGCACCGACAGCGATCTCGAGGACTTGCTCGAGCGGTTTCTCAGCACCATGGTCAAGCTTGCCGGCGCTATCGGGGGTGCCGTGCGGGTGGCGACCCCCGACGGCACTCACCTGAGACTGGTTGGCGCCATCGGCCTGCCGCAGGAAGTGATAGAGCGCGAGCAATATGTCCCGCTCGAATGCGGCATATGCGGCAAGGCAGCGCATACACAGACGATCGAATCCGCAGAAACTTCGGTGTGCCGGGAAAATACCGCGCTTGCGTATTTCGGCGATACCTGCAAACGCGTCATCGCCATCCCGTTGCGCAACAAAGGCCGGATCATGGGAGTCTACAACCTGTTTCTGTCAGGTGACAATCCGGTGCCAGACGATGTTTCCCTGCTGTTCAGTTCGATCAGCGAGCACCTGGGCATGGCGCTCGAGAACGCCCGGCTGACGCGTGAAAACATCCGTATCACGCTGATGAGCGAACGTCAGATGCTGGCCAATGAAATTCACGACTCTCTTGCGCAAACGCTGGCCTACATGAAAATGCGCCTGGCTTTTCTTAATGAAGCCATCAATACCGGAGACGACCCTCTCGCAAAAAAATATCTGGGCGAAGTGGACGATGCCATGGAATCGGCCTATTCACGGCTGCGCGAGTTGCTGACCCAGTTTCGCCACCGCATGGATCCGCGCGGATTGATCCCTGCGCTGCAGGACGTGGCCGACAACTTCTCCAGGCTGTCCGGGATCAAGGCCGCGTTCGTGAACCGGGTTCCCGACATGAACCTCACACCCGATCAGGAAGTTCAGGTATTCCATATCGTCCAGGAGGCTTTGGCCAACGTATCCAAGCACGCACGGGCGCGCCAGGTGCGCATCTGTGCTGATATGACAGCTGATCAGTACATGGTGACGATAAACGACGACGGAATAGGTTTGACCGGACCCGGCAACACCGGAATCGGCATGCGTCTCGGGATGAATATCATGCGTGAACGCGCGCAACGGCTCGGCGGCAGCATTGACGTTGCCAGCCAGGCCGGCGAAGGCACCCGGATTCAACTTAAATTCCCCGTGTCTGGCCAGCGCAGGCCGGTAAAAGCATGACGCCTCCGATCCGCATCGTTCTGGTCGATGACCATACGCTGTTTCGCAAGGGCTTGGCGGAGCTTTTGGAACGCGATGGCATCATCAAGGTCGTAGGCATAACGGGCAATCCGGACGAGGCGCGACGACTGCTAAAAGAGCTGAAGCCCGACGTTGCCATCCTCGACCTGCACATGCCTCCGGGCGACGGGACGACGCTCCTGAAACAGATGCGCCAGGAGGGGATAGACATCCCCACCCTGCTGTTGACAGTAAGCAACGCCGAGGAAGACCTCGCCAATGCGTTGCGCGCCGGCGCCCGCGGCTATCTGCTCAAGGACATGGAGCCCGATGAAGTGGTCGACGCGGTGCAGCGTGCCGCGCGTGGCGAAACCGTGGTGGCGGCGGCAATGACCGCCAAACTGGTCAGTCTGCTCGATAACAAGCGCGACGGCACCGGTTCTCTGATGGATCAGCTCACGCAGCGTGAACGTGAGATTCTGTCGCATCTCGCGCAAGGCCAGAGCAATAAAATCATTGCGCGTGAACTGAACATCAGCACGGACACGGTCAAAATGCACGTCCGGCACATACTGAGCAAGCTCAACCTGTCATCACGCGTCGAGGCCGCGGTGTTTGCCGTCGAGCGCAGGCTCGCTGGACCGCACACGCCTTCGGGCAGCTAGTCTTTCTATCCCGCCCGGGAACCCCGTCGCCGGGAGTTCATCTGTGCTGTTTTTCAAGCACGGCAGATTCCTGCTGTTTATTTTCTGCCTCGAACCACGCCAGCTTATCCCGCAGGCTGACGACACTGCCAATGATGATCAGTGTGGGTGGCGCCAGTTGTGCCGCAGCGGCGATTGCCGGCAGCGTTTGAAGCGTGCCGGTTAACACCCGCTGGCTGTCAGTTGTGCCCTGCTGCACAATCGCGGCCGGCGTCGATGCGGCGAGCCCGTGTGCGACAAGCTCTGCGCACAATGTCGGCAATCCGGGCAATCCCATGTAGATCACCACCGTCTGGTTCGGGCGTGCCAGCGCCTCCCAATCCAGATTCATGCTGCCGTCCTTCAGATGGCCGGTAACGAAAACACAGGATTGCGCGTGATCACGGTGCGTCAACGGGATGCCGGCGTACGCGGCAACTCCCGCAGCCGCCGTGATGCCCGGCACGACCTCGAACGGAATTCCCCGGCTTGCCAGCGTTTCTATTTCCTCGCCCCCGCGGCCAAAAATGAACGGATCCCCTCCTTTTAACCGCACCACCCGCTTGTGCTGACGCGCGTATTTGACCAGCAAATCGCTGATCGACTGCTGCGGCATGGTGTGAAGACCGCTGCGCTTTCCGACATAAACGCGTTCGGCCGCCGCGTTCGCGAGATCCAGGATCGCTGGCGCGACGAGATTGTCGTATATCACAACGTCTGCCTGCTGCAGCAACCGTGCCGCGCGCAGCGTGAGCAGCTCGGGATTGCCCGGGCCGGCACCGACCAGATATACCGCGCCACGTTGCGCTGGTACATGCTGCGGGGAAGGTTTCAAAAAACCAGGGCGGGAATTTATCATGATCACCCTTTTCATAAATAATGAACGACTGTAGCAACTCTTTTATGCGGTCCAGTTACGGGACGGACCATCCACCCTTACCTGTGTCCGGCAAAAATGCCAGGTGTAAAAATGGTTTTGTGTGACCGCCCCAGTTCTGCTGCGTAAGGATCAACTGCCGCCTCGAGTTCCTCGCACCATGACGGGTGGCTGTAGCTCATATCCCGGAGAAACCACAAACCGCGCGCCGACTGGCACGCTGCCGCGAGCATGTGAATTTGCTCGCCAGCCTCGGGGCCGACAATGCAGCCACCGAGCAACTGTCCCGTTTCGGCATCGTGCACGACCTCGATAAAACCCTCAAAATCGTGCCGGGCGCGAGCCTTGCCCGATCCGCCGAGACTCGACATCGCCACATCAGCATCGAACCCGGCGGCTTCAGCGAGGTCTTCGGTAAGCCCGACCGCGGCTATTTCCAGTGCTGAATCAATGACTACCGGAACTTTGTGGTAATTCGCGCGCATCTGGTTGCCGTTGATCGCGTTGCCCGCAGCGATCTTGGCATCGTGCAAAGCGGCATTCGCCGTCATCGGACCAGGCTTCAAGTCGCCGATCGCGTAAATGCCCGCGGCGCTGGTCTCCAGGTACTCTGACACCTGCACGAATCCATCGGCGTTCACCGCAACACCGGCTTCTCGCAGCCCGAGTCCGTCAATCTGCGGTTTCCGGCCAACCGCGACCAGAATTTTTTCAAATGTACCGCTAAAGCCATCGCTGAGATTCACCTTGATTCCGTCGTGTGCCACGGCATAATCCGCCATTGATGCGTTCTTGTGCACCTCGATGCCAATTCGCGCAAACTTGCGCTCCAGCATGGCGCTTGCCCGCTCCGGGATGCGCGGCCGGTCGAGCAACCGGCTGTGCTGCTCGACAATGCAAACGCGCGAGCCGAACTGGTGCAGCAGGAATCCGAGTTCGACGCCGACCGCGCCGCCGCCGATGCACAGCACTGACTCCGGCAGTTGCGACAGATTCATCATGAAATCGCGCGAATTCAGGATGCGCTCGCCGTCAGTTGGACAGGTGGCGAGCTGCAGCGGTGCGGAACCGGCAGCAAGAATGATGCGCCCGGCCTGCAGCACCCTGGCAGGCGTCGCATCGTTCGGGCACGAACGCAATTCGACGCGCTGTCCGCCGAGCAGTCGCGCCTCGGCCGCAAACACCTGCACGCCGAGGCGTCTGAGCCATATCGAAAAATTGTCACGGATGCCGGCGACTACAGCGTTCTTGTGCGCTATCGCGGTATTAAAATCTCCGCGCACTCTGCCGACAAGTCCACGATCCTGCAGGTTGTTCACGTCTTCAATCAGTGTCGCCAGATGCAGCAGCGTCTTCTTCGGAATGCAGCCCTGATTCAGGCAGGTGCCGCCGGGCAGCGCTTTTTCCACGAGCGCGACTTTTGCACCCAGGTGGGCCGCAGTCAACGCGGCCTTGTATCCGCCCGGTCCGCTGCCGATGACAATCAGGTCAAAATTCATTTTTCTGGATCACCCGCAGACACAGGTGGTATGAAAATAAACTGGAATTCGCCGGGATTGAGTTCGACGTAATCGAGCGTCACCCCTTTGAGCAACTGAGCACTGCCCGGTGCAACCAGCACCGTTACGCCTTCGCAATGGATCAATATGTCGTGCTCGCGCTGTTCGTCAAAGCCCATGCCATACTGGGTCGAGCCATCTGTATCGGCGCGCGCGGCGATGCGCAGCGGACTGCCCAGATCGCCGGTTTGTCCAGACGCCTTAAAAACCTGTTGCGCGGCCTGTAGAGTAAGCGTGATCATGTCTGCGTTACGGCTAATGTTCGCCCTTGGTGCGCAGCAGGCCGGCCAACCGGTTGCCTTGTTTCTGCGGACCGCCGCGGGGAAAAATCTCGTGCAGATAGTGGTTATTGCCGCGTTCAGCACCCCAGGCTTGTGCGAAATGCCGGATCATCACGCGCACTTGCGCTTGCACAGCGTGCTCCTGGTAGTAACTGCGTAAAAATTGGATGACCTCCCAATGTTCGGCAGTGAGCTGCAGGCCTTCCACGCGCGCCTGCGCATGTGCAAAGTCTTCTGACCAGTCGTCAAGGTGCAGCAAATAGCCTTCGGCATCGGTTTCCACATCGCCGCCGTTAACTCTGAGCTTTCGGGTCTGCAGACACATCTTCTGCGCATGGTTCAACAAATCGCTGCACGCCCGCACGTCGCGGCGGCCGTATCGGTCTGCCGGTTGCCGGATCTGACGTGCCGCACGAACGTGACGAAGCGCTCCGCCCAATTATGTGCGCCCACGCTGCGCAGATGCGCATAACAGGCAAACACGTTATGGCATACAATGCCGTCGCGCCTGCCATCGATGCCCTGCCCGCGCAGCACTTCGTAGCCGAAGGTAATGCCGGCACCGATGTTCTCAAGCGTCGAGTAATGAAATTCGTGGGCGGGTAATTCGCTGCCGGTGGCGGCTTGCTGCGGCCAGGGATGACAGTCCGTTTCGCGCAGGCGCACGTACCCGCGGCCCACCGGCTTGTCATGCATCACCACATCCGCGGGGATCGCACCTGTCATCTGCCGCGTCACGCCGTTCCAGCTGATGCTACGCGCCAGATACATGAGCCCGCCGCACTCGGCGTAGACCGGCAGGCCGTTTTGCACCTCATCCCGGATATCCGCACGCAGCGCTGCGTTCGCCTCCAGTTCCAGCATAAATCGTTCGGGGAACCCGCCGCCGATGAATAGTCCATCGAGCTCCGGCAGCCTGGAATCGCGCAGCGTGTCTAACGGCACCAGTAGCGCACCCGCCTGCTGCAGCGCTTCCAGGTCGTCGGCATAGTAAAACCCGAACGCCCGGTCGCGTGCCCAGCCAATGCGCACGTCAGCAGCCCGCACTGGTTTCTCACCAGCAGCCCCTGCCATACTAATGTGGCGAAGCTTAGGCGGCTGCCAACCCGAGATCTCAAGCACGCGATCGAGATCCACCTGCATTGCTATAGCACCGCTGATTGCGGCTATTTTCTCCGCAGCCTCAGTGCTCTCATTGTTCGGCATGAGCCCGAGGTGGCGTTCGATGATTTCTATTCGCGCATCGTGATGCACCGCGCCAATCACCGGCACGTTGGTATAGTGCTCGATCACCGCGCGCAGCTTGGCCTCGTGGCGTGCACCGCCGAGATTATTGAGGATTACGCCTGCAATATCGATATTTTGGTCGAACGACTGAAAACCGAGGATCAGCGGCGCGATGCCCCGCGTCATGCCGCGCGCATCGATGACCAGCATCACCGGCGCACCCAACAACGTCGCCAGCGCCGCGTTGCTGTTGCCGCCGTCGAGATCGAGCCCGTCGTACAACCCCTTGTTACCTTCGATAAGCGCAACATCCGCATCGGCCGCATGGCGTTCGAAATAAGCGGAAATCTCTGAAGGCGCCATCACGTTGAAATCCAGATTGCGGCAAGCCTTGCCGGCAGCAGCGGACAACCACATGGGATCGATGTAGTCAGGGCCTTTCTTGAACGGCTGGACATCCACGCCGCGGTTGCGCAACGCCCTGCACAACCCGATGCTGAGCGTTGTTTTTCCAGAGGATTTATGCGCAGCCGAAATCAGCAGCCGGGGGGAATGGCTCATAAGGCCCCTGAGCCGCGTTGTAAGCTCATGCCGCTTTCAGCCAAACGGCCGAACGTCGCCGCCATAATTCCGCAGCCTGCGTCTCGGCTTCGGCTATGCTTTCCGCCACGCCCAGAGCGCGCAGCGCTATGGCTGCGGTGCCGATCACGGCTGCTTCGCCATATTCGTCGGCAATCTCGCCACGCCACAACGCCGGCAAGCGGTGCACGTCCATGGTCTCGTCCTTGAGATGGCGCGCCGCAAACATTGCAGGCCACTCTTCAGTTTGTTCGACGCCGTGATGGACACTTTGCACCAGACAGGGCGCATCGGGATTGCGCTCAATCTCTCCGCCCTCACCTTTCAGCACCGCCATATGCGGCTGCTTGAGCAATAGTGCAGCCTGTTGATGAATATCGCGATAATTGGGGTGGAAAATGCCTTGTAGCTGAACTTCAGCATTCAGCGGGTTGACCATGCGGGCCACGCTATGCATCGGTGAGCGCAGGCCGAGCAGCGAGCGCAACTCGATCAGTTGGTGGAGCACCGGGCAGAACTTCTCGAGCGCGATGTAGGCAAACCCGCTGCGGCTGATCTCCTGCGCAGCATCACTCAGGGTGGCACTGGCATCGATACCAAGCGCATGCAGTGCCTGTATAGCGTAGACACGACGGTCGTGGCCGCTGATGCCGTGCATCAGCACGGGATAGCCGCCGCCGGCCAGCAATAGCGCGGAGAGTACGAACCACGGCAACTGCCGGCGCTTGCCGGCATAGGTCGACCAGTCGATACGTACCGGCGTGCCGGTCACGGGGTGAATAATCGCGTTTCTGGCCGCGGTAACGAAACCGGATGCTTCTTCAGGAGTCTCCTCCCGGATCCGAATCAGCATCAGGAAAGCGCCGATCTGGGCCGGCTCCGCCTCGCCCCGGATGATCATGGTCATCGCGGCCTGCGCCTCCGTCTCGGTCAGCGAGCGCGCACCCCGTTTGCCCTTGCCGAGGATGCGGACATATTCAGCGAATGGATGTTCCTGGCTCAAGCCGCCGCCTCGTTATGCTGATTTGCTGGCAGCTGGCCGGACTCCCGGGTATCCAGTCTTTCCGGCAGAAACCGCAGCAGCTTAATGGCAATCAGCACGATGACCGCGGCCACCGCAACGCCGCCCAATCCCAGAAAGATCTCAGGCATGCTTGGCGCATACGGGTGAACCACACCGTCGAAAAAGGTGCTCGACACCTGCATACCCGGGAACAGCTGCAGCGGATACGCTTGTCCGCCTATGATAGTCACGTACATCTGCGCCAATGCGCCCAGCACGACCAGCAGCGCCGCCAGGCAGACCCAGGCGCGGGCGCGGCCCAGGCCAGGATGGGCGAGTATCGCAATCGGTACCAGGCTGCCGAGTGCGACTTGCCCGACCCAGAACAGCAGCGGGTACACCCCGCCGGTGACCAGGATGAATTTCTCGAAGTCGAGCTGCTTCGCGACATACAGGTTGGTGAGATGGTGGACTGCGACGAAATACAGCGCCGCGGCGACAAACACGATCAGCAGCTTTTTCAGACGCCCGATAACCGCGTCATCCAGCGATCGTCCGGTCCAGTGGTATGACGCGATCAGCACCAGGATATAGACCGCCAGTCCGTATGAAAAAGACATGACGATGAACATCGGCGCCAGCAGCGCCGAGTCATAGGCCTGGCGCGCCACCAGAAAGCCAAAAATTGAACCGGTGCCGGTCGTCAGCAGCAGGCGCCAGATGAAGGCCACGAAACCTGCCGCCCCGCTGTAGCGGTTCATGCCCCGCTCCATCATGGTCCACAGATAGATGCCGACGATGGTAAAAAAACCGGTGTAGAGGAACACGTTCAGCGCGAATATCGACTTGAAATTGTAGTAGGTCATGGCGATGATCATGCGGTCGGCGCGACCCAGATCGAGCATCAGCACCATCAATCCGCCCGCCAGCATGGCAATTGCAAGCAGGCCCGAGAGCGGTGCAAGCGGTTTGTAAAACGTTTTGCCGAACACCGAAGCGATCGAGGCCACATTCAAAACGCCGGAGGCGGCCACGATCAGGAACACCGCAAACACGTGCGGGATGCCCCACACGATCTGGTTGGTCATGCCGGTCACGACGTGCCCGTGGTGCTCCATGTAGTAGGCAGAAGCCAGTCCCGCCAGCGTAATCGCGCCAACAGCACCCAGCAGCGCGTAGTAACCCCGGCTGTGGCCTTCGATTTCCCGGAATGCAATGCTAGCCATACTCAATCCTGCATCTTAGAGTGCGTATAAAAAAAGCCAAAACCGATGGAACCGCCGATGGACGCAGATGAACGCAGATCACACCTATCTCCTTGGCGCTTGCTGGAATGGCTACAATTAATATAATTAAAACAACACATTGGGATCGAACCCCAGGCTCATCAATTACTCAAGGCTTTTGATGTTAATCGGCGTTCATCTGCGGTTAATCTTTTTGGTTTTGTCACGGATTCTCAGATCCCCTGGTAACGCACCGCGACATTCAGGCCCAGGTCGGCACGCACCTGGGTCGTCGCGTAAGTTGCGACGCGCTTCGATATCTCGCTTTGCGGGTCGTTCAGATCGCCAAAGATCATGGCATTGCGCCCCGCTGTCGAGCACGCCTCAACGCACGCCGGCTTCTGGTCGCGGTCGATGCGGTGCACGCACAGGGTGCATGACTCGACGCAGCCTTTGCCGCGCGGCACATCCGGATTCTGCCCGGTCACGTCCTCGTGCACGAACGAGCGCGCCTTGTACGGGCACGCCATCATGCAATAGCGGCAGCCTATGCAGATATGCCGGTCGACCAGCACGATGCCGTCTGCGCGTTTGAACGACGCGCCGGTCGGACAGACATCGACGCATGGCGGATGCTCGCAGTGCTGGCACATCATCGGCAGCGAATGCGCCTTGCTGCTACGCAGGTCTTTGAGTTCAATTTTCCGGATCCACTGGGAATCGGTTTCCTTGAGCCCGCCGGAAAGATGGTTCTCGGTGTTGCAGGCGGTCACACAGTCATTGCAGCCAGCGGTGCACTGGTTGGTGTCGATCAGCATGCCCCAGCGCACTTTGTTCGTCGCAGCTTGCTCAGCGGGACGGCCGTGCGCCAGATCGAATAACGTTACTCCGGGCGCAATAGCGATCCCGGCGGCGGTGGCCGCGCCCCAACCGATGAACTGCCTGCGGCTCATCGCTTCGGGTTGGTCCTGAGATCTCTCTGGCTCGTTCATTTCACATCCTGCCGAGCTGACCGTTGCACCGCGCCCGTCAGCTTGTGGGCCGGCGGCTTTGGTTTGCTCGAATGGCATTCAAAGCAATCAAGTTTCACGGCGACATAGCTGTGGCAGCTCTGACAAAAGTTCTGCTCACTGCCGACCACACTGTTGGTTTTGCGGCTGGCGTGGCACTCGATGCAGCCGTTGAGGCTATATTTTCTGGTGCGTATGCCCTGGTGCATCGTTTCGTCGCGCTGATGTTTGAGCAGCTCCATGTGGTTTTTGCGCATGAACTCGGTGTTCTCCACGCATTTCTCGCCTTGACCGGCTTCGAGCACCGGTTTGGGCACACGCGTAGCGTCCGCAGCACTTACCGCCCCCGAACTTAAGAGCACAGCGGCGAGCAGCAATATCCCTTTGCCGGCATTCGAATGGAGGCAACGGCATGCAAACATGCTGCTTTTCTGCTTACTCCTCACGCCTTACTCCTCACGCCTCACGTTTATTCCCCCAGCCCCATCTGGATATAACCGGTCGGGCAAACATCGCGGCAGATGTGACAGCCTATGCATTTTGCATAGTCGGTATCGACATAGCGGCCGGTCGTGGATTTCGTCTTGTTTACCTTGAACACCGCTTTCTGCGGGCAGTACACCACGCAGTTGTCGCATTCGAAGCACTGGCCGCAACTCATGCAGCGCTTCGCTTCGGCTGTCGCTTCCTTGTCCGCGAGGGATTCCAGCCGCTCCTCGTAATTTCCCAGCGCCTGGTCTTTCGTCAGTGTGATCACCGTGCGCTGGTGGCGCGGGGTGTACAGAAAGTGTCCGAGGAACAGTTCATCGTGCGGAATCACGTATTTCTGCGAGCGGTTTTCGTAGTTGTGGATGGCGACATTACTGCTGTCGGTACCCCAGATTCCGGTGAGCGGCGCCTCCTCTACCGGCAACCCTTTCTCGACCATCTTGCGCCTGAGATCGAAAGTATGCGTGTCTATCTTCGGCCGTTTGTCGAGCGCTTCACCGCTCAGATAGCGGTCGATACCGTCCGCTGCGATCCAGCCCTGGCCGATTGCGGTCGTAAGCAGATGCGGGCGAATCACGTCGCCTCCGACAAACACGCCCTGTTTTCCCGGAACCTGGTAATTCTTGTCTGCGCTGATCATGCCTTTGCCGTTGTCGAAGCCTTCCAGCCCGGTGAAATCCACCGCCTGGCCTATCGCCGAAACGATGAGGTCGGCTTCGATATCGCGCTCGGTGCCCGGCTTGACTTTGACGTCGAGCCGGTTATTTTTTAAAGTGGCTTCGCAATCCGCCACACGCAGCGCGGTGGCGCGTCCATTGCTGTCACGTACCACCTCGACCGGAGTAATGCCGCAACGGATCTCGATGCCTTCCGACAGCGCCTGCTCGATTTCGTGCTTGTTCGCCTGCATCTGGTCGATAGGGAACAGCGATGTGAGGATCACCTCCGCACCCTGCTTGGCGGAAATCTCCGCGACATCGTGAGCGACACGGCCCTGAATCACGTATTCGGGACGGTCTTGCTCATGTACCTGGGTGATATGGCCGAGACGGCGAGCGACAGTCGCCACGTCTATCGAGGTGTCGCCCCCGCCGACAACCACGACGCGCTTGCCGACATGGCGCAGGCGCCCGTCGTTGAATGCCCGCAGAAACGCGGTCGCTGTCACGCAGTTGGGCGCATCGGCGCCCGGCGCCGGCAGCGGCCGTCCGCCCTGCGCGCCCAGTCCCATGAACACCGCATCGAACTGCTTTTCGATCTGCTCCATGCTGATGTCACGGCCGACCCGGGTCTTCAGCCGGACTTCGACCCCCAGATCGACTATGCGCTGGATTTCTGCATCGAGCACGGCGCGTGGCGTACGGAATCCCGGGATGCCGTAGCGCATCATGCCGCCAAGCAGTTCATGCTCGTCGAAAATTGTACAGCTGTGGCCCAGCAGCATAAGCTGGTAGGCGCACGACAGGCCGGCGGGACCGCCACCGATGACGGCGATTTTCTTACCGGTGCTGGTTGCGGGCTTGACGAATTTCAGGTTGTTCTTGATCGCATATTCGCCGAGAAAATGCTCTATAGAGTTGATGCCGACGAAATCCTCGACCTGGTTGCGATTGCAGCCCGATTCGCACGGCGCCGGGCAAACTCGGCCCATCACCGACGGAAACGGGTTGGCTTCAGCAAGCCGCCGGAATGCGTATTCAGGAACGGGCATGCCAGTCGGCGGCTTTTCGACCCCCCGCATGATGTTCAGGTAGCCGCGTATATCTTCACCGGACGGGCAACTGGCCTGGCATGGCGGCGCACTTTGCACATAGGTCGGGCATTTGTGCGTATGGTCGGCATCGAATATCTCTTTCTGCCACGGCAGCGGCGCTTCGTCGCCGTCCTGATAGCGTCGAAAAGTCAGCCTCGTGTTCGTATCACCGGATGAACCTGACATCTTAATTCCTCCTGCAGACGGGCCGTTTTACAGAGAAGCAAAACCGTACCGTGAAGTTCATTGTTTTGCACCCAACCGGATTGCGCTGCTCACCAACTGGTGCACGCCACCGACCATGTCCATGTCGAACTTGTAATACGGCAGCACTTTGCCGAACTGCGCCTTGCAGATTGCGCAAATCGTCGCCATGAAATTGACGCCGTGCTCGTCGACCACCTGCTTCAGCGCTTCCATCCTCGGCAGCGCGCCCTTGACCCGAAGTTCGATCAGGTCATCGGTGAGCAGGCCACCGCCACCACCGCAACAGAACGTGCTCTCGTATATCGATTCCGGCGCCATATCGTGAAAATTATTAACGCAGGCTCGAATGATTTCGCGTGGAATGATGAACTGGCCGCGCGGCATGTTGCCCATGCTGGAGCCGCGCGCAACGTTGCACGAATCATGAAACGTGACGATGCGATGGTCATTGGCCGCCTTGTCCAGCGTGAGCGCGCCGCGCCGGATCAGGTCGTAAGTGACTTCGCAAATGTGCTGCGGCACCGGGTAATTCTGGTCAAGAAAATCGAATGGACCGATCAGCGTGTTCCAGAAACTGTAGGCCACGCGCCAGGCGTGGCCGCATTCGCCAACCGCGATGCGCCTGACGCCCAGTTCGAGCGCCGCCTCGCGCACGCGCATCGAGATCGAGCGCATCTGCTCGTAATTGCCGATGAACAGCCCGAAGTTGCCGGCCTCGGAAGCATGCGAGGACAGCGTCCAGCTGATGCCGGCCTGATGGAACACCTTGGCGTAACCGATCAGGCTCTCGACATGCGGCTCGGAAAAGAAGTCGGCCGAGGGCGTGACCAGCATGACTTCGGCGCCCTGCACGTCGAGCGGCAGCTTGACGTCGGCCCCGGTGGCATCCTTGATATCTTCCTCGAGCCCGGCCAGCGTGTCTTCCAGCGCCGGCCCCGGCAGCCCCAGGTTGTTGCCGATCTTGTGCACCTTGCCGATGATCTCGTTGCTGTATTTCTGCCCCATGCCGATCGAGTCCATTATCTCCCTCGCGGCCATGGTGATTTCGGCGGTGTCGATGCCGTACGGGCAAAACACCGAGCAGCGCCGGCACTCCGAGCACTGGTTAAAGTAGGTGTACCACTCTGCGAGCACTTCCCGGGTCAGGTCTTCGGCACCGACCAGTTTCGGAAAATACTTGCCAGTGAAAGTAAAATACCGCCGGTAGACCTTGCGCATGAGGTCCTGGCGCGCAACCGGCATGTTCTTGGGGTCTCCGGTGCCGAGAAAATAATGGCACTTGTCGCTGCATGCGCCGCAATGCACACAGGTATCGAGATACACCTTGAGCGAACGGTACTTGCCGAGCAACTCGCCCATCTTGGCGATCGCCTGTTCCTGCCAGTCTTCAACCAGCTCGCCCGGAAAACCCAGCGCCTTCTGAATCGGCGCCGCGGCAGCGAACGGCTGGCTGTGCGCCATCGCTCCGGCCTGCAGAATCGGGATAACCGGATATTCTTTCAGCCTGGGAGTTTCAAATTCAACGACGGCCACGGCTTTTCCTTAAACTAACTTATTAGCCACAGAGAACACAGAGGTCACAGAGAGAACCATGCATGGCCTGGAAGACCATTGCCACGATTTCCTTCTGTAAATTCCTTCTATTCGCACTTCTCTGTGGTCTCTGTGACCTCTGTGGCAAATCATGGTTTTGCCTTTTCCAGTTTTTCGGCCCAGGGCGCGAGATGGCGCCGCTCGCGGGAGTCGTCGGCCTGATTGCGCGTCGGACTGAAGAAGATGCCGGGCGCATGCAGCAGTTTGCTCACCGGGAATATCGCCATCAGCGCCGCGACCAGTGCGAGGTGCACGAGCAGCGTGGGGTCGGCAGGCAATGGCTGCCAATCGAAGTACATCAATCCCAGCATGAACGCTTTTACTGCGACGACATCGGTGTGGGAAACATACTTCATGCCCAGACCGGTCACGCCGATCGCGATCAGCAGCACCAGCATCAGGTGATCGGACGGCGTCGAAATATAGCGTATGCGCTCGACCAGCAAGCGGCGCGCCCACAGGCCTGCCAGTCCGGCGATCATGGCAAAACCGGCATACAGGCCGAAGGGCTGCGCCAGCGCAACCACCGTCCACACCGGCTCGGTGAAATAACGCAGATGGCGCAGCAACACCAGCGCCAGCGCGACATGGAACAGCCAACCCAGGCCCCAGATCCACTTGCTGGATTTAAACAGGCTTTCGAACAGCACCACCTCGCGCGCCATGCGCAGCGCCACGCCCCCGGTACTCGGCGGCGCCGGAGTGCTGGGAATCTTGAGCGGAACCGGCGTGCGCGCGTAATCGGCAATTTTCCAGGCAAGCCCGCCCACCAGCAGCACGGTGGCGGCATAAAACACCAGCGCGTAACAGATAGTCAGTACCGTCATGTGCGGTCCGGGCTCGCGAACGCGGCAGAATGCCGCTCGGCGGTGATTAAATACAGCCGGTCGGTTTCGGCAGGCCGGCGATCTTGCATGCCTGCTTGGCCGGGCCATAGGGGAACAGTTCGTACAGATACTTGCTGTTACCCTTGTCCGCTCCGAGTTTCTTGCCGATCGCCTTGGTGAGCACCCTCACCGCCGGGGCAATCTGGTAGTCGTTGTAGTACTCGCGCAGAAAGTTGACCACTTCCCAGTGATTCTGGGTCAAGTCGATTTTTTCCTGCTGCGCCAGGAAGCCGGCCACGTCCTCGCTCCAGTCGCCAAGATTGACCAGATAACCTTCCTCATCGGTTTCGTAAGTATTGCCGTTCAATTCGAATGCCATTTCCTGTCTCCTCGCTTAAAAATAATGTTTCTCGGCTACAGCCACGACTGCGCGGCTTTGTGTTCCGCCACCAGGTCGACGAAACCGCCGTAGTCAACCAGATTGACGCCGTCTATCACCGCATCCTGCATGCCTCTCGCCTCCAGATCCGGTTGCAGTGCATACACCTTCAGACGACCCATTGCCTCCCGGATTTTCAGCTCCACGGCGTTGCCGCGCGTCGCTGCGTAAACGCCGTCCTCGATCAGCAGAACCGCGCTGCCGTCCCTGCCGAAGCGCAGGCAGCTCTCCAGGGCGTTCCTCTCAAACGGGGATTTGTTCACGATATGCAGCATACGGTCCTTAGAAGCTGATGACGACGTCCTGTTGGTCCATCAATTCGGCCATTTGTGCCGTGTTCAGCACCTCCACCGGCACAAGAAGTTTTTCCGTGGTCAGGCCGCGCGCCGCGAGCGATTCCTCATCCACGTAGAGCTTCTCGATGTCGTAGCCCTCGAGCGCGCGGTAGGTCGGCGAAAAGTTCTTCATGCCGATCGCCTTGGTGTTCTGGCCCTTGACCAGCTCGTAGACGCCGTCATCGATGAATACCATGCTGACATCCTGATCGAATGCCGCGCTGATCAGCACCACCTCCAGCCCTTCTAATGCATACACCGTGCCATAGGGCGCTTTGCGGTTCACAAACATGAACTTCTTGACCGTGCCGGAGGTTTCTTCCTGCAGGTCGACACCGCCCGCCGATTCGTTCATGTCACTCTCCCGTCAGTCACCGAACACCACCAGGCGATCCGACTGTATGCCCGTTTCCACCAGTTGCCCCAGGCCCGAGATGCGAAAGCCCTTGGGCAGAATCTCATCCTTGATGCCGCGGCGCAGCGCGGCCGCAACGCACACCACCAGATCGATGCCGTGCTGCTCGGCGAGTGCCGACCAGCGGTTCACGATATGGCGATCATCCTGCGGCGGTTCGGTCAGCCGCGTGGCGTTGTTGACCCCGTCGTGGTAAAAAAATATGCGATCGATCTGATGACCTTTTTCCAGCGCCGCAGCCGCGAATTTGAAAGCGGTATCCGACGCCTGATGGGTGTAGGGGCCTTCGCTCACCATGAGTCCGAACTTCACTGTCAGCTCCGCAGCCGAATCAGAAGCGGATGTGGGTCGAGGCGTTCAGGTTCGCCCGAGAACCGCGCCAGTCGTCGATCAGGTACTTGGTAAACGGCAGTTCCGTTTTCTCGAAGAAACGCGGCCAGCCGATGCGGTCTATCCAGTCGGCGATGCGCTCCCACGGTTTGGCGTCTTCCTTATAGGTATAAAGGATTTTCTTTACTACTTCAGATACTTCAGGCCAGCGCGGCGGGTTGTTCGGCAGACCGGAGGCCACCATCTTCATGAAAGTGGGCTTGGCGCGCGCGTTGGAGTTTTTACCGCCCACCCAGATCGCGAGCTTGGAATGCTCCGGATCGTTGATCTGCATCGGCGGGCACGGTGGATAACAGGCGCCGCAGCAAATGCACTTCTTCTCGTCCACTTCCAGCGACGGCTTGCCATTGACCAGCGCCGGACGGATCGCCGCCACCGGACAGCGCGCCACCACCGATGGCCGTTCGCACACATTGGCGACAAGGTCGTGATTGATCTTGGGCGGCTTGGTGTGCTGCATGATGATTGCGATGTCGGCCTGGCCGCCGCAATTTATCGAGCAGCACGAAGTGGACAGATGCACGCGGTTCGGCATCTCTTCCTTGATGAATTCCTCGTAAAGCTCGTCCATCAACGCCTTCACCGCGCCCGAGGCATCGGTGCCGGGGATGTCGCAATGCAGCCAGCCCTGTGTATGCGCGATCGAGGATACGGAGTTACCCGTGCCGCCCACCGGAAAACCACTTTTCTGCAACGCCCCGATCAGCGGCGCGACCTTGTTCTGATCCGCCACCATGAACTCGATGTTGCTGCGGATGGTGAAGCGCACGTGGCCATCGGCGAATTTATCGGCAATGTCGCACAGCGTGCGAACGGTGTAGACGTCCATCTGGCGCTGCGTGCCGGCGCGCACCGTCCAGATCTCGTCGCCGCCGTGGGCAACGTGGTGCAGCACGCCGGGACGCGGCCGGTCGTGATATTTCCAGTTGCCATAGTTTTTCAGCATCAGCGGGTGCAGGAACTGCTTGTTGTCCGGAACCCCGCTTTCGATCGCTGCGCGCATTTGACTCATAGCCGGTCTCCTACTCGTTCAGAATTAAGCCGCAGGCACGACATCAGGCCGCCGCCTGCTTCGCTTTGATTTTCGCCACTTCCTCGTCCCAGCCGTCGGTGCGCACGTAGGGGTTGGTGCGCGGGCTCGACACCATGTTGGGATCGATGTCGATGCCGACACCCTCGAGGAAGTTGACCAGGCCGATGCGCTCTATCATCTCGCCGGTGCGCTCGTGTTCAAGCGCGTTCTCGGCAAAGAAGTCGACGATGCGCTTGGCGAGGTCCACCAGCTTTTCGCGGTCCTCGTCGGTTTCCAGCTTTATAAACGGCACCACCAGCGTGCCCATCAGGTCACCGATCTTGAGTGTGCGTTTGCCGCCGATCAGGATGGTCGCGCCCTTGTCCTTGCCGGCAGCGAGCGCACCGGTCATGACGTTGATGCAGTGCATGCAGCGCACGCAGTCACGATTGTCGATCTCCAGCGACTGGGTGTCGTTTAGCGCAACGTTCGAAACCTTCTCATGCTTGCGCAGCGTCTTGGTGTCCTTGAGCGCGATCGCCTTGGTCGGGCAGCGGCTGATTACGTCGTTCACCAGCTCGTTTAACCCGTGCTTGTCGAACCATTTTCTGGCCAGCGCCTCGTCGGTGCGAATGTTGTCGCGCCAGGTGCCGATCACCGCCATGTCGGAGCGCTGAATCGAATTCATGCAATCGTTGGAGCAGCCCGAAAACTTGAACTTGAACTTGTAGGGCAGCGCGGGGCGATGGATGTCATCGAGAAAAGAGTTGATCACCGTGCGGTGTGCCGCGGCCTCGTCGAAGCACGACTGCTCGCAGCGCGCAGCACCTACGCATGACATCGCGGTGCGCACCGCGGGCCCGGCGCCCCCGAGATCGAAACCGAGCTCGTTGAACGCGTCAAACGCCTTCTGCACGTTCTCGGTGGAACAGCCCTGGAACATGATATCGCCCGACTGACCATGAAACGCGATCAGGCCCGAGCCGTGCTCTTCCCAGATATCGCACATTTTGCGCAGGACGTCAGTGTTGTAATGCATGCCCGCCGGCGGCATCACCCGCAGGGTATGAAATTCGGACGACTCCGGGAACATACTGGCCACTTCAGAGAAACGCGGGATGATGCCGCCGCCGTAACCGTAGACGCCGACGGTACCTCCTTTCCAGTAGCCCTTGCGCGTCTTATAGGAATGCTCGAGCTGACCCATCAGGTCAACCATATAGTCCTTGTCGTTGGCGAGTCGTTTCAGTCCAGTCACAAAGCTTGGCCAGGGGCCGCTTTCCAGCTGGTCCAGCATCGGGGTCTCGTACGCTTTCTTCGCCATATTTCCTCCTCTCGCGCAAAGCCTGGGCGCCCGCTGATTTGGCCGCCCGGTTTGCAGGCAGCTTAAACCGCAGATCGATGCCTGATATTACAGGCGCTTATTTTTGCGGCGCTATCATCCTCTTTGGCATGCCGGCTTCCCCTTTTGGGGTATGCCCACCCCACCCCTTTGGCTAATGCCGCAAAGCGTCTTACCCGCGCGTGGAGAAAACGAGGTAACCTAACCCATGATGCAAGCGCGCCAGTCAGCGCAATTCGTTCCCGACCGGTGCTATCCCGCATTCAGCGGAGTGCAAGACATGAATCAGATCACCAGCCTCGACCGGTTCAAAGCCCCGATCGGCGGACAGGAAATCGAACTGCAGCAAGTCTCACACGAGTCTGGCGGCATGAGCATGCTGCGGATCCGCATTCGCGAACGCAGCAGATTCACGGTCTTCGAGATCGACGCCGATACGGCTACCCGCTGGGGACAGGTGCTGCTGCAGTGGGCACAACAACAATCCCCGACTGCTGACCAGCCATAACCGGCCTGTCTATCTCACGCACGTGCTTACGCTATCCCATGACAGTGGATATAGTTTTCAGTATTTCGGGCCACAGCATTCCGCGTGATCACGGCTTTATGCTGTGGCGCGAGCTGCGGATGTGCCTGCCCTGGCTGGATGCCGAGGCGCACGCCGGAATTCACACGATCCGCGGCGTGCCGGCGACCGACGACATGCTGCTTTTGACGCATCGCGCAAACCTGGTGCTGCGCCTGCCGGAGACGCGGCTGACGGATGCGCTAGGCCTGAGCGGAAGGCAGTTCGACCTGGACGGACATATGCTGAAAATCGGCAGCGCCCGGCAGCGTCCGTTGCAGGCGTTCGCCACGCTGTATTCGAACCTGGTTTGCACCGGCAACGACGACGAACTGGACTTTCTTGACGATATCGCCGCTCAACTGGCGTTGATAAACGTAGAATGCAAGTTCATGTGCGGCAAGCAGCGCGCGCTGCGGGCAGATCAAGCCGTGATCCATGGCTACAGCCTGATGCTGCACGGTCTTGGGGCCGAGCAGTCCGTGCTGCTGCAGCAAACCGGCGTGGGCAATCACCGCAAACTGGGGTGCGGCATCTTAGTCCCGCACAAGTCGATAGCCGCAGTCGCGGCATGAAATCCCAACTTGTTTAGAGCTGTATCAAAATCAAAATAATTAGCCGCCGATAAACGCCGATAAAAATCTAAAATTCAAAGTTAGAATTACACAGAGAAATTACATAACAAGTTGTTTTTATTGTAAATTATTTATCACTGGCGGCAAAAGATATTGACTTTGGTTTGATCGGCGTTCATCGGCGTGCATCGGCGGTTACATCGGTTTTAGTCTTTTTGATATGCGCTCTTAGGGAGGCTTTATGGTGACACCGACTTCGACGGTTACCCTGGATATGACCGGACTGTCATGCCCGGCCCCGCTCCTGGGTGCAAAGAAAGTCATAGACGACCTGCAACAGGGACAGGTGCTTCAGCTCATTTCCAATTGCCCGGGCACGTCCGATGATCTGTTTGCCTGGGTCAAATACACCGACAACCAAATCATCTCGACAGTCAGGCAGGGTGACGGCAAGACCAGTTATTACGTCCGGAAAGGAAAGGGCGCGCCGCATCCCCGGCCGAACGCGGTGCTCGACATCAGGGGGGTGGTCTGCCCGGGCCCGATAATTGAAGCGAAAAAGCTGCTCGATGCGATGCAGCCCGGGGAGGTGCTGCAACTGATCAGCAACTGCCCAGGCGCACCTGCCGACATCAACGCCTGGGTCAGGACCAAAGCGCTCGAACTCGCCGGCATGCACGAAAGCGCGCGCGGCGAGTATGTGTTCTACCTCCGCAGGAAATAGCCGCGCAGGGATTTCTGCCTTGCAATCAGGTACAAGGACGCGACGTGCGCATCAAGAGCCATTGGCATAAAGGCGGCAAGCCCAGGAGCATGCCGCAGGTCGCCAGCGTCATGGCATTCATCATCTGGCGCCTGGCCCAGAATGCACTTAAGCGCATGCGGACCGAACAATACGACATCGACCCCGGCCTACAGTATTTTGCATTCCTCAGTGAACTGCTGATATTCCTGATCCAGATAGCCGATCGCATCGCCTATCAGCAGCTGGATGCCGCGCAGCGCAACGAATTCACCACTGCTCTTGCGAACCGCGTTGCCGAAATACTGGACGACAATCAGAGCGAGCTGCTGGGCAGCCCGCAGGCAGGCAGCTATAAGGGACGCTTCATTGCGCTGCTCAACGAACTTGCCTCCGACTATGCCGAATTCAAATACACTGCTGACGGACCCGATTTCGCTTTCCTGCGCTACCTGGGAAGTCGCGTGATGGAAACCATGGTGCAAAAAGACCGCCACTGGGTGATAGACCAGATCATGGCGATCGAGGCCCCGGAAGCCGTAGCGGATGTGCAGAAGGGCATGCGCAATTTGCTGGACGCGCCGCAACAGCAACCGGCTGCTGAATGAGGCCTCGGGGCGATTCGAGGTGAGCTCACCCGCCACGACACCTGCGCCGGACAGTCCTTTCAGTCTGGATAACGCTGCCGCTTACCTGGCATGGCGCGAGCAGAAGTTGTCGGGCTGCCCGTCCCGCGTCGAGGACCTGGTGGTCGATGTACACGACCCACGCTGCCTGACAGAGGCGGAACACGACGCGATATTGCAGCGTTGCCGCAACACCAATGTGGCGGTCTACCGCAGCGATTGCGGCGCCGATCCCGACAAGGCCATCCCGAAGCAGCTTGGGCTGCAACTTGGTCTGACGCATCTTGACCGCAATCTGCTCGCCGATGATGACGGCATCACCGCACTCAGTCTGGCAGCCGGCGGAGCGCGCCTCGACTACATTCCATACAGCAACCGGCCGCTCAACTGGCATACCGACGGTTATTACAATGTGACCAGGCGCCAGATCCGCGCAATGCTTCTGCACTGTGTGCGGCCGGCCATGTCTGGCGGCATCAATGCCCTGCTCGACCACGAAATCGCCTACATCATGCTACGCGACGCGGATACTCGTTACGTGCAGGCGCTGATGGAAACTGACGCCATGACAATACCGGAGCGTATCGATGAACATGGTGTAGCGCGACCCGCGCAAACCGGCCCGGTATTCTCTGTCGATCCGGAAAGCGGCACCCTGCACATGCGCTATACCGCGCGCACCCGCAGCATCGTGTGGAAACAAAACCCGGAGACACTCGCCGCCCGGGAATTCCTGGAAAGGCTGCTGGCCAGCGACACGCCGTATATCTTTCACGTCAGACTGGAGGCGGGCATGGGCATCGTTTGCAACAATGTGCTGCACAACCGCTCGGGCTTTGCCGGCAGCGGCGATGATGAACGCCTGCTCTACCGTGCGCGCTACTACGATCACATGTAAAATCCCTGATTATTGAACTTTCACTCCTACGCGACAGTGTATGAGTGCCGTTCTCACCCTCTCTCTGAGGGAGAGGGCTGGGGAGAGGGATTGAGCGTTCTGGTTGTCATCCATTATGAAACGCTCATCAAACGTAGAGAATAAAGTCTATGGATTGGGCACCCGAAATAGAACGCAATGTGCGCGCCGCTCTGGCCGAAGATGTCGGCAGCGGCGATCTGACTGCGCTGTTGACCCCGGCCGGCGCGAATGCGCATGCCGTCATCGTCTGTCGCTCACCCGCCGTGATCTGCGGACAGGCCTGGGCCGAGGCCTGCGTCCGTAAACTCGATTCAGCCGCCTCAATTTCGTGGCTGGTTGCCGAGGGGGAAGCCGTTACTGCCAAGACCCGCATTTGCGAAATCCGGGGCAAGGCGCGCGCGCTGCTCACTGCGGAACGCACCTCCCTCAACTTCCTGCAACTGCTGTCCGCGGTAGCGACCACCACCCGGCGTTATGTCGAGGCGGTTGCCGGCACCCGCGCGGCGATAGTCGACACCCGCAAGACTCTGCCCGGGCTCAGGCTGGCGCAGAAATACGCGGTTAAAACCGGCGGCGGCACGAATCACCGCCTCGGTCTCTACGATGGCATGCTGATCAAGGAAAACCACATCGCGGCCGCCGGCGGCGTCGCGGCGGCACTGAAACAGGCGCAGAACATCGCACCCCGGAACGTATGGATACAGATCGAAGTCGAGAATCCGGATCAACTCAGGGAAGCACTCGCAGCCGGAGCGAAAATGATCCTGCTCGACAACATGAGCCCTGATCAGGTGCGCGAGGCGGTAAAAATCACGGCCGGGCAGGCTGAGCTTGAAGCCTCGGGCGGCATAACGCTGGACAACGTGCGCGCGATTGCCGAAACCGGCGTCGATCGCATTTCGATCGGCAGCCTGACCAAGGACATCAGTGCCGTCGATCTGTCGATGCGGTTTGAAACCGATTCATAGCCACAGAGAACACAGAGGGCACAGAGAAAATACAAATAAGATCAAAAACAGAGCTATATGCGCTTTCCCATGATTTTTGTGTTTCTCTCTGTGTTCTCTGTGCTCTCTGTGGCTAAATGTTTTTGAGGTTATCGCGAATCACGCGCTCGATCGGACCGAGTTCGGCGTCGACCGTCATCGGCCGGGTGCTCTGCGCGATTGCGATATCCGGATCCTTGAGGCCGTGGCCAGTAAGCGTGCAGACTATGGTGGTGCCCTCGCCTATTTTTCCCAGTTCCAGGTCTTTCAACAGACCGGCCAGCGATATCGCCGATGCCGGCTCGCAAAAAATGCCTTCAGTCTGCGCCAGCAGCTTTTGCACGTGCAGGATTTCCTCATCGGTGCATTCGCCGAACCAGCCTCCCGATTCCTTCTGCGCCGCCAGCGCCTGCTGCCATGACACCGGATTGCCGATGCGTATGGCGGTCGCGACGGTTTCCGGATTCTCGACGGGCCTGCCGCGCAGGATGGGCGCCGAGCCCGAGGCCTGATAACCGAGCATGATGGGACGGCGGGTGGCGGTTTTTTCTTTGTGGTATTCGCATTTTCCATTGCACAGCGCACATGCGCGGGTATGCTCGCACACCGATTCCGAGTAACCCATCCAGTGCGCGCAGATGTTGCCGGCATTGCCGACCGGCAGCGCATGATAATCCGGCGCGTCGCCCAGCGCCTCGATGATTTCGAACGCGATGGTCTTCTGTCCCTGCAGGCGATACGGATTGATTGAATTGACGATGTTGACGGGTGTCGTTTTGGCGAGTTCCTGCACCAGCCGCATGCCGTCGTCGAAGTTGCCGCGGATCTGGATCACCACCGAGCCGTGCATCATCGCCTGCGACAGTTTGCCGAGCGCAATCTTGCCCTCGGGAATCAGCACGAAACAGGCGATGCCGGCTCGCGCAGCATAAGCCGCTGCGGCAGCCGAGGTATTCCCGGTGGAGGCGCAGATGATGGCCCGTGCTCCGGCCTCGACCGCCTTGGTCACCGCCATGGTCATGCCCCGGTCCTTGAACGATCCGGTCGGATTAAGGCCTTCGAACTTGGCGTAAATCCGCACGTTCTTCTTGATGAGCCGCGGCAGGTTCTTCAACTCGATGAGCGGCGTGTTGCCCTCGTTGAGCGAAATGATCGGGGTATCCGCCGAAACCGGCAGCCGGTCACGGTACTTCTCGATTAATCCGGTGTAATGAGCCATGGTGTTTTGACGCCGGGCTGAAGCAGCAAGCCCGAAGTATACCTATCTATTTGATTATACTAATTAAATTCTTCAAGCCGGATACGCGTCACTTTATCGGCGACCACCGGCAGCGCTTCGATTTTTACTATGGCATCGCTGACGTGCTGCTCCAAAGTCAAATGGGTCAGCATGATGAGGTTGACCCAGTCCTCGCCCTCGCGCGGCTCTTTTTGCACCATGGCTTCGATGGAGATCCCCAGGTCCGCCAGAATGCGGGTGATATCGGCCAGCACGCCCGGCTTGTCGAAAACGCGCAGTCTCAGATAGTAGGCGGACTCGACCTGTCCCATCGGCAGAATGGGCGTATTGGAAAGCTGATCGGGCTGGAACGCGAGGTGCGGCACCCGATGTTCGGGATCGGCAGTCAGCATGCGCGCAACGTCGACCAGATCGGCAACCACCGCGGATGCCGTTGGTTCCGCACCGGCGCCGGCGCCGTAATACATGGTCTGCCCGACGGCGTCGCCCATGACCAGCACGGCATTCATCACGCCCTCGACGTTGGCAATCAGCCGTCTCTCGGGGATCAGCGTGGGATGGACCCTTAGTTCGATACCCTGCGCCTTGCGTTTGGAGATTGCCAGAAGCTTGATGCGATAGCCGAGTTCTTCCGCATACCGGATGTCCTCCCGGGTAAGCTTGGAAATGCCCTCGGTATACACCGCGCTGAACTGCATGGGGATGCCGAATCCGATCGCCGCCATGATGCTGAGCTTGTGCGCGGCATCGATGCCTTCGATGTCGAAAGTCGGGTCGGCCTCGGCATAGCCGAGCCGCTGCGCCTCTTCCAGCGCTGCGTCGAAACTGACGCCCTTGTCGCGCATTTCAGTCAGGATGTAATTGCTGGTGCCGTTGATGATGGCGGCAATCCATTCGATGCGATTGGCGGACAGCCCCTCGCGCAACGCCTTGATGATGGGAATACCGCCGCCGACGGCGGCTTCGAACGCGACCATCACGTCTTTCTTTTGTGCCGCGGCAAAAATCTCGTTGCCATGATTCGCCAGCAGCGCCTTGTTGGCGGTGACAACATGCTTGCCGTTGGCGATCGCCTTCAGTATCAGTTCTTTTGCGATACCGGTGCCCCCGATCAGCTCGACCACGATATCGATATCGGGATGGTTCACGATCTCATACGCATCTGCCGTGACGACCACGCGATCACCGGCAATGGCCCTGGCCTTGTCAACATCCTTGTCCGCGACCATGGCCATGGTAATGGCACAACCTGCACGGCGGGCGATCTCCTCCTGGTTGCGCAGCAATACCGCGAAAGTGCCGCCGCCCACGGTACCTATGCCCAGGAGACCTACTTTGATTGGTTTCATTTTTTAATTCCGTGAGGAGTAAGGAGTGAGGCGTGAGATGTCACCCTCGCGCACGTTTCGCCTCACGCCTGACGCCTCTCGCCTCGCTATGTTTACAGCAGTCCATCTTTTTTGAACATTTCTTTAATGCCACGCAGTGCCTGTCGTGTCCGAGCTTCATTCTCGATAAGTGCAAACCGCACGTGGTCGTCTCCGTAGTGCCCGAACCCGGTGCCAGGCGACACCGCTACTTTGGCGTCGGCCAGCAGTTTTTTCGAGAACTCAAGCGAGCCCATGGCTTTGTAAGGTTCGGGGATCGGCGCCCAGATATACATCGTCGCCTTGGGCTTTTCGACTTTCCAGTTGATCGCGTCCATCCCGCCCCACATCACATCGCGCCGTGCCTGATAGACCAGGCGCACATCCTCGACGCACTCCTGCGGGCCTTCGAGCGCGATGATGGACGCCACCTGAATCGGGGTAAACATACCGTAATCGTGGTAGCTTTTCATGCGCGCGAGCGCCGTCACCAGATCGCGGTTGCCGACCATGAAGCCCACCCGCCAGCCCGCCATGTTGTAGCTCTTGGACATGGTGAAAAATTCGACCGCGACATCACGCGCGCCGGGAACCTGCATGATGGACGGCGCCTTGTAGCCGTCGAACACAATGTCCGCATACGCGAGGTCGTGCACCACATAGATGTCATGCTCGCGCGCAATCGCAATCAGCCGCTCGAAAAAAGGCAGGTCGACGCACTGCGTGGTCGGATTGCTCGGAAAATTGACGATCAGCATCTTGGGTTTGGGATAGGTATCGCGGATCGCGCTCTCAAGCGACTCGAAAAAATCCATCCCGACATGCATGGGCACATGTCGAATGTCGGCCCCGGCGATCACCGGCCCGTAGATATGTATCGGATAGCTCGGGTTGGGCACCAGCACGATATCCCCGGCATCGAGGGTTGCCAGCGCCAGATGCGCAATGCCCTCTTTCGATCCGATCGTGACGATTGCCTCAGAATCCGGATCGAATTCGACGCCATAGCGCGTATGGTACCAGTTGCAGATCGCGCGCCGCAGCCGGAAAATTCCCTTGGATACCGAGTAGCCGTGCGTGTCGTTGCGCTGCACGCTCTCGATCAATTTGTCGACGATATGCCGCGGCGTGGGTCCGTCCGGATTACCCATGCTAAAGTCGATGATGTCCTCACCACGACGCCGTGCTGCGAGTTTAAGTTCGCCGGTGACGTTGAACACATACGGCGGCAGACGCTTGATGCGGGAAAATTCTTCCATATTGAAACTAATCCGTTGCTGGCATGCATCTCCCGCTCATAGTGGCCTGCAGCTTCCGAACTGGCGCAGGATAAACTGCAGTGCCGTCGGAATAGTGCGCCATGAGCGGGTTAAGAGTGACCGGTGAAAAAGCGTATAATTCTAACGGAGCGACTAATTCAAAGCAAATCAGCAAGTTACCTTAAATCAGCATGAAACTTCAGCTGGAAACAGGCAGCCAGAACCTTTTCACTGGCTACGGCCCCGGGTATGTGGCGGTTAACGGCGAGCGCCGCTGCACTCATCTCGTTGTCAGCGCCGCGCAGATTCTGGAATGGGACATCGTAAATTTCGAGGCACTGAGCACCCTTCATGTTGAGTCTCTGATCGCGCACAAGCCTGAAATCGTGATTTTCGGTACTGGCAGCACCCTGCGTTTTCCCCATCCTTCGCTGTCCCAACCGCTCTACTCCGCCGGCATCGGCTTCGAAGTCATGGATACCCAGTCAGCCTGCCGTACCTACAACGTCCTGTGCGCGGAAGGCCGCAAAGTCATGGCCGCCGTGTTGATCGAATAGACCATTTCATGCGTTGGCGCGGGCAAACAACGCCTCGCGCACATCCAGGCGCAAACGCCGCGGATCGGCATCCTTGGGCAGGAAACGGAAAATCTCCCCCTTGTTGACAGCATCGGTCACGGTCTGAAAGTCGGCCACAGCGGAACACATGATACGCACCGTATCCGGGTGTAACGCCTTGACGCGCTGCAGGAACTCGACGCCCTCCATTCCCGGCATATGGTGATCGGCGATGACCACGTCAATCTCGTGCCGGCTCAGGACATCGAAAGCCTCTATGGCATTGCGCGCGGTCAGGATGTAATAGCCGTCCTGGCTCAATGCGCGCATGAACAGTGCCAGCATGTCGTCGTCGTCGTCGACCAGCAGCACCGTAGATGCACTGCCTCGCATCGCCACCGGGTGCGACAACTGAGCCTTGGTCCGCAACCACTCGGTGCATTTCTCGGCCGTCAGCGGTTGCGACAGGTAATACCCCTGGATTTCATCGCAGTTGTTGGCCGCGAGAAAGCTCATCTGCGCTTCGGTCTCGACGCCTTCCGCCACTACTTTCAGCCCCAGGCTGTTCGCCATGGAAATGATGGCGCGGACAATTGCCGCATCCCCCGCGTTACTGGTGACTTCACGCACGAACGAACCGTCTATTTTGAGCGCACCGAGCGGAAAGCGCCTGAGGTAGCTCAGGCTGGAATAGCCAGTGCCGAAATCATCGACTGCGATCCACACGCCTATCGATTCCAGATACTGCAGCGTGTGCACCGCATCCTCGGTATTGGCCATCAACGCGCTTTCCGTAATCTCGAGTTCGATGAACTGGGGATCAACATTGTATTTATCCAGCATCCGCCGGACATAACTGCCCAGTCCGCCCGCCAGGAACTGGCGGCTGGAAAGATTGATGGCGACCGGCACAGGATTGATGCCGGCCGCCTCCCACGCCTTGATCTGGATGCAGGCAGTGCTGAACACCCATTCCCCGACCGGAACGATCAGCCCGGTTTCCTCCAGCAGCGGCACGAAATCCCCGGGCGACACCAGCCCCAGTTCCGGATGCTCCCAGCGCAACAAGGCCTCCACGCCGGTGGTAACGCCGCTATTGAGGCTGGCCTTGGGCTGATAATAAAGCAGGAACTCGTTACGATCGAATGCGCGCCTCAGACTGTTCGCCATGATCATGCGCTGTTGAGCCCGTGCGTTCATCTCCGCAGTAAAGAACTGATAATTGTTGCGACCGGCATCCTTGGCGTGGTGCAAAGCGGTATCAGCGCTTTTAATCAGCACTTCGACATCGTCGCCGTCCGTCGGATGCAGACTGATGCCGACGCTCGCCGTGACATAGACCTCGCCGCGGTCAAGCAGGAACGGCGCCGATAATGACTCCAGCACCGTGCGCGCCACCACGCGCGCTGCCTCGATGTCCTTCAGGTCGTCGAGAATGAATCCGAACTCGTCGCCACTGACCCGCCCGAGCGTAGTGCCGGCCTGAACACAGCCACCCAGACGCTCAGCGACCTGTTTGAGCAGCAGATCACCGACCCTGTGGCCAAGCGAATCGTTGGTCACCTTGAAACGGTCAAGGCCCAGCATCATCACGCCGGTCAGCAGGTGCTTGCGGCGCGCATGGTCCAGCGCCTGCCCCAGGCGCTCGCGAAACAGAATGCGGTTGGGCAATCCGGTCAGACTATCGTAGTGGGCCAGATGAACCAGCTTTTCCTCGGCCAATTTGCGCTGCGTGATATCCGAGGCGATACCCGCAATGCGGTAGATCCTGCCCTCGCTGTCGCGCACCGGATAAGCCTGCTCGTGGATCCAGCGCAGCGAACCATCGGCGCAACGGATACGGTATTCGATGCTGTAATCGCCGCCGCGGGGCATCGCCCGGCGCGCCACCCGCACTCGCCGCTCATCGTCAGGATGCACGATTTCAAGAAAACTGCTCAGACGCTTCATCGCCTCGGCCACTGGCTTGCCGGTGACTTTCTCGTAGACCGGGCTTAAATAAAGCAGTTTGCGCATCCCGACATCGGCCATCCAGAAAACTTCGGGAATATTGTCAGCCAGCTGCCTGAACTTCTCCTCGCTTTCGCGCAGCGCGACTTCCGCGCGCTTGCGGTCTGAAATATCCTCGACGATCAGGATAAAATACAGCGCCTTGCCGGCTGGATCCCGCACCAGCGATACCGTGCGGTTGACACAGACCGTAGAACCATCTTTTTTCCGGAACACGCGCTCCGAGGCATAGGATGCGGCCCGCCCATCCAGCATCGGCTGCAGGTAATTCGCATCATCGGATACCGCCGTGCCGACGTGCATGATCTCATCGGTGGCCATGCGCAGCAGTTCTTCGCGCGGGTAGCCCAGCATGTCGCAAATTTTCCGGTTGACCATCAGGATGCGACGGTCCGGAGATATATGCATCAGGCCCACCGCGGCCTGTTCGAAGGTGGCGTGGAAACGCTCCTCCATCTCCCGGCGCTCGGTAATATCCTCCACGACCCGGATGAAGTATTTGGGATTGCCGTCCCTGCCGCGCACCAAGGAAATCGTGCGGCTGGCCCAGATCGTCTTGCCATCCTTGCGGATATAGCGCTTGGGCCAGACGTAGGTGCTGATCTCGCCCCGGATCAACCGCTCTTCAAGCTCATGATCCGAATTCACGTCATCGGGATGCGTCAGCTGCAGCCCGCTCATCTGTTTAAGCTCGTCGGCGCTGTAGCCCAGCATGTCGCAAAACTTCTGGTTGATCAGCAGATAGCGGCGGTCCGGCGGCGGCGCCGTGTGTGCTATGCCCACCGCCATCTGGTTGAAGGTTTCGCGGAAGCGTTCCTCGTGTTCCCGGGTGATGACCTCCGCCTGCTCGCGCGCGGCACGCATGCGCAGAGCCTCGATTCCGGCGGAAAGATCCTGCGCCAGATTTTCCAGCAGCGCGACTTCCTCGGCGTCAAATGCGTCCGGCCTGCTCGAGTAAAAGACGATCGCAGCAACGCATTTACCCTGTGCGAACAGCGGTAGCGTCACCGACGAGCGGCCGCCGAAAGCGCACGCCAGCGGCTGCCGGAGCACAAATTCCTGATCAGCCGGGATCTCCCGCGACACCTTGAGCTTACCGCCGGCGATCACCTGGGCTACGGCGGCAGGAACACTTTCTTCAATCAGCCGCCTGGATGCGTCAAACCCGGGGCTATTTCCGCCTGCCGCTGCGATAACAACAACCGGGCCAGACGCATCACCCGCCAGCGCGCCGACCCAGGCCTGCTGATAGCCACCCTCAACCGCAATACCGCACGCTTGCTGCAGTAATCCAGACTCCTCGGTCGCATTCACGATGGCATGGTTGCAATCCATGAGCACTTTGCGGACGTGGCTCAGGCCATCTGGCATGCCAGGACGATCAGACCCTGACTTCGAAATTTTCATATGCCGAATCTGGGCCGAACGACCCATGGCAATCTGCGGCTGGGCCCAGGCTTTAACCCAGGCACACGCGAATTTTGAAAGTTTGACAATGGAATCAACCACGAATTCGTAACGAATTCAGCACTATACCCAAAACCAGACAATTTCTCACGTTAAACCTGAGATAAAAGGCTTATTTACTTGATTTAATGTATTTTATATCCATAATGACCATCGATGGTGCGATTGCACTTATGCCTCAAGGCGGCGCCTGGTACAGATCTAGCCAGGACCACCATGACCGGTGACTATAGATGACCGAGTTCCTTGATGTGCGTCATCACGCTGCGCCCCAGCGCATGCAATTCGTAGCCGCCTTCCAGCATCGAGACTATCCGGCCCCGGGCATGACGCATGGCCACCTCTCTGATCTTCCCGGTCACCCACGCGTAATCAGCCTCGATAAGATCGAGCATCGCCATGTCGTCATCGCGATGCGCATCGAAACCGGCGGAGATGAACAGCATCTCCGGTTTGAACGTTTCCAGCGCCGGCAGCCAGTAATGTTCGACAGCGGCGCGAAATTCGCGGCCGGTACTGTAGGCCGCCAATGGAATATTGACCATGCGCTCTGAACGGCCATCAATGCCGCTGTAGGGATAGAACGGGTGCTGGAACGTCGACACCATCAGTACCCGCGGATCATCGCGGAAGATATCCTCGGTGCCGTTGCCGTGATGCACATCGAAATCGACGATGGCCACGCGTTTCAGCCCGTGATAATCGAGCGCGTGCGCCGCGGCAACCGCGATATTGTTGAACAGACAGAACCCCATCGCACGACTGCGCTGCGCATGATGCCCCGGCGGCCTGACGTTGCAAAAGGCATTTTCGGCTTCGCCTGCGATCACCATGTCGGTGGCCAATATGCCCGCGCCCGCCGCATGCAGCGCCGCGCTCAGCGTGTAGCGGTTCATCGCGGTGTCGGGATCGAGATGCACGATGCCGCTCTCCGGCGAAGCCTCTTCGACGGCATCGATGTAGCCCGGCGCGTGCACGCGCTCCAGGTGCTCGCGTCGCGCTGCCGGCGCATCGGCGCACGACAGGTGAGTGATCAGGCGGGACGCAATGAGCTGATCTTCGACCGCCTGCAGACGCGCCGGCTGCTCCGGATGATGACCGCCCATCTCGTGCAGCAGGCAATCGCCGTGAGTGATGAAAGCCGTGGTCATGATGCGCAGCCGTGATATTTTCCTCTGTTCATGTTCCCATCTTATAATGGTTGCATGGTGCCGCTCAATCGTATATTTCTGGCAGGCGACTGCGTCATCGTCCGCAAAGTCACCGGCGCGCACCGCCAGCGGCTGGATGTGGCACACTTAATAAACCCTTGAAGCGACTCATGAACAATCAAATCGTCAAAATCGTCACCCAGGTCAGCAGCATTATTCTTGGCAAGGAGCATCAGATCCGGCTCGCCATCGCCTGCCTGCTGTCACGCGGCCATTTACTGATTGAAGACATTCCGGGGGTGGGCAAGACCATGCTCGCGCACGCGCTCGCATCGTCCCTCGGCCTCGGGTTTCAGCGCATCCAGTTTACCAGCGATCTGCTACCTGCCGACATCCTCGGCGTCTCGATCTACAATCGTGTTGACAGCGGCTTTCAGTTTCATCCCGGCCCGATCTTCACCCAGGTGGTGCTGGCCGACGAAGTCAACCGTGCCACGCCCAAAGCCCAGAGCGCGCTGCTCGAAGCGATGGAAGAACACCAGGTCACGATCGAAGGCGAGACCCGGAAGCTGCCGCAGCCATTTTTCGTGATCGCAACCCAGAATCCATCGCACCAGGTGGGCACCTTTCCTCTGCCTGAGTCACAGCTTGACCGCTTCATGATGCGCATACATCTGGGTTACCCCGATGCCGAGGCCGAGCGTGCTTTGCTACAGGGCCAGGACCGCCGCGACCTGCTGGCGGTACTCAAGCCCTGCATGAATACCGAAGAACTGGTCGAACTGCAGAATCGCGCCCAGCAGATCCACGCATCCGAGGCGCTGCTTGATTACGTGCAGGCGCTGGTCAACCACACGCGCCGCAGCGCTGATTACGTGAACGGACTGTCACCGCGCGCGGCGCTGGCGCTGCTGCATGTGGCCCGCACCTGGGCGCTGATGGATGGCCGCACCCATGTCCTGCCTGAAGATGTCCAGGCGGTGCTGTCAGGCGTAGTCGGCCACCGCCTGAGTCCTGCGGGCGATATTTCCCATGCCGAGGGCATCGATGTCGCGGCTCATCTGATCAAGCAGGTGCCCATACC
>JAUXMZ010000002.1 GCA_030683105.1 Burkholderiales bacterium | reverse complement strand
CGTGCCTACGCATCAAACGCAATGTCACCATCGCATCTGCAAGGCTCGATACCCGGCCCGTGGCTAGCGGTTACCGGCGCGGGGTTCTCACCCGCTAGAATTTGCAGCATTGCCCAGCCGCAACCAAGACCTGACCCCTTTGCAAATTGCAATTTCAGAAGAACCCGTGCTCATGAATGTCTCCCTGTCAGTTCGCTGGCTTCAGTAAGTCAACAACAAAATGCAATCCCTCATTCTTGATTCCTCTGCACCGGCGACTGCTCCATCGCACCCGGTCAGTTACAGACAAGTCAACGTCGTCACGAAAAAACATTCTTCTGACACCAAGAATTCTCTTCGACGCGACTTCAAGAACAATCAATTCACCACCGCCGATTCCCTCCGACCGGGAATCAAATTGTGGTGTTCCTCGCCATAAGTAACCATAGCGTGCGTTAAATCGATCTGTCATTTCAGACCGCAGCGCTGTGGGCGAAGGTGCTTGCTCATCACGAACATACCTGGTAATTGTCAAGGGAACTCCATCGCTGGAAAATGCCGTGACGATTTCCATGAATTTATACAATCGCGCTTCGCGCACGACCAAATGTCCAGGCGGATTGGCGTGAACCGCAAGATAGGAAGTGCCCGTGGATTCGTCCGAGTACGATCCCAAGCTGTCTTTAACATATTTCGGCATTGGCAATCGAAGCTGAGCTATTCCATCCACATTGATCTGGCGATCAAAAACGTGATCTCCAACTTCCTTCTCGCACAGCGCCTGAAAATACTCCTCCCCCGACCGATAATCCGAGCGCTTCACCCGCGGCTTGTCCAGCGGCGGCGGCAACTGGAGCGAATACGCAAACTTCCCTTCCGGCGTCGCCAGCACGGCATTCAGGTCAAAGGGTTTTATTTTGAGAATTTCGCAGTTCATCAATGATGATTTGCGACGGTACTCAGGATCGTTTGGGTCGAGATAGGGGCCGATCTTTCGTTCACGACAAACCGCATCCACATTCGCCAGCGCCTTGCGGAATTTCTCGCCGACTGTTTCGCCAAACAGTCCGCCAGAGCTGGCACATCCAGCAACAAGCACCAATACAATCCAGATGTTCTTCATCCCGAGCCTCTCCCTTGCTAGATTAGGACTGATGTGCCGCGTCATCGCCGCCCGCCGTGTTAATTTCTTCTTTGCTCTTTCTACCCGCGCTGGCGCGCGTCGCGAGTGGCTTTCCCCGCAACTGGATGTTCTAAACAGGCCATCGCAAAAATATAAAAAATAGTATTGACTCTTGAATCACGCGATACCTCCTGTTTAATCATCTTGCCGTCGCAATCAAGGTCATTAATTCGCATCCCGGCTCACCGGCGGTTTTTGTGGTACCGCATAGCTTCCACCCTGCTTGAACAGCTGCCCCGCTTCGGCCAGGCTGAGTTTGCGTTTTTGCGCGATTTCGATCTGCTGCCTGAACTGATCGTCGCCCAGCACCCGTTCCTCGTTCAAGGCGGCCTCGATCGCCTTGAACACATCCGGTTCGAGCGGGTCCCGGGACAGTTCGCGATACGCCTGGTGACGCTCGCCGGGGTCTGTTCCCAGGTTGCGATACTGCGCATGCTCGGTGATGAGTTCATCGGCCACCCCCAGCGCATGGTGGACGTGACTGGACCAGCGGTAATTGGCCGGATGTTTCACGATCGCCGCGCGCACCGGGTTGAGCTCGATATAGCGGTAACAGTCGAGCAGGTGGCGATTGGGTTGCACGAGGCTCGCCTTGTAGCGCCCATTCCACAGCGCGTTGCTGCGCCGATAGGTGTGCCTGATGTGCTGCGCGTAGCGATCCCTGACGGTTTGCAGCATGCCCGCAAACCCGCCCCGGGTCCGCGGCGTTGCCAGCAGGTGCATGTGGTCGGGCATCAGCACGTAGGCGTGAACGCGGCAGGCATGATTGCGGGCGGCTTCACTCAGGCACCGCAGATAAAACAGGTAGTCCTCGTCGGCAAAGAAACAGGGCTCGAGATTATTGCCGCGCTGCACGATGTGCTGCGGCACGCCGATCAGATTGAATCGCAGCCGGTGTGGCATGGGTCAGCGCTGCGCCGGTTTGCGCGCCGGCCCCGGGCCGGGCGCCGCCGCAGGCAGCGTCTCGATGGTGATGATCTGGGAACGCTCCAGCTTCCACTGCGCCCTGATCGTAGCGTCATAGCCGGCGCGCCGTTCCGGGTCGGACAGTATCCTGTAACCGTCTTTGAGCAGGCGCGACAGGTTGAGCGCATCGGTGTCGGCGCGATCAATACCGGGCTGCAGCCGCGCTCTGACGGCGGCGTAGGCCGCGTCGATCTCGGCCTGCGTGGCCTCGGGTTTGAGCTCAAGAAATTCATAAAGCGTTCGTTTCATCACTTGTTCAGTTCAAAGGTGGCGTCGACCCTGAGGCTGGCCGGCGCCCGGTGAGTAATGAAGAGCATGGTGACTTTGCCCTTTAGCTGATTGACTGTTTTCGCGAAGATTTCCGCCGTTGCGCTGTCGAGGTTGCTGGTTGCTTCGTCGAAAATCAGGATCTTCGGCCGTTTGAGCAGGGCGCGCGCAATCGCCAGGCGCTGCTTCTGCCCGCCCGAGAGCCCCGCCCCATGCTCGCCGATCCGGGTCTGATAGCCTTCGGGCAGCTGCTCTATGGTGTCGTGGATCTCGGCGAGCTTGCACGCCTGGATCACGTCGTGAAAACCCGCATGCGGATTGGCAAGGATAAGGTTGTCGTAAATAGTGCCGCTGAACAGGATGGTCTCCTGCGGCACCACCCCGAAGTAAAGCCGCAACTCGTTGGCCGAGAGGTTGCGGATGTCGTGGCCATCGATCAGGATGCTGCCGTCGCTGGGTTGATAAAACCCCTGCAGCAGCTTCGACAGCGTACTTTTCCCCGAACCCGACGGTCCCATCAGCGCGATGCACTGCCCGGGCTCTATCACGAGGCTGAGATCGCGGTAGAGATACGGCAGGTTGTCGCCATAGCGGAAACTCAGGTTCCGGATCGCGATCCGGCCATGCATCGCGGTGTCGCGCGACGGCGTCATCGAGTAGGGTTCGGCCGGCGCATTCATGACATCTCCCAGGCGCTTGACCGCAATGTCGGCCTGCTGGAATTCCTGCCATAGCCCGACCATGCGCAGCAGCGGCCCGGACAGGCGGCTCGCGAACATCTGGAATGCGACCAGCATGCCGATGGTCATGCCGGCATTGTTCATCACCATCCAGGCGCCGACGCACAAAATGCTGAGCGTCAACAGCTGCTCCAGCGAGTTGGCGGCGACGTTATAGGTGTTCGAGAGCTGGCGCGTGCTGAAGCTCGCGGCGAGGTAGCTTGCGAGAAAATCGCCGAAGCGGCTGCTGAGCTGCGGCTCCATTTGCAGCGATTTCACCGTCTCCATGCCGGAGATGTATTCGGTGAGAAAAGCCTGGTTGCGCGCGCCGAGCAGGAACTGCCGGTTGATGCGCGCGCGCAGCAGCGGCGTGATGGTGAGGCTCAGCACCACGATCAGCACCAGGATCGTCAGCGTGATCAGGGTCAGCAGCCAGCTGTAATAGAACATGATCGCGAGGAAAATCAGCAGGAACGGCACATCGAGGATCAGCGTCACCGCGGCGCCGCTCAAAAACTCGCGGATGGTCTCCACGCCGTGAACACGCGCCACCAGCGTGCCGGTCGGGCGGTGCTCGAAATAGCGCGGCGGCAGTTTGAACAGATGGGTGAACACCTGCGCTCCGAGCACCGCATCGATGCGGTTGCCGGTGTGCAGCACCAGGTACTGGCGCACCCAGCTCATGCCGGCGGTGAACACCATGAACACAAGAAGCGCGATGCCGATCACGATCAACGTGTTCATCGTGCGGTGGACGATGACCTTGTCGATCACGACCTGGGTGAACACCGGCGTGGCGAGCGCCATCAGCTGGATCGCGAGCGATGCGAGCAGCACGTCGCGCCAGATCGCCTTGTGCCTGAGCAACTCGGGCACAAACCACCTGAAGCCGAACTGCGGGGCGGGCTCCGGCTCCGCTGCATCAGCGTCCAGTGCCGGAGGTTGAGGCGCGAACAGCAGCACCGTGCCCGCGTACTGGGCGTCGAATTCAGCAGGCGAACTGCTTACCGGACGCTGCCCGCCTTCCTCGATGTAGACCAGGCGCCCGGTATCGCAACCGAGCAGGATTGCCATCCGGTGCGGCCCGCCGCCGCCGCTATCCGCTGCGAGAGTGCCGGCTGCAGGATCGGCAGCCGCGGCGCGCGGCCTGAGCACGGCCAGACACGGCAGCGGCAAGGCGGAAAGTTCTGCCATCGTCGCATCGCGCACCTGGGTTTTCAGGCCCAGCGCCTGCGCCGCCCGCTGAAAAGCCAGCAGGCCGTAAGGCGGCGGGATTTGCTGCAGAACTATGGTGGGTGCAAAGGGAATACGGCGCAGCTGGCATATGCCCTGCAGGGCCCAAGCGTACGACTCCGACGAGAATAGCAAGCTGCTATCCAATGCCACTCCCAGGTACTCAACGTGAAATCGGTATTATTTTTATTGACTGATCACGCGTCTGGCATTGGTCACGCTACACCCGTGACCGAACTTGCTCCCGTAAACTGCCATATGCTGAAGAGATTTAAACTGAGAGCTTTGTAAAGTGCAAATCTATCAAAATGAGAGAATTTATATAAGCTTTTGTTATAATTGGTAATTTATATCCCTACTTGAAATGGGTCTGATTGCCCCATGATTTTATTTTTTTGAGGGCGACGTCAAATCTGCTTATGGGTTACATCCGCACCGGGTTGAGCAGGTTCTACGACCACATATTGGATCCACGATCGGAAAATATTTCGCGGCAATCCCGCGTCTGCTTCGACCATAAACGAGCAGAGATACACATGGCACAACGGCCGAAAAATCATTATTGTTAGGGAAAATCCTGTATTTACCGAGAATGTGACGAGAATCTTAGTGGATAACCCCTGTTTCAGCACTTTGCCGGACTACGGCCTGCTCAACTTCAGCGGCGACGACGCGCAGGCGTTCCTCAATGCCCAGCTCACCAGTGACGTCAATGCGCTGACGCTCACCCGCAGCCAGTACAGCGGCTATTGCACGCCCAAGGGCCGGCTGCTGGCCAGTTTCCTGGTGTGGCGCAGCGAGCAGGGGTTTTTCCTGCAGCTGCCTGCTGTGCTGCGCGAGCCGCTACAGAAGCGGCTGTCGATGTTCATCATGCGCTCCAAAGTAAAAGCGCGCGATGCCAGCGCCGAGTTTGCCCGCTTCGGCATTGCCGGCGCAGACGCCACAACAAAACTGAAGCCATTGTTCGGCGAGATTCCGGGCGCTGCGCATGAGGTGATACATCGCGACGGCATAACGATCCTCCGGCTTCCGGTTGACCGGTTCGAAGTCCTCGTGCCGCAGGAAAAATCGGCTGCAATCCGCGAATCGCTCGCAGCCCATGCCAAAGCTGCCCGGCCCGAATATTGGGACTGGTCCGATATCCGGGCGGGTATTCCGGTGATCCTGCCCGCCACCCAGGAGGAGTTCGTGCCGCAGATGGTGAACTTCGACGCGATCGGCGCGGTGAGTTTCAGGAAAGGCTGTTATCCGGGCCAGGAAATCGTGGCGCGCATGCATTTTCTGGGACGGCTCAAGCAGCGCATGGTCCTCGCTCATGTCGGCGGCGATTCCGCGCCGCAGCCCGGCGACCGCCTCTACAGCGCCGATCTCGGTGATCAGGCGTGCGGCACGATCGTCAACGCCGCGGCCTCACCGGAAGGCGGCTACGATGTGCTCGCCGTCGCGCAGTTGAGCAGCATTTCGGCCGGCGCGATCCACTGGAAATCTCAACAAGGCCCGGTGCTCGAATTGATGCCGTTGCCGTACGCGATATAGGTTCGTGGTACGTGATTCGTGGTACGTGATTCGTGGTACGTGATTCGTGGTACGTGGTTCGTGGTACGTGGTTCGTGGTACGTGGTTCGTGGTACGTGGTTCGTGGTACGTGGTTCGTGGTTCGTTTTTACTGCTTACTGCTCACCGTTTACGATTTTAACTAAATTTTAGCGACCACACATGTCTTGTTCCTATTACATTTATTACCGCGTCGCCTCTGACAAGACGGCTGCCTGCGAGCCAGTGATAAAAGAGCTGCTGGCGGCCGTGAATCTCGCCACGGGTGTAGCCGGACGCATGCTGAAAAAACGCGACGAGCCACTGCTGTGGATGGAAATTTACGAGAACGTGGGCGAAGAAGCGAAATTCGAATGGGAACTCGCCGAAGCCGTGAGCCGGCTCAAGGTGCAGGATTTCCTGCAGCCGGGGTCGGGCCGGCATACGGAATGTTTTGAAGACGGTAATTGGTGATTGGTAATTGGCGAACGGCTGACAAAATGCGCATCCCCCTCTCCCTGCCCTCTCCCCCAAAACCGGGGGAGAGGGTATTTTGCTAATCACTAATCACCAATCACCGCTTTTATGTGCATCATCCTCCTCGCCCGCCACGCGCACCCCGATTACCCGCTGATCCTCGCCGCCAACCGCGACGAGGCGTACTCGCGCCCCGCTGCCCCCGCTGCATTCTGGAGCGATCATCCGCACATTTATGGCGGGCGCGATCTCGACAAGGGCGGCACCTGGCTGGCGCTGGCGCGCTCGGGCCGGATCGCGGCCGTGACCAATTACCGCGACGGCCAGCCCAAGGAAGCGGCGGCGCGCTCGCGCGGTGTGCTGGTCAGCGATTTTCTGACGAACGGCAGCGCAGCCCTGCCCTATCTCGAACAGATCAAGCGCCAGGGCGATCAGTACAATGATTTCATCCTGGTTGCGGGCGATCTTCACAACCTGTACTGGCTTTCGAACCGTGGTCCCGGCGTCGAAGTCATTCCACCCGGCGTGCACGGCCTGAGCAACCATCTGCTCAATACGCCGTGGCCCAAGATCCGGCGCAGCAAGCTTGCGGTGGAAGCATTGCTGGGCGCCCAGGAAACTGAACTTGCGGCGGGACTGTTCGGGCTGCTTGCCGACCGCAGCGTGGCCCCTGATGAGGATTTGCCGCAGACGGGGATAGCGTTGCAGCGCGAACGCGAATTGTCCGCGATATTCATCAGCAGCGAGCGCTACGGCACGCGCGCCTCTACCGTGGTGCTGGTGCACGCCAACGGCGACGTGCTGTTCACCGAGCGCAGCTTCGGCGCAGGCGGCACGCCGCTCGGCGAAGTCTCTCGCCGTTTCCGGCTCGATACCCTTGGAGTCCCTGACGAAGCCAAAAACTTAAGCCACAGAGATCACAGAGGGCACAGAGAGAATTCATAAACATTATTATAAAAACAATCAGATATAAATCATGTTTGGTTATCTGTTTTTCCTCTGTGCCCTCTGTGACCTCTGTGGCTAATGTTCTTAGGGGTTTAATCTTATCTGCATTTCCCGGTGCGGGATGCCCGCTTCCATGAATTCGTCGCCGACGATGGTAAAGCCGTGCCGGGCGTAGAAATCGAGGGCGTGGGTCTGGGCATTGAGCCGGATGGTGCGCAAGCCGTCCTGACGCGCAAGTTCGAGCAATGTGCTGAGGATGGTGCTGCCCACTCCCATGCCGCGCCATTCGCGCAACACCGCCATGCGGCCGATATGCCCGTCGGGTAGCAGGCGCCCCGTGCCTATTGGCTCGCCATAAACGGTCAGCGCGAGTACATGGCGGGAATGTTCATCGTTGTCGTCCCACTCCTCCGCCTCTGGCACATTCTGCTCTTTGATGAATACGGTGCGGCGCACGGCGTGAAGCGCGCGGTGGCTGAGATGCCAGCCAGCGGGACGAACGATGAAAGCTGGAGGGGTGGTCATAGGAGTCACTATAATACCTGTTAAAGCGCACGCCATGGGCGACGCTTTAACTGCGCGCGTTCGAACCGACGATCATCCCGCCGTTCAACGCACGCATATACGACGATAAGGCATCTGGACTGACATGCAGAATCTCTGGGACGAACAAGAAGCCTGCGCCTGCGAGGGTGAACTTGCATTGCGGGTCTACACTTCGCGGCTGCTCGGGCGCAACCAGTCCCTGGTATTGCACGGTGGCGGCAATACTTCGGTAAAAATCCGGGAACGCAGCCTGGTCGGGGATGACGAGGACATCCTCTACGTCAAAGGCAGCGGCTGGAATCTCGAATTCATCGAGGAAGCCGGCTTCTCCCCGGTGCGCATGGCGCATTTGCTGAAACTGGCCAAACTCGATGTCCTGAGCGACCCGCAGATGGTCAACGAACTGCTCACCCACATGACGCGCGCGTCGGCGCCGGCACCCTCGGTCGAGACCATCCTGCACGCGATCCTGCCCCATAAATACGTCGATCACACCCACGCCGATGCGGTACTGGCCGTGACCAACACCGCCAACGGTGAAGCGCGCATACGCGAGATTTACGGCGACAAAGTGGTGGTGATTCCGTATGTGATGCCCGGCTTCGATCTCGCCCGCGTGTGCGCGGCGAAGTTTCCCGCCGAGGCCCGTGCCGGCACCCTGGGCATGGTGCTGATGAATCACGGCATCTTCTCATTCGGCGCTACCGCGCGCGAGTCGTATGACCGGATGATCGAACTGGTGCAGATGGCCGAGGATTATCTGGCCAGGCACAACGCGTGGGCATTGCCGGGCAGGCGGCAAGCAGCGATCACTGATAAACCCCTGCGCACCAGGGCTGCCGGACTGCGCCGGAACATTTCGCGGGCGGCGGGCTTCCCGCTGGTGATGCAGGTTCATCGCGACGACCGCAGCCTTGCGTTTGCAAAGCGGGAAGATGTAGGCGTCCTATCACAGCAAGGTCCGGCGACCCCCGACCATGCCATACGCACCAAGCGCATTCCGATGATAGGCGGCGACGTCCATGCCTATGCGAAAACCTATGCTGATTATTTCGAGCGGCACGCGCCGGCCGCCAAGGAACCCCGCACCATGCTCGATGCCGCGCCGCGCATCGCCCTCGATGCGGATCTGGGCATGTGCACGCTGGGCCGCTCAGCTAAAGACGCGGCGATCGTCGCCGATCTCTACACGCACACGATGGATGTCATCGAGCGCGCCACACTCCTCGGCGGTTACTGCGCGCTGCCGGAGAAAGACATTTTCGACGTGGAATACTGGGATCTGGAGCAGGCCAAGCTCAGGAAAAGCGGCAAGCCGCCGGTATTCAGCGGCGAAGTGGCCATGGTGACCGGCGCGGCCTCGGGCATCGGCAAGGCGTGCGTCGAATCGCTGCTCGCCCGCGGTGCCGCGGTGATCGGGCTGGATATCAATCCAGCCGTTGCAACCTTGCACCGGAGAGAAGATTTTCTCGGTATCTGCTGCGACGTGACCTCCGAGGACAGCGTCATCACTGCGCTCGAGGCCGGAATCAGGGCGTTCGGCGGCCTGGACATGCTGATACTTAATGCCGGCATTTTCCCGGGCGGAACGCCGATCGCGGCCCTGCAGACCAACGCCTGGCGCAACGTCATGCAGGTCAATCTCGATGCCAATCTCACCCTGATGCGCGAGTGCCATGCCCTGCTCAAACTCGCGCCCCGCACCGGGCGCGTGGTGGTCATCGGCTCGAAAAACGTGCCGGCACCGGGCCCGGGCGCCGCCGCCTATTCTGCATCCAAGGCGGCACTCAATCAGCTGGCGCGAGTTGCCGCGCTCGAATGGGGCGCCGACGGCATCCGCGTCAACGTGCTGCATCCGAACGCTGTGTTCGACACCGGCATCTGGACCGATGACGTGCTCGCCGCGCGTGCCGCGCATTACGGCCTGCCGGTCGATGACTACAAAAAGAACAACGTGCTCAACGTCGAAGTCACCAGCCATGACGTCGCAGAACTCGCCGCCGCAATGTGCAGCCCGTTGTTCGCCAAAACCACCGGCGCCCAGGTCCCGGTGGACGGCGGCAACGAACGCGTGATCTGAGATGCCCTCCTTCCACACTCTGCGCTGGCACGACGGCGCGCTCGACATGCTGGACCAGCGGGCGCTGCCCGAGCGTTGCGTTTATCTTTCCTACGACTGCGCGCAAGCCGTTGCCGAAGGCATCCGCAGCATGGTGGTGCGCGGCGCACCCGCCATCGGGTGCGCCGCAGCGTATGGCATCGCGCTCGATGCGTTACGGTTATGTCATGAGCCGCAGGCCGCTTTTGATTCAGGGATGGCGCATGCGTTCGAGACACTGGCGCAAAGCCGTCCCACAGCGGTCAATCTGGCGTGGGCGCTGGAGCGCATGCGCGCCAGGCTCGTCACCCGGCATGGAACAGGCACTGAAGACATAGCCGCAGCGCTGCTCGCCGAAGCGCATGTAATTCTGGAAGAAGATGTCGTGATCAACCGCATGATGGGTCGTCACGGCAGCGCCCTGCTCCAGGATGGCGCGCGCGTGCTCACCCATTGCAACGCCGGGGCGCTGGCCACCGCCGGCCATGGCACGGCGCTGGGGGTGATCCGTTCCGCTGTGGAATCGGGCAAGAACATCAGCGTCATCGCCGACGAAACCCGTCCTTTCCTGCAGGGCGCGCGTCTCACGGCGTGGGAACTGATGCAGGACAATATTCCGGTGACGCTGATCGCGGATAACGCCGCCGGATTGATGATGAGTCGTGGCGAAGTCGATGCGGTGATCGTTGGCGCCGACCGGGTCGCGGCCAACGGCGATGTGGCCAACAAGATAGGAACTTACAGCGTCGCCGTGCTGGCGCGGCGCCACGCCATTCCGTTTTATGTCGCATGCCCGCTGTCGACAATCGATCTTGGTATCGCTACAGGTGCCGGAATTCCGATCGAGGAACGTGCCGCGGATGAAGTGACCGGTTACCGCGATCAGCGCTGGGCGCCGGCAGGCGTAATGGTCAGGAACCCGGTGTTCGATGTGACACCGGCAGAGCTGGTTACGGGATTGATTACGGAACGGGGCGTGGTGCTCGCCCCCGACCGGGAGAAAATCGCGCGGCTGAAGCAGCCTGTCGAGCTGGGCCCCACTCACCGAAACGCATAGCGTTAACGAATCGCTGTTGATCCACGCTTCGGCGACAGGCTGCTTAATAAAGAAACTTTACGTGTCGAAACCCCATGACAGTCTGATCAAACATCACTGGCATGGCATTCTTTTCATCCCGTTCTTTAGTTTTTTTCATTTTAGGAATTTGTCCCGGCAAATTCCTGGTTAGATCACTAACCCGCCGCTGACTTCGATCACCGCGCCATTGATATAGCTGGCTTCGTCGGACGCAAGAAAAGCGAAGGTATTGGCGATTTCTTCCGGCTGCCCCAACCGGCCCAGCGGCACCTTCTCTTCCAGGGCGCTCAGCACTTTGTCAGGTATCGAACCCAGGATGCTGGTGGCGATGTAGCCCGGGCACACGGCGTTGGCACGTATGCCCTTGCGGCCGAGTTCGCGCGCCCAGGTCTTGACCATGCCGATGACGCCGAATTTGCTCGCGGCGTAATTGGTCTGCCCGAAATTGCCGTAGAGGCCGACGATGGAAGAGGAATTGAGGATCACGCCAGACTGCTGGGCCAGCATGGTGTCGACCACCGCCTTGGTGCAGTTGAAGACACCCTTCAGGTTGATTTCGATGACGTTGTCGAACTGGTCTTCGCTCATGTTCTTGAGCTGCGCATCGGCCACGATACCGGCATTGTTGACCAGGCAGTCCACCCGCCCCCACTTGAGCAAAGTCGCCTCGACCATGCCTTTGAGCGATTTCATGTCGCGCACATCGGCGGCGTAGCCCATGGCCTCGCCGCGGGTTTCCTTGCACAGCGCGAGGGTTTCTTCCAGGGATTCAGGGGTCAAATCGCAGACCACGACCTTGGCGCCCTCCCGGGCAAATTTGACGGCAGTCGCCTGCCCGATACCGCGGCCGGCGCCGGTAATAATCGCCACCTTGTCTTGGAGCCTCATGAGGTGCATTTCCTTAAATTATCATTGGGTAATAATACTAATCGCAGCGCACAATTTAGCTTAAATTATCGCACTGCACAATGATATTTATGCACGCAACACCATGAATAGGAGAAATTTGCGGAAAAACACCAGATATTGCGGATGAGCCCTATAACGCCTGCCGAAACGCCAAGCGGCGTCCATTGCAGTAAAGAATATAGACCATTGTTTATATGGTTATATTTACTGGCGTGCCGGGAGTAACCTGATCAAACAGTTCAATAATATCCTTATTTTTCATACGGATACACCCGATAGACGCGGGTTGGCCCATCTCGACGCTGTCGGGGCTGCCATGGATGTAGATATAGCGGCGCATGGTATCGACCTGGCCCAGGCGGTTGAATCCGATCTCGCAGCCCGACAGCCACAGGATGCGCGTCAGGATCCAGTCACGGTCCGGATATTTATCCAATAATTCAGGGGAATACATCTCTCCCGTGGGGCGCCGCCCGACAAACACGGTGTTGGTCGGCTGGCCGGCGCCGATCTTGGCGCGAACGATGTGCCGGCCCCGCGGCGTGCAGTAACTGCCGTTTAACTCTCCGGCGCCATGTTTTGACGTCGATACCGGGTAACGCTGGATAACTGAATTATTATCATCAATAATAACAAGTTCTTGCGATGATATATTGATGTTTATTCTAGGCATCAGTTGCCGCGGCGGCGTGCCGCAAAAAATTGCTGCAGCAATTGCGCAGCATCATTGGCCATGATCCCGCCCGTGACCGCAGTGTGATGATTGAGCCTGGATTCCGCAAACAGGTCGACCACGCTGCCGCAGGCGCCGGTTTTGGGATCCGGCGCCCCATATACCAGCCGCGAGATGCGGGCATGCATGATGGCCCCGGCGCACATGACGCAGGGCTCCAGCGTAACGTAGAGCTCGCAATCCGTGAGCCGATAGTTGCCCAGCGTGTTCGCGGCGTCGCGCAGGGCCATGATTTCAGCGTGAGCCGTGGGGTCGCGGCCGGAGATCGGCTGGTTGTAGCCGCGGCCGATGATTTCGCCGTCTTTGACGACGATGGCGCCCACCGGCACCTCCCCTGCGGTCTGCGCAACGTGCGCCAGTTCCAGCGCCTCGCGCATCCACATTTCTGCATTTGGCACCGCATGCCCCCTTCACTTAAGTGACCTCTGGCATATAGGGTTTCCCCGGCCTGTCTAATCCCCTATAGCGGGTGTTTCACCGGCCTAGCGCATGACAAATCGCCCGTCGACGGAACAGTTCGCGCGACTTCATGATAGACCAGGATTTGATATTGCGCTCTACCGAAGATGGCAGAGCAACGTTTCGCCATGCGCGCCGTGTTCGCGACAGGAAGGATAGTCAGGACTGCATCGCGGCCGGCAAAGTCGCCGCGCGCCTTGGGATGACGCGGAAGGACCTGCCTTATACCGGGTTCACAGGACTTTTCGTCCGCTAATGACCCTGAGCAGGACGACCACGATGGCGATCACCAGCAGTATATGAATGAAACCGCCCATGGTGGATGAGGTAACCAGGCCCAGCAGCCACAAAATGACGAGAACAACGGCGATAGTATAAAGCATGGAAATGCTCCTTTTTACTTCGTTCTTTGGTGCTTTTCATATCAGGAGTTTGTCGAACCCAAGTCCGGCAGACTCCTGGCCTGAATCAGTTCGAGCGGATTACGCCGTCGACGACTTTCACGTGATCTCCCGTCCGCCACGCCGACGGGTTCGCCTCGGTGATCACGCGGCTCGAACCGTCGTCAAAACGGACCGTGACTTCGTAGCTTTTGGCCGATTTCACCGATTTCTCGATCTGGTTGCCGGCTACCGCGCCGCCCACCGCGCCGACCACGGTCGCGGCCTGATTGCCGCGCCCGCCGCCGATCTGATTGCCGAGAAGTCCGCCCACGACCGCACCGCCGACAGCGCCCAGACCGCTGCCTTCGCCGGCCCGATTGACCTCACGTGTCGATTCGATGACGCCGCACTCCGCGCACTTCACCTTGGCAGGGGCGTTGTTCGCCATTTGCACCGGGGCCGTTTGCGTTTTCGCGGCTGCAGGCTTCTTCGCCGTGCTGGTTTGAGGTTTCTCGAGTTTGGTGAGCGCGGCGTTGTCATTGGCGCCGCCCATCGAGGTCGGAATCCAGCCCATGATGGCCGCGATGCCGGCGGCGCAGAACAACGTGATCGCGATGGCTGCTATCCACATCAGGGGATGGGGGGTTTTACTGGCTTTGCCGATTTGCGTTTCCATGTTAACTGCCTTTCGGGCGGTGCCGCCCGGGTGATCTCATGCCGGCGCCACGTTGGCATGAGATTAATACTCGCGGCGTGAAATATTCATGCCGCGGCGAAACCTGAATGGGCCGCTGATCAATAACCGGTTCCGGGACCCATAAGCAATGATGATCCTCCACGCCGCAAAGACGCACCGTGCGCTGGCACACATAGAAGCGGGTGAAAATGACATGAATCCGCTGTCTCGGACTGGCGAAAGATCAAAGCAGCTGAGCGATCCCGCGCCTAGCCATTCCCGCTGCAGGTCTTACTTAAAGCGGATATTATTTTTTGGCGTCTTTTACCGCGTCCTGAATTTTCTCGCCCGCCTTTTCGATCTGCTTCCCGGCGTTTTCTGTCGCATTGTCCACTGCCTTGCCGGCGCGTTCCGCCGGGCCTTCCTGTTTCTGGCAGCCTACGAGCGTTGCAACCAGGATACCCGCGGCCAGCATTACGGCGACATTCTTGCCCAATTTCATGATTTGTATCTCCTGGAAAACCCTCTCGCCGGATCTCAACGGGTTACCGGCCAATCCGGTAACCCGCATCCTGCGATGAGGGTTTGCGCGATGCTCCGCGCTCAATCGGTGAATTTATTGTTGCTGAAACAGCACCATTTTCAATTCCGTATTCAAGTCGGATTTCGTTGCATTCACGGTAATTTCATAGCGTGTCCCGGCCACCGGAAATTGCGGGCGAAAGCTGAAAACAAAGTCACCGTTAGCATCAGCGCGCAACGATTGACTGTAAATCTGTTGAGTGACACCGAACAAGCCTGCAACCGACGATATACCCTGGACCTGCACATCGACTTTGGCGTCCGCTGCGGTACGTCCGCGAACTTCAGTGATGTCACCGCGTACCTGGTCATTATTGGCATGATTTAAGATCCGCAGCGGCAGGTGTGTCGCCGCGGCTTGCTGCACCACATTAAATGTCCAGACTTGACGCACCGCATTGCCCGCCAGATCCCGTGCAGTCACTTCAACCGGATATCTGCCCGGCGGGAGGTTGGCGCGGTAGGTGAAGAATTGCGGCGTGATCACGGAACTCTGAGTGACATTCGCACCGCCCACCACTACCCTGGCGCTTTTCGTATCGACACCGACGCCACCGCTGTCATCGAAGGTGGCCGAAACCGACGTCACAGTGCCGGCCACGACCGTTTCTCCGTCACGCGGGGAAATATTGCCGAGCACCGGCGGTTTTGTGTCAGTAATCAATGCCTGTTTCAAGGGCGCGCCGATCGCCTGGCCATTGGCTTCGAGCGTGCCGTAAATCTTCACGGCGGATGGAAAATGATCGAGCCGGCGTATCGTATAGCTGCCTTCATATTGACCGCTGCTTACCTCGCGCATCGGCACATTCGCGGTAATCCCTTCAATGGTGAAATAGGCTTTGGCGCCCGGGGTGCCATGCAGCGCGAATCTTAGTTCTGCGCCCGGTTCGATCTTTCCGATCGGGGTAACGGTAAAGCGATCGATTTTCATCGCCGCGGGTTGCGCGGCAGGGGCCGTGCTGGATGCCGAAGCCATGCGGTAGGTCTCGTAGGTCGACTGTCCGCGTTCTTGCAAGGTTACCCGCAAGGTGGTGCCGCCAGTGATTTTGTCTTTGCTTTTGATGGTATAGACGCCTTCATATACGCCGCGGGACACTTCCTTCAACGGAATGTTTTTCTTTACTCTGTTAATGCGAACGCTGGCCTTGCCCTGTGGCGTACCTTCGACGGTGAAAGTCAGATCAGAGCCGGGAGTGAGCCGATCCGGACTGTCGATATAAAACCTGTCGATATGCGGAAGGGTAACCTCGCGCTGTGACGCAGCGTAGGCCGGCTGCGTTGACGTCCCAATCAGCGCGAAAGCCAGAAGCAGCAGGAAGAACGAAAATGCATGTTTGTGAATGTTCATCGGGATTCTCTTCAAGTTGGCAGGCTCGCCACCCATGTATCGCGAATCAGTGCTCCGCAACGAGGAACAGCGGCCCGCCGGCCGCACGGGATGCGGGCGCGGCGTAAGCATTTGCTATTACCGGTGACTATTTACCGTCTTTGCCAACCTGATTGCCGATGAGGCCGCCGACCGCCGCACCGCCGACTGTTCCGACCGCGCTGCCGCCGGTAAGGACAGCGCCTCCGACTGCGCCCACACCGGCGCCGATCGCAGTGTTCTTGTCCTGCGCCGACATGCCGGCACAACCGCCCAAGCCGAACAGCACAGCCGCGGTAATCGCACTAACTGCAAGTTTTTGCATGGTTTTCATTGTGATATGCCCTTTCTAATACTTTGCTTGATATTGTAATTTACGCATTGCCAAACGTGCAGGCATCCGATTAGTCTCGTGACGCCTGCCCTGCCGCAACTACGATTTGCCGAACTGCGCCTTGGCCTCGTTCATGCACAGGGCCTTGGCGTCACCTGCATAAACATCGCACTTTTCCTTTGCCACCGCGAAATCGGCATCACGCTTGATCTCAACTGCGTTTTTGCGCGCATCGTTCGCCTTTTCGTCCGCCTTCAGGTGTGCGGCACTGGACTTCTGGTTGGCTGTCTTGTTCGCATCGGCGATTTTCATCTGCGCCTTGGCGTCGGCCTTGGCGGAAATTTCCACCGCCCTGGCCTCTTTCAGGCAGACGTCTTTGACGTTGCCAGCCTTGTCATCGCACAACTCCTTGGCCACCGAGTATTCGGCCTGCGCCTTGACGACACGCGCTTCATAGCGGGTCTTGGCGGTGGGGTTGTAACGGAATTCAAGATCGGCTCTGGCGTATTTTTCGTTGGCTTTCGCCTCTGCCCGGCATCTGTCCTTCACATTTCCGGCAAACGAGTCGCAGTTGGCCTTGTCGGATTTATACGCGGCAGAAATGCCTTCCTTGCCGGCCTTGTACTCGTCCTTTGACAGGCTTTGCGCGATTGCGCCGGTGCTGAATGCAAGACTGATCGCAACCGCGATCGCGCCGATGTTGATCTTGTTGACAGGCTGCATGGCAATTCCTTCAGGTGATGAATCAAGCAGTGATGTATGGTCGGGGCAGTTGCTCCCACGCCGTATCACCTGAAATAATTATCTTTGTTTCTCAAGACCTTCTCTGTGCGCTGGCGCGCATAGGGCATCAATTCAGGAGTTTGTGTCGGATCTAAGTCAGATAAATACCTAGCGTCCAAGCAGCTCGCCAAACGGGTTGAGTGACTCCACCCGGTCACATACCACTTTGACGATGGCCACGATCGGCGCCCCGAGCAGCAGGCCCCATACACCCCACAGCCAGCCGAAGAACAGCAAGGTAATGAACAGCACGGCGGCGTTAACGCGCGCGAACCGGCTCTGCATCCAGGTCATGAATACGAAACCGACAGCGCTCGCCACCAGCAACGATACGCCCGCAATGGCAAGCCCGTAGAGCGGTGACTCGAATTGCAAAAATCCGGCCATGCCGCTGGCGAGTGCAATCAACGCCGGGCCCAGATAGGGGATAAAGTGCAGCACACCAGCGGCAACACCCCATACGCCTGCCTGCCCCATGCCAAGCGCCTCGAAGGCAAGCCAGGTGCCAACACCAACCAGGGCATTCGAGATGAGCATGGCCAGCAGGTAGCGCTGGACCTGCACGTCGATCTCATCGAGCATCCGCACGGCGTCTTTTTTTCGCGACAGCGATCGCCCGACGAGTTGCACCAGCTTGCGCCGGAAGTGCTCGCCTGCGGCCAGCAGGAAATAGGTGAGCAACACTATGATCGGCGTTTGCGCGGCTATCGTGATCAACAACCGGGACTGTGCGAGCGCGTAGTCGCTCACCCAGGTGGGCGGAGCGGATGGCCGGGCGGCGACCACGCGTGCACCCTGCTTCGCGCCCGCGTCGGCGGCAGCGCCCTCGAGTTCTTTGGCGGCTTCGTTCATGTTTTGCAGCGCCGTCGGAGCACTGGAACGCGCATCGCTCAGGTTTTGCCGCAGCTTGCGCGCGGCTTCGGGCAGCCTTTCGAATATCGCCGTGGCATCGTCGCTCAGCGAAAACGCGATCCAGGACAGGCTGCCGAGCAGCACGACCAACACTAATGCCGCTCCCGCGGGACGCGGAATGCGGCACGATTTGAGCCAGTCCACCACCGGGTGCAGCGTATAGCTCGCGAGAATTCCGATCAGCAATGGCACGAAGAAAGCACGCGCCAGATACAGCGCGGCGACGAGCGCGATGACCACCAGCACGCCGATCCCCAGATTCATATAAAAGTACCGGTTGGCGCGGGCCAGTAACGCCGCGGGACCCGCGACAGCAGTCGGGGCTGCGGGCACGGTCTGGGTGTCAGCTTCGTCATGGGGAGCAGTCTCCGCCGCCGCGGCTATCTGCCCGGATTTCATGGGTTCGACGGGTATGCGCCGCCGATGACTACCACGCGTTCCCCTAATCGCCATTTCGTGGGATTGGCCTCGCTGATCACGCGGATCGACCCATCGGCAAGACGGATAGTCAATTCATGGCTCTTGGTCGATTTCGCCTGTGTCGAATCCAGGTTGCCGGCCGCCGCTTTGCCGGTGATGTCGAAACCGGTGCTGTCGTTGCTCAATTCGATTTCCCGCATCGACACGATCACGCCGCATTCGGCGCATTTCACTTTGACCGCAGGAAGCGCGCCGAACACCTGTACATCCCCGGCATCGCTGCTTGTATCACTATCCAAAGCCGGATTCCAGCCCGCGATGTGCGCAATTCCGGCACCGCTGAACAGGATGACCAGCACCAAGAATCCATAACGTAATAAAACACGGGTGCGCTGCGAGTCGAAATTGGATGCGACGCGCAGCACAGCGCTGCGCATATCGCGATATGAACCGAGGAAAGCTTCGCGCCCCAAGCCAAAATCGTTCCAACGCATCACGCGTTTCATACTGTTACGGGCTTCAAGATGACTACGACCGGCAGCGGCAGATACAGCAACGGTTTGTATTGTTTTTATCATATATAACAATGAGATAGTGTATTTTTTCAGTAACACCATCATCCGCCATCCCTGGCGCTTTCTCTGTGCGCTGGCGCGCATAATGCAAAAAAAACAGGTGCTGTCAGGGCCTGTTGCTGAGGACGCCGTCAAATAATGCGTAGGTCGGCAATCGTTGCCGACAACCCGGCGCCCCATCCGGGGATTCTTCACAACACCTTCTTTTTAATACCCCGTTGAGGGGTGCACTTGATGGGTGCGTGCTCCGCGGCGCCCCCTCCGGGGACTTGTTTCACGGCGGGAAGGGATTTCCGCCCTACGGCCCGCGCACTATGTAGCGCGCGGATCAGGCCACTTCGCCGTCAGCGGCGGCGGCGCGCTTCTTCGTAAAGCGGCATGACGGTCGGCAACAGCGACTGAATCTCCTGGATACGGTTTGATTCGGCTGGGTGCGTGCTGAGAAATTCCGGCGGCCGGCCGCCCTGGCTGGCCCTGATCATTTTCTGCCACAGCGTAACCCCGGCGCGCGGATCGTAACCGGAGCGTGCCGTCAGTTCCAGGCCGATGCGGTCGGCTTCGCTTTCATCGGTGCGGCTAAAGCGGGTGGCGATCAAAGCCTCGTAACCGACATTGGCAAGGTCGGCCGAGCCCTGCCCGAGGCCGAACAGCGCGGCGCCGACACCGATCGCGGTCTGTGCGGCTATCGCTTGCGACACCTGCTCGCGCGAATGCTCGCGCAGCGCGTGCGAAATCTCGTGCCCCATCACGATCGCGATTTCGTCGTCGGTCAGGCCGAGCTGCTTGATCAGCCCGGAATAGAACATGATCTTGCCGCCGGGCATGCAGAACGCGTTGAGTTCATTGCTGGTGATGACGTTGACTTCCCATTTCCAGCCCGGCGCATCGGAGCGAAATACCCCGGTATGCGGTTTGATGCGGCCGGCGATCGCACTCACGCGCCGCGTCAGTGCCGCATCGGTATTTAGCACGCCTTTCTTGGTCGCGTCGGCCCGTAACTTGGTGTAAGCCTGCGCAGCGATCTGGTCGAGCTGCTCCGACGACACCAGCATCAGTTGCGAGCGATTCGCGCCGACTGCGCCACCGGCGGTGGTGGTCTCGCATCCGCTGAGCGCCACTAACGACAGGCTGATCGATATCGCGATAAGAACCCGCAAACCAGAGACGATCTCCTGCCGCGATTCCCTGCTTGAGCCGCACATCATCGTTGACATACTTCGCACCCCTATTAGTAGCGCTGCATGACGCCGTTTTCTATTTTCACCCGGTCGCCAACTCTAAAACCAGCACTCGTGCTTTGCGTCAGCGATTGATATGACCCGCTGTCCATGCGGATGGAAAACTTGTATACATCTGCTGTTTTCTGCTGTTGCCGTTTTTCCATCTCGTGCCCGACATAAGCTCCGCCCGCCGCACCGGCGACCGTCGCAGCGGTCTGGCCTGTTCCGCCACCCACCTGATGGCCCAGCACGCCTCCGACCACGGCGCCGGCGATGGCGCCGATGCCTATGCCGCTGCCGCCTATGCCAGTGCTGCCCTGCGGCAACAGTTCAATGGATTGCACCACGCCATATCCCGAATAAACGTTTACAGGATTGATGGTTCCCGAACTGGAAGTATTCGCGGGCGTGTTCATCGTTTCGCACCCGCCAAGCGTCAGCAGACCCGCCACAACAAGCACCGTCCCGTATCTTTTCATCGCATTCATGACATATCCTCTGGTAATTAAAAGGACCGCGCGCGCATGGGCGCCGGCTTCGCATTCAGAATTTGGCAAAGCATCAACGTCTGGCGGCCAGAATGCCGATTAACAGGCCGATCGCAGCAAAGACACCGATCGTAGCCCACGGATGATCATGCACGTAATCGTCGGCCACGGCGGCTGTTTCCCTGGCCTGGTCGATACCGTATTGCGACGCGTCCGCCAGCCTGGTTTTAGCGCTTCTGAGCTTCTCCTCGAATTGCTCACGCACTAACGCGAAGCTTTCGCCGGATACGTTCGCCACAGCCTTGAGCAAATCTTCGCTATCGCCAATGACCGTTTTGATATCACCTGTCATTCTGCGCTTGGCAAGATTGAATTCATTCACTGACCGCATCATCATCTCCATTTCCTTTAGTTATCGGCAGGCCTCGGATCGGCCTTGCCTCCTCACGTTCGCCTCTTTACCCGTGTTTCCCGATTGGCCATGGCACCCCATGGTCAACCGAGAGGAGTTCAAGCGGGCGCATCGCGCCCGCTTGAAGCTACTTGAGCCGCATATCGTTCTTGACCGAAGTCACGCCCTTGACACCGCGTGCCAGTTCGCTCGCCTTGTTAATGTTGCTCTGGGTGCTCACAAACCCGCTCAACTGAACCGTGCCCTTGAAGGTTTCGACGTTGATTTCGGCGGATTTCAACGTAGGCTCATTGAATATCGCCGCTTTCACCTTGGTCGTGATCACGGTGTCATCAACGTATTCCCCCGTACCTTCCCTGGTCGATGTGGATGCGCACCCTGCAACGCCCGTCAGCATGAGGGCAATGATAAGAACGGAAACGTATTTAAGTGATTTCATAGCTAAACTCTCCATATGTGTGAGTGTCATTTACCGCTTCTTGATTATGACCGTCTCTCAAGGACGCACCGTGCGCTGGCGCACATAAGCGGACGATTAATGCCAATACGACCGGATGCCCGTCGCAAAAAAGCTTCCGGACACGATTCACCTGGGGCCGGAAATTGCCTGATATCGTGGACAAAAGAGACCATTAGCCGGCAGGGATAAATTGATCTGTTAGCTTTTGCGCTTCAGCGGTGTGTTTTTTATATGTGCTAAAGCGTACATATGGCATAATATATCCGGGTTTTTTCGATTATCCGAAGACGGCTTCCGGTTCAGCCGCATTCACAATCGAGTTGTTGCGTATGAAAACTGCCATTGTGGTGCCGGATACACCCCGGCAGAATCACCTGCTTGCCGCGCTGCCCGAAGCGGATTACGCGCGCCTGCTGCCCGATCTGGAACCCTTGCCAATGCCGCTGGGATGGGCGCTTTACGAGTCCGGCGACCAAATGACTCACCTGTATTTCCCGACCACCAGCATCGTCTCGCTGCTCTATGTCATGGAGGGCGGCGAATCGGCGGAAATTGCCATCACCGGCAACGAGGGCCTGATAGGCATTTCCCTGTTCATGGGAGGCGAAAGCACACCGAGCCGGGCGGTAGTGCAAAGCGCAGGCTCCGGCTACCGGCTCAAGGCGGGTATTCTGAAAAAAGAATTCGCCCGGGGCGGCGCGCTGCAATTTCTGGCGCTGCGTTTCACCCAGGCGCTGATTACGCAGATGGCGCAGACCGCGGTGTGCAACCGGCACCACGCGCTGGACCAGCAACTATGCCGGTGGCTGTTGCTGAGTCTGGACCGCTTGTCCTGCAACGAGCTGACGATGACGCAGGAACTGATCGCCAATATGCTGGGGGTGCGCCGCGAGGGCGTGACCGAGGCTGCCCACAAGCTTCAGGCGGACGGATTGATCCGCTACAGCCGCGGCCGCATCACCGTACTGAATCGCCCTGAACTGGAACGCCGCGTATGTGAATGCTATGCGGTGGTGAAGAAAGAAAACGACCGCTTGCTGCCATATCAACTCCCCGGTTGAACGTGCTGCCCGGCGGGCACGCGAACACGGTTGCGTGCCTGTTACCTGCATCCGCCCCCTCCCGCCGGGAGCGGTTATACCGTTGTATTACTTGATCCGAAACCCCTTAAGCCGGGAAAATGCGCGTAACATGGACCGGCTTGTGTGCGCCAGCACACAGACGTCCTCCGGGAAAACCGTGATTATTCTGACTCGCTTCTGAAGCGGTGCGGTTTTTATCGGACTGTGGAGGCCGCAACCTTCTGTTGCCGGCCCGACAAGCGCAGTTCCCGCTCCGGGTCGTTGCATGCTTTTCACGGAAATCTTCAATGTCCGAAACAGGAAACGGTCTCACCCTTGCCGACGCTGCCGGCAAGACGGACGGCATCACCGAAGTGCGGCGCCAGGAAGCGTTGCTTAAAACAGGAGCCCTGCAGAACGCGATTTTCAACAGCGCCAATTTCTCGAGTATCGCCACTGACGCGAAAGGCGTCATTCAGATCTTCAACGTCGGCGCCGAGCGCATGCTGGGCTACGCGGCGGCCGACGTGATGAACAAGATCACCCCGGCCGACATTTCAGATCCGCAGGAAGTGATCGCGCGCGCCCAGGCGTTGAGCGTCGAACTCTCCACGCCAATTACGCCGGGCTTCGAGGCACTGGCGTTCAAGGCCTCGCGCGGCATCGAGGACATCTACGAGCTGACCTACATCCGCAAGGACGGCAGCCGTTTCCCGGCGGTCGTGTCGGTCACGGCGCTGCGCGATGCTCAAAACGCAATTATCGGCTACCTGCTGATCGGCACCGACAACACCGCGCGCAAGCACATCGAATCGGAACGAAACGAGGCCATGGCCGCGGCGGAGAAAGCCAACCGCGCGAAAACCGAATTTCTCTCCAGCATGAGCCATGAATTGCGCACGCCGCTCAATGCGATCCTCGGTTTCGCCCAGCTCATGGAATTCGGCTCTCCGCCGCCAACGCCCTCCCAGACGCGAAGCCTCGACCAGATTCTCAAGGCCGGGTGGTACCTGCTGGAACTGATCAACGAAATCCTCGATCTCGCGCTGATCGAGTCGGGCAAAGTGACGCTGTCGCGGGAACCAGTCTCGCTGGTCGAGGTCATGCTCGAGTGCAGGGCCATGATCGAGCCGCAGGCACAGAAGCGCGGCATCGGCATGGCGTTTCCGCGATTCGATATCCCCTACTTTGTCATCGCCGATCGAACCAGGGTCAAGCAGGTCCTGATCAACCTTCTGTTCAATGCAATCAAGTACAACAGACCCGAAGGTGCAGTTGCCGTGGAGTGCACCCTGAGCCCCCCGGATAGGATTCGTATCAGCGTCCGGGACACCGGTGCGGGTCTGACTCCGGAACAGCTTGCACAGCTTTTCCAGCCGTTCAATCGGCTCGGCAAGGAGGCCGGCGCGGAGGAAGGCACGGGCATCGGCCTGGTGGTGACCAAGCGGCTGGTCGAGCTGATGGGGGGCGTCATAGGCGCGGATAGCGCCGTCGGGGCGGGAAGCGTGTTCTGGTTCGAATTGAGCCTGACGACTGCACCGCTGCTTGCAGCTCAGGAGGTCGAGCATGCGGCGCTGGTGCGGCCGCAGGTGCCGGATGGCGCGCCGCAGCGCACCCTGCTTTATGTGGAAGACAATCCGGCCAACCTGGAACTGGTCGAGCAACTCATTGCGCGGCGCCCCGACCTGCGCCTGCTCTCCGCGGCGGACGGCAATCTCGGCATCGAATTTGCACGCGTCTACCAGCCGCAGGTGATTCTGATGGACATCAACCTGCCCGGCATCAGCGGGCTCGCAGCCATGAAAATCCTGCGCGCAGACCCGTCAACGGCGCATATCCCCATCATCGCGCTCAGCGCCAATGCGGTGCCCCATGATATCGAGAAGGCCCTCGAGGCCGGATTCTTCAACTATCTCACCAAACCCATCAAGGTCAACCAGTTCATGGATGCGCTGGACGCGGCACTGATAATTTCGCAAACGGCAACAGGCCGCGCAGCCGAAAAGGAACACACATGAGGCTTACCGAGTCCGACATTCTTAACGCCAGCATCCTGATTGTCGACGATCAGGAGTCCAATATCAGCCTGCTCGAGCAATTGCTGAGTGAGGCCGGCTACACCCGCGTGGCCTCAACGATGAATCCACAGGAGGTCTGCGCGCTGCATCGCAAAAACCGCTACGATCTGATCCTGCTCGACCTGCAGATGCCCGGCATGGATGGATTCAAGGTGATGGAAGGCCTCAAGACCAACGATGCGGACAGCTACCTTCCGGTCATCGTGCTCACTGCCCAGCCGGGTCACAAGCTGCGCGCGTTGCAGGCCGGCGCCAAGGATTTCATCAGCAAGCCGTTCGATCTGGTCGAAGCCAGGACGCGCATTCACAACATGCTGGAAGTGCGGCTGCTGTACAAAAAACTCGAGAATTACAGCCATGTGCTGGAACAGGCAGTGCAGGAACGGACCGCCGAACTGCGTGAAAGCGAAGCCCGCTATCGCAGCCTGACCGAGCTCGCCTCCGACTGGTACTGGGAGCAGGACGAGAACGGGTCCTTCACCAAGGTTTCCGGTCCGGTCCTGGAAATGCTCGGGATCCAGGTCGATGCCTTGGCGGGAAATAGCGGCGGGGTTAAGGCCACAGGCTGGAATGAGACCGAGCGGGAGGTGCTGCAGGCAAGGATTGCAGCCCGTCAGCCGTTCCTGGATTTCTTATTCAGCCGCGTCAATGCCGATGGCTCGCAGCAACAGTTTCGGGTGAGCGGGGAGCCGATGTTCAACCAGTCCTCCCGCTTCATCGGTTACCGCGGAATCGGCGTCGAACAAACCGCAAAGAAGTAGAACGCAGGAACAAGAACATAAAAACGCGCCTATTATTGAGCGTTTCATAATGGATGACAGTCGGAACGCTCAATCCCTCTCCCCGCCCCTCTCCCAAAAGGAGAGGGTGAGAATGGCACCAATTCACTGTCGCGAATTAGTGAAAGATCAATAGTGATGTCATCACCCCATAGCCCGAATCAAAACCATCTTCTCGCCGCCCTGCCCGCTGCGGATTTCGAGCGTCTGGCTGCGCATCTGGAACCGGTGCCGATGCTCCTCGGTGATATCCTCTACGAGCCCGGCGGACAGTTGCTGCACGCCTATTTCCCGACCACCGCCATCGTGTCGCTGCACTATGTCATGGAATCCGGCGCATCGGCCGAAACTGCTGGGGTGGGCAATGAAGGCGTAGTCGGCATTTCGCTGTTCATGGGAGGGGAAACCACACCCAGCTCGGCCGTGGTGCAGACCGCGGGCCACGGTTACCGGCTGGAGCGCCGCCTGCTGAAGCAGGAGTTCGATCGCGCCGGCTTGATGCAGCGTTTGCTGCTGCGCTACACCCAGGCGCTGATTACGCAGATGTTCCAGACCGCGGCCTGCAACCGGCATCATTCGGTGGAGCAGCAGCTGTGCCGCTGGCTGTTGTTGACCCTCGATCGCGCCCCTTCACGCGAGTTGATCATGACACAGGAATTGGTCGCCAGCATGCTCGGCGTGCGCCGGGAAGGCATTACGGAGGCCGCCGGGAAATTGCAGCACGCCGGTTTTATTCGCTACCGCCGCGGGCACATTGCAGTGCTTGATCGGTCCGGACTGGAAGCCAGCGCCTGCGAGTGCTACGCCGTGGTCAAGAAGGAACTGGGCCGCCTGCTGTCCGATGTGCAGTACCGGCAAGGCAATTTAACTGCCGTCCGATAACCGCCTCCATCGCACTCATGTGGTAAATGTTAAGAGGCACCGGGGTCTGTTGAAAATCGACTCGTCACCCCGGGGGTGAAGGAATTACGGCCACGGCAGCGATTCAACAAACCCCTGGGGGCTGGACCGGCGAAATCGTCAGTTATGTGCGCCGGCGTACAGAACGGATTTAAGCGGTGAGGCATGATCACTGTGGGTGTTCGTCTTCCCTCCCTTGACGGACACTTGCAGCATCTGGCCCGGAACAGCGACCCTGTTCCGGGCCTTTTTCGTTTGCTGTAGCGGCCTGCCAGACCTGGCCCCCATTCACCAGGACGGAACGTGTTAACGGATCGCTGTTGATCGACGCCTCGGCGACAGGCTTTACATTTTAGGGGTTTGTCGGGACCGAGTCCGACAAATTCCTAGCGCATGTCCTTGACGACCTCGTAGCATTGGCAGGCCGCGGCTTCCAGTCCTTTGCGGTCGTTGATGACGATGTCGCCGCGACTGTAACTGATCAGTTTGCGCTTCTGCAGCGCCTGGGCGGCCTTGGTGACGCCGACCCGCCGAACCCCCAGCATATGTCCGAGGAATTCATGCGTCATGCAGAACTGATCCGACTTTACGCGGTCGTGGGTCATCAGCAGCCAGCGTGCGAAGCGCGCCTCCACCACGTGGAAGCGGTTGCACGCGGCGGTTTGCGAGATCTGGGCCATCAATGTATGGGTGTAGCGGTACAGTTCATGCTGCAACGGCAGGCTGAGCCGGAATTCCCTGAGAAAATGCGCCGACGCCATCCGCATGGCCGTCCCGGTCCCTTGCACCAGGGCGCGAACCAACGACGCATTGTGGCCCAGCACCAGAGGAATGCCGACCATGCCCTCGCAGCCGATCAGGCCGACTTCCAAGGCCAGATGGCCATCCGCCAGCGTCAGCAGTGATACCAGAGAGTCATTGGGAAAGTAGACATGACGAATCGTCTCCCCGGGCCCGTAGAGCACCTCACCGAAGGTCAGCGTGACCGGTTCGAGTCCGGCGAGCAGACGACGATACTCCCTGTGAGGGAGCGCGGCGAGCAGGCTGTTTTCAACGGATGCTTGTCCTGCACTCTCTCGTTTCGATTGCCTCATCGCAGGCGCAACAGACGGCACGAGGAGAGGATCCATCACGGTCCCGGTCATGAAAGCTCGTCAACGATCAGAATCTTGCGGGAAAGCAGGCGCCCGCAGTCCGCGGCAGGCAAATCGTCGCGAAGCTGGGTCTGCTTTGAATTGTGCGGTACGCGCATGGTGAACGGCTGTTTCCGGACTCCATAAATGACCATGTCTCAGCGATTACCGGCTATGTTGCTGCATGTAAAATCCTAGTCTAAAAGTCATGCGTCGTATGTACGCTAACGCACAGAAAGCCGATTTAAGGGGTTACACAATGCAATCGGCAGGGCCTCCGGAGCGGCAAGAAACACCGTTTTCGGAGGCTTAGAGGTCAACGCAGTTTCATTTCACATTCTTCTGGAGAATTCAACCATGCTGCAACTCAAGCGTTTTTCAATCCTTTTCCTTGCCGTCCTGCTGGCGACCGTGCTGGGTTGCGCGGGCACCTCGCAGAAGGAGGGAACGGGGGAATACGTCGACGATACCGTCATCACCACCAAAGTGAAAACGGCGATCTTGAAAGAGCCTACGCTGAAAGTCGCCGAAATCAACGTAGAAACCTTCAAGGGCGTAGTGCAATTGAGCGGCTTCGTGAGCTCTCAGGCGGCCATGTCCAAGGCGGTCGAGATAGCGCGCGGCGTCGGCGGCGTGACGTCAGTCAGGAATGACATGCGGCTGAAGTAACAGCATCAGATCGGCTCGTCGTCGGTCGGCCCTTCGGGCATCGGCTTCAGAGGATCGCATGACGTTCTTCATTTAATCTGTCAGTCAATTGCGGATTTATTTTTCCGCGATATAAATCAACCTGGAAAGGGAACCAAAATGAAGATTTTTGAGAATTTCAAATTAATCGGCATTTCGATGCTGTTCGCTGTTGGGCTTACCGCATGCGACAAGCCGGGGCCTGCGGAGACCGCGGGTAAAAAGATAGATCAGACGGCTGATGCAGTCGGCCAGAAAATAGGGGAAGCGACCGATAAAGTCGCTATAACAATGGCCGAGCAAAGCGAGAAAGCCGGTGTGGTCATCGATGATGCCGAGATTACGGCCAAGGTCAAAGCAGCCATTTTTGCCGAGCCCGGCCTCAAGACGCTGCAAATCAGTGTTGATACCGTAAAAGGCGTGGTGACATTAAGCGGATCGGTCGATTCGCTGCCGAGCAGCAATAGGGCCCAGGCGCTGGCGGGTGCGGTGGCCGGCGTAAATAAGGTCGAAAACCGGCTGGTGCTCAAGTCGACCATCAAATGAGAAACGCCGCTTGGACAGCGGACGACCTGAGAAAGCTCTGAATCTGAAACTAAAAGCCGAGATAGACCGAGAGATGCCCGTGCAGGTCGCCGGCTTTCCGGCTCCCGCCTTCGTCTATTACCCGCGCCAGGTCGAAGCGCAGGTTGAAGTTCCTCTGGATGTTCCAGCGAACACCCGCGCCTACGCTGGCGATCGAGGTCTGTAGTTTGACTTCCCCGGCCAACGGATTGTTGGCAGCCCTGGCGATATCATAGAACAGCAAGCCGCGCAGGTTGCCTTCGCCGGGGATCAGTTCGCCCATCAGATTGGGCGAATAGAGTTCGAGGTTGGCGAAATAGCCGGTATCGCGCCCTATTTCGCGCTCCAGGAAGCCGCGGACGGCGGTCGCGCCGGCAATCCCGAATTGCTCGCCGGTTACCAGGGCATCCGGGGTGTATTGGGCATTTACAGCGGCGCGGATTTGCCAGTTGTTCGCAAAGGCGTTCACCATGCTGGCGCCTAAGCGAAGAATCGTGTAACGGGAAGACGCCCCCTCCCCGCCATCCGGACTCGGACGCGCCGCATTGAAATCACTCGCCTGCCCATTGGCCGCCCCGGGAACATTGTGCGATAAGGCAGCATAAAAGTCGGAGATCCGCCCGGGCTGCGCCCAATTGCCACTGTACGCGACGCTGACGGGCCTTACGGTGACATCCACCGCAGCCGGCCCGCAGCCGGCCGCACCGAAATCGCCGAGCGCGCAGGCGTTCTTGTAGGCACGATAGTCGATGCCGTAAACGAGCCGGTGGGAATACTCGCCTCGCCGTTCCAGCAACTGGTTATAGCGCAAGCCGTAAACATCGCCCTTGCCGGAGAAAGAGAGCGGCCCCGCGACGGTCTGCGTGGTGCCGGCGCTGACATCCGAGTGGGCGACGATGAAATCCATGGAATCGCCCCGCGAATACAGCGGCAGGCGATAGCTCCCGCTGTAGAGGCTGACCTGGTTCTCCTTCCCGGGAGAGGTGACGTAGTTGAACGTGCCAACGTGGTCGCGGTTGAAGAGATTGGCATGCTGCACGCCGACGCCGAGCCGAAAGTCGCCCGTCTGCGGGTTGCCGGTATTGTCAAAGGTCAGGAACGCTTTGAGCGGCCGCACCTCGATGACGTCGACGGTGGCGTCCACCACGCCCGGTTGCTCGCCGGGGCGCAGCACGACGTCCACCTGCTTGGCCGGATTCTCGTTGGCAAGCTGCACGTTCGCCGAAATATCCCTTGCTCTGGGCGGGACGTCCTCCCTGAGCGCCGGAAGACTGGAGCGGATGTTCGTATCATCAAAAAAACGGTTGCCTTCGATGGTGATCTTGCCGATCCGCGCTTCGATGACCCGCAGCGTGACTACACCCCGGTCGAGGTCCTGCTCGGGCGCCACCACCCACGCCACGCTGAAACCCGCGGTGCGATAGTGCTGCCTGAGCGCTTCGATCGCGCGCTTCACGTCACCATACTCGCGCTGTTTTCCGGTGTAGGGCTTAAGCACCGCTTCGATCTCATCGGTCTTGAGCAGCGTATTGCCCTCGATCTTGAACCGATCGATATCGAAACGCTCGGTCTGTGTCTGCGCAAATGAAAGCGCCGATGCCAGCAGCAGTGCCAGCGCAAGCCCGATGCAGCGCATCATTGATGGCATGTCGTCTCCTTCTCCTTAAACCCGGCGAATCCTGCACCAATACTCATCTATTATCGACTTTTTCGCGTTGCTCCGGGAATGACCAGGTTTCACAAAACCCGCCCCCGGAAACAGAATCGCAACGATGCAAGCGGTCGCCCAGGCGTGACTTCAAATCGTTCGTTCCCCTCATCACGTCGAATCCCGGGTCAGCGTTGCTTGGATTCAGAGAAATATGCCAGAAATTACCCGGCCGGTAGTAGAAGTCGTTGTTGATGACGCCAAAGAAAATGACCTGCCCCGCGTTGAACCCCAAAACCGGCTCTGCCGCAGCACCAGTGATGATGAGATGGTTGGGCGTAAAGCCCAGGGTGTAGTTGCTGTTGGCTGCAAGGCTGCCCTGGGTGATGGCGTATGGCCCGCCCAGCGCGCTCTCGCCGGGGGCGCGCACGAGCGCGCCCGAGAGCACGGTAGCCGCAGTGTCGGCGATGCCCAGTGCCGGGTTGTTCACCAGCCCCGTAACGCCAAAGGTCAACGGCGGATCGCTCTGGCCGAAGAGCTTGCTCTGGGGATTGGCGGCAACGTTAAGCGCCGCCGGCGTGATGGCCAGGTTGTTGCCAGTGTAGGCAATGGTGTAATTGGCATTCGAGGCGAGCGTGTTCTGGCCGATCGCGTAAGAGTTGACGTCTTCTCCGGCAGCCCGTGATAACACGCCGGTCAGTACGCTACCTGCCGTGTCACCGAATTGGAAGGCGCCGGTGGTGTAGGTCAGGACCGGATCGATCGTCCCGTACACCTTGCTCTGGGGATTCGCGGCAACAGTCAGGGCGGCAGACGTGATGTTGGACAGATCGGTAGTGGGCGCCGTGTAGCTATAATTGGTCTGGTCCCCCGTGCCGGTCAGTGTCACACCGTTCAGGGTCACCGTCTTGCCAGCGCCGACATTCTTCGTGTCGAACGTCGCTCCGCTGTTGCTGAAACCAACCGTGTCGCCCGGCTCGACGCCGCTCAGCGCGCCGGCAGCGCTGATCGCGGCCGTGGTCAATCCGTCATAGACCTTGTCGGCGGACGCGAAGCCGGTGATGGTCAAGGGCTTCGCAGTGATGCTGGCCGTGGCGCCGCTGGCATCGGTCACCGTGTAGTTGCCGGCGGCGTTGTTGCCCAGGACCAGACCGCTGACGGCGACTGCCTTGTTGGCGCCAACGTCCTTGCTGGCGAAGACGCCACTTGCGCCGCTGCTGTCGAGAGTGATCGCGTCGGCGCTGTAGAACCTGTTGTCGCCATCGCTTGAGGCCCCGCCGCTGACCGTGCCGCCAGTGGTGTTGAGCTCGGCGACCAGGCTGGCATTGTACACCTTGTCAAGCGCCAGTAAGCCGGTAGCGGTGATCGCCTTCGGCGTGATGTCGGCCGTTGTCGTGGCGCTGCTGTTGACCGTGTAGTTGCCTGCGTCGCCGCCGGCTAGAACGAGGCCCGTACCGGTCACCGTCTTGCCGGTGCCAGCGTTCTTGTCGCTGAAACTCGCCGCGCCGCCGCTGTAGCTCACCACATCCGCTCCGAGCACGCCGCTCAGGGTGCGGCTGCTGATGGTTGCGACGTCATTGGCGTCATAGACCTTGTTCGCCGCGGTGATGCTGCCGGCGATCCCGCGCGCC
>JAUXMZ010000006.1 GCA_030683105.1 Burkholderiales bacterium | reverse complement strand
TGTCGATAACGGGACCTTCGCCTGCTGCACGGCGGGGTCCGCAGCGGGAGCGTAAAATTGCCGTCATGAACCTGATTTCTGTGCGGATTCTGGTAACGACCGTCCTGTTTGCGATGATCACCGCAGCAGTGGCCGGGGAGCGCGTTGCGACCGTGCTGGGCCAGGACATCGTGCGCGAGCAGGTGGCTGCTGCCGCTGCGCGCGAGCAGGCGCGGCGGTTCTCAGAACTTGCGTGGCAGCTGCTGTCCCGTGACTACATCACGATCAAAGGGCTCGCCGCGACACCGGAAGAGATTGCGGAGCTTGCAGTGTACGATGCCGAGTTCGAGAGAAAAGACCGCGCCCAGCGCGCGCGCAAGCTGGCGGACCTCACCGCGCAACTTGACTCGGGTCAGCTCACAGGCAAGGAGCGGGCGCGTGCCGAGGAATTCCGTGACGCGTTGCAGCGCGTGAGCCAGTACGATGCCGAAAAGGACGCGCAACCCAAGCCCGACCCGGCCACGCGTGCGGTGACTGCAGGGTTCTGGATCGAGATCTGGAAAATGAGGCAGGCGCTGTTCCGGCAATACGGCGGCGTGGTGGCGCTGACCAAATTCGGCCACGATCCGCACGGTGCGCGTGCGGCGTTTTTTGCCGACTGCGAGAAGCAGGGCAAGCTGCGGTTCCACGACACAGCGTTGCGGGAGGCGTTCTTCGCCCTGCTTGCGGAGTCCCCGCGTTTTACCGTTGCCCAGAACGAACTGGACTTCACGCCGTATTGGAAGCTGCCGATTCCGGCGTCGTATTACAAGGACTGACAGGGCCTCTCAGCGCAACTGGCGTATGAAGGTTTCGATGCCACGCAGCAGCATTTCCACCGCGATCGCAGTCAGTAGCAGTCCCATCAGCCGCTCCAGGGCGAGCAGCCCGCGTTCGCCGACCCATTTGCTGATGCGATCGGCGAACAGCAACAACACCAGCGTGATCGCCATGGCGACACTCAGCGCCAGAACCCATTCCAGCATGCGTTCCGGCGCGCGCGACGCCATCAGGATCACTGTCGCCAGCGCAGTGGGGCCGGCAATCGAGGGGATTGCCAGCGGCACGATGAACGGTTCGCCGGCGATGGTGTCGCCGAAAATGCCCTCCGGGCGCTTGAAAATCATCCTCAGCGCGATCAGGAACAGGATCACGCCGCCGGCGATATTGAGCGAAGGATCCGACAGCCCGAGCAGGACGAGCAGCGGATTGCCGATAAACACGAATACCAGCAGCACCGCGAACGCGATCGCGCACTCGCGCACGATCACCGCCACGCGCCGCGCCGGATCGACGTTGCGCAACAGTGACACGAACAGCGGAATATTGCCGACCGGATCCATCACCAGCAGCAGGATCACGACTGCGGAGGCAAAGCTGACATCCATGGGCAGGGCTCCGGAGTATCCACAGACCCTATGACAGGCCTGGAAAATCAGGAAATAGCAGACTATCTTATTGTAATACGCTTACCGCTTACCGTCCTTAGAAACCGAACAGATTGCGGCGCGCGTGCTGCAAGTGATCGGCGATGCGCTGGCGCGCGAGGTCGGCATCCCGTGCTTTGAGCGCGCGCACGATATCGCGATGCTCCTGCTGGTATTTGATCCGGCGTTCCGGGGTGACGATGCGGTCCTTGAGCTTGCCCCATTCCGACTGCTGGCGCAGCGACGCCACGAGATCGAGCACGCGGACCACGAAGCGGTTATGAGTCGCGGTGGCGAGCGCCTGATGCAACGCGGCGTCCCATAATTCAAACTCGTCCAGCGTGGCCGCGCGTTCGGATTTGTCCAGGCAGGTTTCCATGCGTTCGAAGTCCGCCGGCGTGGCATTGGTCGCAATCAGTTCGGCCAGAGCCGGCTCGATGCGCAGGCGCGCTTCCATCAATTCCGCCGGACTGGTGTGCGATACGCTGTCGAACGGAAATTCCCCGTGGCCGGGTGCATCGCCGTTGTCACTCGCCAGAAAAGTACCGCGGCCGACATGGCGGGTGATGGTGCCCTCGGCTTCGAGCTGCGCCAGCATTTTACGCACCGCATTGCGCGGCACCGCGTAGCGCTGGGCCAGTTCGCGCTCGGTCGGCAGCTTGACGCCCGGCGCCAGCGTGCCTTCAGCCGCCGCGTTCAGGATGAACTCGCGGATGCGCTGGGCGCCTGCGCGCGATAATGCCCGGTTGCTGGTGATGGCCACTGTGGTTGCGCCCTCGTCATCGGTCCGCAAGGCAACGCCGGCAAAGCGCCGTCCTGCCTTGCATTCAGTACATTGTTTATCAATAAACCAATAAGGTCAATTGGTTTGTAATTGAGAGCAGGCAGAATTGCATGGTTGAATTACAGTTCTTGAAAACCGGCAGTACATAGCTATATAAAAATGCTGCATCGCAATGAAAATTGAAATTGAACCAAATCTAACCATATTCGAACCAATACATAACTTCATTGACAATTGGTCTACTTCTGCATAGCATTTACACAATTCGGTGTACGCCGCGACATGACCCTATACCTTGCGGTCTTCGGCGTGCATTCGGCATTACATCTGCTGACTCCGGGAGGAATGCGTGTCGTATCAGCAATGGATACCCTTGCGGTTTTTTGCTGCGTGGCTTGAAACGCACCTGACTGAAGCATCTGCCTCGGACGCTGCACAGCCGCTAAGGCTGGCGATCATTTCGGAGGGCCTGCAGGCCTGGCCCTTGTATGTGGCCACGGGAAAGCGGTTGTTCGATAAGGCGGGAGTACATGTCGAGTTGACTCTCACCGGTTCCTCGGTGACGCAGCTCGAGCGTCTGATCGACGGCGGTTTCGACATTGGATTCCAGCAGTCCGACCACGTGGTGCGGGCCGTCGAGCGCGGGTCTGATCTCTTCATATTCATGGCTCAGGGCTATGCGCCCGACCTGTCGCTGGTGGTGGCGCCGGGAATCAAGGCATTTGCCGATTTGAAGGGTAAAGTGATCGCAGTCGATGGCGCGCGCACCGGTTATGCGCTGCTGCTGCGAAAACTGCTGGCCGAAAACGGGCTCGGGGACGGTGATTACGAGATCAGGGAATTCGGCGGCTCGCGGGAGCGCTTCGATGCGCTTACGAGCGGCGCTGCCGCATCCAGCCTGCTTAATCCGCCGTTCGACCGCAATTTATTTGCCGCGGGTTTTGGCAGCCTCGGTGCGATCAACGACTTCTATCCGCTTTATCCCGGACCCATCGCCGCAACGCGACGCTCGTGGGCGAAGCGCAACGGAAAACAGCTGATCGCATTTATACGGGGTTTCAGCGCCGGCTTTGCATGGTTGCAGGATCCGGCCAATAAGGCGGAGGCGATCCAGTTGTTGCCGGCGCGTCTAAACATCAGTGCCGAGGCCGCGTCAAAAGCCTATGATCGCTACGCCACGCGGGGTATGCCGCAACTCACCAGCGACGGGCTGCGGCAGGTGATCGATGTCGTATGGGAGGCAGAAGGCCTGAAGTCCCCGCAGGGTGCGCCCGGAAAGTACCTGGATCTGTCGTACCAGCAAAGGGCGGAGTCAGCGCAATAACTTAAAAGCGGTACCACGGGAGATTACGAGATGGACCATGTGCAAACGGGCGCCATGCCGGCCCGCACCCAGGATCCGCGGGTACAGTCGGCGATCCATCACTGGGCGCCGCGCTTTGTTGCCAACGGCATCGCGCTCACCGATTTTCAGGAAGTGACCGCCGGCATTGCGCGGTGGGAAGACTGGTGCGGCGCATGGTGCCAGCGCGGCGCGCTACACGAAGAACTCGGGCGCAAGGCGCTGGCCGACGGTTTCGGACTGTCTGCGGGCGAACATTTGTCGCGCGCCGCGGCCTGCTACCATTTTGCGAAATTCGTGTTCGTGATCAACTACGATGAAATGCGCGCCGCGCACATGTTGGCCGTAGCGTGCCGCACACTGGCGTTGCCGCTGCTGCGTCCGGCCGGCGTGCGGGTCGAGATCCCGCATGAGGGCGCAAAGTTTGCCGGCATCCTGCGCAAGCCCGAGGGTGTGGCAAAGCCGCCCATCGTCGTCATGTGCATGGGGCTCGATTCGGCCAAAGAGGAAATGGACAGCAACGAAAGCGTGTTCCTGGCGCGCGGCATGGCGACGCTGACGTTCGACGGCCCGGGCCAGGGCGAGTCTGAATACGAATTGCCGATACGCGGCGATTACGAGGCTGCAGCGAAATCCGTCGTGGACTGGGTGGAGCAACGCACCGACGTCGATACCGCGCGCATCGGGTTGTGGGGTGTGTCGCTCGGCGGCTATTACGCACCGCGCGCAGCGGCGTTCGAAAAACGCGTCAAGGCCTGCATCGCGCTGTCGGGGCCCTACGACTTTGGCGACGTCTGGGAAGGCCTGCCGGAGTTGACGCGTGACACGTTCCGCGTGCGCTCGAAATGCAAGACGCCGGAAGAGGCGCGTCGCCATGCCGCAACGCTGAGCCTGAAAGGCATTGCTCAGAACATCACCTGCCCGCTGTTCATCGTCGCCGGCAAACAGGACCGCATCGTGCCGTGGCAGGATGCCGAGCGTCTGTCTCGCGAAGCCGGCGGCCTGGTGGAATTCCTGCTGATCGAGGATGGCAACCATGTGGCCAACAACCGTGCCTACAAATACCGCCTGCAATCGGCTGACTGGATGGCGCAGCAGCTCGGGCTGCCCAAGGTATGACAGGCAGGGCACGTTTGGACACATCGGTTTTTTTACGGAAGAGAAAAAGATGAACAACATGAAATGCATCATCGCATCAGCCCTCATGGGCGCGTCCCTGTTCACCGCTGCAGCGGCGAACGCAGCGGAGCAGAAATATCCCACCAAACCGATCCGCATGGTGGTGCCGTTTCCGCCCGGCGCAGCCAGCGATTTTCTGGGGCGCACGCTGGGGCAGAAACTGGGAGAGGTCTACGGCCAGCAGGTGGTGATCGACAACCGGCCGGGCGCCGGCGGGCTGATCGGCAGCCAGATCGTCGCCAAAGCGGCGCCCGACGGCTACACGGTGGCGATCATCGGCCAGCCTCATCTGTCCAATGTGCTGATCCGCGAGCAGAAGCCATACGATGCGCTCAAGGATTTCACGGCCGTAACGCTGGTCGCGTCGCTGCCCAACGTGGTGGTGATCGGTAATGGCGTGCCGGTGAAGAATGTTACCGAACTGATCGCGCTCGCCAAGGCCAAGCCGGGAACGCTCAATTTCGGTTCCGCTGGCGTCGGCAGCTCTTCTCATCTGGCGGCAGCGATGTTCGTCTCGGCCGCAGGCATCCAGGCCGTGCATGTGCCATTCAAGACGCTCGCCGACATTTTCGGCGAAATGATCGCGGGACGCGTGCATTTCTATATTTTCCCGCTGCCCGCGGTGATGCCGATGCTCAAAGAAGGTCGGCTCAGGGCGATCGCGGTGGCCACGCCCAAACGCTCGGTGGCGCTGCCCGACGTGCCGACGACGGCAGAGTCCGGTTTCCCGCAGTATCAATCCGAATCGTGGTTCGGCATCATCGCGCCGGCCGGCATGCCCAAGCCTTTCGTCACCAGGCTCAACAGCGACATGGTGAAAATTCTCAAAGAGGCCGATACCCGCGAACGGTTCGAGAAGCAGGGGGCGGAACCGGCCTACGGCACGCCCGAGCAGTTCCAGAAAATGCAGGCCGACGAGTACAGCCGACTGGCGAAGCTCATCAAGGAAATCGGCATGAAGCCGCTGTAGAAAGTTTTTTGGAACCTGTCTTGAAAACAAGCAATGGACAGGATTTACAAGATTAACAAGATCAAAACTCCGGAAAAATCATGTAAATCCTGTTAATCCTGTCTATTCGGGTTTTGGTTTACGGGTTTTCTTTTTATTTTTAAGACAACTGCTAATGATTTTCTCTGTGACCTCTGTGGCCTCTGTGGCCGAAGTTTTTTCAACAAAGCATGGACACGATAGTGACTAAAGATAAACGCATCGAAATCGCGATCCGCAACTGGGCGCCGCGCTTCGTGGCAAGCGGCGTGTCGCTTACCGATTTCCAGGAAGTGACCGCGGGCATCACGCACTGGGACAAGTGGTGCGCGGCGTGGAGTGCACGCGCCGCGATCCACGAGGACCTCGCGCGCAAGGCGCTGGCGGATGGATTCAGGCTGTCGGCGGGCGAGCACTTCACGCGCGCGGCGCTGTGCTATCACTTCGGCAAGTTCATGTTCGTGCACAAGTATGACGAAATGCGGGCCGCGCATATGAAGGTGGTCGAGTGCCGCAATCTCGCGTTACCGCTCATAGATCCGCCCGGAGAGAGGGCAGAAATACCATTTAATAACAACAAGTTATACGGGATCTTGCGCAAGCCCGCGGGAGTGGCCCGGCCCCCTGTCGTCGTGATGTGCGTGGGACTCGATTCGACCAAGGAAGAACTCGACGTCTACGAAAACATCTTCCTCGCGCGCGGCATGGCGACGCTGGTGTTCGACGGCCCGGGGCAGGGCGAGGCCGAATACGACATCCCAATCCGGGGCGATTATGAGGTGCCGGTCGCCGCGGTCGTCGATTACATCGAGACGCGCGCCGATCTCGACAAGAACAAGATCGGCATCATGGGCGTGTCCCTCGGCGGCTATTATTCGGCGCGCGCCGTGGCGTTCGAAAAACGCATCAAGGCCTGCCTGTCGTTCTCGGGGCCGTACAGCTGGGTGGAGATATTCGACGCCCGCAACGAACTGTCGCGCGACGCGTTCCGCGTGCGCTCTCACAGCAAGACCCTGGACGAAGCGCGCGAAGTGGCCAAAACGCTCACCCTGCGCGGCGTGGCGAAGAACATCACCTGCCCGATCTACATCGTTGGCGGAGAACTCGACAACCTGACGCCGCCGGCCAACGCCGAGCAGATTGCCGCCGAGGTCTCCGGCCCCAAGGTGCTCGACATCGTGAAGGGCGGCAACCACGTGGTAAACAATCGCCGCTATATGTATCAGACGCAGGCCGCCGACTGGATGGCGCAGCAGCTTGGCTTGCCTAAGGTTTGAGGGCGGCGGGTGCAACAACGCAGCGCCGGCAATGAAATTGATGACAGGATTTACAGGATGTTAGAGCAGGGCTTACGGGATTTTCCTTATATTTATGTCGGTGTTTATCCCGAATAATTCCGTAAATCCTGTCCATTCGTATTGAGTGAATTTAGCTGGAGAAAATCATGGCACGCAAAACGAAGAAAGTTGAGCCCAAGGTCATCAAGGCCTCGGGCATAGATCCTAAACGCGGTATCGGTTCGGGTCCCGACGGGCTGTACGATCCCGCCAATCCCGGTCATCGCTGGGACCGGCCGCTGCAGGCGCCGGGCCGCATGCAGGTCGATTTCGAGGAGCGTGTCGATTTCCGCCGCCTGCACGAATACCGCCTGGCGCGCACGCGCAATGCGCTGGCCAAGTCCAAACTGGGCGCGATTCTGGTATTCGACCAGGTCAACATGCGCTACATCTCGAGCACAGTGATCGGAGAATGGGCGCGCGACAAGCTCACGCGCTGGACGCTGCTCACCGGCAATGGCGAGCCGTATGTGTGGGACTTCGGGTCGGCTGCGCGCCATCACAAGCTGTATGCGCCGTGGCTGCCCACAAACCACTGTCTCGCGGGCAATGTCGGCCTGCGCGGTGCAGTCTCGCCGCGCGTCGGATTGTTCGAGGAAGCGGCGCAGGAGATCAAGGACATCCTGGAACGTGAAGGCGTCGCCGACATGCCGGTGGGCATCGACGTTGTCGAACCGCCGTTTCTGTTTGCGCTGCAGAAACTGGGCATCAAAGTGATGGACGGCCAGCAAGTGATGCTGGATGCGCGCGAAATCAAAAGCCACGACGAGATCACGCTGCTCAACATGGCGGCGGCAATGGGCGACGGCGTGTACCAGGATATCTACGAAGCGCTCAAGCCCGGCGTGCGCGAAAGCGAAATCGTGGCCATGGCGACCAAGCGCCTCTACGAGATGGGCTCGGATTGTGTCGAAGCGATCAACGCGATCGCCGGCGAGCGCTGCAGCCCGCACCCGCACAACTTCACCGACCGCCTGATCCGCCCGGGCGACCAGGCCTATTTCGACATTATCCAGAGCTACATGGGTTACAAGACCTGCTACTACCGGACGTTCACGGTGGGCTCGGCAACCGCGGCGCAGCACGATGCCTATCGCAAGGCGCGCGAATGGATGGACAGCGCGATCGATTCGCTCAAACCGGGTGTCTCCACCGACCGCGTGGTGCAGGCCTTTCCCAAGGCCCAGGAGATCGGCTTCGAGAGCGAGATGGCGGCGTTCGGGCTTAATTTCTGCCACGGCCTTGGGCTGGGCTTGCACGAGCGGCCGCTGATCTCGCGGCTCAATTCGTTCAAGGACCCCTACGAACTGAAGGCAGGGATGGTGTTCGCGGTCGAGACCTTCTGCCCGGCCAAAGACGGCGTGTCGGCGGCGCGTATCGAAGAGGAAGTGGTGCTCACCCCCACGGGGGCGAAAGTCATCACGCTGTTCCCGGCGCAGGAATTGCCGATCGCGAACAAGTATTGAACATCTTGAACCGCAAAGGCGCGAAGACGCAAAGGCAACGCAAAGGAATCTATAGTTTTTTTGATTGGACTCTCTCTGCGATTCTTTGCGCCTCTGCGCCTTTGCGGTGAGATTTTTTTGGAGTCAACGTGGATACCAATGTGAAACGCAAGAAAAAGGAAGCGCCCGCGATCGACATCGGGCAGGAGACGAAGCTCGAGCTCTACCGCATGCAGGTTGACCTGCGCTATTGCGAAAAGCGCGCCTACGACCTGTTTCTGCAGAACCTGGTCAAGGGCACCAGCCACTTGTCGCTGGGCCAGGAGGCGATCGCCGCGGGATTCGGCGTGGCGATGCGTCCCGACGACTGGACGTTCTGCACCTATCGCGGCCACGCGCACACGCTGGCGCGCGGCGCATCCATGAGCGGCGTGCTGGGTGAACTGATGGGGCGCCAGTGCGGCCTGTTGGGCGGCAAGGGTGGTTCCATGCATTTGACCGATGTCGCGAAAGGCGCGATGGGTTCCTATGCAATCATTGGCGCACATTTGCCGGTGGCCGCCGGCGCTGCATGGAGCGCGCAGTACCGCGGCACCGAACAGGTCGCGGTGTGCTTCTTCGGCGACGGCACCACCAACATCGGGGCGTTTCACGAGGCGCTCAATTTCTCCGCAGTGTGGAAACTGCCGGTGATTTTCGTGTGCGAGAACAATCTTTACATGGAATACACGCCGATTCATACGGTGACCGCGGTCAAGCACCCGGCGGCAGACCGCGCCTCCGCTTACGGACTGGAGTCCATCGTTGTCGACGGCAATGACGCCGACGCGATGTATCTGACAGCGATGAAATACATCGAGCGCGCGCGCAAGGGCGGCGGCCCGGCGCTGATCGAAGCCATGACTTATCGCCATAGCGGCCATTCGCGCGCCGATCCCGGCAAGTACCGGCCCGAAGGCGAACTCGACAAATGGCTGGAGCGCGACCCGCTCAAGATGTACCGCGAGCGCCTGCTCAAGCAGGGTATAGCCGGGGCGACGCTTGACGATATAGAAGCCGAGTCGATGCGCCAGGTCGATGCGGCGACCGCGACGGCCAAGGCGTCGCCGCCGCCGTCGATAGATGACATCGAGAAAAACGTGTGGGCAGACGGAGGTTCAGCATGGCGGAATTGACTTATCGCGACGCGGTCGCTGCGGGCATCGCGCAGGAAATGGAACGCGACGAAAATGTGGTGTTCCTCGGCGAAGACATCGCCGCAGCGGGCGGCGTGTTCAAGGCGACGGTCGGCCTGCTGGAAAAATTCGGTCCGAAGCGCGTGCGCGACACACCGATCTCCGAACAGGCGATCCTCGGCGCTGCGATGGGCGCGGCGATGACGGGCTTGCGGCCGATTGCCGAGATCATGTTTTCGGATTTTCTTGCGGTGTGCTGGGACCTGGTCGCCAACGAGATCGCCAAGACGCGCTACATGACCAACGGCCAGATCTCGCTGCCGCTGGTGATCCGCACCGCGAACGGCTCGGGTTCGCGCTTCGGCGCGCAGCACTCGCAGGCGGTCGAGAACTGGGCGATGGCGATACCGGGCATCAAGGTGGTGGCGCCGGCCTTTCCTGCAGACGTCAAAGGCCTGCTCGCGGCCGCGGTGCGCGATCCGGATCCGGTGCTGTTTTTCGAGCAAAAATCGCTGTACTCGATGAAGGGCGAAGTGCCCGACGGCGAGTACGTCGACGAACTGGGCACGGCCCGCGTGCTGCGCCGGGGCAAGGACTGCACCATCGTCGCGCTGGCCTCCATGGTGCATCGTGCGCTGGATGCGGCCGCCTTCCTGGAAAAAGAGCACGGCATTTCCTGTACCGTGGTCGATGTGCGCTCGCTGGTGCCGCTCGATACCCAGACCATACTTGCCGAGGTCGCGCTGACCGGGAGGCTGGTGACGGTCGAGGAAAATCCGCGGCTGTGCGGTTGGGGCGCGGAGATCGCTTCCATCGTCGCCGACGAATGCTTCTGGAACCTCGATGGCCCGATTGTGCGCATCACCACGCCGCACATTCCGTTGCCCTCGGCTGACGAGCTCGAGGATCACGCCATACCCTCGGTCGAGCGCATCGTGCGCGAGATCCGGGAGAAAATAGATTAAGTTAAATATATATAAAACAAATGGTTATACAAGAGATGCCCAGAGCGGCCCGGATTACAAAGGAGGAGCGGATATGAACAGAATGAGTGCTTTGATACGCACGGCTGTTGCCGTTGTGATGGCGCTGACGGCAGGGCTGTCGACAGCGGCGGATGTGGCGGACACTGTCCTGGTAAACGGCAAAGTCGTGACGGTCGACGACCGTTTCACGATTGCGCAGGCGGTGGCGATCAAGGACGGGCGCGTTATCGGCGTCGGCAACAGCGAGGAGATACGCAAGCGGGCGGGCAAGGACACCAAGGTCATCGACCTCAAGGGCAAGACGGTGATTCCGGGGCTGATCGACAACCACGCGCACTTTATCCGGGTTGCCGAAAAGTGGCACTGGGAGATGCGGCTCGACGGCATCACCACCCGCAAGCAGGTCGTGCAGATGATCGCGGACCGCGTCAAGAGCGCGCGTCCCGGGGAATGGATTGTTGCGCTTGGCGGCTGGTCAGAGGACCAGTTTACCGACGACAAGCGCGGTTTCCCGCTGGATGAACTGGATAAACTGGCGCCGAACAATCCGGTGGCGCTGCAGGCGATTTACCGTCAGACCTATCTGAACTCGGCGGCGCTGGCGGCGATGAAAATCGACGAAACCACTGCTGATCCGCGCGGCGGCAAGATCGAGAAGGATGCGGGGGGCAAGCTGACCGGTCTGGTGAGCGGCGCCGGTGGCGTGGCTTTCATCGCGGCCAAAGTGCCGCTGGCGGAAAAAGAACTGTGGCTGGAAAACGCGCGCAAGGTGGCGACCAACCTCAACTCCATGGGCATGACGACCTGGATGGATGCCGGCGGCCGCGGCATGAGCGACGCCCACTACGAGCCGTACAGGATGCTGGCCGATCGCGGCGAACTCACCATACGCGCATTCTGGACCACGGTGCGCCAGCCCGGCACGCCGGAGGCGGTTGACAAGGTGCTGGCGGAAATCCCCAATTTCAAACCGTTCCAGGGAAACGATTACTTCGACCACGTCGGTTATGGCGAATCGGTGTACAGCCCCGTCAACACCCAGTTGCTGAGCAAAAGCGGCAACATCAAGCCGGATGACATCGCCCAGTGGGGGCGGATCGTGGAGGCGCTGGCCAAACACGGCCTCTATGTCAATTCGCACGTCGAGATGGAAAACTCTATCGGGGCCTTCCTCACGCTTTATGAAGAAATCAACAAAAAACACCCGATCAAGGGCCTGCGCTGGTCGTTCTCGCATCTTGACCAGGTTACTCCCGCGCATCTCGAGCGCATGAAGCGTCTGGGCATGACGGCGCAGATACACAGCCGGCCGCTGATCCAGGGCGTACTGATGCACAATGTGCACGGCGAGCGCGCGTGGGACATGCCGCCGATGCGCATGGTGCAGGACAGCGGCATCCGCTGGGGCCTGGGCTCGGATGCGACGGCGGTGACGCCGTCCAACCCCTTCTACACGCTGTGGTTCGCGGTCACGGGGAAAATGATCGGCGGCCACAAGGTCAACCGCCAGACCCTCACGCGCGAGGAAGCGCTGATTGCCCACACCCGCAACAACGCGTTCATCGTGCACCAGGATAGCAATCTGGGTTCGATCCAGAACGGCAAGTATGCCGACCTGCTGGTACTCGACCGCGATTACCTCAAGGTGCCGGCAGACCAGATCAAGGACATCAAGCCGCTCATGACCATGGTCGGCGGCAAGGTCGTTTATGAGGCAGGGAAGAAGTGAAGGGTGAATGAGTGAAGGGTGAAGGGTGAGGGGTGAAGGGGTGAAGGGGCAAAGCCAACGCTCCCTCTCCCCGTCACCGGGGAGAGGGTCGGGGAGAGGGGCTCACTCTTCCCCCTTTACCCTTCACTCAAAGCATGCAGGAAGCCCGGGTGTTAATTTCGGGCAGCAACTTTTGAATTAGGTGGAGCCAATGGACGTAATCATGCCGCAACTCGGCGAGACCGTGACCGAGGGAGTAGTGACGAAGTGGTACAAGAAGGTCGGCGACGCCGTCAAGGCGGACGAGATGCTGTTCGATGTCGAGACTGACAAGGTCAGCACCGAGATTCCGGCGCCCGCCACCGGCGTGATTTCCGAAATCCTGGTCGAGGAGGGCGTGACCGCCAAGGTCGGGGTGCGGCTCGCGGTCATACGCGAGAGCGGACCGGCGCCGCGACCGGCATCGGGCGCACCATCGGCTTCGGCAGCAGCGCCGGTTACGGCTACCGTGGCAGCGACCACGCCAGACCGCCCGCTCAGAACGGATTCGGGCGCGCCCGTTAGATTCCTCGACAAAGCCGCGACTCAGAACCGGCTGTCGCCGGTGGTGCGGAAACTCGTTGCCGAGCACGGACTCGACCCCGGCCGGATACCCGGCACTGGCCGCGATGGGCGCATTACGCGCGATGACGTTACCGCGTTCATTGCTGGCGCCGTGACAGCCCCAGGGTCTGCAGTAGCGGTTGCACCGGTTGCAAGCGCCGCCGCTGCCGCGGGCACCACCGTGCCGCTCACCAGCGTGCGCAAGCGCGTGGCTGAAAACATGCTCAAGTCGTGGACCACTGCACCGCATGTGCTGCAGGTGGCGGAGGCGGATTTTCATCGCGTCGAGCAGGCCCGGCGCGCCTCAGGTGCGCAATGGAAACAGCGCGAAGGCTTTTCGCTGACCTATCTGCCGTTCATCGTGCGTGCGGTGTCGATTGCACTCGCGAAGTATCCGCGGTTGAACGCGACGTTCAATGGCGACAGTCTTACGCTGCACCGGCGCATCAACATCGGCATTGCGGTGGATCTCGGCTCCGAGGGCCTGGTGGTTCCCGTCATCCAAGATGTGCCGAATAAATCGCTTCCACAAATAACTCGTGAAATCAATGAGTTATCAAATAGAGCGCGCGCCGGTAAACTCAAACCCGACGAGATGGCCGGGGGTACCTACACCATCACCAACAATGGCGCGTTCGGTACTGTAATCACGGCGCCCATCATCAACCAGCCGCAGGTTGCCATACTTTCCACTGACGCAATACGCAAGAAACCGGTCGTCATCGAGGCGGCGGAAGGCGACAGCATCGCGATCCGGCCGATCGGCGTTCTCGCGCAGAGCTTCGATCACCGTGCCATCGACGGGGCCTACTCGGCTTCGTTCCTGCGTGAAGTAAAAACGGTCATCGAGTCGCGGGACTGGATACAGGCCCTGTCGAGCTGAACGCGGCCGGAGATTTCATCCATGGAACCCAGGGCAACGATCAAACAACTTGCCGGCAAGCAGTTGCTGTGCACGGCGCGTAACCGCGCGCTGATCACCGACCGCCCGCTGGAAGGCGGCGGCACCGATCTCGGCTACACTTCAGGCGAGTTGCTGCTGCTCTCAATCGGCTCGTGCGCGACCGGCGGCCTGCGTGCTTTTTTCGAGTCCAAAGGGTTGCACCCGCAGGATATGGTCACCGAGGTTTTTTTCGAGCCGGCCGCCCCAGGCGAGCGTGACCGCATCGTGATCGAACTCGAGCTTGATAAAGAACTGTTGCAGGCAGGCGCCGATGCCATCAAGGCGGCGGCGACCAGCGGCCGGGTCGCGAGCCGGGTCAAGCTCGGGTCGATGATCGAAGTAAGATTTGCCGCACGCTGAAGGCGGACCATGTTTATTGAAACGACGTAATCAGGAGAATTGAAGATGACGGCACCACACAATGCGCTGGTAGACACGACCTGGATGGAGGCACACCTTGACGATCCCAGGGTCAAGCTGATCGAGATCGCCGGCATGAGCCAGGAACAGATGCAGGCCTACAAGGCGGGTCACGTGCCGGGCGCGGTGTGCTGGCCGTGGAAAGAAGCGCTGTGGGACGATCACATGCGCGATTTTCCGTCGCCCGAAGACTTTGCGCGCCGGATGGGCGCGGCCGGAATCAGCAATGACACCTTGGTCGTGTTTTATGGGGAGGGCGTGCAGTTCGGCATCTACGCCTGGTGGACGCTCAAGTATTGCGGCCACGACAAGGTTTTCGTGCTCGATGGCGCGCGTGATCTCTGGGCGAACCAGGGCCGGAAGCTCACCACGGTGGTACCGCCGCCGGCACTGCCCGTGCAATACAAGCCGGTTGCGCGCAACGAGAGCATGCGCGTCGGCTACCAGGAGGTGCTGGCGAATCTGGGCAAGCCGGAACCCGTGCTGCTCGACGGGCGCACGCCGGAGGAATACAGCGGCGAGCGCGTCAACGGCCCGGGCAGCCCGGATCACGGTGCATTGCGCTACGGGCGCATTCCGGGCGCCAAACATCTTTATTTCGAAGAACTGATTAACCCGGACAGAAGCTTCAAGCCGGTCGCGGAGTTGCGCCGTCTGGTGGAAGCGCGCGGCGCCACCGCCGACAAGGATGTGGTGACCTATTGCCGCATGAGCCACCGTGCAACGCTGCTGTATTTCGCGCTGACTGAACTCCTCGGCTATCGCAAAGTCAGGATTTATGACGGCTCGTGGACGGAGTGGGGCAATCTCGTGGGGGTGCCGGTTGAACGCTAGCCGCGTCGGTATCCCGGGTGTGCTCAGAGGAGGTTTTGTAATGCGTATGGCAATGATAATGTGCGGGGTATTTCTGGCGGCAACCGTGACGGGCACTCATGCCGCGGACAGTTATCCCGTGAAACCGGTACGCATCATCGTGCCGTTCCCGTCGGGCGCGGGCCCGGATGTCGTCTCACGCACGATCAGCCAGAAACTTACCGAGCGCTGGGGCCAGCAGATTGTAGTCGACAACCGTCCTGGCGCCGGCGGCAACATCGGCGTGGAACTGGCGGCCAAAGCCGCGCCTGATGGCTACACGCTGATTCTGATGTCGAATCATTTCACCATCAACCCCAGCCTGTTCCGGAAGGTGCCCTACGATCCGTTGCGCGATTTTGCGCCAGTCACCATGGCCGCCTTCACGCCCAATATCCTGGTCGCGCATCCGTCGTTGCCCGTCAAGTCGGTAAAGGATCTCGTCAGGCTTGCGAAAACGCGGCCGGGGCAGCTCAACGTATCCTCGGGCGGCAATGGCAGCGTCGGCCATCTGGCGGTGGAGATGTTCAAGACCGCCGCGGGCGTAGACATGGTGCATGTGCCGTACAAGGGGCCGGTGGCAGCGGTCACGGCGCTGATCAGCGGCGAAGCCTCGCTCGGATTCCTGATTGTGGCGGCGGCGCTGCCGCACGTGAAGGCCAACAAACTGCACGCGCTGGCAGTGACCGGCAAGGCCCGTTCGCCGGCCGCACCCGAACTGCCCACCGTGGCCGAGGCAGGCGTGCCCGGCTATGAGATCGTCGCCTGGCAGGGCGTGTTCGCGCCGGCGGGCACCCCACCCGAGATCATCAGCAAACTCAGCGCCGACATCATCGCAGTGCTCGGGATGAACGAGATCCGGCAGGCACTGTCGCGCCAGGGACTGGAAACGATCGGGGGGCCGGCTGCGGAACTCGGCGCATACATCAAGGAAGACCTGGTCAAGTGGGCGCGCGTCGTCAAGCAGGCGAACGTGCACATCGATTAAACGCACTGATCAATGTTGCGGACGTCAACGCCGAGATGTAATGGGTGCAGCGCTCGTCGACATAGTTATTAATACAATCAGGAATTAAAGGAAGGTAAATGATGGCAAACATGAAACAACACAAACTGGGCTGGATCGGCATCGGCCGCATGGGTTACGCGATGGCCGAGCGGCTGGCCAAGGCCGGCTGCGATATTTCGGTGTGGAACCGCACCAAATCGAAAACCGAGCCGCTCGCCAAAAGCGGCGCGAAAGTCGTCGATGCGCTCACCGATCTCGCCGGCTGCGACATCGTGTTTACCATGGTGTCGACCGGCAAGGACGTGAAGGAAGTGCTGTTCGGACCCAATGGCGTGATGTCGAAGGGCAAGGCGCCCAAAATCGTCGTCGACAGCACCTCGATTTCTCTCGAGGAATCAGCGGAGATTCGCGACAAGCTCGCCAAGCAGAATATCAAGTTCCTGGCCGCGCCGGTGTCGGGAAACGCCAAGGTGATCAAGGCGGGCAAGCTCACCGTGGTCGCGTCAGGGCCGAAGGATGCTTTCGATGCGGTCGCGCCGTATCTCGATGCGATTGGCCAGGGCGTGTCCTACGTTGGCGACGGCGAACTCTCGCGCATCGCCAAGATCTGCCACAACGTGATGCTGGGCGTGGTGATCCAGAACCTGTGTGAAATCACCGTTCTGGCCGAGAAGGCCGGTATGCAGCGCCACGCGTTTCTCGACTTTCTCAACAAGAGCGTGATGGGCTCGATGTTCACGCGCTACAAGACGCCGGCGCTGAGCAACCTCGACTTCCATGTCACGTTCACGCCGGAACTGCTGCGCAAGGACATCGATCTCGGGCTCAACGCCGGCAAGCAGTTTGGCGTGCCGATGCCGCTGACCTCGCTCACCCGGGACATCGTGCAGACGCTGATCGGCAACGGCTACGACCAGGATTTCTCGGAACTGCTGCTGCTGCAGGCCAAGGCCTCGGGCATCGAGTTGAAATCCGAGAACGTCGACGTGGGTGATGGCCTATCGTGAGAAGCTGTGAATGCGTGAAGGGTAAATGCGTGATTTCCCTCGCCCGTTTTACAGGCGCTCTCCCGGTGCCGGGGGAGAGGAGCTTGTTTTCCCCCTTCACCCTTCACTCTTTACTCTTCACTGGCCGGGAGGCCCGAAATGGGTGACAAGTATCCAGTAGTCAAAGTCGCTGCGGTGCAGGCCGCATCGGTATTTCTCGACCGCGAAGGCTCGACCGAAAAGGCCTGCCGCCTGATCCGCGAAGCCGGAAGCAACGGCGCGCGCCTGATCGCGTTTCCGGAGGGTTTCATTCCGACGCATCCGGTCTGGTATCACCACCATGTGGCGACCAGCGCGATCGCCAACAAGCTGGCGGTCGAGCTGTTCAAGAACTCGGTGGAGATTCCCGGTCCGGAAACCGAGGCATTGTGCGCGGCTGCGCGCGATGCCAATGCCTATGTCGTAATGGGGGTATGCGAGAAGCTGCCGCAGACGATCGGCACCATGTTCAACACCCAGGTCTGGATGGGACCCGACGGCACGCTTCTGGGCAAGCATCAGAAGATCATGCCCACCGTCGGCGAGCGGCTGGTGCACACGGGCGGCTTTGGCGATACGTTCGGCGCCTTTCAGACCGAGTTCGGCCCGGCAAGCGGGCTCATCTGCGGCGAGAATTCGAATCCGCTCGCGATATTTGCGCTGACCGCAGAAGGCTCGCGCCTGCATGTCATGAGCTGGCCTAATCATTTCCCGACCAGCGGCGATCCGATGCGCAACCGTGTCTCTATCGATTCGCAGGCTTTTGCCCAGATGAGCAAGGCATGGGTGATCTCGGCGTGCGGCACGGTGGACGAGGACATGATACGCAAGCTCGAAGTTGGCCCTGAAGGAGAAAAATTCCTGCGCAACCCGGATTGCTGCGGCGGCAGCGTGATCGTCGCACCCAACAGCCGCATCGTGGCGGGACCGATGGGCGCGGAGGAGGGCATCCTCTATGCGGAGTGCAATCTTGAAGTCGGCATCAACATGAAGTTGCGCCACGATTTCGCCGGGCACTACAACCGGCCCGACATTTTCCAGTTGCACATCAACCGCAGTGCGCCGCGCATCTATACCGTATACGGCAGCAACGAAGCGCCGGCGCTGGGGACGGCCGACGTGGTGCCGGGAATCGTGGATGCTACGCCGCCGGCGCTTGGGTCGCGTGACAGCGCGCTACTACCGGAGGAGCGTCCGGTTCAGCCGCTACCTGATGCCGCTGCCGCCGATTTTGAGCGCGTGAAACAGAAGTGAACATGGAATTGCTCGATTGCCGTGGCCGGACATCCGCCCAAAGCGGACGGGCCATAATCGAGCATTACAATGCCGGCGCGGCCGGCGCGCGTCTCGAAGCGCGCGTTGACGCTTACGATACCAGTCTCAGGATCTGGCTGCTGGAAGCCGGCGTGCGACATGGCATTGCGCGAGAGGAAGACGCTACATTCCTGCTTTCGATCGAGCGCGGGCTGAGTCCGGCGCAAGGATCCATATCTGGACTGCATCATGTGGTGACCGCCGCCGACGGCACGGTCTGGACCGGCGAGCGCGGCCGTCATGTCGCCCGCATCGATGGGCGTGAAAAACGCGTTGTCGCCAGTGCTGCGGTAGCGACCCAGGCATCGCACTTTGCGCTCGACTCCGAGGCGCGCCTGCTGTTCATCGCCGATGCCGGAAGCAATCAGATCGTGGCAGTGCGCGCGTCCGATCTCAGGATCGAGCACACCTGGCCGGCGCCCGGCAGGCCGCAACTGCCACTGGCGAGTCCCGGCGGCGTGGTCTGCGTCACCGGCAGCAGCAGCGGCACGTTGACCATTGCGCGCCCGCGCCGCAACGGGTATGACGTGCAGACCCTTGCCATAGGCAGCCATCCGCACGACCCGTTGCTCGATCGCGAAGGGGACTATCTGTTCGTGCCCTGCGCCGGGGACGGCGAAGTGGTCAAGGTGCGCCTCGCTGACGGGCATGTAGTCGGCCGCTGTGCAGTCGGTGACGGGCCTGCGCACCTGGCTTTGCACCCGGATGGTGACCGTGTGTATTCCGCCAACAGCTGGGACGGTACGCTGAGCTGCCTGTCGGTCGAAGGTGAGCGCGTGGCGCACGCCGAGAGCGGGGCCTGGGCGCACGCGATCGACATCACGCCCGACGGCCGCTGGGTCTATGTCGCCAATTTCCTCGAAGATACCCTGGCGGTGTTCGATGCGACGACCCTGGCGAGGGTTGCATTGCTGCCGACCGAACCGTACCCGCACGGCCTCGATGTATCGCCGGACGGCCGATACGTGATCGCGACGGGATTTGCTTCAGATTATGTGCGACTTTATGACGCGCAGGAGCACTGCGAGATAGCGCGTATCGAAGTGGGGCGCGGTTCGTCGCATAGTGTATTTTTGAGAGATGGCGACATTGCATTTGTCGCATGTTCGGTGAGCGATCATGTGGCGTGCATCGATCTGGCAATGCGGCGCAACATTACGACAATTAAACCGGAGGTGCGAGGTTGACTCGCAGCATGGGAGCGCCTACTCTGCTGCATGCGCAGATTTACCTGCGGCCCGGTGTTCTCAAAGCGAAAAAATCCAGATTAAAATGTGTTGCAGAACGTAACACCGGTGAAAAATAAGGCATAACGGGAATCGGGGGGCAGGGTTTGGATATCGAGGCACAGCAGGCAAAGCCACGCATCGCAATGTCGGGTGCCGGAAAACGCTTCAGCAAACTGCAGGTCTTCAGTGACGTCGAACTCGAGGTCGGTGAACGCGAGGTGCTGGCGATCATCGGGCCCTCGGGTTGCGGCAAGACGACGCTGCTCCGGTGCATGAACGGCCTGATCCCGCTCACCGAAGGCGAAATCACGATGGAGGGGGAAGCCATCACCAGTCCGCGTGAAGGCGTGGCTATGGTGTTTCAGCATTTCGGGCTGTTTCCCTGGAAAACGGTGTTCAATAACGTCGCCTACGGACTCAAGCTTGCCGGCGCAACCCGCGCGCAGATCGACGAAAAGATCCCCGAATACATCAAGCTGGTCGGCTTGTCCGGGTTCGAGCACTATTATCCCTATCAGATATCCGGCGGCATGCAGCAGCGCTGCGGACTGGCGCGCGCGCTGGCGGTGGAGCCGCGCGTGCTGCTGATGGATGAGCCGTTCGGTGCGGTGGATGCACAAACGCGCGAAATCCTGCAATTCGAGATGCTGCGCATCTGGGAGTCGCGCCCGACGACCATGGTGTTTGTCACGCACGCCATCGACGAGGCGGTGCTGATGGGGGACCGCGTGCTGGTGCTCAAAGGACGGCCGAGCACCGTGCACGAGATCGTCGAAGTCGACCTGCCGCGACCGCGCAACCGCGCGACGCTGCTGCTGCCGCGTTTTGCAGAGCTGCGCGAACATGTCTGGAACACGCTGATGGCCGATGCACGACAGGCCGAGCTGGAAGTAATTCGCTGAAGTTTGTTTTATCGACAACCAAGGAGGACTTGACCATGATGACACGTAAATTCTCAGGTATCAGTGGTATACGCGCTGCGTGCGCGATGCTGGCCCTGATGCTGTTTCCCGTGCTCGGCGCGGCGCAGCAGAAACTGACGCTCGGCATTCCCGGCATTCCGCCCGTGTTTGGCGGGACGGTCGCGCTGGTCGCCGAAAAACAGGGGTTTTTCAAGAAACACGGTGTTGACGTCACCGTGCGCGCGTTCGAGACGGGTGCTGCGGCCTCGCGCGCAGTGGCCTCGGGCGAGGTCGCGGTGTCGCTGTCGCCCACGCCGCTGATCGTGACCCAGGTGTCGAACACCGATGTAAAGCTTGTCGGCATCTGGGGCATGGAGCACCCGGACTGGCTGATCGGCTCCACCGATGGCAGCGCCACGTGCGAGAGCCTGAAAGGTGCGCCGATCGGCGTGGATTCGGTGGGCGGGGCGCGCTCCATTGCGCTCAGGGTGATGCTCGCCGGATGCAAAATGAAAATCGATGAGGTGCAGCAGGTGGCGCTGAGTTCCAACGTCGGCGCGGCGATGGTTGCCGGCCAGCTCAAGTTCGGCGTGCTGCACGTCGACGACATTCCCGTGATCGAGGCCGAAACCAAGAAACCGCTGAAGACCGTGGTCACGCAGAAGGAGTCGCGCCCGCTGGATCACTACCTGCTGCTGGTGGCCCATCAGGAGCATCTGGCCAAGAACCGCGACGCCTATGTGCGCATCGTTGCCGGCCTGATCGAAGCGGAACGCTTCATGCGCAATCCGGCCAATGCGGCCAAGGTGGCGCAGGATGCGGCGCCCACCGGCCGCTCCGGCGCAATCGCGACCCAGGCGCTGAAAGGCTATATCGAAATGGAGTTCTGGCCCAAGGACAAGGACGGTCTCGGCCGCGCGAACATCGAGGCCGTGGGCAAGACCCAGAAGGCGGTAGGCAACATCAAGGAAGACAAGGCCGTCGCGTCGTATGAACGACTCGCCGACACTTCGATCTGGCGCGATGCCGTCGCGTTGACGAAAAAGTAACGCGCTGTTGAACTGAAATGGGATCGGAGGCGCGCTGGGCGCGTTATGCCACGGTTATTGTCAGCCTCCTGGTGGGCGCGGCGGTATGGGAAGTCGCCGGCCGTTACACCAGCGACGCGTTCTGGGCGACGCTGTCCTCCACGCTGCGCAGCCTTTTCGATCTGCTGCACAGCGGCGTCCTCATGCGCCAGGTGGCGAGTTCGTTCCAGCTGTATCTGAGCGGACTCTCCCTGGCGATACTCGTGGGCGCCCCGGCAGGCATGCTGCTGGCGCGGGTGCGCTGGCTGCGCGTCGCGCTCGAAAACTACATCATGATGCTCTACGCGACGCCGATGGTGGCGCTGATCCCTTTCATACTGTCGATGATGGGGTTCGGGTTTGCGCCCAAGGTGCTGGTGGTGTTCCTGTTCGCGGTGTTTCCCATCCTCTATAACACGGTGGAGGGGGCGCGCAGCATACGGCCGGAGTTGATCGAGGTCGCGCAGTCTTTCCGTTCGAGCGAGTGGCGCCTGTGGTTCGACGTGATGATCCCGTACACGCTGCCGTTCACGATGACCGGCATACGCCAGGCGATCGCGCGCGGCCTGGTCGGCATGGTCGCCGCCGAGTTTTTCCTGAGCCCGTCGGGCCTCGGCCAGATGATCATGATGGGTTCGCAGAATTTCGATACCGCCGGCATGCTGGCGGCGATACTGATCATTGTGCTGCTCGGCGTGGGTCTGATGGATCTCGGGCGCTATATCGAGAACCGCTTTGCGGCCTGGCGCGGGTATAAGCCATGACGGCGCAGACTGTTGCGGCTGCAAGGTCTCCCGTGCCTGATGCGGAACGTTCCAGTTGGGTTACTTCTCCTCTGTTCCTGAAAATCGCGGCCGGCATCGTGCTGCTGCTGATCTGGGAAGGTGTCGTGCGCGCGTTCGCCCCGGGCTACGTGGCCAAGCCGAGCGGCATCGTCAGGGTATTCGCGGCAGTCATCAGTGACCGGCAATTCCTGTCGGCGGCAGGCCAGACCCTGTCGGCGGTGCTCATAGGCCTGCTGATATCCATCGTGTTCGGCACCGCGGTCGGATTCGCCATGGGACGCATCAATGTGGTGGAGCGCGGCTTGCGCTATTACGTGAACAGCCTGTTCGCGACGCCGATGATCGCGATACTGCCGCTGGTCACCCTGTGGTTCGGATACAACGCCGACGCGCGCCTTGCGGTGGTGGTGTTTGCGGCATTCTTCTCGATATCGACCAATGCGTGTGACGGCGCGCGTTCGGTGCCGCTGGAGTACCTCGAGGTTGCGCAATCGTTTCGCGCGCGTCCGTTCCAAACGCTGTTTGACATCATCTTCCCCTCGTCACTGCCTTATCTGCTCGCCGGCCTGCGGCTGGCCGCCGGGCGCGCGCTGGTGGGCGCGGTGGTGGCCGAATTCTTCGTGTCCATACCCGGGCTCGGCTACTACATTCTCTATAACTCGCGGACCTTCAAGCACAATGAGGCATTCATCGCGGTGATCGTGCTGGTGGCGGTCGGGGTGAGCTTCGAAGCCCTGATCAACTGGCTGACGCGGCGTTACCTGCCGTGGGCGAGGCGGGACTGATATGAAATATCGCCGGCTTGGCTACAACGGCCCGCAGGTTTCCGCCATAGGCCTGGGCCGAGGCACCCGGCCGATACAGTTCGGTGACCCGCTGGAAGCGGAATTCAACGCAACGATACGGCGCGCGCTCGATCTGGGCATCAATTTTTTCGACACCTCCGATGCCTACTGGGGCAGCCGCCACGAAACATTGCTCGGCCGGGCCCTCAAGGGCCACCGCAACCAGGCGGTGATTGCCAGCAAGTTCGGCAATATCGATCTGCCTGACGGCAAGAAGGCCACCAATGGCCGTCCGGAATACGTGTTCGAGTGCTGCGATGCCAGCTTAAAGCGTATCGGCGTCGATGTCATCGATCTCTATTATCTGCATCGCGTCGACCCCGGCGTGCCGATAGAGGAAACCATAGGGGCGATGGCGCAGCTGATCAGCCAGGGCAAGGTGCGGTTCCTGGGTATTTGCGAAGCGGGCGCGCGCACTCTCAAGCGCGCGCATCGCGAGCATCCGATCACGGTGCTGCAGACCGAATATTCACTGTGGTACCGCGAGATGGAGCGCGACATCCTCGCGGCTTGCCGCGAGCTCGGCGTCGGCTACATCGCCTACGCGCCGCTGGGCCGCGGCCTGCTCACCGGAACAATCAAGAGCGTGGATGATCTGCCGCCGGGCGACAGAAGGCGCAACAATCCACGGTTCAAGCCCGAAAATCTGGCGCGTAACCTCGGCCTGGTACGGGAACTCGAATCCGTTGCTGCGCGCAACCAGGCCTCACCGGCCCAGGTGGCGCTGGCATGGATACTCGCTCAAGGCGAGGACATCGTGCCCATCCCTGGAACCAGCCATGTGCACAACCTTGAGCAGAATGTCACGGCGGCCGAGTTGCAGCTGAGCGCCGGTGATCTCGAGCATCTAAGCCAGGTCTTTGCCATAGGTGCCGGCGCGGGGGAGCGCTATCCGGCGCACGTGCTGAAAGGCGTAGGATTGTAGTGCACCGGCATGCCGGACTGAGTGTGATTGACTGAAAAGGAAGATGCGGGCAGGTCGCTGCGAGCAACGACGGAAGACAGGGGGCAGGATGAAGGCCACAGTGATAAAGAGCGAGAGCAAGGGCTGCCTTGGGTTCTATTATCATCGCCGCGACCGTGGCGGCGTGAGCGAGCATCGGCACCCCGGCCATCAGATCAGTATCACCATTGGAAAGCCGGTCGATGTGCGCTGGTGGACTGCGAATAACGGCCAGACTCGTCTTACTACCATTGACGGCAACGTCATCGTCAATCCCGCCGGGGAGCCTCACGCGGGCCGCTGGGAAGGGGCCTGGGAGAGCGTCGGTTTTTACGTCGATGCCGGCTGGACTGCAGCGGTGGCGGAGGATATCAGCCTGGGCGGCAAGGCGTCCGTCCAGACGAGTTGCACAGGCAAGGACACCGCAACCTACGGCATTGCCCGCACCCTGTTGAGCGAGCTCAATTCAGACCCGTTATCGTGCCGGCTTTATGCCGAAAGCCTCGCGAATTTTCTGGCGGTGCGCCTGTTGCGCGGCTGCCTGCGCGATGGCGAGGTGAGCGGAGCACTGGCGCTTTCGGCGGTAGCCATGCGCCGCGTTGAGGCATTCGTGGCGGATAATCTCGACAAAGACCTTTCGGTTTCGGATATCGCCGCCGTCGTCCGTCTCAGTCCCTTTCATTTTTCCCGGTGTTTCAAGGCCCGTGCCGGCATGGGACCGTACGAATACGTTACCCGCCAGCGGGTAGAACGCGCCCGCCAGCTGCTTTCCACCACGGCGTTGCCGATCACCGAGATCGCGTATCGATCAGGCTTTGCGAGCCAGAGTCACCTCTGCACCCGGTTTCGTCGCAGCATGGGCACGAGTCCCGCGCGCTATCGCGCGGAGAACTCGAGCTGACCGCAGGAATAGACAAATCGACGCAATATCCTGATAGCCTTTCGGTTTTCGGCATGGTGGAATACACGGTGGGTCCGGCGGTGCAAGCAAGTTTCCGTCATGCGGCAAGCCGATGGCGGCCGGGGAATGGGTTTTCTTGGCCGATGAGAGGTATCCGACAGTGCCTCTGCCCGGGTAATCCGGGGGAACACCTTGAAAGGGGGCGGGATGGACTATCGCAAATCTGAAGCCAAGGAAGCGTCCCGCGCGCAGTTTCGCGGGGTCTGGGCGGCCATTACCACGCCATTCACGCCGGATGACAAGCTGGACGAGGCAGGCCTGCGGCGCAACATGCGCCACTACACTGATGGCCTCGGAGTGGACGGGATTTTCTGCACCGGCACGATGGGCGAGTTCTGGGCGCTGACCAAGGAGGAGCGCAAGCGCGCCGTCGAAATCGTCGTCGAAGAAGCCAGGGGCAAGTGCAAGGTCATCGCCCACACCGGGCACCATTCTCCCAACGAGACTGCGGACCTGACCCGCCACGCCCAGGAGGTCGGCGCGGACTTCGCGATCGTGATCAATCCTTATTACCCGTGGGCAAGCGAAGATACGATTTACCAGTGGTTCGAGGTAGTCGCTTCGCGCGTCGATATCGGTATCTGGATGTTTGACACGCCGTTTTCAGGGGTGGAGTTTTCACCGCAACTGACTGCGCGCATCGCCGGGATAGAGAACATTTGCGGCATCAAATGCTCGCGTTCCCTGGACCATTACGAGCAGGTGAGGAAGCTGTGCGGCGACAAGATCGTGCTGTCCCATCCCTCGGAAACCGAGTTTCTCAGGCTCGTGCGCGACCACGACATGAAAGTGCACATGTCGTCGGCCGCCCCGTTTCTGATGCAGGTGCCGGGCTACACGCCGATGCGCGACTATGCGGAACTTGCGCTTGCGGGCAAGTTAGCGGCAGCGGAGACGATGCGCAACGGCATCCAGCCTTTGCGCGAGGTCCATGAGAAGTGGATGCGCGAACCCTGGCTCAAGCACAAGATCATCCCGATTCATTACCTTAAAGCGTGGAGCGAATTGCTGGGCATGGCCGGCGGGCACGTCAGGCCGCCGCTGCCGCAGATCACCGAGCAGGAGCGGATGACATTGCGCGGGGAGCTCGAGCGCGTGGGGCTGCTGGCCCGGTTGCCGGGCGGGGTGCGCGCGCACGCGGCGTGACGGGATACGTCCAAGCTGCCCGATCTTCTGCCGAGACATTTCAGGACCCGCCTTGAAGCTGCATATGACCGAGCGCTCGGGGAACGCGTACAAGGCCCGGTTGCTGCTGGCCATGCTCGGCGTGCCCTATGAACAGGTTTTGGTGGATCTCGCGCATGCTGAAAACCGCAAGCCGCTGTTTCTCAAGCTTAATCCGCGCGGGCAGGTGCCGGTGCTCGAGGACGGCGGCAGGGTGTACTGGGATTCGACCGCGATCCTCGTGTATATAGCGAGAAAGCACGAGGCGCATGACTGGCTGCCGCTGGATGCTGAGGCGATGGCCGAGGTAATGCAGTGGCTGGCGCTGGCGCAAAACGAAGTGCGTTATGGCTTGCAGGCGGCGTACGTGATGCTGACTTATAACCGTGGCGGGCATCTCGCGGAATGCCAGGATCTCGGGCGCTCGGCGCTCGCAGTGCTGGATGGACGCTTGAGCGGCCACGACTGGCTCGCGCTGGAGCGGCCAACGCTTGCCGATATTGCGTGCTATCCCTATGCGGCGAGCGCGCCGCAGGCGGGCATCGCGCTTGAGCCGTACCCGGCCGTAGTACGCTGGATAAAACGCATCGAGGCGCTGCCCGGATGGGTGCAGTGCCACCAAGGGTAAAACCAGGCATTATTATCTGACAGGGGGGAAGGCGTATGAAGCGGCTGATTATCGGTGGGTGCATGGCAGCGGCATGCTGCTGGGTGCAGGTGGTGGCCGCGCAGGCGTATCCCAGCAAGCCGGTCCGGTTCATCGTGCCATGGTCGGCGGGCAGCGGTACCGACCTCATGGCGCGGGCATTTGCGCAGGAACTGTCAGGCGCGCTGGGCCAGCAGATTGTGGTGGACAACCGCGGCGGTGCCGGCGCGATCATCGGCACTGAAGCCGCGGCGCGGTCCGCGCCGGACGGCTATACGATTTATATCGGTGGATCGGTCTCGATGGCCATCAGCCCCGCGCTGTACGCAAAAGTGGGCTATGACCCGGTCAAGGACTTCGCGCCGGTTTCACTGGTGTCACGGTTTTTCAATGCGTTGTCGGTACATCCCTCGGTGCCGGCGCGCTCGGTGAAGGAATTCGTCGCGTTGGCGCGCGCCCGTCCGGGCGAGCTGTTGATGGGATCGGCCGGCAACGGCTCCACCAGCCATCTGTCCGGCGAGCTGTTCAAGCAGATGGCCAAGGTGAACCTGCTGCACGTGCCGTACAAGAGCGGCGGGCAACTGGTCGTAGGCGTGTTGAGCGGGGAATCGCATCTTTCGTTCTCGCCCGTATCGACCTCGCTAACCCACATGAAGACCGGCAAGCTGCGCACCCTCGGGGTGTCGAGCACGAAGCGGCTGGCGGCGCTGCCCGACCTTCCGGCGATCGCGGAAACGGTCCCCGGCTACGAGTTTGGCGGCTGGCAGGCCATTTTCGCCCCCGCCGGTGCGCCCCAGGATATCGTCGCCCGTCTGCATGGCGCCATCCTCAAAGCGAGCAGCGCGCAGGGATTCAAGGACTATCTGTACCGGGAGGGTTCCGATCTCGTTGGCAGCACGCCGACGGAGCTTGCGACTTTCCTCCAGGCAGATGTGAAAAAGAACGGTGACCTGATCAGGAGCGCGGGCATCAAACTGCAGTAACAGGGATTTTTGGACAAAACGTGATGGCCGGCACCGGCTGTAAAAACAGGGGCGGCCATCGTTAACTAAGGAGGAATCACATGGCACATCAATTGGCAGGGCTGGGACTTGTGGTCTTGACGTTAGCCGCCGCGGATGCGACGGCGCAGCCGTATCCGGCGCGCCCGGTCCGCGTGATTGCAGCGCAGTCGGCGGGCTCGTCCCTGGACACGATCACGCGCATCGTCGCCAACAAGATGTCGGACATGATCGGACAGCAGCTGGTGATCGACAATCGCGGCGGCGCGGGCGGCACCATCGGCCTGGAAATAGGCGCACGGTCCGCCCCTGACGGCTATACGCTAGTGGTGGGCGCGCCCAGTTCCATGATCATCTCTTCGTTTACATACAAGAAACTGGGCTTCGACACATTGAAGGATTTTGATCCGATCTCGATGACCGTAAACGCTGAAGGCGTGCTGGCGGTCAACCCCGGCGTACCGGCCAGAAGCGTGAAAGAGCTGATCGATCTCGCCAAGGCGCAGCCGGGCAAACTCAATATGTCCTCCGCCGGTGTCGGCTCGTCCAGCCACCTTGCGGGCGTGATGTTCACCGCCATGGCCGGCATCAACACCGTGCATGTGCCCTACAAGGGCGGCGGCCCGATGGCGGCGGCGATCGTCGCCGGCGAGGCGCAGTGGGCCATCGCACCGGCGGCCGCGCTCGTCGGCCATATCAAGTCCGGACGCATGCGGGCGCTGGCGCTGTCGACCAAGACGCGTTCTCCGCTGCTGCCCGACCTGCCGACCATAGATGAGGCGGGGGTCCCAGGTTATGAATATACGAGCTGGAACGGTTTTTTTGCGCCCAAAGGCACGCCGCGCGCCATCATAAAAAGCGTGCATGCAACCATCCAGAAAGCGCTGGCAGATCCTGACGTGAAACAGCAGTTCGCGAACCAGGGCCTGGTGCCGCTGGGCAGCGCGAGCCCTGAGGAATTCGGCAAATTTTTGCGCGCGGACTACGAACGAGTGGCCAGGCTCGTGAAGATTGCCGGCATCAAGCCCGAGTGAGCAGGAGTTTGTCGGACTCGGGTTCGACAAACTCCTAATATGATAAATATTAAGAGCACGTAACAATGTAAAAATTTTAGCCGCCGATGAACGCCGATACACGCCGATAGAAAATCTATAACTCCAGGTTGTAATTACACGAAGCTAAGATATAACTTATTGTTTTTATTTATATTTGATATTGGTGGCGACAGCTTTTGACGTTGGTTCGAACGGCGTGTATCGGCGTTCATCGGCGGTTACATTGGTCTTTTTGAAGTGAGCTCTAAAGAACACAGTGGAAAAAACGCTATGAGGAAAGGACGGCTATGCAGGCGATGATCGAACGCGGATTGTCCGAAGAGCAGCGCATGATGCGGGACACCATACGCGGCTTCGTCGATGATTTCGTCACCCCCTTCATGCGCAAGAACTGGGCGAAAGAGTGGGACATGGTGCCGGAGAACCGCCCGTCGCGTGAACTGCTCGAGGAGGCGCACAAGATCGGCGTGCGGACATTGGGCATCCCCGAGGAATTCGGCGGCACGCCGGTGGATCCCGCGACCGAGGTGCAGACTTTCGCGATGGTGGCGGAGGAAATCTCGCGCGGTGACTCGGGGTTGGGCGACAAGCTGACGCAGATCTGGAAAATCTCGAAACTGCTGCAGAACATCGCGCCGCGCCACCTGCAGGAACGCTGGTTCCCGCGCATCGTCGAGGATCCCACCTTCCTGCTCGCGCACTGCCTGACCGAACCGCGCGGCGCCTCCGACCGCTGGCTGCCCTATGACGTGCCCGAAGCGATGATGCATACCCGGGCCGTGCTGAAAGGCGACAAGTGGGTGCTCAACGGCCGCAAGCAGTTCATCACCAATGCTTACGATGCCAAGCTCTACGTCATTTACGCGACGACCAAGCCGGGTGCGGGCATGACCCAGGGCACCTCGAGCTTTCTGGTGCCGCGCGACACACCCGGATTGACCATCGCGCGCTGCAACGAGACGCTGGGCGGGCGCTTCATGAACAACGGCGAGATCGTGCTCGAGGACTGCGCGGTGCCGAAGGACCACTGCCTGGTGGAAAACATCGCGTTAAAGCGCGCCGGCATCTACTTCCGTCCCGGCAAGATCATCGTGGCGGCAAAGAACCTCGGTGTCGGCATGGCGGCGTTCGAGCGCACCGCCGATTACGTGCAGAACTACGTGCAGGGCGGCCGTATCCTGATCAAGCACCAGGCGGTAGCGATCCGGCTCGCCGAGATGGCGACCAAGCTCACTGCGGTGCGCTCGCTGATGAACGAGGCGATACGCGCTGTCGACTCCGGCGCGCCGGATGCCGAAGTGCTGTGCGTGATGGTCAAGATGTTTGCCTCGGAGGAAATATTCAAGGTGTGCCAGCACGCGGTGGAACTGCACGGCGGCAACGGCATCATGCTCGAATTCGGCATCGAGAAGTATTTGCGCGATGCATCGCTGTTCCTGCATCGCGACGCTACGGTGGATATTTCCAGGTTCAAGGTCGTCAAGGCGATGTTCCCGCACAGCGCGGGCATTTACGCCGGGCCGGAGCAATGAGCCGCAAACGGCCCTTGTTAAGAGGATCAAGGTCAAAACCCAAAAGCATTAGCCACAGAGAACACAGAGGACACAGAGGAAAAGCAAGAGACAATACGTATCTGTTTTTTTGAATAATCTTTATGGGTTCTCTCTGTGTTCTCTGTGTTCTCTGTGGCTCATATTTTTTACGAATTGTAATGGGGGATTGAATGGCAGATCGCAACACCCAAGTCGCGCTGGATCGTTTTACCTCGCGCATGCTGTCGCAGTACGTGTCGCCGTGGGAGTTCGAGCAGCTGAAGCAGAAGATACAAAGCTGGGACCAGTGGTGCGAGGAATGGTGCAAGGCGGCGCGCAAGCACGCCGAGATCGGTGACAAGGCTGCCGCGGCAGGGCACGGGATCACGGCGGGTGCTGCGTATATCCGCGCGGCGCTCTACTATCATTGGGCCAGTTTTCTGTTCGTGCACGACCAGAAGCAGTTCATCGCAGCGATGGAAGCGACGGGCGACTGCTGGAAGAAGGCTGCGCCGCTGGTCGACCCCGTCATGGAACTGCTGGAGATCCCGTTCGAGGGCGTAAAAATGCCGGCGTATCTCCGCAAGCCCGCGGGCGTGGCGAAACCGCCGATCGTGGTCCTGGTGCCGGGCGGCGATTCGACCAAGGAAGAGCTTTACGATTTCGGCGAGCACATCCTGAAGCGTGGGATCGCGGTGCTTGCCTTCGACGGCCCCGGTCAGGGGTTGCTCAGCACCCAGGTCAAGCTGCGCCCCGACTACGAGGTGCCGATCCGCGCGGTGACCGAGACCATCGCGGCGCGCAAGGACATCGATCTGCAGCGCATGGCGATCGGCGGCATTTCCTACGGCGGGATTTTCGCCTGCCGCGCCGCGGCGTTCGACGATCGCTACAAGGCCGTGGTGTCGGTGAGCAGCTGGTACACGCCGGCGGGACGTTTTCCCGGGATGGACCCGTTGTCGCAGACGGGCCTCAGACAATACATGGGCGAGAATGCCGAGCAGGTCCAGAACAGCATCACCATGGCGGACGTCGCCGCGCGCGTGAAGGTGCCGCTGCTGCAGGTCTACGGTGGACTCGACAAAGCTTCGCCGCCCGAGCATGCCTACCGGGTGGAAAAGGAAGTGAAGGGGCCGACGACCACGCTGGTGTTCGAGGATGGCGTGCATGTCTGCAACAACCTGCACCATATCGTGCGTCCGCTGATCGCCGACTGGCTTTCCGACCGGCTGAAGTAACGGCAATTCAGCCACAGAGGTCACAGAGGTCACAGAGAGGCCCATGAGAATGCAATTTGAAACTCCACTCTCTGTGATCTCTGTGCTCTCTGTGGCTTATTTTTGATGTTTGTCCTGTTTGCAAAGGAAACGGCATGACGATCATGCTGGGCCTCGAGGCCCTCGAAGGCGCGCTCGGCATGCGCGAAGCCATCGACCTGCTCGAGGCGGCATCCCGGCGCGAAGCGGCGGGAAAGACTTTCCAGTCGCCGCGGCTCAATGCCCCGTTCGAAGGTGGCTGGATGCGCATGATGTTTGCCGCCGACTATGAAGCGGGTTTCGCCGCGACCAAGGCGTACCACATGGTGTTCGGCACGGGTGTGCGCTATGTCGTTTCTTTGTACCGGCTGGCGGACGGAGAATTGCTGGCCGTGATGGACGGCAAGCGCATCACCGATCTCAGGACCGGCGCGGCGAGCGGCGTGGTCGCGCGGCGCGTGCCGCTGGACCAGCCAGTGACCGTCGGACTGATTGGCGCCGGTCACCAGTCGCGCATGCAGCTCGAATGCCTTGCTTCGGTATATGCTATTGAGTCCGCGTCTGTTTTCAGCCCGACCGCGGCGAACCGCGAGACCTTTGCGCGCGAGATGACGGCGCGGCTCGGGTTTCCCGTCACCGCGGCCGGCTCGGCGGAGGCGGCGGTAAGGGAGCGTGTGGCGGTGGTGGCTGCGACCAGTTCACGCAGCAGCGAGCCGGTATTGAAAGCGGCGTGGCTCGATTCCTGCCGGCTGTTATGCGGGGTCGGCAGCACCCGGCCGCAATCGGTGGAGCTGGACGTGCAGTGTTTCCGCGACGCCTGCCTGGTGGTGGTGGATACACCGCGCGCCGTCGAGGAAGCGGGTGATTTGCAGCAGGCGGTGAAAGACGACGCATTGACCGAAAGCAAACAGGCGACGCTGGCGCAATTTGTCACCGGCGGCGTGCCGGTGCCGCAAGCGGGCATGATCATCTTCAAATCGGTGGGCACGGGATTACAGGACCTGGCGCTTGCCCGCCGCTATTACGAATTGCTCGGCAACGCCGCAGGGGTGCCCGCCGCGCCCGATCTTGCGAGCCTGAAGCAGCCGGTGAACGCGGCTGCAATGGCGCGGCACTGAGCTTAGAGTTCGTAACAAAACAAATTAGCCACAGAGAGCACAGAGAGCACAGAGAACACAGAGGAAAAACAGATAACGAGACATGTTTCGTATCCTGTTGTTTTAAATAATATTTATGTTCTCTCTGTGAACTCTGTGCTCTCTGTGGCTTGGTCTGTCTGTCTTGGTCTTTTTGAAATGCGTTCTTGAAGTATCTATTAGCTAGGGGGCTGCCATGGACAACGACTGGAACGACGTGCGCCGCGAACTCGACAAATCGGACCATTTTGAAGCGATCTGCAATTCGCCGTGGTATTCCGATGCGGTTTACGACAAATTCTCGGATGAAGAGTTTGCGCGGCGTCACGAAGCGGCGCGCAAACTCATGGCCCGCGACGGACTGGACGCGCTGATCCTGACCGGCGGCCCCGACATCTACAGCCACGGCAGCGGCGTGACCTGGGGCTCGGGACTGATCGACGACCGCGGCATGTGCCAGTACATGATCATCCCCTTGAAGGGCGAGCCTACGCTCATCTACCCGCACTACGGTTGTCACATCGAGGCCGCGCGCAAGCAGGTGTCGGTGCGCGATGTGCGCAGCGGCCAGCACGGCAAGTACGGCAAGGCGGTGGCCGAGCGGCTGATCGAACTCAATCTGCAGAAAGGCCGCATCGGCATCACGGCGGCCGACCGCACCGGTCCGGAGTATATGGGTGTGCAGGCGTACCACGACCTGGAGAAACTCATGCCTCAGGCTGAATTCGTGTTCTGTCCGAATCTGCTGCACGAACTGACCTATCGCAAGAGCCCCGAGGAACTGCGCGCCATGGCGAAGGCGGGGCAGATCGCGATCAAGGCGCTCGAAGCGGTCAAGGCGACCGCCCGGCCCGGTGTGCGCGAATACCAGCTCGCCGGCGCGGTCGCCAACGCGGTGATGAGCGAGGGCGGGCGCTACCACCTGCTGATGATAGGCTCGACCTCGATGCGCGATCCGAAAATCATTTTTCCCAATCCCAACCCGTCGGGCCGTGTGCTGAAGGAGGGCGACATCATACTTTCTGAACTGGCGATGTCGTACATGGGCTACTCGGCGAAGATCGGCCATCCGGTCAGCATCGGCCAACCGACGGATAAGTACCGCAAATTCTTCGGCGATGTGGTGATAGGCGGCTTCAAGGAAATCAAGGCGTTATTGAAGCCCGGCGCCACGCTAGAAGACGTGCGCAAGACGGGCAGCGAGGCCTTCCGCAAACGCGGCGCCCAGTCACGGCCGACCATCATGCACGGGCTTGACATGATCACCTCGGTGCCGTTTATCCGCGCCGACCGGGTGCGGGCCGAGCCGTACGAAACCACGATGCAGCAGGGCATGACCTACAACATCGAGATCACGCCGGTGGATGCCGAGGGCATTTTTGGCATTTTTTACTCCCGGTCGTTCGCGATTACTGAATCCGGCGCGCAGGACCTCACGCCGTATCCGGTCGACGAGATTCTGATTGCGGGGTGAATACAGAAGTGAAGAGTGAAGAGTGAGGAGTAAAGAGTGGGGAGTGAGGCGTGAGGAGTGAGGAGTGGGACATCGATTGCTCACAATGATCTCGGAGGCGCAATGAAAATCAGAAATTGTTTCTTTTTCGGTGCGGTGCTGGCTGTTGCGTTTAGTGCGCCGGTCGCGCAGGCGGCGGCATCGGCAAAAGATTACCCCAACCGGCCGATCCGCCTGATCATGCCCAACGCGCCGGGCAGTTCGGCCGACACCATAGGCCGCATCGTCGCCACCCGGCTGGGCGATGCGCTGGGCCAGCAGATCGTGGTGGACAACCGGGCGGGCGCGGGCGGCGTGCTGGGGATGGAGATCGGCAGGAACGCGAACCCGGACGGCTACACGCTGATCACGACTTCGCTTTCCGCGCTGACGGTGTCACCGCATATCCGCAAGGATCTGCCGTACGATCCGCTCAAGGACTTCGAATACGTTGCAATGTATTCGCGCCAGGGCAATGTGCTGGTGGTCAATCCGGGTTTGCCGGTCAAAAACGTGAAAGAACTGATCGAGTACGCCAAGGGCAGGCAGGGCAAGGTCAACATGGCTTCAGCGGGCACCGGTTCGCAAAGCCATCTAAACGGCACGGCGCTCATGATCGCCGCTGGCTTCGACTCGCTGCACGTGCCGTACAAGGGCGGCGGCCCCTCGATGGCGGCGGTGGTGGCCGGCGAGTCGCAGTGGGCCATTGCACCGGCCGCAGCCATGATGTCGCTGGTCCGCAGTGGACGGCTGCGCGCGCTGGGGCACAGCCTGCCCCAGCGTACTCCCCTGCTGGCCGACATGCCGGCAATCGCGGAAACGGTTCCGGGATTCCACTACATCGCCATTTCGGGTTTTCTCGCGCCCAGGGGCGTGCCCAAGCCCATACTCGAGAAGATACGCCTGAACGTAGCCAAGGCCGTCGACACCCCGGAGATGCGGGAGCAGTTGGCATTGCAGGGCTCGGAGCCGGCGACCGGCACTTCGGAAGAGTTTCGCAAAGCGGTGCAGCAGGAGCTCGTCGAGACCGGAAAACTCGTCAAGACGATCGGGCTCAAGGCCGACTGATCGACAGAACATAGCAACACCCGGAGCAGGCGACACATGCTGTACGCGATCCTCACCGAGGATATACCGGATTCTGCATCGAAGCGGGCTGCGGCGCGCGCTGCGCATATGAAGCGGATGGCGGCAATGCAGGACGCGGGCAGGATCGCCATCTCCGGGCCTTGTCTTGCAACCGACAACCCCGATCCCGTTGCCGCCGGCATCCTCGGCAGCGTCATCATCGCGGAATTCGAGTCGCTGGAAGCCGCCAGAATCTGGGCCGACGCAGATCCGTATGTAGCCGGCGGGGTGTGGGCAAAAGTTACGGTGATGCCGTTTCACAAGGGCTTTCCTAAGTGATCGAAATCAAATAATCACTGCAGCGCCGCTGCTGGATACCGCGTTCCCGCGCGCGATTCCAGATCATGGTCACTCAAGCTGCATCCTGCCGGAATCACGGCGAATTGGCCGGCAACCTCAGGGACGGGATGTGGCAAAATGCGAGTGTGACACCGGGGCTGATGCAGATTAAACCGGGTGTCTGCATGATCGATAACCATGTCCAATACAAGGCCCGTCCCGTGATCGCGGACAGGCTGGCTGCAACACTGAAATAACGAGGATGGCAAATGGCACAGAAAGCAAAGAAACGCAGCACGGCGAAAAAACCGAAACGCGCAGCACCCTTGAAACGCGCGCGCGCCAAGCCGGCCGCCGTGCAGGATTTCGTCAGCCTGCAGGAAATCATTCTGGCAGCGCGCCGCAAGCTGCCGCAGCACCTGTGGGACCATCTGTCCGGCGGGGCCGACTCCGAAACGTCGCTGCTCAGGAACCGGATCGCACTCGACAGCCTGGCGCTGCGCCAGCGCGTGCTGGTCGACGTGCGAAAGATCGACATCACCACGACGCTGCTGGGCCAGAAGCTTACAAGCCCGGTATTCCTTGCGCCGGTCGGCGGCTTCGTCGGGTTTGTGAATCCTAAGGAGGGCGCGTGCCCGGTGGCGCGTGCCGCCGTCGCGCATGGCACCACCGCTTTTATCAGCACCGCAGCACTGCCCGGGCTTGAAGCAGCCGCGGCGGCGGTCAAGGAACCGCTCATTTTCCAGCTGTACGTGCGGGCGGACCGCAAGTGGGTGGAGGACATTCTCGATCGCGCGAAAGCGGCTGGTTATCGCGCGCTATGCGTGTGCGTGGATCGCAACTACTACGGACGCCGCGAGCGCGACATCATCGGCCGCAATAACGTGCGCGAGGGTTTCGGCGATCCCAGCTACCAGATGGGCCTGAAGTGGAGCGATCTTGTCTGGATGAAGGAGCATATGAAGGTGCCGCTCATCGTCAAGGGCATAGCCACGGCGGAGGACGCGTTGCTGTCGGTCGAACACGGCGCCGATGTGGTCTACGTTTCGAATCACGGCGGGCGCCAGCTCGACCATGGCCAGGGCACGATCGAGGTGCTGCCGGAAGTGGTGGCGGCGGTGGCCGGCCGTGCCGAGATCCTGTGGGACGGCGGCGTGCTGCGCGGCACCGACGTCGTGAAGGCGATCGCACTCGGCGCGAGCGCCGTCGGCGTGGGCAAGATGCTCGGCTGGGCGCTCGCGGCGGATGGCGAGGCGGGCTTGAAGCGCATGCTCGAACTGATGGACCTCGAGATCCGCACGGCAATGGGATTGATGGGCGTAACTTCGCTCGCGCAACTCAATCCGTCCTGGGTGCGCCCGACGCATCCGGTGCGCCCGGCGAGCCAGACCAATGCTTATCCCTGGTTTGAACAGAAGGTGGGTAAGGCGTGAGGTGTGAGGAGTGAGGAGTGAGGAGTGAGGAGTGAGGAGTGAGGAGTGAGGAGTGAGGAGTGAGGAGTGAGGAGTAAGGAGTAAGGAGTAAGGAGTAAGGAGTAAGGAGTAAGGAGTAAGGAGTAAGGAGTAAGGAGTAAGGAGTAAGGAGTAAGGAACAGAATTGGGAGTCTATTTTTCTAATCACGAACCACGAACCACGAACCACGAATCACGAAGCATTCTTTTTAATACCCGCTCGACGGGTACGAACCAACAATGGCCAATCACGAGTCACTAATCACTAATCACTCCCGCGGCGAAGGAGCTCTCAAGCTCGAGCCTCGGCTTGAGGCGATTCTCGCCCAGGAATATCCGCGCTTTTCCGACGCGGAATACGCGCGGCGGCACAGGCTGCTCGGCGAGGTGATGGCCAAAGCCGGCGTCGATCACCTGCTGATCGTGACCGATCATCGCGCCGGCAATGCACCGCAGTGGGCGACCGGCTGGCCCGGCACGGTCGAGGCGTATGTGATTTTTCAGCCCGGCGAGCAGATGGTCATGCACATGGAGTGGTTCAACCACTTCCCGCTCGGCAAAAAAATCGCACACACTACTGACGTGCGCTGGGGCGGGCACCAGGGCGTTGCCAAGACTGTGGAAGAACTGAAGCGCCGCGGTGCGAAGCGTGTCGGCATCATGGGGCCGCTGCCGGTGGGCAAGTATCGCCAGCTTGAAGCGCAGTTCGAGGTGGTCGGACTCGATGCGGCATACGTGAAGCTGCGCATGATCAAGTCGGAAGAAGAGCTCGACTGGCTAAGGATAGGCGCGGCATTCAGCGACGCCGGTTTTACCGCGCTGCTTGCTGGCGCCCGTCCCGGTCTCACCGAGCGCGAACTGGCCGACATCGTCGAGCGTGCTTACGTCAGGCACGGCGGTACAACGATGATTCGTTACATCGGTGTCACGTCGATGGCTAACCCGCACATTTACGTGCCGCCGCAGTACCCGTCGCCGCGCAAAGTGCAAAAAGGCGATGTCGTGTTCTGTGAACTCTCCGCTTTCTTCTGGGATTATCCGGGGCAGGTGCTGCGCACGTTCACGGTCGAGGCCGATCCCACGCCGCTCTACCAAGATCTGCATGCGACAGCGGAAGCCGCATTCGATGCGGTCACAAATGTCGTGCGCCACGGCACGACGATGCAGGAGATCATCGATGCGGCAGGCATCATCGAAGACAAGGGGTTTACCGTGTGCGATGACCTGGTGCACGGTTTCGGCGGCGGTTACTGGCCGCCGGTGCTGGGCGCGAAAAGCCGTCCGGCGGGGCCGTTGCCGAAGATGACGCTGGAAGAGAACATGACGGTGGTGGTGCAGCCGAACGTGACCACGGTGGACGATGGCAAGGGATCACGGGCCGGGGTGCAGGTGGGGGAAATGATACGGGTGACGAAGACGGGGTTCGAGCGGTTGCACACGGCGGCGCGGGGGTTGTTCCGGGCGGGGTGACCTACCCCTAAAAAAAGCATTAACGCAAAGGGCACGAAGGTTCGCAAAGGAAAACAAAAAAGCGGAAACACAGAGGACACAGAGGACACAGAGGACGAAGAAAATATAATATAAACATATACTTACGAGTGATCCTCGCAGAGGCAAGATACTGGGCGCCTGAACAGGGTTCTGCTCGCTATTTCGCACGGAGCATTTTTTTCAATACCTTCCTTTTAATACCCCCTTGAGGGGTACGCTTGACGGGTACACGGAGGGCACGGAGAAGATCAAAGATTGATGAATCGCCTCCGTGAACTCCGTGTCCTCCGTGCGAACCGCTGGTACTCGGATTTATGTGTTGAGGCCGGCTTACGGCGTATTATTCAGAGCAATGAACAGTTGGTCGTGGTCCTGCCCGGTCATGCGTTGCCGGTGAAAAACATTTCCGCAGTTCTTATCGAGGAGCGTCCGTCATGAGGTATTCAATTTGGTTTGCTGCAACCGCACTTTGCACCGCCAGCGGCATGGCGCAGGCCCAGAATTATCCGGAAAAACCCGTGCGTATCATCGTGCCGTTCGCGCCGGGCGGCGGCTCGGACTTCATTGCCCGCGCCATTTCGCCCCCGCTGACCAAGGCGCTCGGGCAGCAATTCATCATCGACAACCGTCCCGGCGCCGGCAGCACGCTGGGCAGCGAAATTGCGCTGAAATCCCCGGGCGACGGTTACACGCTGCTATTGATCTCCGGCAGTTTCACGACGGCCCCGAGTTTGTACAAGAACCTCAAATACGACACGCTGAATGACATGGCGCCGGTGATCCAGACGGAAAACGGCCCGTACATCATCACCGTGCATCCGTCGCTGCCGGTCAAAACGGTCAAGCAACTGGTGGCGCTGGCCAAATCCAAGCCGACGGAGATCAATTTCGCCAGCACCGGCAACGGCGGCATCACGCACCTCGCCTCCGAGCTGTTTGCGATGCGCACCGGCATCAAGATTACGCACATCCCGTACAAAGGCACCGGGCCGGGCGTGATCGATACCCTGGCCGGACACACGCAGATGATGGTCGCGGCGGCGGCGGCGGCGATGGGCCACGTCAAATCCGGCCGCTTGCGCGGACTCGCGGTCTCCTCGCCGAAACGCCTCTCGGCGCTGCCGGACATGCCGACGGTGATGGAATCAGGCTACAAGTACGAAGTCAACAACTGGCACGGCGTCATCGCGCCCAAGGGCGTGCCCAGGGCCATCATCGACAAACTGAACAGTGAGATCAACAAGGCCATCAAGGATCCTGATTTTGCCAAGCGCATTTCCAGTGAAGGGCTGGAACCCGCGGGCGGCACGCCGGAAGCGTTTGCTGTCCTGCTTAAGCGCGAAGTGGCGGAGTGGGCCGAAGTCGTCAGGCAGGCGAAGGTGACGATAAACTAAGCGTCCCTTAGATAATGAACGCGCGATGCGCTGGGAGATGGTTTCGCGCGGGAGTCCCTCAAAAAAGCATTAACGCAAAGGGCGCGAAGGATCGCAAAGGTTCGCGAAGGATTTCTTTTCAACAGCCCTTGAGATTTACGCGAAGGAAAACAAAGAAGCTGGGACACGAAGGATTCTTTTTAATGCCCCCTTGAGGGGTGCACGAGTGAAAGTACAATAATAACAACGGGTTGCAATATATTCACCTAGGAAATGAGCGGCTGGATGTCTGGACAACTCTGCGTGTAAATTTCGTTTCGCACGGAGCACACGGAGTTCACTGAAATAATTCATTAACCTCTGTCCTTCTCAGTGTTCTCCGTGTGCTCCGTGCGAGTCCTGGTATTTGGATTTGTGTCACGAGCCGATCTGACAGCGTATTATCCAGTGGAATGTATCCCTAGGCCCCTGAGTTACTTCAACGAGAGCCTACTGGGAGGGCTGTATAAGGTGACAATACTGTCAGCTATCCAGGTAAAAAATCTAAGTCAATAAACATAATGATTAAAGACCTCTGGAACACTATTCGTCTTTACATTGAGGATCGCTTAAGTAGTCCGTTACTGACGGGCTTCATTTTCGCATGGTCAATAATCAACTATCGCTTTTTTCTAATACTTTTTAGCAATGAGCGATTCATCGAAAAAATCGACCTGATAGAAAAATATGTCTTCCCGTCAAATGAAATAAAACTATATAAAGGTTTTCTTTATCCCCTAGCGGCAGCACTTGTTTATGTGCTCATCTATCCATTCATAGACCGACTTATCTTCAAAGCGTGGCGATGGCATCAACATAAACTTATAAAAACACGGCAACTCATCGACGAGGAGCGCCCATTATCCGAAAAAGACCGAACGCAATTGTTGAGTCGACTTTACGACGCTGAGCGAAAACAAGAAGTAGAGACTCAGCGGTCAGAAACCACCATAGAAGTGCAAAGAGCGAGAATAAAAGAGCATGAAGCTACCATAGAAGTGCAAAGAGTAAGAATAAAGGAATTTGAAGAGCAAACATTAGCTATTGAGAAAAACAAGACGCCTCCCAATAATCTTGTTACTCCGGTAATGCAAGAAGAAAATCGAAAAGAACAATCCCTGCTTGAGCAGCCCTTAACCATCGAAGCATTATCCTCCTACGTCAAATACCGTTTTCCAAACAAACCCGTTGGAGAAGATATACTTGAGCTGCTACTGCGCGACATTAATAAGCAACGCTATCCTAAAATACGTAATCTCAACGATGTGGTTGAGCGCGCATCAAGCGCAGTCGAAAAATACAAAGATGAAAAACCTGAATTGTTTAAAAAAGGTGCGGATTACATAACTAAATCCCTTGGTTTTGTTGACAATGAATTTCGCTTAAAGCATCAATTTTCAAAAGAAACACTTCAGGCAATCGCCAAAATTAATCAGTCATCTCGGAAGATATTGCCGGACACGGATCATACGGATATCGAGAATGTTTCATCAATAGCATTAGAAATTCTAGAATATGTTGCCAATGCGGAAAGAGATGATCAGTCCGCATACGAAAATTCGATATATGAGAAAGTTAATGGCGATAAGGTCGAAATCAAATATACCCTTGATGACCTTGAAAATAAAAAGTTATTGAAAAGCTACTCTGATCAAGACGAGGGCAAGTTCTACGATCTTACGCATGATGGGAGGCGCGTATTGCTCGCCTTAGGTAAAGCTGGTAGCAAAAGAAATCTAGAATAGCCTGAAGCTGTGCGCTAAGGCATTCTCTGCGCACAGCGGGGGTCATGAGCACAGCGGGGGGTCAGGCCTTGGTTGCGGCTGGGCAATGCTGCAAAGTCTAGCGGGTGAGAACCCCGCGCCGGTAACCGCTAGCCACGGGCCGGGTATCGAGCCTTGCAGATGCGATGGTGACATTGCGTTTGATGCGTAGGCACGAAAGCAGGCGAGGAGCAATGGTAACGGGTAATGCCGACCGTG
>JAUXMZ010000059.1 GCA_030683105.1 Burkholderiales bacterium | reverse complement strand
GTGCAGATCATGAAGATCGGGGCGGAGAAGCAACTCACCTGGACAGCGGCGCGCACCGAATCCTGGGCGCCGGCCCACGCCTCGCTGCCTCCACACCAACCGCCCAAGGATTAAGTGGCCTTGCGCTCCATCATGGTGGCGCTGGCCGCGCTCGGCGCATGGGCCGGCATGGTGCAGGCGCAGTATCCGTTTGATGTGCCTTATGTGCCGACGCCGCAGGTGGTGGTGGATGAGATGCTGCGCGCCGCCGCCGTCGGCCCGCAGGATTTCGTGATCGATCTCGGTTCCGGGGACGGGCGCATACCGATCACTGCAGCTAAAAAATTCGGAGCCCGCGGTCTGGGCGTGGACCTCGATACCGATTTGCATGGCGAGAGCGAAGCAGCGGCGCGCCTGGCGGGCGTGCAGGACCGCGTTTCGTTCCTCAATCAGGATCTGTTCAAGACCGACATCAGCCAGGCGACGGTGATCACCATGTATTTATTGCCGGTGGTCAACCGCAGGCTGCGCCCCCTGCTGTTCGACCTGAAGCCGGGCACGCGCATCGTGGCCCATGACTTCGATCTCGAAGACTGGAAACCGGATGAGAAAACCACAATACGCAAGAATGTGTTTCTGTGGATAGTGCCGGCGAAAGTGGGTGGCCGGTGGCAGGCGGACATCGCGCTGCCCGGCGGCGAGCGCCGGTTCGAGTTCGATTTCAAGCAGCGCTTTCAGGAGTTCGACGGACTGGCGCGCATCGACGGTAATATCGCGCAATTATGGGAGCCGGTGCTGCGCGGCGATCGCATACGTTTTGTGATGGTCGACGGAACTGACCGCGAGAACAAGGCCAGCCTGTATTTCGACGGCCGGGTCAGCGGCGGCGTGATGGAAGGGGAGATCAGGCGCGGGGTCGGCAACGAGCAGACGGTGATCAAGTGGCGCGCGGTGAGGAGCGGTTCGTGAGTATGGATTGTTCTGTTTTAAAATCAAAAACTGTCAGCCACAGAGAACACAGAGGACACAGAGGAAAAACAACGAAACATGATGCACATCCGATTGTTTTTAAATAATTATTACTGGTTTTCTCTGTGACCTCTGTGGCTAATGTTCTTGAATTTTTTCGAAACGAAAATGAAGGAGTGTCGATGAGTACTAAACGCTGGTTGTTGAGTGCGCTGCTGCTGGCGCTGACCGCATTGCCTGCGGCAGCCCAGGACGGCAAGGGCGATGTCATCTACGTGCCGACGCCGCAGGTTGCGGTGAATGAAATGCTGCGCATGGCCAAAATAAGCGCGAGCGATTACCTGATCGATCTGGGGTCCGGCGACGGCCGCATCGTGATCACTGCCGTCACCCAGTTCGGCGCGCGCGGCCTGGGCGTCGACCTCGATACCTATCTGCTGAAGCAGGCGCGGGATACGGCGAAACGGCTGGGTGTGGCGGATCGCGCCCAGTTCATCGAGCAGAACCTGTTCGAAACCGATCTGTCGGGCGCAACGGTGATCAGCACCTATCTGTTGCCGGAGATGAACGAGAAACTGCGGCCCAAGCTGCTCCAGCTCAGACCCGGCACGCGCATCGTCGCCCACGATTACAGCATGGGGGAATGGTTTCCCGACGAACAACAGACGCTGCTGGTCCCGGAGAAAACGGTGGGGGACTCCGGCAAGAGCTATGTGTTTTACTGGATGGTGCCTGCCAAGATCGCAGGCAGGTGGGAATCGCTGGTTTTCGCCGGCGGGCGCGGCGTGATTTTTGAATTCGATTTCGATCAGAGCTTCCAGAAAGTCAGCGGCGATCTCAAGGCCGACGGCAAGCCCGCCCGCCTGCCGCTGTTCAACGTGCGCGGCGACCAGGTGAGCTTCGAGGTGGAGGTGCCGCAGGGCTCGGGCGTGGTCAAACACCGCTTCCAGGGCACCGTCCGGCAGGACACGATAGAAGGCACGGTGACCATAGCCGGCGCGCCCAAACCCCTGCCGTGGACGGCACGCCTCAAAGAGCGTGGCCAAATGCGCATCAGCGCGCTTGACGTTTCGGGCGACGGGCGGTGAGCAGCAACCCTGCTGCCGCGGCCGCACGGCCGCAGGCCACGCTCAGCGTTTTTGACGCGGTCGCGATTATCGTCGGGATCGTCATCGGCGCCGGCATATTCAAGGCGCCGTCTATCGTTGCGGGCAGCGTTTCGAGCGCTGAGGTCTTCATCGCGCTGTGGATCGCGGGCGGGGTCATCTCGCTGGTCGGCGCACTGTGTTATGCCGAACTCGGCAGCGCCTATCCCAATGCCGGGGGCGAATATTATTTCCTTACCCGCGCATTTGGCGGGTGGGTCGGATTCATTTTTGCCTGGGCGCGCATGAGCGTGGTGCAAACCGGGGCCATAGCCGCCATAGCTTTTGTTTTTGGGGACTATGCAACCCGGCTGTATTCTCTGGGCGCCAACAGTTCCGTCATCTATGCCCTGCTCGCAGTTGCCGCGGTGACGGCGCTCAATATTGTCGGCACCCGCGAGAGCAAACGGCTGCAGAACGTGCTGACACTCTCGCTCGGATGCGCCATTTTCGCACTGATCGTCGCCGGCCTTACCCACGGCGGCGCGGCGCCCGCGGCGCAGCCGGCGGCAGCGTCATCCGGCCCCATGTTTTCGCAGCTTGCGCTCATATTTATCCTGCTGACCTATGGCGGCTGGAATGAAGCGGCTTATCTCACGGCTGAAATCCGCGATTCCCGGCGCAATATCGTGCGTGCGCTGGTCTCCGGCATCCTTATCGTGACGGTCCTGTACGTGCTGCTCAACCTCGCGTATCTCAATGTGCTCGGGCTGGACGGCATGAAGGCATCGAAAGCGGTCGCGGCAGACCTGATGCAGGCGACATTGGGGGATGGGGGTGCTATCGTGCTGAGCCTGATTGTGATGGCCGCCTCGTTATCCACGCTCAATGCCACGGTGTTTACCGGCGCCCGCACCAATTATGCGGTGGGGCGCGATTACGCCGTATTCAGCGTGCTTGGCGTGTGGAAGGAACAATCCAACGCACCGGTCAATGCCCTGCTGCTGCAAGGCGGGGTGGCGCTGGTGCTGGTGCTGCTCGCTTCGTTTACGCCCGATGGTTTTGAAACCATGGTCGCCTATACCGCGCCGGCATTCTGGCTGTTCTTCCTGCTGACCGGTATATCGCTGTTTGTGTTGCGGCGGCAAGCGCCGATCAACGAGCGGCCGTTCCGTGTTCCGCTGTTTCCGGTGACGCCGCTGCTGTTCATTGCGATGTGCGCCTACATGCTCTACTCGAGCGCAGGTTATGCGATGTCGAAAGACCCGAGCAGCCTGGGCGCGCAGCTCGGCATCGGCATGCTGTTGCTGGGGGTGCCGCTGTCGCTGCTTGCCAGAAAACGCGTGACGTGAAACAGTGCGGCGCAGGCAAACACGCCATCGAACCGGATCTACGGAAGATCAAGCCTGGGAACATCAGTCCAGTTCACCTCAGGAACCAGACGTAATAGACCGCTATCCCGAGCAGCGCGACGGCCCAATATCCCGCGAACGTCAACCGCATCATCGTTTTCCAGCCGCGTACATGTAACCATTGCGGCAGCAGGCCATTCATCTGCAGCACGAGCCACAGGCCAGCAATCACCGTCGCGGCCCCTATCGTGGCGTGCAGCCACGGCACCCAGTTGCCTATCCTGGCGAGGTCGGCGGCGCTCTCCAGCGCCGCATTCTCCATGCCGCCTGCCATAATGAGCGTGACGAGCACTGCGTTGAGCAGTACCCAGATGGTCTGGTTGTAGCGGTGCGCGGCGATGTTGCCCCGCTTCGCGAGCCAGTAACCGAAGGTAAGGCCTGCCAGGAGCAGGATCTCGAGCGCGAAGTTTAACTCGGGAATCAGCGCGCCCGACCTGGTCAATTCCCGAACGGACCATTTGCCCGCGGCTTCGATACCGAGGATTGCGGCGGCAGTGCCGGCGAGTAGCAGTCCTCCGAAGACGAGACTGAAGCGCCTGACGCCGAGCGGCGGCGTCCATACGCCCGCTTGCAGTCCACGGCTCTCGTCGAATCCGATTGCCCAGTGCGTGCCGTCACAGAACGGTTTGTTTTTCGATGCCCCGCAGCGGCACAGCGCATAGCGGCCGGCACAAGTCGGCTGGTTGTCATCGGCTTTGAGCGGCAAGTCGCCACTCACGAAATAGGGCCCATTTTTTGAGACGGTAACCAGGGGCTCGCGCGGTTCGGAGGCCGGATGCAAGCCGTCAATCGAGTAACTGAGCGCCCCCGACGGGCAGCGCTCGATGAGCGCGACGATGGCCTCGGCGTCCGCCCCGTCCGCCTCGATCCACGGCTCCTGTCCCAGGCGGAACACGCCGGGCAGGTTGTCGGTGCACACGCCGGCATGCGCGCATAGCGCCCGGTTGTCGTGGATCGTGATGCGCTTGCCCTGATGTTGTAACGCGTTATCCGTCGGTCCCGCCGCCAGGCGCGTGCCGTCAAAGCCCGTTTTAGCGTGCGTGCCGTCGCAAAACGGTTTCTTCGACGAGTTGCCGCAGCGGCAAAGTGCGACCGTGCCTCGTGCCGGCACCGCCTCGCCGCGCGAGTCGCACAGACGGGATGGGCCGCGTATCAGGTACGGGCCGTTCTTCACCACTTCGATCGTCGTGTGATTGGATGTCTCTGGCATAGTCATGGCGTCGATGTTAACAGGCTCTATGCCGTGAACAACCTGACCTGCGCCGGATCGATGCTTACCGTGACGGCGTGACCGGGCAGGAAATCCGGGACGCCGCCCAGATGCGGTTGGTCGGCGACGATTTCCGCAGTCCCTACCTTGACCCGGTAGCGCACGAATTCGCCCAGGAATTCGCGTTCGCTGACGGTGCCGGGAAGCTGGATCGGGCCGGTACTTCTGTCAGGCGAGCTGAGCGTGAGCGTATGCGGCCGGAAAGCGATTTCGATTTTGCCATCGTTGACGGCGATGGCTGCCGGAAGCCTGAACTTGCCGATATCGGGCGAATCGAAAAAACCACCGCGAACTTCGCCCGGCAGCAGATTGATGGTGCCGACAAAGTTGGCGATGAAGCGGTTCACAGGATTGTCGTAGAGTTCCATCGGTGTGCCGACCTGCTGGATCACGCCTTGATCAAGCACCGCGACGCGATCCGAAATCGACAGCGCTTCTTCCTGGTCGTGGGTCACGAAGATGGTGGTGATGCCGAGCTTGCGCTGCAGCGCAAGCAGTTCAGTGCGCATGTGCACGCGCAGCTTGGCGTCGAGATTGGACAGCGGCTCGTCGAGCAGCAGCACTTTGGGTTCGATGGCGATGGTACGCGCCACTGCCACCCGCTGCTGCTGGCCGCCGGAGAGCTGGTTGGGCCGGCGCTCGCCGTATTCCTGAAGTCCCACCAGTTCCAGCGCCGCGGCGACCTTGCGCGTGATGGTTACGCGCGGGAGCCTGCGTTCGACCAGCCCGAACGCAACGTTCTCGTTCACGGTCATGTGCGGCCACAGCGCATAGTTCTGGAACACCATGCCGATGTTGCGATGCCACGGCGGCACGCGCGAGATGTCCTCGTCGTCTATGGCGATGGTTCCGGACTGCGACTGGTTGAATCCCGCAATCAGCCGCAGCAGGGTGGATTTGCCTGAACCCGAGGGCCCAAGCAGGGCGAAGAATTCGCCAGGCTCGATGTTCACGCTGACGTCGCGCAGCACCGGCGTCTGCCCGTAGGACATCGAGACGTTGGAGATGTTTACTCTGACTTTGCGCAGGGGGTCCATGGCTTACACCTCGATTTTCTGCAGCGGACGCGCTTCCTGGTCTGCGGCGCGGCTGCGGATCAGGCGATGGGAGAAATACGTGCCGAGCGCGACGATCACCACGGCGAGCACGCCCAGCGCCGCGCCCGGGCCGCGTCCGGCCGCGCTCTGCATGTACAGATAGATGCCGTACGACATCGGCGCGTCATTTTGCGCTGTGGTCAGCATGATGGTCGCCGACAGTTCGACGGCGGCGGTCATGAAACTGGTGACGAATCCGGCCAGGATGCCGCCCGCCATCAGCGGCACCACGATGCGGTAGATGGTGCGCTGCTTGCTGGCGCCAAGGTTCTCGGCAGCTTCTTCCAGCGATACGTGCATCTGCTGCATGGCGGCCATGCACGAACGCAGCGCATAGGGCAGCCTGCGCACCGTGTAGGCGAGCATGATGAGTATCCACGAGGACGTCAGCAATTCGTCCATGAACGGCAGTTGCACGCCCCTGAAAGTGCGCAGGTAGCCGATGGCAAGCACCACGCCGGGGATGGCGAGCGCGGCGCTCGCCATGAAATCGAGCGAGCGGCGCATCGGCAGCTTGGTGCGCAGGATCAGATAGGCGATCGCGGTGCCGAGGATGATGTCGAGGGTGGCAGCAAGCCCGCAGTAGAGCATGGTGTTCCAGACCATGCGCGGGGAGTCCTGCGCCACCGTCTTGTAGTGATCCAGCGTGAAACTGTCGGGCAGCACGCTGAAACTCCAGATGTTGCCGAAGGACAGCAGCAGGATGCCGATATGCGGCGAGAGCACCAGCAGCAGCACCAGGATGATCCAGCCATAGGCGATGACCGTCTGCCAGGGCTTGAGGCGGCGTTTGGCGAGGCCGGAATAGCCGCGCTGCATGGTCGCGTAGTCACGGCCCCTCAACACCAGCGCCGAGGCCCACAGCGCGAACAGCGAAAAGCCTATCATCAGCACGCTGATCACGTAGCCGATCGGGTCTTCGATACCCACCGAGGTGATCCTCAGGTAGGCCTGCGGCGCCAGCATGTTGGTGACGTTGAGCACCAGCGGCGTGCCCAGATCGTCGAACACCTTGATGAACACCAGCGCAGCACCTGCGATATATCCCGGCATCGCCAGCGGGAACACGATGCGGCGGAACAGCCGCAAGCCGCTCGCGCCCAGATTCTGCGCCGATTCCTCCATCGAGCTGTCGATGTTGTTGAGCGAGACCACCAGGTTCATCAGGATGAACGGGAAGTAGTGCAGCGCCTCGACGAAAATCACGCCGTTCAGGCCCTGCATGACCGGCAGGTTGAAGCCGAACCACTCGCCCAGCAGCAGGTTGACCGAGCCGCTGCGCCCGAAAATGAGCTGCATTGCGACCGCGCCTACAAACGGCGGCATGATCAGCGGCAGTATGCCCAGCGTCTGGATCAGCAGCGCGCCGCGGAACTCGAAGCGCACCGTGAAATAGGCGAGCGGCAGCGCGATCAGCGATGCAAACACCACCGACAGCGTGGCCACGATGAGGCTGTTCCAGAACGATTCGCGCATCAGGGAGATCTGGAAAAACGAGGCAAAGTGCTGCAGCGTCAGGCCGCCGTCCGGGTTGGCGAAGGCGACGTAGATCACCATCAGCACCGGCACGATCAGGAACAGCATCAGGAACAGCGCGATCGCCAGCGCGATTGCGGCCTGCGTGAAAGTGAATTGCCGGTGCACGGTCGTCGTCATGAGTCCCTTGTCACGGTTTTTCGGATGTAGCGCACGCCAAGCGCCACCAGCACCGCCACGACCGGGATGGATATCCCGGTTACGAGATCGGCATCGAGATGGACGCCGAGACTTTTCGCTGCCTTGGCAAGGTAGCCGATCAGGCCCACGGCGTAATAAGTGATCGCCGCAACCGACAGGCCCTCGACCGTTTGCTGCAGCCTGAGCTGCAATTTGGCGCGGCGGTTCATCTGCACCAGCATCTGCAGGTTTTGCTGCTCGCGGTCGATTTCCACGCGCGTGCGCAGCAGATCGCTCGAGCGCGCGATGCGCATGGAAAGTTCGTCCTGGCGTTTGGCCACGGATTCGCAGGTATTCATCGCAGGCGCCAGCCGCCGCTCCATGAATTCGCCTATGGTCTGGAGGCCCGGGATGCGTTCCTCGCGCAGGTCGCGGATGCGGTTGCGGACAAGTTCATGGTAGGCGCGCGCGGCCCCAAAGCGATATTTGCTGGACGACGCCAAACTTTCCACCGTCGCGGCGAGCCGCGTGAGTTCGTTGAGCAACTGCGGCTCGTCCTCGACGCCGGCGCCTGCCATGCGCGCGGTGAGGGCGGTGAGCGTGTGCTCGGCGGCGCTGATTTCGCCGCCGACGGTGCGCGCCACCGGGAAGGCGAGCAATGCCATCATGCGATAAGTCTCGATCTCGATCAGCCGATGCACGACGCGCCCGGCAGGGTAGCGGCCGAGGCCGCGGTCCAGCACCAGGAAGCGGCTCATGCGGTCGGCATGGATGCGGAAATCGGTGAACACGCAGGCTTTGCCGGAGGAAACCGTGGCGCCTACGATGGGGTTGTTCGCAAAGCTTTGCGCGATTTCCCATGCTGCCGGAATTTCACCGGGGGCTGTTACAACCTCGACTTGGGTGGCGACGATGGTCTCGCCGGATAGCGACTCCAGCCAGTCTGAAGGCACTGCGGCCAGCGCGCTTGATGCGAATGGCGCACCGGCTCCGTCACGGCTAAAAAAAGTGTAGCTGGCAAACTCGGTGTGGCGCTCCCATTTCAGGCGGAACGCACCCAGGTCCGCGGTGATGTGGGGGGCGTCGGGTTGCGGCACCGGCCGGCCCATGCGCTCAAACAGTCGGGCGAGCGCGCCGGCCGCGCTGGCGCCGCCGTCGCGATAAAGCAGCGCCAGAAACGCAATGCGCTCCGGCACCTCGACCTGGGTATAAGGCCGGGCGTGCACTTCGTCATTGAGAACGAGGCGCTGCTCATGATCGGCGGGTATCGGCACTGCCTAGCCGCCAAGGAACTCAGGCAGCACCGCCGCTGACATGAGCGTGTTGAATCTCACCGAGTGTACGGGCCGGCGCCTATTTGGCGAGCGCGGCGGCCTGACCGGCAAGCTCGATCACCTTGGCGTAGTTTTTCCTCGCGCTGCTGTTCCAGTATTCCTCGAGACCGGTCAGTTGCTTGGTCTTCAGGGCGTCGCGCTTGGTGTCGCGGAACAGCGCGAGGAATTCCTTGTCCTTGATTTTTTCATCGGAGACTATGGGCGTATAGGCGAGATCGCGCGCTTCGGCGAGCAGCTTTTGCGCTGGTGGATTGGGTTTTTTCGCGATTTTTTCCGCAGCCTCGTTGATGGCCTTGGTTGCGGCTACCAGTTCCTTGTGGCGGAAGGTGATGGTCTGGTCGAAGATCGCACTGACGACGTAATAGCGCGACTCGGACAGATCGGAATCAAAGTTGACCTTGGCTTTGATCTTGCCGCCGTACGGGTTCGGATAGTCCTTGGGCGCCTTGGCGTAGATCGCCGGCAGCACCGGCAGGCGGCTGATCTTGGGATCGAGCAGCAGCAACTGGCCTTCTTCCGACAGCGTGAACGCGATGAACTTCTTGCCCATATCGGCGTTTTTCGCGTTGGCGATGAGGCCGATATTGGCCGGCACGATAGCGGTGACCGAGGGATAGACAAATTCTACGGGAAATCCCGAAGCCTTGGCCGACAGGCCGAAGAAATCGATTACCAGGCCGATGCCGAACTGGCCGTTGTTGACGCCGTCCGGCACGCCGAAGCTGCGTTCCGTGATTGCGGCGCTGTTGCCGGCGATCTGGAGCATCTCGCGCCAGCCTTTGGTCCAGCCTTCACCCTGCAGTATGGTTTCTACGGTGAGATGGGTGGTGCCGGAACGCGAGGGCGAAGAAACGGCGACATGGCCGAAATACACCGGCTTGGTGAGATCCAGCCATTCTTTCGGCTCGGGCAGTTTGTTGGCCTTCATGTAGCGCGTGTTCCACATCAGGCCGTAGCCGGCCAGCGCCTGACCGTAGTAATACCCCTTGGGATCATTGATGGGATAGGAGCCGATTTTGGCCGGGACCGCCGGATTTTTGCCGTCGTATTTGGCGAGCAGGTTATCCTTGGACAGCACTTCGAAGGCATCGGGCGCCGAGGCCCAGAAGATGTCCGGTTTGTTGGTGGCGGGCGCCTCGCGCACATAAGCCACGCCGGCCGAGGTGCCCTTGTTCAGGATTTCGACCTTGACGCCGGGGTTTTTCGCTTCAAATGCCCGTTTGTAGACTTCGGTCAGGTCCTTGGGAAAGGAGGTCACGATGGACAGCACCTGCTGGGCGAGGACCGGGGCGCTGAACGCGCACAGGGTGGCTGCGACAAGGCCGAACTTGAGCAACGATCTGATTTTCATGAAATTCCCCTCGGAATGATTATGTGACGATAAGTTATAACTAATATTACAATCTCGCCCGGCAACTGGCTAGGAGTTTGTCGGGCTTGGCCCCGGCAAACTCCTAAAATGAAAAGCACTAAAGAACGGGGGGTTGACACTACCCGTTCCGGTGAACGAGGCCAAGTCCGACAGGCTGCTGGCACATCTTGAAAAAATGCGACCTGCCCCCATATACCAAGACTGGTTTTCATAGCTAAGGAAGGAAGAAAAAATGTCCGAGACCAACCTCAAGGAAACCCTGGGTTTCCAGGCCGAAGTCAAACAACTGCTCAACCTGATGATCCACTCCTTGTACAGCAACAAGGAGATCGCCCTGAGGGAGCTGATTTCCAATGCATCGGATGCCAGCGACAAGCTGCGCTTCGAGGCGCTGACCGACAAGGCGCTTTACGAAAACGATGTCGAGTTGAAAATACGCGTAGATTTCGATCCGAAAGCCCGCACCATTACCGTGTCCGATAACGGCATCGGCATGTCGCGCCAGGAAGTGATCGAGCACATCGGCACCATCGCCAAATCGGGCACGCGCGAATTCTTCCAGAAACTCACAGGCGACCAGGCCAAGGATGCCCACCTCATCGGCCAGTTCGGCGTCGGTTTTTACTCCTCGTTCATTCTCGCCGACAAAGTGACGCTGACCACCCGCCGCGCCGGGCTCACCACCGAGCATGGCGTGCAGTGGGAATCCGACGGCAGCGGCGAATACACCATAGAGACAGTAGATAAGGCGGCGCGCGGCACCGCAGTCACGCTGCACCTGCGCGAAGGCGAGGATGAGATGCTGAGTGGTCACAAGTTGCGCGCGATCATACGCAAATATTCCGATCACATCACGCTGCCGATCGTGATGAAGAAGGAGGAGTGGGACAAGGACAAAGGAGAAAACAAACTTACTGACGAGGACGAAACGGTCAACCAGGCGAGCGCGCTGTGGGCGCGGCCCAAGTCCGAGGTCACCGAAGAGCAGTACCACGAGTTTTACAAGCACGTCGCGCACGACTTCGAGGCGCCGCTCGCCTATTCGCATAACCGGGTCGAGGGCCGCAAGGAATACACGCAGCTGCTGTATATCCCGGCGCGCGCGCCGTTCGACCTGTGGGACCGCGAGCACCGGCGCGGCATCAAGCTTTACGTGCGGCGCGTATTCATCATGGACGATGCCGACCAGTTGATGCCCAACTACCTGCGTTTCGTGCGCGGCGTGATCGATTCCAGCGATCTGCCGCTCAACGTGTCGCGCGAAATCCTGCAGGAGTCCAAGGACATCGAAGCGATCCGCGGCGGTTCGGTCAAGCGCGTGCTGTCCATGATCGAAGACCTGGCCGAGAACCACGCGGACAAGTTCACGATCTTCTGGAAGGAATTTGGGTCGGTGTTCAAAGAAGGCGCGGGCGAAGACCAGGCCAACCGGGAGCGCATCGCGAAGCTGCTGCGCTTTGCCTCCACCCTCAAGGACACCGAGGTGCAGGAAGTGTCGCTTACCGACTATGTGTCGCGCATGAAGCCCGAGCAGGACAAGATCTATTACGTGACCGCCGAGAGCTTTGCCGTCGCCAAAAACAGCCCGCACCTCGAGGTGTTCCGCAAGAAGGGCGTGGAAGTGCTGCTGCTCACGGAACGCGTTGACGAATGGATGATGTCGTTTTTGACCGAGTTCGAGGGCAAGCCGCTGCAATCGGCTGCCAAGGGTGCGCTTGACCTGGGCAAGCTCGAAGACGAGGCGGAGAAAAAAGAGCAGGAAAAGGAAGCCGGCGAGTCCAAAGACCTTATCGAGAAAATAAAGAAAGCGCTCGGCGAACGGGTCAAGGACGTGCGCGTGACGCTGCGGCTTACCGAATCGCCGGCATGCCTGGTGGCCGACGAGCACGACCTGACGGCCAATCTGCAGCGCATGCTCAAGGCGGCCGGCCAGAAAGTCCCGCTGTCCAAGCCCATCCTCGAAATCAACCCGCACCACCCGCTGGTGCTGCGGCTGAAGTCGGAAGCGCAGGACGAGCGCTTCAACGATCTCGCGCAGGTGCTGTTCGACCAGTCGCTGCTGGCCGAAGGCGGCCAGCTCGAAGACCCGGCGGGGTTCGTCAAGCGGTTGAACCAGCTGATGCTGGCGATGGGTGGCGGTTAGAGGTTAATTTTTGTCTGGAAACAGCCCGGGCATCCAGCGGGAGGCAAGGGCAGCGGGGAAGGCGAGTCTGAGCGGAGCCTTGGTCGAGTCCGAAACCAGCACGCCTTGCCGGAGTAGTTCGCTGGTGACACGCCGGGCAGTGCGCTCCGGTGTGTTCAGCAACGATGCGACTTCTCCGCGCGGAAGTTGTCCGCGGTAAAGAATGGTCTCCAGCACTGGTCCGGTGCGTTGCGGTAATTTGCCCAGCCGTGTTTCCTCCTCGGCCCACAGCAGCACGCGGGTACGCAGGCGGTCGGGCTGCATCAGTTCCTCCATAAACCGCACCTGATCCAGGCAGGTGGTCAGGAAGAAGCGGGTGAAATCAACCAGGGCCTCCTCGCTGAGATGGCCTCTGCCGTCCAGATCATTGCGGCGCGGCAGGTCGCAATTTGCCAGCAGTGCCTTGTACGTTGCGACATTGCGGGCGAGACCGCGTGCGATGGACCAGACGCCGCCGGTATCCAGCAGGTTCAGCATCTGAGCGTGCGACATCAGGCGCGCGACACGCCCGTTGCCGTCGAGGAAGGGGTGTATCCAGAGCAGGCGGTGGTGCGCGGAGGCCGTCGCAAGGATGGCTTCGGCCTTGCCCAGTGGCCCGAAAACTTCCTCGAATCTTGCCATGAAGCGGGCGACTGCGCCGGGGCTGACGGGCACATGATTGCCGACCGCCACGTCGCTATCGCGCAGTGCGCCCGGTTTTACCTTGAGCTTTTCCCCGGTGTTTTTGTTCTCGACCCACAGCAACTCGTCCGGCAACAGCTTGCAAAACCGCTGGTGGATTTCACATGCGGCACGAACGCTGGCGGCTTGACCGTTCAATCCGCCTTCGTCTATCCATTTCTGAACGGTGATATGGGCCCTGGCTTCAAGCTGCAGATTCCGCTGGTTTGCGTCCTTGCTGTAATCGTTCCGGAGCGCGCGCTCGATATCCACCGGGTGGGTGTCGTGGCCTTCGATGAGGTTGCTGTAATAGCAGTTCATGGCGCGCACCATGTCCGCCAGCGCGGCGAGCAGGCCGGGAGGAAGGCTGCGCCTGAACCCCGACGCTTTTGCCGCCAGCTCGATGGCCAGATCCATCAGCGCGCCTCGGTGCCTGGAGCCCTCCGGGAGCAGCAGGGGTTCCATCTGGCTGATAGGCTCGCCGCGATCAATGGCCGAAGATATGGCCGGATTAATTGTAATAATTTATCAATTATAACAATTAATTAAAATGAAAAACAATAAAATATGGCCATATAATTGGCCGGTTTAATGGCCGGATAGGAATAAGAAAAAAATATAATAAAAACAACGAGTTGTATTTAATGGTGATGCCGGGCAGCGCAGTCGCGCACTTCACGCAGGAAATGCGGAAACGCTTTCCGGCCGCGCAGGTCAATGCGCTGCTCGAAGAAGTGCGCGGGTTTGCCAATGAGCCGAATCCCGAACGGCTGATGCGGTTGCTGGCTCGGCAGAAATAAAGAGCCCCAGCGCACGGCCCCTGCTGATAGAAGTATAAGCCGTGGTTTTTACTAGATAAAATACTTTATATTCGCAACTAGTCTGTCTCCTAAGCCCCTAAGCCCTTTAGGCATAGACAATAGTTCTCTAAAGAGTTATAGTGCTCCAAAGCACTATAACCGAAGGAGAAGCCAAAATGCCTCAGATTGAAATTGATTTCGACGTATTCAAGGAATTGACCAATCGCCGGCCTACCGAAGCCGTCACGTATAACGACGTGATTCGAGATTTGCTGAAGCTCCCGCAATCGGCAAAATCGGCTCAACCGGCAGCAAATGGAATGAAGTCCTGGATCGTGTCAGAAACAAGTTTCCCGGCCGGGTCCGAATTCATGGCCGACTACAAAGGCAAGACGTATTCCGGTATCGCCAAGGATGGCAAGCTGGTACTCGCTGACGGTCGCAAATTTTCGACCCCCTCCGCCGCTGCAGTTCACGTCACCGGCAGCAGCGTAAACGGATGGCGCTTCTGGAAGTGCAAACTTCCCGGCGCTACCCAGTTCGTCCTGATCGAGCGGCTACGCGGCAAGACGAATTAAGACCCAATGACAATTGCTCAGGAAGTGCAGGACTCCGGACGAGAGGTTGCTGCTGCAGCAGGACCAGTTCTCGCCGATGTTCTCAATGCCTGTATCGCGCGATTTGTAGGCTGGCCTTATAAAACAGCTTCGGGCTGCGTTTTTGATCGCGATGGCACGAGGACAGAAGCTTTCGCGTCCGTCATTTATGCCGCACCCAATGGCTCTTCCGCACCGGAGTTCGGTGGCATACCCGCTGACACTGTGGCGGCTGTGATCGACGCGAGCGAAAGCATGACCCTAGATACCCTCCGTGCCGCCTACGCTCGCATTGCACTCGCAAAAAGGCTAAAAAAATCTCCCGGGCCACGCACAGACCCTCCAACCACAACCATAACGCTAGGGATCATCTTTGCACAGCGTTCAGGCTTGCCTATGGAGAATTTCGCCGAGGAGCTTGAGTGCTTGAACGCGCAAACGCCAAGTCGGGAATGGCCCGACATGATCGTCGTGGCTTCGACCGGCACAATAAACTACGCCGTCCAGTTCCCGGGCGAGTCCCTGATCGGTGACTATTTGCCGCCGGCAGAAGGCGCGTTAGCCAATTATACGCCGCCAATATACGTGGTCATGGTCATGCGGCCAGCAGGAACGTACACCTTCAACAAGATGGCAGCATTTCTTGTCGCACATCTTGGAATTTTCACCCCTGGAGCAAAACTTCCAAATTTTAGCCAAATTCTCGAGGGATTACCTAAAACGGCAGTAACGATTTCAGGGTATCAATACAGCCTCGGTGGCGACCTCGTCCCGGTCCCGCGGCAGTTCTATAACGACCGTTATATGCCCCCGCCACCGATACTGATTGAAAACCAAGAAGGACACCTCCTGTCTACCATCCAGTTTCTGCCGTGGCAAGATGGTGGTGTGGTTTTGCTCCGAGGCAAGCTTCCACTGGACGGACTATTGATCTTTCTAGGCAAAGAAGCATTGCAGAAAACCGGGGTCGTACGTCGCCCGCCCGATCTACAGATTTCCTATGTTTTGCCAATCACGCCGGCTAACTTCAACGAAATGCTCGGTCGGCTTCAAAGGCAGTCAAATATGGTCGTGCGTCGTAGCGAACCGAAGTGGATCATTCGGAAATTTGCGGACGAAGGATCGTCGTCGCCATTCATGGCTCGATTGCTTATGGGTATGATGCGCATTCGAGATATCATTTATGATGATACGAAACGCGACAATTTCGACACACCCTTCGATGTGGTGTCCTCGTCAGTAATGAACGCCCGTACAACAGCGAAAGAAATCGCTAGCCTGTGGGAGGTGCATGCTCGCAGGGTCTCCTCCGGCGAAATTGCCAAACTACAAGGACAAACGATCCGCATTGACGAAAGCATCGATAAGGAACTCAGAAAAGAAGTCGAAAATTTCCTGAATGCTGCCGTGCGGGCACTCAAACAAGGCATGCAGAATCTTGCCGCTGAGCTAAAGGTAGATATCGGATTTATGTTCCGGCAGCAGGAAGCTTTTGACCGGGGTATCGCTGCCCTTCATGCGACAGACCCCGCACTGGCTGTATATCTGCGACAGACTCGCGCCTGGTCCGAGCGCTTGGTGCAAAGCCGAAACGACGTCGAACACAACGGCTGGATGTTACCGCACGTGAATTATGACAACACAGGTAAAGAGATTACCCCTGTGGAACCGGAAATATCAGGCCAACCTGTAACGCAATTCGTCAAGTTCATGCTCGATCGCCTGTGCTGCTTCGTCGAGGAATTCACAGCGCATTGCTTGCAAATGAGAATGCCGCCGCAAATTACTATCACGGAAATTCCATTGGCCAACCGATTGAAGGAAGCACCGGAGCGATTCGGGCTGACGCTTGGGGTCGGCGGTTTGCCACGCTGGACGATTGCATACCACGTCTCTTCCTTCGAAGAGACATGAGCGATGGCGCTACAAGCTACCTAATATTCCCCGGCGCACCGTGAGATTGAAGGCTTGGAACGCAATCTTGCGATCTAGAGCCTGTTATGAACTTGCACGGAGAACAGGGTCAGGTCTAGGTTGCGGCTGGGCAATGCTGCAAATTCTAGCGGGTGAGAACCCCGCGCCGGTAACCGCTAGCCACGGGCCGGGTATCGAGCCTTGCAGAT
>JAUXMZ010000078.1 GCA_030683105.1 Burkholderiales bacterium | reverse complement strand
CGTGCCTACGCATCAAACGCAATGTCACCATCGCATCTGCAAGGCTCGATACCCGGCCCGTGGCTAGCGGTTACCGGCGCGGGGTTCTCACCCGCTAGAATTTGCAGCATTGCCCAGCCGCAACCAAGACCTGACCCCTTTTACTCATACCTCGTAGACCCCATTTTTCCTAGGAGGAGATGACATGATCGGCCTCATCATTTTGATAGTTGGCGTTTTATACCTCTTTCTGTTGGTGGCGGTCACGCGGGCGGCATATCGATGGGCGAAAGGCAAGGGCCTGTCTAAATCGAAATGCCGGCTTGCAGCGGCAGGCGGCTTTCTGGTCGTGTATCTGCCGGTGTTTTGGGATCACATCCCGACGCTCATCGCGTACAAATATTACTGCGAGAGGGAGGCGGGATTCTGGATCTATAAGACGCTGGAACAGTGGAAGAAGGAAAATCCGGGAGCAGAAGATAAATTGACATGGACTGACTTGGGAATTCGCTCTGTGGATTCAAATACGGGCATACAGCTCATTCAGCTAAATGAGCGGTTCGTGGAACGACTCACTAAACACCATACTGGTATTCTGCCTGTTACAAAATCGGAATACGCCGTTGTTGACGAAATGAAAAGCGATGTGGTGGCTAGGCAGGTAATTGTTGGCGCAGGTTACGGAAACATGATGGTGGGTAACGACTGGCGCAGCATGAAGTTTTGGTTAGGACTCGAGCCCTGTTTTGGAACTGGTATTCAAGGGATGCATGCTTACAACCCAATACGAGAGAGCTTCAAGAGAATGGGGATGAAAAAATGATTACTACAAATAATATTTTTTCATTGATTCAGTTAGCCGAAGCAAGTTACACGCTCTTCGATCTCTCGGGCTACGTAACTGATGAACAAGCAAGAGCCGGGTTGACTGATAAGGATAGTTTTAAAGGAGAGTTTAGCAATTTCCAGGCATCTATCTTCGTGTCCCAATGGAATGTTGCTCACCATCAAAGAAACACCGTTAGCGGGTTTTCAGCAACGTTGTTCGCGAGCAAGGAGAATCCTGGCGAAGTTGTTCTGGCCATTCGCGGCACCGAACCATTTGTGCAAGCAGGCAGAGATCTCAGCGTCGACATCGGCGATATCGTGCTTGACGGTCTTGCCCTGTACCAGATCATTGATCTTTACAACTACTGGCAATATCTGTCTGCGCCTGCGGGCGTTGCGTACGCCGCCGCCAGGTTCGTCGACTTCAATCCGCTACAGCATTCACTGGACGACGCCATTATTGATTTGCCCAGTGGGCGGATCATGACGATTGAACGTGGATCGTCTACCAGTTTCTTCGCTGGAACTGATCGCGCACTAGCATTGGGCGCGGCAAGCAGTGTCACTAAAGTGACTGTAACCGGCCATAGCCTTGGCGGGCACTTGGCCGCCGCATTTACTCGCCTGTTTCCTTCAACTGGTGCAGATGCCGTGTTAGCCAATGGCGCAGGCTTCGTGACAACTCACCCCAATGTCGATCGGGTATTCCGACTCTTGAACGGCACAACAGCGTTCGATGCAGGACGAATTACCAACGTTTTCGCCAATAGAGGCCCGGAGATCGTCGCGCAAGACTGGTATCTTCAGCAAGGTGGTGGTCGTCATCCGGTTTTCAGTGAAACGGCTATCGGTTACACCTTCGGTCACGGTGTTGGGCAAATTACCGACAGCCTCGCGGTCTACGACCTCTTCATTAAACTTTCTTCTCAAATCAGAAACTCAACACCGGCTGCTGCGCTGGCCACCCTGAAACCGTTATTCGAAGCCGCGAGCGCACAGGCCGAATCGTCTCTGAAAACGCCAAAAGGGTCAGGTCTTGAAATATCAGTTTTTGGCATGAGTCCGATATGACACGCCCGCTGCGCATCGAATTTCCTGGCGCGATTTACCACGTGACGTCGCGTGGTAACGCAAGGGCTGCCATTTTTGGTGGTGATGAAGACAGGGAATTGTTTCTGGAAACGCTGACGCAGGTAGTGGAGCGTTTCAACTGGCTCTGTCACAGCTATTGCCTGATGGATAACCACTATCATCTGATGATCGAGACACCGGACGGGAATCTGACTGTGGGGATGCGCCAACTCAATGGTGTCTATACCCAGCGCTTTAATCGCAGACATCGGCGCGTGGGGCATGTGTTCCAAGGCCGATTCAAGGCCATCCTAGTCGATCGGGACAGCTATCTTTTGGAGTTATGCCGCTACGTAGTGCTCAACCCAGTACGTGCCGGAATAGTGAAGCGGGCGCGGGATTACCGATGGAGCAGCTACCGGGCAATGGCCGAGGAAGTCGAGGCGCCTGCCTTGCTTACCTGCGATTGGGTGTTGTCGCAGTTTGGGCAGTCGAAGTCAGCAAGCAGTCGCAAGTATCGTGAATTTGTGCGGGACGGTGTTCAGGGCGAATCGCCGTGGGAGAAGCTCACAGGCCAGATTCTGCTGGGTTCAGAGCGTTTCGTGGCAAAGATCAAGCCGGTGCTCGCGAGCAAGGCCAATCTAAAGGAAATTACCCGGGTTCAGCGTTTCGCAAACCGGCCTGCGCTTGCAACGGCACTGGCTCAAGGCAAACTCTACAGCAAAGTACAACGCGACCGGGCGATCAAAGTCGCGCATCTAAAGCATGGCTATACACTATCCGAGATCGGCAGCCATCTTGGGCTGCATTACACCACGGTGAGCAAGGTTATCAATCAAGCGAGGTAGAACAAATGAAAAAACTGATATTTCAAGATCTGACCCCTTTGTTTTTGATTGTAATCGTGTCTCTTGCTGGATGCGCGGGTTATGCGCCGGGACAGCAGTCGTACTGGGATGCGCAGGTGCGGGAGATGTGTTTGAAGGATGGTGGGGTAACGCTCTATGAGCGCATTCGAATATCTAAGACGGATATTGATCGCCGTATTCTTCCAATGACATCTGATGGACGGTTAAGTGTGGCAATAAAGGAGTTGGCGCATCCAGATGCTCCCGTTTATGGAGTAGAGCGAATCACGACATTACATCAAGAAGGAAATCTTCGAGTGTCGCGAAGAGAGCTTCAAGTAATACGACGGATTGATCAAGTTATTGTTGCAAAACAAGTATCGTATGGGAGATTTGGTGGCGACTTGCCAACGGGTCTTGTGCATGACTCAAGCTATGGCTGCCCAGATCGAGAATTGAGGGCAGCCCGTTTAGCGGAGTTATTCATTGTGGATGGGGTGGTAAAATGACAAGCGCAGCTATTGTTTTTAACAATGCGGAATTATCATTTGCCGCGTACTCAAACCTAACGTCGGGCAGCACTTCGCTTGATGAAAATAGAGACGGCCTGATTAATGTTGCGGGTGGCGGTCTAACACCTGCTCAAGCCACTGACTTCGCTCGTCGCTTCCCTACCATAATCACCCAATACGCCGACACGCTGGCCAACGGCGGCATGAGCACGGGATTCAATGCGACGGTGTTCGCAGACGTCAACGGCAAACTTACGCTCGCGATCCGCGGCACAGACAGCCTGGGCATTGGGGGCGATACCAGCGATCTGGCGGCTGGGCAGGACATTGTGTTCAATGGCATGGCCTATGACCAGATCGTAGCGCTGGTGAACTGGTGGAATCGCGCATCGACTGCTCCGGGGGAGATGGTCAACCAGTTTCGCTTGGTCGAAATGGCAAATCATTCAATTCCCGCGGGTGCGGTCGTGATGCGTCCAGGGACAAACACGGACACGTCGTATGTACTGGATGCTGCATCACAGATCTTAGCCTTCTCGGAAGAGCGAAACATTAGCGCACAACTTGCCGCTGACCCTGACCAACGGGTTGAAGTTACCGGGCACTCGCTGGGTGGACATCTGGGGTTGGCGTTTTCCACGCTGTTTGCGGGGCAGACCGGGCAGGTGACGGTTTTCAATACGCCAGGGTTCAAGGATAACGCAATCAACCGGGCGTTTATGGTAAAGCTGGGCGGCATGATTCCGGCCGCCGGCGCGGCTAATATCGTCAATGTAATTGCCGATGAAACGACGATTGGCACTGTTCAGTATGATCTGGTGGCGGGCATGCACTCCAAGCCGGGCACAGTCTTCAGCATATCCATCGAGAACCAGTGGCAATCCGACGAGCCCGCGCCGCCGAGCGCGCTCAACCACAGCATCGTGACGCTCACCGATTCACTCGCCATCTACAAGCTGCTCGCCGACCTCGCCCCGGCCACCGGCGACAATGCCTTTACCACCGCTGCATACAAAGGCATTCTCAATCAAGCCGTTCAAGGTACCGCGGCCGGGTATGAGCGGATTGTGGATGCGCTCGAAAAGCTTTTCACCGGTGACGGCGCATTGCTGGACACGGGCAATAATCAACGAGAAACCCTTTATCAGGCTATTCAGGCATTGACCGCTGACGGTTCGGCCTATGCGGGCAGAAAAGGCCAACTCAAGATCGAGGCCATAACGGGTGCCGCGGGCGTTTTTGTAGAAAACGCTCAAGCTACAGGCCAGAAAGGATTGGCCTGGCGTTACGCACTAATGGAACTCGATCCATTTGTGGTTCTCGATGAGAGCGGTACAGGCGTGTATGTCCGTTTTCAATCAAGCGGCACCAATGCCGGTGAGCTAGACCTGCATAACCCTTTTGATCGCACAGGCACCTTGACGGTACGGTGGCTGGAAGATCGAGCGGCGCTACTGCAACGCAAACTTGACATTGCCGCAAGGGATGAAATCAACAATATCGATAAACCACTTAATCTTAACAATACGACCAAGACCTGGGCTGCCGATAACCTTTATTTCGAGGATCGCACTACGGGCTACATCATTAACCAAGGGGCTAATGGTGGGCAACGCGCTCACGACCCCTACATCATCTTTGGGTCAGATCGCGCGGATGCAATTTCAGGCAGCAGCCGGGCCGACCGCCTCTACGGCGGTGGCGGCACCGATTACCTGATCGGCAAAGGTGGCGCGGATTACCTCGAAGGCGGCACCGGGCTGGACATTTACGAATACAGTTCCGTACGCCAGGGGTCATCCGGTAACAGCCCCGATGGCCATGACAGCATTCTGGATGTTGATGGCAGGGGTGTGCTTCGTTATCAATATAACGACGTGAACGGCAAGCAGCAAAGCACGATAATTGGCGGTTTGGCGCTGAAAGGGGATGACGGGAAGTGGAGTACCGCTGACGGCCAGTTCGTCTTCGAGACTGCGGGTGCCGACTTAAAGATCGCTTTCTCTGGCGGTCTGGATGGAAGTATTACCATCAAAGATTATAAAGAGGGTGATCTCAGCATTCGATTGCAAGAAACACGAGCTGATCCACGGACCGGGGCTGAGATATTAGGAGACTATCAACGCGACCCCTCTCCTGTTACACGGGACGCATTCGGTAATCTCGAGATATCGGGCCCTGAAGTCCTAAATCAGGCAGACATACTTTTCGGTGGACGCCCTGATGCAGGGATGCCTGTAGACCCTAATGCACAAGGAGAAAAATTTCTTTCTGGCGGCGGTAACGACATCATTCTCGCTGACCGACCCAGAGGTGAAGCTGACAACGGTCTGGGCAACGCCGACTGGATTATCGCCGGCGCGGGGCGCGACTGGATAGAGGCAGGTGCAGGCAACGATCTGATCGAAGCTGGTGCGGATGCGGATTTCGTAGACGGCGGGTCGGGCGACGATGAAATCTACGCGGACAGCAAGATCACGTTGTCCGAGGCGATCCGTCGCGGCAATGAGGATGCGCCGACCAACCAGAAGGGAGACTTTCTTTCCGGTGGCGCAGGCAGGGATTGGATCATCGGCGCTGCCGGAGACGATGTATTGCTGGGCGGCGGCGGCGAGGATCTCATCATGGGCGGCGCCGGAGACGATACCATCAGGAGCGATCTCGGATGGGCCGCGAACGCACTGGACTGGACAGTCACCCGTTCGGTCACGGAGGAAAACGGCAGACGCACTTACCTTACAACTTTTTCCGACACATATGTCACCGACACGTCCGCCGGCGCGGCGGATGTGATTTATGGCGGCAAGGGCGCGGATTGGATATTTGCCGGCGGCGGCGACGACTTCATCGATGGCGGCGCGGATGACGATGTGCTGTTCGGAGAGGCCGGCTCCGACATTTTGATCGGCGGGACCGGCAACGACGTACTGACCGGTGACGGCCAGGACTTGGCGGACGGCGCCGACGGCGACGACTACCTCGACGGCGGGGATGGCGACGATCAACTCTTTGGCAACGGCGGCAGCGACATCCTGATCGGTGGACGCGGCAATGACATTCTGATCGGAGGTGCGGGCAAGGATATTTACGTTTTCAACAAGGGCGACGGCATAGACACCGTGGTTGATGTGCCTGGGGATTCGGGCACGGCAGACGCAAGCCTGCTCGTCCTGGGCGAGGGTTTCTCGAAAGGCGACATCAAGTTCCGCACCGGCAGCCTTCTGGTCGATCTGGGCCCGGCGGACTCCGCTGACCCGAATTCCCCGCGCGACATGATTCATTTCGAGGGATTTGACCAATACGATCCCCGTGCCACACCGCTGTTGAGCGAAATCCGCTTCGCCGACGGCACGAGCATGAGTTATGAGGACATCCTCGCGCAGGGCTTCGACATCGACGGCACCGAGGGTGATGACGACGGACACAATACCGATCACCCCATGCTGTCAGGCACGGGCGTCACTGATCGTATCCGCGGATTCGGTGGCAATGACGTGCTGCTCGGCGCGGACGGGGACGATGTCCTGGACGGCGGTTCTGGCAACGACCACCTTCAGGGTGGCGCAGGCAACGATATTTTGTTGGGTGGCGAAGACAACGACGTGTTGCTCGGGGAGAACGGAGATGACGTGCTCGACGGTGGAGCCGGCGCCGACACCCTCGACGGCGGCCCCGGCAACGACACCTACCTCGCCGACTTCTCCGACACGATCATCGATACCGAGGGCGACAACCGCATTCAGTTCGCCGCCGATGTAGCGCTCGACTCGTTGCGCGCGCAGAACCTTGCCATTAACGGCGAGAATTACCTGTTGCTCTACCAGGCTGGCACAACGCAAACCATCCCCGGCATCCCCGATGGCCTGAAAATCAAAGGCGATCTCGGTCAGCTGAATTTCAGCTTTGCATTGGCCGGCAGTGCGGTCCTCAGCCAGCAGCAACTGCTGAGCGCGGCCTTCATTCAGGATTTGACCATTACCGGCACCAATGGCGATGACGCGCTCACCGGTTATGCCGGCAACGACACCCTGTCCGGCTACAGCGGCAACGACACGCTGACCGGCGGCCGGGGCGATGACACGCTGATCGGTTATGACGGTTCCGACACTTATCTCTTCAACCGCGGCGACGGCCAGGACACGATCCAGGAAAATGGCCTGCTCGCGATCGGTGTTCCCGATACCCAGAGCATAGACGCTATCCGCTTTGGCGCAGGCATCACGCCGGCCGAGGTGACGCTCACCCGGCGAGCGGACGGGGATCTGGTGATTGCTTATGGCAGCAGTGACCGGATTACAGTAATCGGACAATATACCAATATAATCAATGTGATAGAGCGCATCGAGTTCGACGATGACACGGTGATCGATGTCGATCAACTCGCCGCGCTGCCGATCGCGCCGATTACCGGCAGCGCTGGCGATGATGTATTAGGCGGCACGACCGCCGACGATACGCTGCAAGGCCTCGCCGGCAACGACACGCTCGACGGCGGCCCGACTGAGCGCTATGCAGGGCAACCCACCGGCAACGACCGGCTGGAAGGCGGTGCAGGGGCTGACCGCTATGCCATGTATCTCGGCATGGGGCAGGACACCCTGATCGATGCATCTGCCAGTCCCGAAGAGACCAGCACGCTCGCGATCGAAACCGGGCTTTCCTTCGACAGCCTGAAGTCTACGCGCGACGGCGACGATCTGATCGTGGGATTACGCGGCACGCCGGATAGCGCCCGCATCCAGGGCTATTACGATGCGGCTGCGCCGCAGCACTGGCAGATCGGTCTGGCCGATGGCACGACCATCCCCATCGACGACCTGATCAACCGCGTCGATCCGTACGCCGACAACATCGCGTTGCAGGCTCGCGAAGATTATCGGCAGGGCGTGCTGGCCGGCTGGAATGCGCTATCCAGGCCGCTAACGCTGCCGACCCATGCTTTAGTGTTCCAATCATGGTCGCAGACGACGACTACGTATTACACCAATCCAGCGTTTCCGCCGCTGGTGACCGTCCTGCCGCCTGTCGAAAAAAAGGTTCTTGTCGACTATGGCGTTCAGCAGGGTAATGGATATGGGCCGGCATCTTCCCATCAAACCCTGATCACGCCGATAGCGGTAAGCCAGCAAAGCGATGACGCCTCTATCGGCCCAGTAGGTCGTCCTCAGGTCACGGAGCAAAACTTTATATATCGCGTAAGTTGGGGTAATAGCGTTCAGACCGTACAAAGCAGTGGCGTGACCACAGGCACCTTTGCCTCGGGGCCGACTTTATTAAATACCACCGTATCTTTTAACAGCACGAGCTGGCGTACCATCGGATTGACGCTCAATCCGATAACGAGCTTCGACTCATATTTCAACGTCACTCAAATCAACGAGCAGCGGGTTGTCGAAGAGATCACTGCCGGTGACAGCAATAACAATATTCACGCTGTGCTCGGTCCCAACCATGTCGCGCTGGTCGATGCCGGAGGCGGCGATGACTACGTATCCGCGGATTCGAATGATTTCGTCTATGGCAATGACGGCGACGACACAGTCAGCGGCGGTTATCTCGTCTACGGTGGCGATGGCGATGACAACCTGTTCTATGGGATGTATCTGTACGGCGGCGCGGGCAATGACATCCTCTACGACGGCCAGGTCATGTCCGGCGGCGAAGGCGATGACGCCATGTACGGCGGCTATGGCCTGACGCAGTATTTGATCAACTCGGGCGAGGCCGGTGAGGATTACATCGCGGACTACGCGGGCATAGACAGAAGTGAATATGAATATGACGAAGAGGTGCCCTTTACGTGGGTTGCAGCCAACGATTACGAATTGCTGGAACAGTTCTATGCTTCGGGCCTGATTGAGCGCGACACTGTCATCTTTGGCCCCGGGGTGAATCCCGAAGACGTGATCGTGACCCGTAATGTCGACGAGATTACGCTGTCCTGGGGGCAGGGCAAATTGCTCCACGCGGCGCTGGCGCAGCCCTGGGACGGAATCGGCAACGGCATCGAGCAATTCAGTTTCGCCAACGGCGAAACGTGGAGCCTCCGAGAGGCGCTCAACCGCAATCTGGTTGGCACGGCCACCGATGGTGATGATGCCATTTACTATACGGAAAATGACGATATCGCCTTTGGACTTGCCGGCAACGATGCGCTTTATGGCTTTGGCGGCAATGACACGCTCAACGGTGGCGCAGGCGACGATTATCTGAGCGGCGGGCTGGGATCCGACACCTATGTTTTCAACCTTGGTTACGGACATGATGTGATCGAGGAAAACCAGACCCGGCCCAGCGATGTGGATACCATCGTTTTCGGACCGGGAATTACTCCGCAAAGTGTGGGTGCGTTGCGTGTGAATAACGACTTGGTAGTGCTGATCGACGGCACCCAGGATCAATTGACGATCAGCCAGTGGTTTGCGGGCAGCGACTATCGGGTCGAGCGCGTGGTGTTTGCCGACGGCACGGAGTGGGATGGTGCGGTCCTCGAAAGTCTGTTGCCCGTGGGCGTCATCACCGGCAGCACTGGTGACGATCTCCTTGGCGGTACGCCGGGCGATGACATCATTCGCGGCCTGAATGGGAACGATGTTCTGTTCGGTTACGAAGGCAACGACACGCTCGACGGCGGCGCCGGCGATGACTATCTCGATGGTGGCCCCGGCGATGACACTTATATCTTTCGCTTCGGCTACGGCATCGACACCATTTACGACGAGAGCGGCAACGACACCATCGTGTTCGGCGCAGGCATCACACCCGATATGCTGACCCTCGGACTGGACTGGGCCTCCCTGCCAATAGCGGTCGGCGCCGGCGGCGATGCGCTTCATATCGAAGGCTTCAATCCCAATGATGTCTACGGCTCGCAGGTGATCGAGAATTTTGTCTTCACCGGTGGCGAAACGCTGACGTATGAGGAGCTGATCGCTCGCGGCATACACATATACGGCAGCGATGGAGACGATTATCTTTCTGGCACCAACGGCCCGGACATCATCGACGGCGGCGCGGGAAATGACGATCTGTCAGGTGCCGATGGCCATGACATTCTGATTGGCGGGCCAGGGGATGATTACCTCCAGGGCGGTCCTGGCGACGACATCTATGTTTTCCAGCGTGGCGACGGCTATGACACTGTTGAAGACTGGGATGAGACCCCGGGCAATATCGATATCGTCAGGTTCGGCGCAGATATCGCGCCCGCTGATGTCACGGTCGGCAATGATTACGGTGACCTGGTGCTGGGGGTCAACGGAAGCGACGATCAGGTTGTTCTTTACGGGTGGTACTGGGATGACGACCTCAAGGTCGAGCAGGTGGCCTTTGCTAACGGCACGGTGTGGGACGTCGCCGCGCTCGAGGCGATGGTGCCGATGGCTGAGGCCACGGAAGACGACGACCTCATTTTCGGTACCAGCGGTGAAGATGTTATCGACGGACTCGGCGGTAACGATGAGATCGTTGGCGTTGGCGGCAACGATCTTCTGATCGGCGGAACGGGAAACGATTATCTCGGCGGCGGCGGCGGCAACGACATCCTGCTCGGCGGTGACGACGTGGATGAACTCGAAGACTGGAACGGCAGCAATTACTTCGACGGCGGCAATGGCGACGACACCGTGCTGGTCAGCGGCGGCACCGGATTCGTCATCGGCGGACGTGGCAATGATGAGATACAAAATTACGCATCGGGAAGCATGGTCGTTGCATTTAACGCCCGCGACGGGCATGACACGATTTACGAAGATGCACCGCTGACGCTGTCGCTGGGCGGCGGCATACAAGCCGCCAATCTCAGCCTGCGTCGCGATGGCGCGGACATGGTGCTGGAAATCGGCGCGGACGATTCGATCCGGCTCACGCGCGAGTGGGTGGCCGATCCCCATATCTGGCCGCAACTCACGCTGCAGCTCATCGATGGCGCGGTCACTACCTATAGCCTTAACGAATTAATCAACATATACAAATACTTACAGGCGAGTGATCCGGATCTGGGCAGCTGGGCGATCAGCGACGCGCTGGCTTCCGTCCAAATTGATACAAGCACCGAATTCGCGCTCGGCGGCAACCTCGCTTACCGCTACGCGGCCACGGGCAGCAACGACAGCCTCACGCCTGACGCGATACGCAGCATCCTTGCCGATCCGGCATTCGGCATTGCACCCCAGCCTTTCTCGGCAGCATCACCGATCCTGACCGGCACCGCGGGCGATGACGTGCTCAGCGGCGGCAATGGGCCTGACATTCTGTTCGGCGGCGCCGGCAACGATACGCTCGATGGCGGCGCCGGCAACGACAGCTATGTGTTCGGTCTCGGCGATGGCGTGGATGTGATCCGCGACAGCAGCGGGGAAGACACCATCGTGTTCGGCGCCGGCATCACCCCCGACATGCTGAGCCTGGGGCTGGGTTCGCTGCAGATCCGCGTTGGCGATGGCGGCGATGCGATTCACATCGAAGGATTTGACCCCGCCGACGTTTACGGTACGCCGGTCATCGAGAACTTTGCGTTCGCCGACCACGCCGTGCTGACCTACAACGACCTGCTCGCGCGCGGCTTCGATATTACCGGCACCGGCGGCAACGATGTCCTCAGCGGCACCAATATCGCAGATCGCATCAGTGGACTGGGCGGCGACGATACTCTGAACGGCGGAGATGGCGATGACACTCTGGACGGCGGTGCTGACAACGACTTGCTGCTCGGAGGCGCAGGTAGCGATACCTATTACTTCGGCCGCGGCTCCGGAGCGGACACGATAGAAGATGCAGCGGGCGATTACGATGCCGTCGTGCTGGGTGACACAATCACACCAGACGATCTCACGGTGACGCGCACGGACGACAGCCTTTCCCTCCGCATTAACGGCACAAGCGACGAACTTTCCATCCTCTGGCAGCCGCAGGACGGTTACCGGATCGAGCAGGTCCGGTTCGCCGACGGCACGGAATGGGATGCTGCGACGCTCGAGGCGCAGGCAAATCGTGCGCCGCAGACGGGCGCGTCGCTCGTCGCTGTGACTGCAACGGAAGATGCGTCGTTCACTTACACGCTGTCGTCAAACGCCTTCTTCGATCCCGATGCCAACGACCAACTCACGCTGAGCGCGACGCTCATAGACGGATCGCCGCTCCCGAGCTGGCTGAACTTCGATGGCGTGAACTTCAGCGGGTTGCCCGCCAACGCAAACGTGGGCACTGTGGGAATCAAGGTGACCGCGACCGACCGCGCAGGCTTGTCGGTGGCCAGTGCGTTCACGCTCAATGTCGAAAACGTCAATGATGCCCCGACGCTGGCCAACGCGATCACCGACCAGACTATTTCGGAAGACGCCTCGTTCAGCTTCGTGGTGCCCGCAGACACGTTCGCTGACATCGACGCCGGCGACGGGTTGGGCTACGGCGCAACGCTGGCCGATGGTACGCCGTTGCCGACGTGGCTCACGTTCGATCCGGCAAGCCAAACCTTCTCCGGCACGCCGGGCAATGACGACGTCGAGACGCTGAGCGTTACCGTAACGGCGACCGATAGCGGGGGATTGTCAGTGGCCAGTGCGTTCACGCTCAATGTCGAAAACGTCAACGATGCCCCGACGCTTGCCAACGCGATCATCGATCTGACCATTTCAGAAGATGTCTCGTTCAGCTTTGTGGTGCCCGCAGACACGTTCGCTGACATCGACGCCGGCGACGTGCTGACCTACGGTGCGACGCTGGCCGACGGTTCGGCATTGCCCGCGTGGTTGAGCTTCGATGCGGCACAGGCAGCTTTCAACGGCACGCCGGAGAACGGTGACGTCGGCACGCTCGAGGTGCGCGTCACAGCCACCGATCAATCGGGCGCGAATGTCTCGAACGATTTCACGCTGATCGTCGACAACATCAACGACGCACCGCAAGTGGCCACCGCCATCGCTGACCCGAGCACGCTCGAAGATGTGCCGTTCACCTTTACCTTGCCTGCCGATACCTTCGCCGACGTTGACGTTGGCGACGCGCTCACGTTCAGCGCGACGCTCGCAGACGGTTCGCCGCTGCCGGAGTGGTTGACGTTTGATCCGGCAACCCAGGCGTTCACCGGCACGCCGGGCAATGATGAAGTCGGGACGCTGAACGTCACGGTGACGGCGACGGATACGGCCGATGCCCGCGCGGCGGATAAGTTCGATCTCACGGTGGTCAATGTCAACGATGCGCCGGTTTTGATAAATCATCAACAAAATCAATGGATTGCAGATGGCGATGCCATGCAGTTCCAATTGCCCGGGAACGCCTTCAATGACATCGACGCCGGCGACACGCTGAGCTACGCGGCAGCGCAGGCCGACGGCACGCCGCTGCCGGCGTGGCTCGCCTTCGATGCTGCGACACGCACCTTCAGCGGCACGCCGGACGAAGCCGACATCGGCACGCTGAGCCTCAGCGTGACCGCGACGGACACAATCGGCGCAACGGCGTCCGACAGCTTCGATCTCGATGTAACTGTGGCGCCGGACACGACGTATACCGGCACCGGTGGTGACGACTGGCTCTACGGGCGTTCAGGCAGCGATACGCTGAATGGGCTCGCGGGCAACGACGCGCTGTCCGGCCGTTCCGGCAACGACATTCTGAATGGCGGGCCGGGCGACGATCTGCTGGCCGGCGGCACGGGCGACGATACCTACGTCTATCAGGCTGGAGATGGGTTAGACACCATCGCCGACGAAGCGGGCAGCGATACCGTGGCATTCGGCGCGGGCCTCACGCGCGACAACGTCGTGGCTCGCTTGATCGAAGACAACACAACAGCCCGTATCCGGGTGCTCGACGCCAATGGCAACGAGCAGGCTGACCAGGGCCTGGATATTGAACTGGATGCCGGCGGCAGCTCACCTGTCGAGTGGTTCACGTTCGCCACCGGCGCGCCGGCAACGCTCGACGATCTGCTGATCCGCCAGGTAATTCGCTACGGCACACAGCGCAACGATGTCATCCGCACCGGGCGCAACGACGACTTGATCTACGCCGACCGCGGCAACGATACGGTCTATGCCGGCACCGGCAACGATGTGGTGTTCGGCGACCGCGGCCGCGACATTCTGTACGGCGAAGCGGGCAATGACGTGCTGATCGGCGGCCGGGGCAAGGACCAGCTCTACGGCGGTTTCGGTGACGACGTGCTCGAAGGGGGCAGGGGCACAGACATCCTCGACGGCGGCGCGGGATTCAACACCTATGTCTTCGAGCGCAACTTTGGCGACGACCGCATCGTGCGCGGCAGCGGCAGCGGCGCGCTCCGGTTCGGCGATGGCATCAGCACGCGGGATCTTTCTTTCAAGCGCCGCAATAACGATCTCGTGGTCAAGGTGAAGGGTGAGGGACGCGTTCGTATCGAAGGCTGGTTCGACAAGAATGCCGTGCATCAGGTGGAGTTCGCCGAATTTGCCGACGGCACGGTATTGGGCGCGGACAAGTTCGTGGCCAAGGGCTATGACACCGAGCGCGAACGCGATGAAGATGATGATGACGACGACGGTTCCCATTACTCGAACGACGATGGCGGATCGCGGCCGCACGGTGCGTCGAAAAACGAGGACCGCGCCGAAATGCGTCCCGCGAAGTCAGCTTCAGGTCAGGGCAAACACAGCGGGAATTCCGACAGTGCGTGGTTTGACAAGGTGGCCGAGAAATGGAACGGAAATTACGCGCGCACCGCCCGGCAGAATGACGAAAGCGGATCGGAGCGAGGCGGCGCGTCGCGCGGCACGCAACCTGTCAATCGCTGGCAGCGCATGCACGACCGGCTCTCCGCGCACCTGGCTGACGGTCATGACGATGCTGACAATAGCGGCGCCGATCTGGCCTCGCTCAAGCCCGGCTCTGCGCACGGTGCGTCGTTTGCGCAGTTCGGCACCACAGGCTACGGCGGCATTGGCGTGCAGGACCGCGGTGCAGCCGATCTGAGGCCGTTCGCCGGTCTCAGGGAAGGGCTGGCGCGGATTGCGTAAAAAGCTGACCCCTCTCCCGCTTGCGGGAGAGGGGTAGGGGAGGGGTAGGGGAGAGGGATGGAGGTGAAGAAGGAAGCGATGGTGCTGGACAACGCAAAAACCTTGCGCAGTAACCAGACTGAGGCCGAGCAATGGCTGTGGTATCACCTGCGGGCGCATCGCTTCATGGGTTTGAAATTCAAGCGGCAAAAACCAATGGGCCGCTACATCGTTGATTTCGCCTGTCTGGAGCGGCGGCTGATTATCGAGCTCGACGGCGGCCAGCATGCCGAACAGATGGCATATGACCAGCATCGGGATGCGTGGTTGCGCAGCCAAGGCTTCACGGTGCTGCGTTTCTGGAACAACGATGTCATGCAACAGATGGAAGGTGTATTGGAGCAGATACGCTGCACTGTCACCCTCTCCCCAACCCCTCTCCCGCAAGCGGGAGAGGGGCTCGCGGGAAGTCAGGGAGAAATTTAAAAAACTACTCCCCTCTCCCGCAAACGGGAGAGGGGCTTTCGGAGCGTCAGTGAGAAATTGAAAAACCGCTCCCCTCTCCCATGCGTGGGAGAGGGGCAGGGGGAGAGGGAAGCGGGGTTGTGAAACGAAATACTAGTTGATAAAAGGGCAACCGATCATGAATCCGACACATAACCTCGAAGCCGATGCGCTCGATTTCGCGCCGGCGGTTCTGCAGGCGCAGCAGCGCCCGCCGTCGCCGCTGCCGCGGCTGGTGCTGCACGGCCTGCTGGCCTTGGCGGGCGTGATGCTGGTGTGGGCGGTCTTCGGGCGGCTCGACATCGTGGCGGTCGCGCAGGGCAAGCTCGTGCCCGAGAGCTTCGTCAAGATCGTGCAGCCGGCGGACCCGGGCATCGTCCGCGAAATCCTGGTGAAGGAGGGGGAAGTGGTCGCCGCGGGGCAGGTGCTGATGCGCATGGATGCGCGCATCTCCGACGCCGACAGCAAAATCGTGGACAACAGCGTGAAACTGAGCGCGCTGCAACTGCGCCGCATCGATGCCGAACTGAGCGGCGCTGCGCTCAGGAAAAAAGCGGATGACGACCCTACGCTGTTTGGCGAAGTGGACGCGCAATACCGCGCGCGGCGCCAGGCGTATCTCGATACGCTGGAGAGCGAGCGCGCCATGCTGGCGAAGGCCCGCGCCGACCTCAAGGCCGCGATCGAGGTCGAAGCCAAGCTCAAGCGCACCGCGCCGATTTACCGCGACCAGGCCGAAGGCTGGGACAAACTCGCCAAAGAGGGCTTTGCCGGGCGCCTGATGGCGCTCGACCGCCAGCGCGGCTATATCGAGGTCGAGCAGGATCTGCGCGCCCAGGCGCACACCATCGACAGCCTGAAAGCGCTGATCGCGCAGTCGGAAAAACGCATCGCCCAGATCGACTCCAACTACCGTCAGCAGTTGCAGAACGAGCGCCTGGAGGCGAGCGGCCAGCAACTCAAGCTGCAGCAGGAGCGGGACAAGCAGCAGCACCGCCATTCCCTGCTGGAGTTGAGGGCGCCGCAGGCCGGCATGGTCAAAGACCTCGCGACCCATACCGTTGGCACGGTGGTCTCACCCGGCACCGTGCTGCTGACGCTGGTGCCGCACGACGAGCCGCTGCAGGCCGAGGTGTGGGTCTCGAATCTCGACGCCGGTTTCGTGCGCCCGGAACAGCCGGTAAAAATCAAACTCGCGGCCTTTCCGTTCCAGAAATACGGCATGATCGACGGCGTGGTGCGGCGGGTGAGCATAGACGCCACCGACAGCAAGGACATCAACGGCGGCAGGCCCAATGCCGCGGGAGAAGAACCGCTGCAGTATCGCGCGCTGGTCGCGCTGAACTCGGCGTATCTCGAGCGCGGTGGCGATAAATTCAGGCCGTCACCAGGCATGCAGGTCAGCGCCGAGATCAACCTCGGCAGCCGCAGCGTGCTCGAATACCTGCTCTCACCTATCCAGAAAGTCAGCCACGAAGCCGGGCGCGAGCGTTAAGCCGATTCTCTGCAATTTCCATCCTTCTCTTTTAACTGGCATCTTTTGCATCGAAAAGAAGGCGATAATCGCAGCCTCATCCAAGTCTGAAACAATAAATGTCCATCCAATGGTTCCCCGGCCACATGACCCTTGCCCGCAAAAAAGCGGCCGAGACCATGGAACGCGCGGACGTGGTGATAGAAGTGCTGGATGCCCGTCTGCCCGAGGCCAGCAGCAACCCGATGATCAGGCAACTCCGGCTGCACCGCCAGCGGCCCTGTCTGAAGCTGTTGAACAAATCGGATCTCGCCGACCCGAACGCAACCCGGGAATGGCTCGACTTCTACAACAGTCAGACAGGCGTCATGGCGGTGGCGATCTCCTGCAAGAAGCCGGCCGATGTCGCGAAGGTGCCGCCGTTGTGCCAGAAGCTTGCCCCGCATCGCAACGACGGCACGAAGCCGCTTAGGATGATGATCATGGGCGTGCCCAACGTCGGCAAGTCGACGCTGATGAACGCGCTGCTGAAACGCAAGGTGGCGAAAGTGGGCGACGAGCCGGCCGTGACCAAGACGCAGCAGGGCTTCACCCTCGGCAAGCACATGTGGCTCATCGACACGCCGGGTCTGATGTGGCCGAGAATCGAGCACGACGAAGACGGCATGATGCTCGCCGCCAGCCACGCCATCGGCCGCAACGCCGTTATCGATGAAGAAGTGGCCACCTTTCTCGCGAACATCCTGCTCGCGCGTTACCCGGCTGGCCTCACCGCCCGCTACGGGTTCAGGACGGAAGGGCTGGACGGCCCCGGCGTGCTGGAAGCGGTGGCCGGAAGGCGGGGATGCCTGATCAAGGGCCGCGGCGGCGAGCTGGACCTGGAGAAGGCCGCGATGATCCTCTTGCAGGATTACCGCGACGGCGTGCTGGGCCGCATCAGCCTGGAAACGCCGGAGACGCGCCGGGCCATGCTTGAGCTGTCGCGACGCACTCAGTCTGAGTAGAGGGGTAGAGGGCCAGTTCCTGACTTTGCGCCTACTCGATCAAAAGTGTTGTGATGCAAAGATCGAGCCTGGCGCCTTTGTATTTTTTATTGTTTACTACACTCTTACCACCGGGAAAAAAACGCTATGAGTATCAAAAACGGCTTGCCTCACGGATTACATATGACCAGAATCGAATTCTACGACCCGTCAGGCAGCATCGAGGTGACGCAGGCGCACGCGCCGCGGCTGGCCGCGCTGGAGGGCAAGCGCATCGGCTTCGTCAGCAACGAGCAGTGGCAGGCGTTCCGCATGCTGCCGCTGCTGAAGGAAATGCTGGAGGCCGATTTCCCCGGCATCGAGGTGCTGCCGGTGGATACGTTTCCGCAGGGCAACGCCTTGATCGGCACCGAGGAGACCGCGGCGCTGGTGAAAAAAAGCGGGGTGGATGCGATCATCGTCGCCAACGCGGCTTGAGGCTCCTGCGCCACAGCATGCGGCCGTGCAGCCGCTAGAATAGAAACCCTGGGCATCCCCACCGTCACGCTGACGCGGACGGATTTCGTCGGCGTCACCAAGAACGCCATCGGCGGCCTCGGGCTCGCGCCCGATGCGGCGATGGTGACGTTTCCCATCGACATGTTCCTGCCGGGCAGCGATCTCGCGCCGCTGACCGCGCGCAAGCGCGAGTTTTATAATGGACTCACGCGCTGGAAATCGGATTTTGCACGCGCTGCGCCGGGGGAGAATCCCATGCTCGCGGTCGAGGCCGCAAGTTACGAAGAAGCGCTGACGCAGGCCAACAATCTGCTCATCACCAGCCTGTGGGGCGATGGCCTGCCGCTGTGGCCGGCTACACGTGAGCGCGTCGATTGGATCCTGCGTGGCACAGTAATACCCCGCACCCACAAACTCGGCAAGTTTCCGCCGCGCGGCGGCATCACCACCGTGGAGAGCTGCGCCATTGCGCTCGCGATGGCAGGCGGGCGTCCTGAATATTTGCCGGTGCTGGTGGCCGCGGTCGAAGCCTGTTTCGATCCGACCACCAATTTCGAGCAGTTGCAGGCGGCCTCCGGCGGCGCGTTTCCGGTGATCATCGTCAACGGGCCCATTGCGAAACAGATTCGTCTCAATTCCGGCTTCGGCTGTCTGGGGCCGGATCCGCAGCGGCCCGCCGGCGCCAGTATCGGCCGTGCGCTGCGTCTGATGCAGCAGAACCTCGGCGGCGCGTTGCCGGGAACCGGCACCATGGCCAATTATGGCGGCGTGCGCGCGACCAATGTGGTGTTCGCTGAGGACGAGGACGGCCTGCCCGAGGGCTGGGCGACTCACGCGACCGAGCGCCACGGCTATGCGCCGGGCGCGAATTCAGTGTCGCTGATGTTCGCCAACGGCATGACCAATATCCGCCGGCGCGGCGCGAAAAAAGAAACGCCCGAGGAAGACACCGTCAACGGCCTGTGGCGCATCGCCGATTTTATGCGCACGCCCAATCTCGCCGGACTCAACGGCTGGGAGCAGGGCACGCCGGGCATGCTGCTGATCCCGCGCGTGGTGGCGCAGACCATGGCGCACCTGGGCTGGAGCAAGGCGAAAATACGCGAATTCCTGTGGGAGAACTCGAAGATCCCGATGGCGCAGATGAAGCGCGCCGGCGGCCCGGCGTGGATAGAAATCGACGCCAACCCGGTGACGCGCGCAAGCCTCAGGCTCGATCCCTGGCCCATCACCATGAAGCCCGAGAACATCGTGCTGATCGTGGCCGGCGGCTCACATCCCACCAACAGTTACTGGTTGCAGGGCTACAGCCCGCGCGTGATCGGCCGCGACATCCGCGTGCCGGAGTCCTTCGATGCATTGCTGAAGCAGGCCGATCGCGATCTGGGCTGCGGCGACGAGGCGTGCCTGATCTGAAGTGATCAGGGTGCAGTTTTCTTGTCTGTCCCGGCGATCTGTTAATGCAGCCCGTTGTTTATGAAGATATATTGGCGTGGCTTACCTTGTTTAAATAAGGTTGAGCCCCGAGTGCTTGCATGAAACAACCCATCGTCGGTTATCACCAGGATGAAGAGGCGCATTGGGTTGCCAAGCTCAAGTGCGGACATAATCAGCACGTCCGCCATACACCGCCGTGGATCAACCGCCCGTGGGTGATTACGGCCGAAGGCCGGGACGAGCACCTCGGCGCAATGCTCGATTGCAAGAAATGCGATCAGGGGCTGCCGCCGGATCGCCCGGCGTATCGTTAGGAGCGGCCCTGCGAAAGACGAAGGCAACGCTGCTCTCCAGCTTTCACTTCGGACCACTGAATTCCGGACCCAGCGGATAAAGGCGAACGCCGGGGCGCAACCTCTTGAATGGATATTTGGTGGTATCCACCACATGTCCGCCCGGCGCCAGAACAACGAGGACTTCTTCCGCGATCGGCTGGAAGTCCGCCCGGAAGTGCACCGTGCTCTTCAGCGCGAGGATTTTCTGCTCCTTCGGTTCGATACCGAGATGGCGGAAGGGCGCCTGGTCGTGCGCCTGCATCCGCTTGCTGCTGACCACCACGCTCACACCATCGATCTGCAGCAGCGCCATCGGACCCAGGTCGATGTCCCTGCCGCCTACCGACGGCCCGGTGGTCCGCATGCGGCCGTCTCCGAGCCGAGCCACCCGGAACTTTGCTGAATAAGGCTGGACGCCCTCGGGCCCGTACTTGCCGCCCAGCGCAATCGCGATCTCGGCATTCTCGCCTGCACGGTGCGCGGCTGCCGCGGCTTCTGGATCGCAGAAAATTCCGACAACGGCTTTCTGCGCCCGGTTTCGAACCAGCGCTTCGAGGACGCCCGTGGTGTCACCCGTGCCACCGGCGCCAGGGTTGTCCTGCGTGTCCGCCAGAACCACCGGTCGGCTCGCCTTGGCGGCAATGCGCATCGCCTGCTGCACGGCTTCGTCCGGCTGGAGCAACGGCTGCGCAAACTCGGGTTCGCGCAGCGCGATGTCCCGCGCAAGCTGATCGGCTGCCGCATCGGCCAGCGCCTGCGTGTATGCGTGCACCACGACCGACGGTCCGCAATCGAAGAGATCAGAAGGCGGAAAACCCGCGAGATAAGATACGTTGAGCACGTCTCCGCCCTCGATCTGCGCCGCCTTCTCGATGATGGCCTTGGACGGATCAATCATCGTGCATTGCGAATTCAGAGGGATCAGGAACGGCATCTTGCGCAGCGCACGTCCCGTGGGCCGACCGCGCGCGAGAACGGTGGCGAGCACCTTCGCTGCGCGCTGCCCGGTTTGCCGGCGGTCGACGTGCGGATACGTCTGGTAGCCGATGATCCCGTCGGTCATCTGCACCATCTGCGAGGTCACGTTGGCGTGATAGTCGAGGCTGATCACGACTGGCACGCGTTCACCGACGACTGCGCGCACCCGCCGCAGGAGTTCGCCTTCCGCATCCTCGAAATCCTCGCTGACCATCGCGCCGTGCAATTCCAGATACACGGCATCGACCGGCATCGCTTCCGAGAGGCGCCCCACCATCTCGCCGGTGATGCGCTCGAAGGCGTCGCGCGTGACGTAACCTCCGGCGCCGCCGCTCGTCCACACCAGCGGCACATAGTCATGCCTCGCGCCCATCTCGGCGAAAAAGCCCGGCAGCGCGAAGCTCGTATCGGAAAGCCACTTGATAACATCGGGCCCGCGCACCAGCGGCGGCCGGTCGCGGTGGGCAGCAAAATATTCGAAATCGGTGCGCGCCGGGACGAAGCAGTTCGTCTCGTGTTGAAAACCTCCGACAGCTATGCGTGCCACGGCTACTCCCTCTGGTCAGAATGTTGGCCGCGCAGCCTGGCAAGGTGATGCGCCGTTCAAGAACGGGCGAATTCGGATCTTGATGCAATCCGGCACGGCCGTTCTTGTTCTAGTCCACCTTGATCTTGGCGTCGCGAACAATCTGGTCGATCTTGTCCGCGTCTTTCCTTGCGAGTTGGAGCATCTGCTCGGGCGTGTTGGCCGCCGGGTCGGAGCCGCCCTTGATGATCTGGTCGCGGACCTCCGGCGTGGCTATCGTCTTCTCGATCGCGCCGGCAAGCGTGGTGACGACATCGCGCGGCATTCCGGCTGGGCCGACCAGCGCGTAGAACGGCGTGAACTCGAAGCCTTGCAGGCCCGATTCCGCGACCGTCGGCACGTCGGGCAGTTGCGATGAACGGGTCGCCGAGGTGACACCCAGCGCGCGCAGCTTTCCGGAATTGATGTGAGGGATGACGCTCCCCGCGACGGAGGTACCCATGTCGATGCGTCCGCCCATGAGGTCGACATACATCGGCGCGGCGCCTTTGTACGGAATGTGGCGGATATCGATCTTGGCGACCGCCTTGAAATACTCTGCCGCGAGGTGCGGCGTTGCGCCGACACCCGACGAGCCGTAGTTGAGCTGCCCCGGCCGGCTGCGCGCCAGTGCGATCAGTTCCTTGAGCGTCTTCGCTGGCACAGATGGATGAACCGAGAACACCAGCGTGAAATTCGCAATCTGTGAAATCCAGGTGAAGTCTTTCCAAGGATCGACCGGCATGCCCGGCCGCAGGGTCTTGATGGCGGCGAGACCCGACGCGGCAAGCAGGAGCGTGTATCCATCGGGCTGCAGCTTCGCCACATAATCCCAGGCGACGAGGCCGCCCGCGCCAGGACGGTACTCCACGAGTACGCGCTGGCCGAGCACTTCGCCCAATTTCGGGGAGATCACCCGGGCATGGAAATCGTCGGCGCCGCCAGGGGACGCTCGCACGATGATACGCAGCGGCTTCGAAGGAAAATTCTGTGCGATTGCAGCGGTCGGCAGAAGCGCGAGCAATAGCAGGACAACAATTCGAATTCCGGAAAATTCTGTGGCAACGCGGACGGCGGATGACAATTGGATAAGGACCGAGGGAAACGCGCACATTTTCATATTGATGGCAGCGTAAGCCACAGTGAGAATTGCAAATTGGCTTCGCTTCCTCCCCAGTTGAAAATTATGCGCGCGCGCATATCACAAGTCAAACAACTGGGGTCTTGCAAACAAAAAGGTCTTGAATCTTGAATTGACAATGCGTCTGGGAATGGATTCGAAGGCAATCTGAACATGGTCAGACCGCTTCGAATCGAGTTTCCGGGGGCCGTGTATCACATAATTCCGATGGTAGCCCTTTAGTTTCGGCTGCCCCCGGCGACATGCGCAGGATTTTTCGCCCTCCTGTCGCAGGCCTCCGCGCCTTAGTCCTTCGCGTCCAGCGTTTGCATGGTGCGTTGGTAGATGGCCTCTGGGGATCCCTCGGCGGAGACGGAAACGAGCAGGTTCCGCTTGCGGTAGTAAGCGGTCAGCGGCGCGGTGCTGGATTCGTAGGCAGCCATGCGCACCTTGACCGATTCAGGGCGGTCATCTTCGCGCTGAACCAGATTCCCTCCGCAGTGGTCGCACACGCCTTCTACTTTCGCGGGGTGGGACAGCACGTGGTAGACCGCCTTGCATTTCTCGCAGGTGCGGCGGCCGCTCAGGCGTGCAACGATCGTTTCAAGGGGCAGCTCGTAACTGAGCACGGCATCGAGCTGGACTTGCTCGCGCGCCAGGAGCTGGGTCAATGCCTCGGCCTGGGCCACGGTGCGCGGGAAACCATCCAGCAGGAATCCGCCTGCGCAGCGCAGGCAGGCGGTGCGCTCCCGGATCATGTCGAGCACGGTTTCGTCCGTAACGAGTTCGCCCTTGCGCATGGCGTCGAGGGCGAGGTTGAGCGCCGGGCTGCGTTCGGTCGCGGCGATGGATTTCGCGGCGCGGAAGATGTCGCCGGTGGAAAGCTGGCAGGCGCCAAGACGTGAGCTGAGCAATTCAGCCTGGGTGCCCTTGCCCACGCCGGGAGCGCCAAGCAGGACGAAGTGTCGCGGACGGGATTGTGCCTGGGGCAAGACGCTGCAGCAGGTGGCGGGGCCTTTGAGCCAGGCGGCGCGATCGTTCTTTGCGTTCATGCTGTTGTCCTTTCCGTTGGACGTGCGCAGATGAAGAATTGCAGCGTGCAGCTCAAGCGAATCTATCCTATGAGTCGCAAGCCGGCAGCGGGTTGATCCAAATCAACCTTGCGGTGCGTTGATCTCAAGAACGTTTATCCGCCGAAGGCATATCGTAACTATTTGTTTATATAGTTAATATTATTATTCGTTCCGCCATTCTGCATTACCCTGGCGGGCGCGAAGGCACTCATGCGGGCCCGCGGCCGTTCAATCGGGATGACGACCCGCGAGGCGCGGAGCAGATCATCGTTAAGGATATGGGCGCGGCCATCGGGCTTGAGGACGCCAAGCCTGGAACGCATCCCATAACTGAAGAGCGCTGCGCGGACCTGGAAAAAAACTGCCGGGATGTCGCGCACGAGCGCTTCGATGGTGCGCATGCCCGCGGTGCGCCGCCGATAGCAAGCAACTGGCGCCGTTGGTATGATGCATCGTATCGCCCTGAATTCCAGCAACACCAACTACGACGGAGGAAACATGATTCGAGCTGCAATTGTCGGTCTTGGGTGGTGGGGGCGGACTATCGTCGACACGGTGCAGGGCAAGAGCAATAAGATCACTTTCGTCGCCGGCAACACGCGCACCCGCAGCAAGGCGGAGGAGTTTTGCCGCGAGCGCAAGATCGATCTGCGCGACGACCTCGACGCCATCCTCCAGGATCCCTCGATCGATGCGGTCGTCTACACCACGCCCCATCGCCAGCACGAGGATCACGTCAAGCGCGCGGCGCAGGCGGGCAAGCACGTCTACGTGGAAAAGCCGTTCACGCTGGATGTGAAGAGCGCCAGGTCAGCGCTCGAAGCGGTCAAGAAAGCCGGCGTCGTGCTCGGCATCGACTATCAGCGCCGCTTCCATCCGTCCATCGGGGAAATCCGCAATCGCATCAAGGACGGGCGCATGGGCAAGATCTGCTTCTGCATCGCCGAAGCAACGGCGCCGGGCGGCCTGTTCCTGCCCAAGGAATCGTGGCGCACGAACCCGGACGAGACGCCGGTCGGCGCGATGACCGGCATCGGCGTGCATCTGGTCGATGGTTTTATCGACCTGTGCGGCGAGATCGACGAGGTGTACTGCGTCAACACGCGCCGCGCGGCGCCGCTGGTCGACGACACGACGACCGTTGTCCTGAAGCACAAGAACGGCGTGACCTCGACCATCCTCTGCTCGCTTGCGACCGCACCGAATTACCGCGTCGCGGTCTATGGCACAGGCGGCCTGGCGGAGACCGACCGCAACCTGGATACCTTCCGGTTCTTCCCGGCGCCCGACAAGCCGGGGCATCCGCCGCCCGCGCATCCGGAGGTCATCGAGAACAAAGGCTTCAATCCGGTGAAAGCGGGTTTGGAGGCCTTCGCGGCGGCAGTCGATGGCACTGCATCATTCCCGATTTCCGCCGAGCAGATCGTTCACGGCGTGGCCGTCTTCGAGGCCATCGTGCAGTCGGCGAAGACAGGACAGCCGGCCAAGGTCGGCTGATACGCGCAAGCCGCCAGGCTGGTGTCAGGCCGGTCCTAAGAGCCCGTAACAAAATCTAATAAATTAGCCGCCGATAAACGCCGATGAAAATCTAAAACTCAAAGTTGAAATTACACAGAGCAATAACATAACACGCTGTTTTTATTTATTCTGCCATTGGTGATAGAAGAATTTTAACGATGGTTCGATCGGCGTTCGATCCCTCTCTCCCGACCTCTCTCCCAAAGGGAGAGAGGAGGCAATTGTTTCCCTTCTCCACTAGGGGAGAAGGGTCAGGGATGAGGGCCGGGCGGTTACATCAGTCTTGGTCTTTTTGAAATGGCTCTAAGAACCCGAACAACGGAGGGGTAGCAGCATGGAATATCGTGAGATCAGCGAAATTCGCGACGGCATGAGGATAGACTGGGATGTGCCGGTCGGGATGGAAGACGGTTTGATCTTGCGCGCCGACGTCTACCGGCCGGTAGCCGATGGCAAGTATCCGGTCATCATGACCTACGGCCCCTACGGCAAATGGCTGCATTTCGAGGACCTCTACGACGACCAGTGGCAGCGCATGTGCGAGGAGCATCCGGACGTGCCCTCGGGTTCCACCAACAAGTACCAGAACTGGGAAGTGGTCGACCCGGAGAAGTGGGTGCCGGACGGATACGTCGTCGTGCGTGTCGACTCGCGCGGCGCAGGCCGCTCGCCTGGCTTGCTCGATCTATGGTCGTTGCGCGAGGCCCAGGATTTCTACCATTCAATCGAGTGGGCGGCCAAACAGCCCTGGTCGAGCGGCAAGGTCGGGCTCAACGGCATTTCCTATTACGCCATGAACCAGTGGCAGGCCGCGGCGCTGCAGCCGCCGCATCTGACGGCGATCTGTGTGTGGGAAGGCGCGGCCGATTATTACCGCGACATGAGCCATCACGGCGGTATCTATTGCACGTTCGCCGACACCTGGTTTCCGAAGCAGGTCATTCCGGTGCAACATGGCCAGGGCAGCAAGAGCTATCGCAGCCGCATGAACGGGGACTGGGTATCGGGGCCCGAGACGCTGAGCGAGGAAGAACTCGGCGCCACGCGGCGCGATTTCGCCGCCGACTGTTACGCCAATCAGCTTGCGAGCGACGACTACTGGAGTTCGCGCATGCCTGACTGGTCCAAAGTGAAGGTGCCTCTGCTCTCATCGTCCAACTGGGGCGGGCAGGGGCTGCATCCGCGCGGCAACTTCGAGGGCTTCGTGCGCGCAGCTTCCAAGGAGAAGTGGCTGGAAGTGCACGGCATCGAGCACTGGACCGAGTTTTATACCGACTATGGCGTGAAAATCCAGAAACGATTTTTCGGCCATTTCCTCAAAGGCGAAGACACGGGATGGGCAAAACAACCCAAGGTGGCGATGCTGGCGCGTCATCCGGGAGAGAAGTTCGTCGAGCGCCATGAAAACGAGTGGCCTTTGAAGCGCACGCAATGGACGAAGTTTTATCTGCAGCCCGAAGGCCATACGCTTACGGCCGAGGCGCAAAAGCAGACGGGCAGCGTCACCTATGGCGGCCTGTCGGAGGGCGTGACCTTCCTCACCGCGCCGCTCACCAAGGAAACCGAGATCACCGGCCCGATCGCGGCCAAGCTGTGGGTGTCGTCCGCCACGGAAGATGCGGATCTCTTTCTGGTGGTGCGGGTGTTCGCGCCCGACCTGAAGGAGATCACGTTCATGGGCGCGCTCGATCCGCACACGCCGATCGCGCAAGGCTGGCTGCGCGCCTCCCATCGCAAGCTCGACCAGGCATTATCGCTGCCGTACCGGCCTTATCACACCCATGACGAGATTCAGAAACTCAAGCCGAATGAGATTTACGAACTCGACATCGAAGTGTGGCCGACCTGCGTCGTGGTGCCCAGGGGCTATCGCATCGGGCTTACAGTGCGCGGCCGCGACTACGAATGGCCCGGCGGCGTGGTAAAAGGGCTCGGCAATCTGAATGCGGTGTTCACCGGCGTCGGCCCGTTCCGCCACAACGATCCGCGCGACCGGCCGGCCGCGGTGTTCGGCGGCGACGTGACGCTGCATATGGGAGCGGAGCGCCAGGCTCATGTGCTGCTGCCGGTCATTCCCCCGAAATAGCGCATTCAGGTCGATTTATCTTGATTTGTTAACAGGAAAAAATGATGGCGGAAAAACCGGGAATGATCGGTCGGGGCGATCGGGTGCAGCCGATACTCAGCCTGCTGGCGGCGGACGTCACGCACACCGGCCCGAGCGGTTCCGGCGCGATGAGGCCGCCGGCTGGGGCAAGGACGACGCGAGCCGCGTGATCGAAGTACGAGGGGAAGGACAAGACCTGAGGTTTCATGCTCAACGCCATAAGGGGATAGGATCATGACGCGTAAAGCCAGACGCAAAATGTTGCAGGCGATGGCCGCCACCGTGGCCGGCGGCGTTTCGGGTCTCATCCAGCAGGTGCTGGCGGCGGGCAACGTGCCGGTGAAACCGGGTATGCAGCGCATCCAGGGCAAAGTTACGGTCAACGGCCAGGCTGCAAAGGAGGGCATGTTGCTGCGTGCCGGGGACACGGTGGAAACCGGCCCCGGCTCGGAAGCGATTTACGTGATCGGCGAGGACGCTTACCTGCAGCGGGCGGATACGCGCGTGAATTTCGGTGCGACCGCCGCCGACTTCATGCGCGTGGTGACCGGGAAACTGCTCTCGGTCTTCGGCAAAGGCCAGCGCCGCGTGCAGATCCCCTTTGCCACGATAGGCATCCGCGGCACCGGCTGCTATATCGAAGCCGATGCCCGGCGCAGTTATTTCTGCCTGTGCTACGGCGAAGTGGTGCTCGATCCGGTCAACGGCCGCGCCATCACCTATAAAACGCAGCACCACGATGCCCCGCATTGGATAGAGGATGGCGTGGTAAGCAATGCGCCGGTCATCAATCACACCGATGACGAGTTGTTGCTGCTGGAGCAACTGGTCGGGCGCCGACCGCCGTTTTACGGCTACAAAAACAAGTATTAGCCCGTCACGGCAAGGCGCTGCGGTTTCGCAGCCGCAGAATCAATCAAATCTGATCCTATCGATTCCGCCTGAGTTGCGCGTCAGCGGTGCGCGATCTGCTTGTCGGTGAACAGATAGTCCTTCAGTTCCCTGGAAAACGTAGCGTCTTTGCGCCGTATCCACTCCAGCACCATCGCCGCATGTTCCTTCTCCTCGTCGCGGTTATGCGCGAGGATCGCCTTGAGGTCGGGGTCTTTGCAGGCATCGACCCGTTGGTTGTACCAGTCGACCGCTTCGAGTTCTTCCATCAGCGACACGATGGCCCGATGCATGTCGCGCGTCTCGTCGCTGAGTTCGGTCACCGGCTCGTGATAGCCTTCGTTTGCCATGATCAAGCCTCCCGTCTGAATTTTAAAAATAGCGATTGTCTATTATGCACGAAGCTCGCCGCGCAGCGTTCGCAGGGGTGCGCCATATCTATTATTGCGGCTTGATTCCAGCGCTGCGGATCACTTTTTTCCAGCGCTCGTGATCGGTGCGCATGTATTGTGCAAGCGCCGCGGACGTGCCGGGCGCCGGGTCCGCGCCCAGACTGGTCAGGCGGCGGCTCACTTCGGGGTCGTTGAGTATCCTGACGATTTCAGCATTCATCTTGCTGACGATCTGCGGCGGCGTTTTAGCGGGCGCGAACAGCGCGTTCCAGTTCGAATATTCGAAATCGGGATAGCCTGATTCGGCGACGGTCGGTATGTCAGGCGCGGACGCGGAGCGCTTGGCGCTGCTGACGGCGACGGCCTTCAGCTTGCCGGCGCGCACGTGCGGCAGCACCGAAGGAATGCTGACGAACAGCATTTGCACCTGGCCTGCGATGAGGTCGGTGACGGCGGGCGCGCCGCCCTTGTAGGGAACGTGCACGACATCGATGCCTGCGGTGAGCTTGAACAGTTCCAGCCCGAGGTGCGTTGCGGTGCCGGTGCCGGCCGAAGCAGCATTGAGCTGCCCCGGCCTCGCTTTGGCGAGAGCGACGAGTTCCTTCACCGTTTTTGCCGGCACCGCGGGGTGGAGCACCAGGATCTGCGGATTGTTGACCAGCATCGCCACCGGCGCGAAATCGCGGAAGGGATCATAGGAAAGTTTCGCCTGTAGCGCCGGGTTGATGGTCATGCCGCCCGCGGTGCCGAGCAGGAACGTGTAGCCGTCGGGCGCGGCGTGGGCGACGATTTCGGTACCCAGGATGCCACCGGCGCCGCCGCGGTTATCGATCACGACCGGCGGTCCCCAGCGGTCTGTGAGCTTCTGGCCGATGATGCGCATGATCACGTCGCTGGGCCCGCCGGCAGGGAAGGTGACCACCATGCGGACCGGCTTGGCGGGATAGGCATCCGCGGCGAGGGCCGACGGTGTGACCCCGCTGGCGAGTATGACGCTCAGGATTGCTTGCAGTAGAGGTTTCATATTCCATTATCCTTGCTCAAGTGGTGCAGAAACCGGGAACCGCGGCTGCCACAGACCCATTTTGTCCATGATCTGAAATTAACAGGGCGCCGCTCGTGGATTCGGCATGGATTCCATTTTGCCACGATGTCAAAACTTGCGCCGGATAAGTTACACTTGCAGTGTCATCAACCATACTCAACGCCTGCAATCATGAGCCATCCTTCAGCGCCGCTGCAGACCCTCACCGACAAGCTGGTCGCCACCAAGGAAAACGGCATCGGCTGGATCACGTTCAACAACCCCGCACGCCACAATGCGGTCTCATTCGAAATGTGGCAGGCGCTGCCCATCGTGCTCGAGGCATTTACCAATGACCCGGACGTCCGCGTCATCATCTTAAAGGGCGCTGGCGAAAAAGCGTTTGTTGCCGGAGCCGATATTTCGCAGTTCAAGGAAAAGCGCAGCGGCGAGGAGGCGGTGCAAGCCTATAACGCCGCTTCGGACAATGCCAGCAAGGCGCTGCAGCAGTGCCCGAAACCGACCATCGCCATGATCCGCGGCTACTGCATCGGCGGCGGCACGGCAATCGCGGTCAACTGCGACATCCGCATCGCCGCCGAGGATGCGCGTTTCGGCGTGCCGGCCGGCAAGCTTGGCCTCGGCTACCGTTTTGTCGGGGTCAAGCGTCTGGCCGACATCGTCGGACCCGCATTCACCGCGGAAATCTTTTTCACCGCGCGCCAGTTCAGCGCCCAGGAAGCGCTGCAGATGAATCTCATCAACCGCCTGGTGCCGGTCGCGGAACTCGAACAGTACACGCTCGATTACGCCAGCACCATCGCCGGCAATGCGCCGCTCACCATCGCCTCGATCAAGCGCACGTTAATCGAATACCTGAAGGACCCGGATCAGCGTGATCTTGCGCTGTGCCAGAAGATGGTCGAGGACTGCTACAAGAGCGAGGATTACAAGGAAGGCCAGACCGCGTTCATGGAAAAGCGCAAGCCGGTGTTCAAGGGCCGTTAGGAGCTTGTCGGCCTTGGGTTCGACAACCTCCTAAAATGAAAAGCATTGAATAACCGGGTGACAAGAACACCATGCTCGTGATGTTTGTTCCGGCCGGCACAGGGTGCAGCACAAATTGAAATGCGGGTCACGGCGGCCTATAATCGGAAACGCTTGGCAGAAAATGCACCGTATTGTAACTATTTGTTTTATATCATGTTTTATATGCGGCTCAGGGCGTTGTTCTTATCCCCATCCAGCAGGTGTCGCTTCGCATCGTCCATAGTTGTTTTATCACCCATGTCAGCGGCCATGCATCTACTTAAGGAACCTACATGAGCTTTGACGCAAATCGCCCGGATCTGACGGTGGGCGTGATTGGTACTGGCGCGATGGGGCGCGGGATCGTCCAGGTCGCCGTCGCCGGAGGCATTAATGTAGTGATGAGCGACAGCCGTCCCGGCGCCGCGCAGGAAGCGCGCGATTTCGTCGCCAAAATGCTGGCGCGCGCGGCGGAGAAGGGCAGCATGACGCAGGAAGACGCGGCAGTTGCCGTCGCGCGCATCAAGCTCGCGGCCAGCCTCGAGGATATGAAACCCTGCCACCTGGTGATCGAGGCCATCGTCGAAAATCTCGATGCCAAGCGCAGGCTGTTCGCCGAACTCGAAACCATCGTGTCGCCCGAATGCATCCTGGTCTCCAATACCTCGTCGCTGTCGGTGACCTCGATCGCAGCCCAGATCAAGACCCCGCAACGCTTTGCCGGTTTTCATTTTTTCAACCCGGTGCCGCTGATGAAGCTGGTCGAAGTGATCAATGGCCTGCTGACCGAGGAATGGGTGGTGGACGCGCTGATGGTCATAGGCAAGCGCATGACGCGCGAGCCGGTGCGCTGCACCGACGCGCCGGGTTTCCTGGTCAACCAGGTCGGGCGCGGCTTCACGCTGGAAGCATCACATCTCTCTTACGAGGGCGTCGCAAGCTTCGTCGATGTCGACCGTGTGATGCGAGATGTCGGCGGTTTCCGCATGGGACCGTTCGAACTGATGGAGTTGACCGGCCTCGATGTGACCCATCCGGCTTCGGAACTCATCTACAACCAGTTTTTCCAGGAGCCGCGCTTCAGGCCCAATCTCATCATGAAATCGCGCTACGAAGCGGGCGTGCTGGGCCGCAAGACCAAAAAAGGGTTCTACGAATACGACGCGGAGATGAAGCCGATCGTCGCACCGGAAGCCGCTCCGCCCGCCGCTTATCCGGGCCATGTCTGGATCAGCACCGCCGAACCGGCCGGACACAAAGTGCTCACCGAGTTGCTGGGAAAAATCGGCGCAAAACTCGAGACCGGCCCCCGGCCCAGCGCCAATGCCCTGATACTGGTCACGCCCATCGGTGAAGATGCAACCACCTGCGCGGTGGAGCAGCAGCTCGATCCCAAGCGCACGGTGGCGGTCGACACCATGTTCCCCATGGTCAAGCGCCGCACCATGATGGGCACGCCGCTGACCGACCATGTTTACCGCAATGCCGCGCACGGCCTGCTTGCCTCCGACGGCGTGCCGGTGACGGTGTGCCGCGACAGCCCGGGCTTCATCGCGCAGCGCATCGTCGCCATGATCGTGAACATCGGCTGCTCGATCGCGCAAAGCCGCGCAGCGCAGCCCGCCGATGTCGACAAGGCGGTGACACTCGGCCTCAATTATCCCAACGGGCCGTTCCGCTTTGCGGAAGTGCTCGGTGTGGAGCGCGTGTACCGCGTGCTGACCAATATGTACCGGATCTACGGCGATCCGCGCTACCGCCCCAGCATCTGGCTGACGCGCCGCGCCAAACTCGGCGTATCGCTGCTCACCCCCGAACCCTGAAACCGGTCGCTTCAACTAAAAGGATACCGCCATGCTCGATGCTTACCTCTACGAAGGACTGCGCACTCCATTCGGCCGCCACGCCGGCGTGCTCGCCAAAGTCCGCCCCGACGATCTGCTCGCGGATGTCATGAAGAGCCTGATGGCAAAATCGGCGTTCAAACCCGAGCAGATCGAGGACATTGTCGTCGGTTGCGCCAACCAGGGGGGGGAAGACAGCCGCTGCGTCGCGCGCCACGCCGGACTGGTTGCCGGTCTGCCCATAGAGACGCCGGGGACCGTGCTCCAGCGCAACTGTGCGAGCGGGCTCGGTGCGCTGGTGTACGCCGCGCACGCGATCACCGCGGGCGAGGGCGACGTGTTCCTGGTGGGCGGCGTCGAGAGCATGAGCCGCTCGCCCTGGGTTATGAGCCGTTCGGAGTCGGCCTTTGGCCGGGACATGAAGCTCTACGACAGCACGATAGGCCCGCGCTTTTCCAACCCCAAACTGGTCAAGCAATTCGGCGACGACCAGATGCCGCAGACTGCTGACAGGCTGGCGCGCGAGTTCGACATCAAGCGCGAGGAAGCCGATGTCTTTGCGCTCGCATCTCAGCAGAAATTTGCCATCGCCAAAGGCGAAGGGTTTTTCACGGGCGAAATTTCCCCGGTGGAACTTCCCGCCACCCGCAAAGGACCGCTGCCACCGGTGGCCGATGACGAGCATCCGCGCCCGGAAACCGGCCTCGAATCGCTGGCCAAGATGCGCGCGCTGTACGAAGGCGGCGTCACCACCGCCGGCAACGCTTCGGGGGTCAACGACGGCGCAGTGGCGTTGATACTCGCGTCCAAGGCCGCGGGTGACAAGGCCGGCGCCAAGCCCATCGTGCGCGTGATCGCGAGCGCCGCCGCGGGCGTGCCGCCGCAGATCATGGGAATTGGCCCGGTTGCGGCCTCCAAGAAGGCATTGGCGCGCGCCGGTCTGACCATCAAGGACATGGATGTGATCGAGATCAACGAGGCGTTTGCGACCCAGGTCTTGGCCTGCCTCAAGGGCCTCGGCGTGGCCTTCGACGACAGCCGCGTCAATCCCAATGGCGGCGCGATCGCCGTCGGCCATCCGCTCGGCGCATCGGGTGCGCGTCTGGCGCTCACCGCAGCGCGCCAGCTGCAGCGCAGCGGCGGCCGGTATGCGCTGGTCAGCCTGTGCATAGGCGGCGGGCAGGGCATGGCTGCGATCCTGGAGCGGGTGTGAACCTGGAACGCAAAGGTCCGTCAGGAAAAACAATAATAAAGTATTTTTAAATACAGGCCGGTGCGGTAATTCGCACCGGCTTTTTGTTTATTTTCAGGGGAACCGTATGCAAGACGCCTCATCCGTCACGCTGATCGGCGGGAAATTCCAGTGGGACGATCCGCTGCTGATCGAGGAATTGCTCACCGAAGACGAGCGCATGATACGCGACACAGCACGCTCCTATGCGCAGGAAAAACTCGCGCCGCGCATCCTGGAGTGGAACCGCAAAGAACACTTCGATCCGGTAATCATGCGCGAGATGGGCGAACTCGGTTTCCTCGGTTCGCCGCTCGAAGGGTATGGGTGTGCCGGTGTCGGCTATGTGGCGTATGGTCTGGTCATGCGTGAACTCGAACGTGTCGATACCGCATTCCGCTCGGCATGCAGCGTGCAGACCTCGCTGGCGATGACGCCGATCTATGCCTATGGCACCGAAGCGCAGCGGCAGAAGTATCTGCCGCAAATGGCGCGCGGCGAACTGCTCGGTTGTTTCGGGCTGACCGAGCCCGATCACGGATCAGATCCGGGCAGCATGAATTCGCGCGCAAGAAAAGCCGACAGCGGATATGTGCTCACCGGAACCAAGATGTGGATCACTCATGCGCCGATTGCCGACATCATGGTGGTATGGGCCAAGGACGACGGCGGTGTGATCCGCGGTTTCATCCTGGAACGCGGAATGAAAGGACTCTCCACGCGCAAAATCGAAGGCAAGTTTTCGGTGCGCGCCAGTCCCACCGGCGAGATCGTGATGGACCAGGTGTTTGTGCCTGATGAAAACCTGCTACCCGGGGTGTCCGGGCTCAAGGGCCCGTTCGGCTGTCTCAACAATGCGCGGTTCAGCATATGCTGGGGGGCGCTGGGCGCGGCAGAGGCCTGCTGGCACATTGCGCGCCAGTATGTGATGGACCGCAAGCAATTCGGGCGACCGCTGGCCGCAAACCAGCTGATCCAGAAAAAACTCGCTGACATGCAGACGGAAATCAGTATCGGGCTGCTCGCGTGCCTGCACGTGAGCCGCCTGCGCGAACAGGGCAGGGCAACGCCGGAAATGGTCTCTTTGCTCAAGCGCAATTCGACCGGCAAGGCCCTGGACATCGCCAGACTGGCGCGCGACATGCTCGGTGGCAACGGCATTTCCGATGAATATCAGGTGATACGCCACATGCTCAATATGGAGACCGTGAATACCCTCGAGGGCACGCACGACATTCACGCGCTGGTTCTGGGGCGTGCCCAGACCGGAATCGCAGCATTTAACTAAAGGCCTGGCTGGCCATATACTGTTGATCCTAATTTGGCATAGAATTTGCATGTAATCTCATGGAGTATCCATAACTGTATGATAATACAGGATAAGTGACGAATATCCGTCAGTGCAAGTCGAAATTTAAGCGGATGATCCGCAGGAGTGTGGCAAATGTCATTACTCGATGGTTCAATAGACCCGAGCGTGCCGTTTAGCAGAGGGTCGCCATTGTGGGTGAAGCACTCGGCCTCGATGGTGATGACGGTGCTTGGCATCATGTTCATCTCGCTGTTGTGGCGCAAGTTCAACCTGATTCCGGATCCCGGACTGATCTTGTTGCTCACCGTGGCGCTGACGACCTATATCACGGGCGGGATGCCCGGAATGTTGAGCTCCGCGATCGTGCTGTTTGGCTCCTTCATCATCTTTTCGCACCCGCTGTATTTGTTCCGCTATAACGAGCTTGACTGGCGCCAGGTGATGGCCATCGCCGTTGCCTGCCCGATGATTGCGCTCATGGTCGGGTCGCTCAAGGACCAGGTCGACAAACTGGGAATGGTGACCGCGGAAAACGAAAAACTCCAGCAGGAAATCCGGCGCTTCGAAGGGTTAAAGGAAGCCTATCATCTGTGCGAACAGCGGTTTGAAATCATCGCCGAAAATGTCCAGGAATACGGGGTGTTTATGCTCGATCTGAACGGCGTTGTGGTGAAATGGAACACCGGTGCCGAGCGCTTGTTTGGATATGCCGGCAAGGAAATTATCGGTGAAAACTTCAGCCGCTTTTTCTCCCGGGAAGATGTGTATTCCAAGGTGCCCGAGCACCTGCTGGGGCAGACGCGATTTGCAGGGCGGGTGGATAAGACCGACTGGAACGTGCGCAAGGACGGAAAGCAGATGCGCGTGCGTATTATGGGCAATGAAATAAAAAATACTGCAGGCCATCCCATTGGCTTTATGATGATCATACGCGATCTCGGTAATTTGCCGGAAAAGAAGGACGCGGTTTGAAGCAGACGTAAAGCCTGAGTACCTGTCCGGACGCTAATAACAAATGAATTTGCATTATTTATGAGATGATGCTTTTATTCAGAATGAGTTAGTAATTAAATGTGCAGCTGGCTAACGGGATGTTCCGTAAGACGGTCTGTCTGCCATGACTAATCCTCTGCATGATGGACATATACCTACAAACTCACAGTAACTTCATCGCGGAGCACTTTAAAGAGCGCGAACAGAAGTTACGAAAAATAATTGAGTTCTGGCAAGTCACTAAGCGTGCCGTATATGGCCTGTTGCTCACCGCATCATTTCTGATTTTCTACCTGCTGTCCAAGCTTAACGAAGCACTGTCTATGCTGTACTGAGTAAACTGACTTATCGGCCATTAGATACAAGCCTGTGACTAATCGATTCGCCGCAGGACGAGGCGATGAGGTTAGTTTCGATTCGCCGCTACCGTTCCAAACTTAGCATCGACGTATCCCGGCAGTTCAAGTCCATGTGATCGACCGTATTGGCAGGATATCTTTGCTCAGATGTTTTAACCCAGATCTATTCCCAACATATCAACGCCCCAGGTGCCTCAATCCGTGGTCTGTCTGCGGACGAAGGCGGGCGTTACTCAGTGTTGTTTAATACGGTCCAGGCCATGAATTGTCTCTTTGTGCTGACTTGACGAGAATGTGAATGTCGCTCATTACAATATTTAACATAATATACATTATGCGAAATGGTTAACAGGTAAGGCGCTGATTTAGCGCCTTTTCCTGAAAACCGAATGGAAAGGGTTTCCATGCCAAAATCAAAGCACGTTTTATCGTTGACTGAAAATGAGATGTTTCACGTTATCGGCTGTCTTGCTGAGTCGCTTGAGGAAGCGGGCTGGCACCATGTCGAGAATGATCTAAAGGCGCTTTGTTCCCTACATTGTCGGTTCTCTGCGGCGGTTGGTTTCAAGCCCGACTACACATTCAAAGATGGCCGGGTTTTGGCCGTGAATGGCGGTTCTTTGATTGCGTTAGCGGTTGAAGAAGAGAATGCCGGGTATGTCGGTCGGGCGGTGCAACATGACTAAGCCGATCTCTGCACGGGCCTTTGCTGACAAGCTCGGGATCAGTGTTGACCGGGCAAGCTGCTTCCTCCCCCCGGTGGTTTGTTATGAGAACAGCGCGCGCCAGGTCAACCCTGCGCTGCACGCACCGGTCACGGCGCGACCCTGTGAACGGCGACGGCTTCCGCGAGCTACGCGCCCTTGCTGCGTTCGACCGCAAGACCGCAGCGGCGGTTCTGGGCGTCACTGAGCGCACCATCCGCAATTGGGAAGCCAGCCGCGCACGGGTGCCCTACTCTGCTTTGGAACTGCTGCGCGTGCTCGGCTGCTACGGCCTGCCGGGCTCAGCGTGGGCGGGCTGGTCGATTCGCGGTGATGCGCTCTATTCGCCTGAGCGGCTTGCGTTCCGCGCGCATGACGCGGCATGGTGGTCTCTCACATGCTCAATGGCGCGGCAATGGCAACAGGAGCGAGGGCAGCCGGCTCACCGGGATGCGCAGCTTCACGGTGAGTTGGTGCCTTTGACCTTGTTGGATACTTGCGAGGGTCTGACAGCTTTAGTAGGAGGACTGGACGTTAAGTCAGGGCACGGAAGCGCGACCGGCTGCGGGCTCGATATCGCATCCTGTCGCGGAGACTCCCTCCCTGCAAAGCCGGGGTTACGGGGCCACGATCATGCACCGGCTTTGCGCCCTGCTAATAAGCCCTTTGGGCTTGTCCTTAATAAAACAACTGACAGGGAACAGACAGCGCTCTGTTTATTAGAGGAATTTTCCGGCCCGTTTGGCACGGATTCGCTCACCTCGGCGAAAGGGGGTATCCTCTGAAATCGACCCGCATGAATGTCAGCCTGCCGCTGCCGGTGGATCGGATTTTGACCCAATACGCTGAGGCGCTCGGGCGCTCGAAAGCACAGATCGTCGTAGACGCGCTATGCTTTGCTACCCGGCACTGGACGCTCCAGCTTCGGGCGCTGCGCTCGGGTGTCATGGCTCCGGGTGCGGTTGACCTGGGCGACGGCGAGATTGATCAGGCGGTTGAGTCGTTCGAGAAGCTCACCCGGCAACAGCGGCGAGCACTGGAGCGCGAAGCGGCCAAGACATCGCGGGAGAGGGACACTAAAACAAGTGTTTGAAAACAACGGGGTGTATAGGAATTTTCTATACATTATACGTATGCATGAATGGGAGAAGAATCAGACTTCACTATCAAAACCATGGGTTAATCCTGGGACTACTGTTCTGCGCCAGCCTTGATTAATACCTCGGCTACCTCGCGCATGCCGCGATCCTTAGCCACGGTCAACGCTGAATAGCCGTACTGGGTCTTGTGGTTGACATCGGCGCCACGCTCCAGCAACAACAGCACCATTTGGAGGTGTCCTTCACGTGCAGCCATCATCAGTGGCGTGGTACCGTTCTCAGCTGCTGCATCAATCTTCGCGCCCCGGCTAATCAGCAACCGGGCGATGTCTATGCGGTTGTTAGCCGCGGCATAGATCAGCGGCGTCCAGCCAGGGTGGTTAATTTCCGCACCCTGGGACAGCAATAGCCTTACAACGTCAAGGCTTCCCTTATGCGCAGCCAGCATGATCGCCGTTTCGCCCAAGGCATTTCGGGTGTTTACTCTCGGTTTTGCTGCTAATATGATGTTGATTACACTAAGCTTTCCTTCCTTGACCGCCAGCATCAGCAAGGAATCTCCTTCAGGACTTACCGTGTCGACATCCACGCCTTTTTTGAGCAGATCGGTAACGGTGTGCTCGTTATCAGTGCGTATGGCGTGCAGCATGTCATCGTAGACGCCAGCATAGGCCCAAGTTGGCGCGACAATAAGCAAAGTGAGCATTGCTAACTTAAGTAATCGCATTAAGATTGTCCTTATTTACTTTGAATAATCTACTAAAATTATCTGTTGTCACTTCGGCTATTTGATCTACTGACCGATTCCTCAAACGGGCTATTTCTGCGGCCACGTACTTAACCAGTCCCGGCTGGTTCATTTTCCCCCGAAACGGTGCCGGTGCCAGATACGGCGAATCGGTTTCGATCAGCATGCGCTCCAACGGCACCTTTTTCGCCACTTCCTTGAGTGCTAACGCGTTTTTGAAGGTCACTATCCCCGAAAACGAGATATAGAAGCCCAGATCCAGCGCCAATTGCGCGACCTCCCAGGTCTCCGTGAAACAGTGCATGACGCCTCCGGCGTTGTCCGCACCCTCCTCTCGCATGATGCGCATGGTGTCCTGTGCCGCCTCGCGGGTGTGGATAATCAAGGGCTTGCCGCATAGTCTTGCCGCGCGTATGTGGTTGCGGAAGCGCTCGCGCTGCCATTCAAGATCACCTTTAACCCGATAGTAATCGAGCCCGGTCTCGCCGACTGCCACGACTTTGGGGTGCTGGGCGAGTTGCACCAGCGTCGCCGGCGTCGGCTCGGATACGCCTTCATAGTCGGGATGCACGCCGACCGAGGCGAATATATGCGGATACTGCTCGGCGATCGCCAGCACCTTGGGGAAGTCCTCGAGTGTGACGCTGACGCACAGCGCATGGGTCACCTGGTTTTCCCGCATCAGCGCCATCACACCCTCGAGATCGCCGGCGAGATCGGGAAAATCCAGATGGCAGTGGGAATCGACGAGCATCATCGGACTACGGCAGGATGCACCAATTCGGCGCATTCGATCAGCAGACGCTCGATGAACAACCTGGCGTTAAGCGGATGGTTGACTATGCGCTGCAAGCGCACGACGTCGCGATGAAATCGCATCGCGGCAAGCACGTCAATCCGTGCAGCGGCAGCGGCCAGCACCACCTGCTGGTCGGGATTGTATCGAAGGGCGCCTAAATACTTCAGGGAAATCAGGTCATAAGACCATTTCTGCAGCCAGTTCAACAAGTTGGGGATCGGCGTGTCGCGCAACAGTTCCGCCACGTCCAGCGGATCAAAATTGGGGCCCGCTATGCCCCTGAAAAAGCCTTCGCGCTGCTTCCAATACTCATCGGTGTCTATTTTCAAAGCCGCCAATGGCGAATTTCCGGTCTGCGCCAACCCGAGTTCAGGTTTTGCACTACCTTGGGCTTTCAACCATGCCAGCGCAGACTGGTGCGTGGGCGCCGGGAGTGCAATATGCTGGCAGCGGCTTTTGATCGTGGGCAACAAGGAATTGGGGCGGTGGCAAACAAGCAGAAAAACCGTTTGGGCAGGCGGCTCTTCCAGACTTTTGAGCAGCGCATTAGCCGCATTGACGTTGAGCGACTCGGCGGGATGGATGACGATCACCTTGAGGCCGCCGCGATGGCTCGATATCCCTATGAAGTCGGGCAGCGCCCGGATGGGCTCGATGGCGATATGCAGGCCGGATTTCTTGTCACTGCCCTGCTCTTCGCCGGGCTCGGCGAGAGAATCAGGCTCGATCTGCCGGTAATCGGGATGCGCGCCTGCCTCGAACCAATGGCAGGCAGCGCACTTGCCGCAGGCTATCCCTGCGGGTTGCGGACTTTCGCATAACAGGGTCTGGGCCAAAGCCCGGGCAAACACCATCTTGCCTATGCCTTCGAGTCCACGCAGCAATAGCGCGTGAGGTAGCCGGGGCTTATCGGCTACCAGTCGCTTCAACTCAGAAGTGTGCCACGGTAATACGTTCATTTATAATGATATATAGATATTAATTAAACTAATTTATCTAGAGTAAGTGCGGTTGCACTTGTTTCTTATTAACTTTTTATACCACAAATACTTAGGATCACCGGTTCAAGCTTTTTCTGTATCTCAATGACTGGCGCACTGGCGTCGATTATATGCATACGGTCCGGGTGTTCCCGGGCGCGCCGCAGGTATGCCTGCCGGACCCGGCTGAAAAACGCATCCTGCTCCTGCTCGAAACGGTCGGGTTGCTTGATACGGCCGCTGCGGGCGCGGCCCAGTTCCGGCGCGATGTCAAAGCACAGGGTGATATCGGGTTGCAGGCCTTGCTGCACCCACTGCTCCAGCGCCTCTATCCTGTCCCATGCCAGGCCACTGCCGCCGGACTGATAGGCAAAAGTGGCATCCGTAAAGCGGTCGCACAGCACCCAGGTTCCCGCTTCCAGCGCAGGGACGATGACTTTGGCGAGATGTTCGCGGCGGGCAGCAAACATCAGCAATGCTTCGGTATCGGGGTGCAGGCGCTGATTGCGGTCGAGCAGCATTTGCCTCAATTTTTCGCCGAACTCGGTACCACCCGGCTCGCGCGTGATCAGCAACGGGATGCCGTGGGCTTCAAGCAAGCCCGCCAGCCACTGCAGTTGCGTGCTCTTGCCTGCCCCGTCTATGCCCTCAAGCGTGATGAACTTGCCCCGCATCAGCGTCGTCCCGATAATTGATATTTTGCCACCGCGCGATTGTGCTCCTCCAGGTTGCGCGAGAACTGCGAGGAGCCGTCTCCCCTGGCGACGAAATACAACAGCCTGTTCTGCGGTGGATTGAGCGCAGCAGTGATCGAAGCCAGTCCCGGCATGGCAATCGGCGACGGCGGCAAACCGCCGCGCGTGTACGTATTATAGGCGGTGTCGGTAACGAGATCGCGTTTGCGCAGGTTGCCATCGAAATTCTCGCCGAGGCCGTAAATCACCGTGGGATCGGTCTGCAGTCGCATGCCGATTCTCAATCGGTTGATGAATACCGCGGCAATCAGTGGCCGGTCGGACGGCTTGCCGGTTTCTTTCTCGATGATGGAGGCCAGGATCAGTGCCTCGTATGGGGTTTGCAGCGGCAGGTTGGCCGCGCGTTTTTCCCACTGGACGGTCAGATGCGATTGCATCAGGCGCAGCGCCCGGCTCAGGATAGCCCAATCGCTCGCGCCGCTGCTGAAGTGATAACTATCGGGAAAAAACCAGCCTTCCAGCGACGACTCCCCGGGCGCAAGACGCTGGCGTATATCGGCCTCGCTCAGGCCCCGGGTGTCATGCCTCACGGCCGGGTGCTCGTCGAGCGCCTTGCGGATCTGGCGGAAGGTCCAGCCCTCGACAAACGTGATCGCGGACTGAGTGTAGTCGCCCTCGGTGATTTTGCGCAGCAACTCGAGCGGCGAGATCGGGGCGTTGATCTCATAATTGCCTGCCTTGATCTTGCTGGCTGCGCCCAGCAGTCTGGCCAGCACTACGAATTGAGCCGGGTTACCCAGCGTGCCGGCATCGGCCATCTGCTGCGCTGCACTTTTCAGGCTGCTGCCGGTCCTGAGATCGAATTGAAGCGGTAACTGAGCAGGGGTGTAGTCCGAGTGCGCGTAAATGAAAAGCCATGCCGCAGCGATAAACACGCCTGCTGCAGTCATCAGCAGCAGGCGCAGCAACCAGAAACTATGCCCCTTCTTCATCGAGCCATTGTCTCATGTGTGCCACCAGGGTTCCCGTTGCCCAGCGCCTGTCGCCCAGTTCCCTGGCCTGCCACACGCCGACCAGGCTATTGGTCAGCCACACCTCCCCGGCGCGCATTACCCGTTCGTAAGAAATGTTCTCGACGTAACAGGCCACGCCATGCCGGGCTGCGGCGTCGATGACCCGGTCGCGCGTTACCCCGGCAACGCCGCAGCGTGTAAGCGCGGGCGTGAATAACGCGCCACGCTCAACCAGGAAAAGATTGGTCATGGTGCCGCAGATGGCATTGCCTTCGGTGTCGCACAACAGGCCTTCCGCGATATCTGCATCATTCCATTCCCGGCGTGCCAGCACGTTTTCAAGACGATTCAGATGCTTGATCCCAGCCAGCGCCGGCTGGAACCCGAGACGGAGAGCGCACAAGCGCAGCCTGATCCCGCGGCTGGCAAAGTCCTGAGGATAGTGCGGCAGTGCCGAGGCCCTTACGATGCGTGTCGTCGGTTGTGCAGGATCAGGTGGAGCGTAACCGCGCGCTCCCGGGCCGCGGGTAATGATGATTTTGACAGCGAAGTCAGACCCGCTGCGGGAAAGGTGCGCCAGGTCGGCGCGCAATGTAGCCTCGCCGGGACAGGCTATACCCAGCGTGGCGCAGTCACGATTCAACCGGTCATAGTGACGTTGCCACTGCAGGGGCTCCCCGCCGCGCACGGCAAACGTGCGGAACACGCCGTCGCCATAAGCCAAACCGCGGTCAGTGACGGCGATGGCGTCGCTGGTAACACCGTTGACCAGAATCATGGGAAGTTCAGCCTGAAGCTAGCGCGGCCGGCGCGAACAATCAGACTTTGCGGAAAACGAGGGTGCCGTTGGTGCCGCCGAAACCGAACGAATTGGACAGCACGACGTCGATTTTCATCGGCCGCGCGGTGTTCGGCACGAAATCCAGATCGCACTGGGGATCCTGATTGTGCAGATTGATGGTCGGTGGCGCCACCTGATCGCGTATGGCCAGTATCGAAAAGATCGCTTCGATGCCGCCGGCCGCACCCAGCAAATGGCCGGTCATGGATTTTGTGGAACTGACCGCGAGTTTTTTGGCATGGTCGCCGAAACAGCGCTTGACTGCCACGGTTTCGGCAAAGTCGCCGAGCGGCGTGGACGTGCCATGCGCGTTGATGTAATTTATTTGCTCGCGGTTGATGCCGCCATTGCGCATGGCGTTGGCCATGCAGCGGCTCGCGCCCTCGCCATCCTCGCACGGCGCGGTGATGTGATTGGCATCGGCGCTCATGCCGTAGCCCGCCAGTTCGCAGTAAATTTTCGCCCCGCGTGCCTTGGCGTGCTCGTATTCCTCAAGCACCAGCACGCCGGCGCCCTCGCCCAGCACGAAGCCATCGCGGTCTTTGTCCCATGGCCGGCTGGCGCCGGAGGGATCGTCATTGCGCGTGGACAGCGCGCGTGCGGCACAGAAACCGCCGAGGCCCAGCGGCGAGATGCAGGCTTCAGCGCCACCCGCGAACATGACGTCGGCATCACCATACTCAATGAGGCGGCCGGCTTCGCCGATATTATGATTGGCCGTGGTGCAGGCGGTAACTACGGCAAGGTTGGGGCCCTTGAGCCCGTACATGATGGACAACTGGCCCGAGATCAGATTGATGATGGTGCCGGGCACGAAGAACGGCGAAATTTTGCGCGGACCACCGGCCAGCATGGCATCGTGGGTTTGTTCTATCATCGGCAGTCCGCCGATTCCGGAACCGATGCAGGCACCGACTTGCTCGAGGTTTACGCGCTCAAGATCCAGCCCGGAATCCTTGAGTGCTTCAATCGACGCTGCCAGTCCATAATGAATGAACGTGTCGAAGCGGCGCACCTCCTTGGCCGGCAAGTACTGGACGGGGTCAAATCCCTTGACCTCGCCCGCGATCTGCGACGTGTAGGCGGACACATCGAAACGGGTGATGCGGGTGATGCCTGATTTAGAGGCGACTATATTCGCCCAGGCCTCGCTGATCCCAATCCCTACGGGTGAAACGATGCCCAGGCCGGTGACAACTACTCTACGTCTTGCCAAAATTACTCCGGACTGCAGTGGGCTCAGGATTTCTGGTTGGATTGAATGTAATCGACAGCCTGTTGCACCGTCGTGATCTTTTCGGCCTCTTCATCAGGGATTTCAGTTTCGAATTCCTCTTCCAGCGCCATGACCAGTTCCACGGTATCCAGCGAATCGGCGCCAAGGTCGTTCACGAACGACGACTCATTTTTGACGTCGGCTTCGTTTACACCCAATTGTTCGGCAACAATTTTTTTGACGCGTTGCTCGATGTTTTCCATTAATGTCCCCTTTCCTCTTGCTTGATTATCGATGTGTTGTGGAACTGTTCCAGGCTGATGCCGGATCCGGCCGTAATTCTAACGCGGATTCTACCATATTTGCCGTTTAAAAAACGCCTAATAATCAACGCTAATCCATGTGCATGCCGCCCGTTGTACCCCATCCGCGCAGCGATCGCGTATCTCCTCTCTCCCTTTGGGAGAGAGGTCGGGAGAGAGGGACGGCGGCCATAATTGAGCATCGATAAGCGCATGATTTGTGTATTGCCGGGACTAATCCATGTGCATGCCGCCATTGACATGCAGCGTGCTGCCGGTGACATAGGCTGCGCCTGGTGATGCCAGGAACAGTACTGCGGCGGCTACGTCCTGAACTTCGCCCAACCGCCCCAGTGGAATTTGCTTGATCAGTGCCGCGCGCTGCTCATCGACGAGTGCGCGGGTCATGTCGGTATCGATGAAACCCGGTGCAACGCAATTGACAGTGATGTTGCGGCTCCCAACTTCGCGCGCCAGTGATTTTGAAAATCCCACGACACCCGATTTGGCCGCGGCGTAGTTGGTCTGCCCGGCGTTGCCGGTTGCGCCCACGACCGAGGTGACGTTGATGATGCGCCCGAAACGCGCTTTCATCATGCCGCGCAGCACCAGTTTCGAAAGCCGGAACACGGACTTAAGATTGGTTGCCATGATGTCATCCCATTCTTCGTCTTTCATGCGCAGCAGCAGGTTGTCGCGGGTGATGCCGGCATTGTTCACGAGTATGGCGATGTCGCCGAACTGTTTCTGGATGTCAGCCAGTGCGGTCTCGACCTGGGCCGCATCGTTGACGTTCATAATGATACCGCTGCCTTTGATACCGGCGGCGGCTAGATTCTGCGTGATGGCTTGCGCACCTTCAGTAGTGGTTGCGGTGCCGATGACTACCGCGCCTTGCGTGCCAAGTTCCTGCGCGATGGCCTTGCCGATGCCGCGCGAGGCCCCGGTGACAAGCGCAACTTTGCCCTCAAGTAAGCTCATTGCAATTCTTGCAGTGTTTGAGCCAGGGACTGCGGATCGGTGATCGCATAACCCTGAAGATTGCCATCGATACGCCGCGTCAGTCCCGCCAGCACTTTTCCCGGCCCGCATTCCGCCACGTGAGTCACGCCCGCAGCTGCCATATGGCGTATCACTTCCACCCAGCGTACCGGGTTGCATGCCTGGCGTGCCAGCGCGTCCTTGATTTTATCGGGGTCACCGACTACCGCGACGTCGACGTTGTTGACTACCGTAATGCGGGGCGCATTAAAGGTGACTGATTGCATACGCTGCGCGAGTCGCTCAGCGGCCGGCTTCAACAGCGACGAGTGGAACGGGGCGCTGACTGGCAGCATCACGGCACGCTTGGCGCCTCTGGCTTTGGCCAGTTCTGCGCCGCGCTCCACGGCAGCCTTGTTGCCCGCGATCACAACCTGGCTGGGCGCATTGAAATTGACGGGCTCGACTGTTTCGCCCTGCGCGGCTTCGATACACGCTGCACGAACGGCGTCGTCATCGAGGCCAAGGATCGCCGCCATCGCTCCGGTGCCGGCCGGAACGGCTTCCTGCATGGCCTGCGCGCGAAAACGTACTAACGGCACCGCGTCGCGAAACGCAATGACGCCCGCCGCGACCAGAGCGGTGTATTCGCCCAGACTGTGGCCGGCGACCAGCGCAGGTTGCGGTCCGCCGGCATCGAGCCATGCACGGTATATGGCGTAGCCCGCAGTCAGCATCACCGGTTGTGTGTTGACTGTCGAGTTGAGCGCTTCGGCCGGGCCCTCGGCAACCATCTGCCACAAGTCCTCGCCCACGGCGTCCGAGGCCTCGGCGAAGGTGTCGCGCACAATTTTCAAATCAGCAAAGGACTGCATCATGCCCACTGCCTGCGAGCCCTGCCCCGGAAACACCAATGCGAGTTTCATCGTTTTCCTCTTACCACTTGACGAGTACTGCGCCCCAGGTAAAACCGCCGCCCACACCTTCGAGCAGCACATGCTGGCCTGCGCGGATGCGCCCGTCACGCACCGCTTCATCGAGCGCCAGGGGCACCGAGGCCGCCGAAGTATTGGCATGGCGCTCCACCGTGGCCACTACTTTATCCATATCCAATCCGAGTTTCCTGGCTGTCGCCTGGATGATGCGCATGTTCGCCTGATGCGGAATCAGCCAGTCAATGTCGGACTTCTGCAACTGATTTGCGGCGAGCGCTTCCTCGGCGACTTCACCGAGCACTTTCACTGCGAATTTGAATACGGTGCCGCCCTCCATCTGCAGCAACGGTTGGCCGCTGACCTTGCCCCCGCTTACCGATCCCGGCACCGACAGAATATTCGCATAGTTGCCGTCGGCATGCAGATGACTGGACAGAATTCCCGGCGCGGTAGATTTTTTCAGCACCACGGCGCCGGCACCATCGCCGAACAACACGCAAGTGCCACGGTCATTCCAGTCCAGTATGCGCGAAAAGATCTCGGCGCCGACCACCAGAATATGCTCGTACTGGCCGGATTTCATGAACTGGTCGGCGATCGCAAGCCCGTAAACAAAGCCACTACAGACTGCCTGCACATCGAACGCCGGACTGCCTTTGATGCCGAGCTTGGCTTGCAGAAAACAGGCGACGCTCGGGAACACCATGTCGGGGGTGGAGGTCGCGAGCACGATCAGCCCGATGTCCTGCGGCGTGATGCCGGCGGCTTCGATCGCGCGGCGGGAGGCGACGAGCGCCAGATCGCTGGTGTTCTCATTGTCCGCCGCGATATGGCGCTGGCGGATGCCGGTACGAGAAAAAATCCACTCGTCCGAGGTATCCATAATGGCCTCGAGATCGCGGTTGGTCAGGACTTTTTCGGGCAGATAACTGCCGGTGCCGATGATTTTCGAATAGTAAGTCACGCTACACCCCGATGTATGGTGGCCATGCGTTCGCTGATGTGCGCAAGCACGCCGGCTCTCGCTTCCTCGACTGCGCGCTGGATCGCGAAACCGAAGGCGTATACATCAGCCGCGCCATGGCTCTTGATAACGATGCCGCGCAAACCCAGCAGGCTCGCGCCGTTGTAGCAGCGGTGATCGGCGCGTCGCTTGAACGCATTGATCACGGGAAGCACGGCAATGCCAGCGAGTTTGGTAAAGATATTGCGCTTGAATTCTTCGCGCAAAAATGTCGCCAGCATCTGGGCCAGTCCTTCTGAAGCCTTCAGAGCGATATTGCCGACGAAACCGTCGCATACCACGACGTCGGTGGTGCCCTTGTAAATATCGTTGCCTTCGACATTGCCATGGAAGTTAAGACCGCTGGCGCCCAGCAGTTCAGCGGCCTGCTTGACCACTTCATTGCCTTTGATATCTTCCTCGCCGATGTTGAGCAGGCCCACCGTAGGCTTCTCCCTGTGCTCCACCGAAGCCACCAGTTCCGCGCCCATGATGCCAAACTGCAGCAGGTGCTCGGCACTGCAATCGACGTTGGCGCCAAGATCCAGCATATAGGTATGGCCTTTGAGCGTCGGCAGTATCCCGGCTATTGCGGGACGGTCTATACCGGGCAGCGTTTTAAGCACAAACCGCGAGATCGCCATCAGGGCGCCGGTATTGCCGGCGCTGACGCAGGCCAGCGCCTCGCCGTTCTTTACCAGGTTGATGGCCACGCGCATTGAAGAATCTTTTTTCCCACGCAGAGCGGCTGCAGGCGGTTCATCCATGCCTATGGTTTCGCCGGCGTGCTGGATTCTGAGACGCGGCCCGGGCACTGCACGGAGGCGCTTGAGTTCGCCTTCAATCCTGTCCGTCAAGCCGACCAGGATAAATGACGCGTGAGGATCGCGCTCAAGGTATTCGACCGCCGCGGCTACCGTGACATGCGTGCCATGATCGCCACCCATGCAGTCGATGGCAACGGTCACATCCATCGGCAGGTCTCCTTGCGGGCACCGATGAGGGATGAAATCGGGCGCCGATGCAGTAATTTAATGACGCGGCTCGGCAAAACGTGGCGGATTATTCGCCTTTGGTCTTGACGACTTTCTTGCCGCGGTAGTAACCGTTGGGGCTGATATGGTGCCGAAGGTGCACCTCGCCCGTGGTCGGTTCGAGCGCCAGCGACGGGTTAATCAGGGCGTCGTGCGAGCGGCGCATGCCGCGTTTCGACGGGGACTTCTTGTTTTGCTGGACTGCCATTTCAAATACTCCTTAAAGTTTTCTATCCAATACGTTCTTCAGTGCCGCAAGCCCGGAGAAAGCACCGCCTTCTGCCGCACTGCGCGTGTCTTTTTTCCTGCTATCGCAGGTGCCTTCAGCATGCCGCGGCGAAAACGGCAGGCCCAGCACTATTTCGTCTTCAACCAGCTCCGCCACGTCCAATTCCGTGCTGGCCTCCACTGCATCCGCGGCATCAGGATTTGCAACCGTCTCGCTCAGATCCTCTCCTGCGCGCACCAGCCGCAGCGTCGTCCTGAAACTCAGCGGATAATCCAATTGTTCAAGGCAGCGCTGACATTGCATGTGAAGCATGCCGCTGACACTCAGCGCCAGCTGCGGCCGGTTTTCAGGATCACGACCGCCCTTCACCACAAATTCGACGCTGCCGGTGGAATCGCGTAAAAAATCCTGGAGCCGCGCCAGACCGGATACAGGCAAACTGCCTCGTAATTCCCGCTCTGCCTGGGCAAACTCCAGACTGTCAATGATAGCCCGTGCAGACATAAGCCGCGCATGATAGTATTTTTGTTCATCTCTGTCAAAGCGAAAAGACGGAAAACTTAAGCTTTGCAGGGACTTAGCGTTATTGGCCTGATCCTGATTTGAACTCTCCCAGACTCATACTTGCCTCGACGTCGATTTACCGGCGCGCACTGCTCGAGCGCCTGAGGTTACCGTTCGAGGTTTTTGCGCCCGATGTTGACGAGACGGCCTTGCCTGCCGAACCGCCGGCACACACTGCATTGCGCCTGGCAGACCTCAAGGCGGAGGCGGCTGCGCCTGCCACAGGCCGCCCTGTCCTCATCATAGGCTCGGACCAGGTCGCGGTGCTGGATGCGCAACCTCTGGGCAAGCCCGGCGATCATCTCTCGGCCGTCAGACAACTGCAGGCGATGCGCGGAAAAAGCGTGGTGTTTAATACGGCTATTTGCCTGTTCAACCCGGCAACAGGAAGAAAGCAGCTTGAAAACGTGCCGACCACCGTCTGGTTCCGCGACTACAGCGATGACCAGATTGAGCATTACCTGCGCACCGAACAACCTTACGACTGCGCCGGCAGCGCCAAAATAGAAGGCATGGGCATTGCGCTGGTCGAACGCATCGACAGCACGGATCCGACTGCGCTCATTGGTCTGCCGCTGATGAGGCTGACGACGATGCTCAAAAATGAAGGCATAGAGGTTATACCCCGATCATGACCATGCCCGGCAAACTTTATCTGATCCCGGTCTCCCTGGGTGGTGAGGATGCCACGGCGATGCTCGGCACCGCTGTATTGCGCATCTTGCCCGGGCTCCGGCATTTCATTGCCGAGCATCCAAAATCGGCGCGGCAATTTCTGAAAGCGGCGGGCTATCCGCATGCCCTTGCCAGCACCGATATCCAGACTCTGAGCGAACATACGTCTGCCGCAGAATTGCCGCAGTTGCTGTTACCTCTGCTTGCCGGCAACGACTGCGGAATGCTGTCGGAGGCCGGCTGCCCCGCCATCGCCGACCCCGGCGCAGCACTGGTGCGTCTGGCGCACGGCCAGGGCATCCGGGTCGTGCCTTTGGTCGGTCCCTCCTCGATCCTGCTGGCGCTGATGGCATCGGGCATGAACGGCCAGCGCTTCACTTTTCATGGTTACCTGCCGGTAGAAAAGGAAGCGCGGAAGAAAAAACTGCTGGAACTCGAACGCCAGTCTGATCAGCAGGATGCAACGCAGATTTTCATCGAAGCGCCTTACCGCAATCCGGCTCTCCTGCAGGCCGTGCTCGAGACATGCGATACCGCCACCCTGCTGTGTCTTGCCACCGATCTCACCCTCGAAAGCGAGAGCGTGCTCACGCAGACGGTGGAAGCCTGGAAGAAAAAACCGCCTGAGATCAACCGGCGGCCCACGGTATTTCTGCTTTATTGCCGCGCTAGGAACTTGTCGGACCCAAGTCCGACAAGTTCCTAACGGATATTCAGACTGCTGACTGCGCCCAGGCGCACCAGCGTCTCGGCCATTGCCGCGCCGAACCTCCTTGCGAGCCGCTCGGCGACGTTCTCGCGCACCGTGAAGTCGACGATATCCTCGGACTTGATCACTTCGCGTGCCACGTAATCGACGCCGCCCAGCGCATCGGCCAATCCGAGTTCTATGCTTTTCTGGCCGGTCCACAGCAAGCCTGAAAATGTATCCGGCGTCTCCTTGAGACGCTTGCCGCGGCCCTGGCGCACCACAGTGATGAACTGCTGGTGGATCTCGTTGAGCATTTTCTCGGCGTATTCCTTCTGCGAATCGCGGATGGGCGAGAACGGATCGAGAAAGCCCTTGTTTTCCCCTGCGGCAAGCAGCCGGCGTTCGATACCCAGTTTGTCCATCAGCCCGGTGAAGCCGAAACCGTCCATCAGCACGCCGATTGAACCGATGATGCTGGCCTTGTCGATATAGATCTGGTCTGCCGCGACCGCGATATAGTAGCCGCCCGATGCGCAGATATCCTCGACCACGGCATACAGCGGGATATTCGGGTATTTAGCGCGCAGGCGGCGGATTTCGTCATTGATGTAACCGGCCTGCACCGGACTGCCGCCGGGACTGTTGATGCGCAGGATGACGCCTTGAGTGCCCTTGTCTTTGAACGCTTCCCGCAAACTTGCCATGATGTTGTCCGCGCTCGCACTCGTGCCGGCTGCGATCACACCATGTATTTCGACCAGGGCGGTGTGCTTGCCGGGCAACGCATCTTTCGGGATCAGCCAGCCCATGGCTACAAACAGCAGCGCAAACAGGTAGATAAACGTCAGCGACTTGAAGAAAATACCCCATAAGCGCGCCTTGCGCTGCTCCTGCACAGCGGCCAGCGCCACTTTCTCGAGGATCTTGCGATCCCAGTTATCTCCGGTGTTTTCCGGAACTGATTCAGACATGGTTTGTTTCACTTCCTGTAACGAGGTGGGACTGCGCCGCCACGCTCCACGACCGGCAATGCCAGCAGGCTTTTGCCGCGGCACGGCCCCAGCACACAACAGCCGCTGTCCGGCTCGCAGGTCGCGCCGTGCGTGGCGCAAATCAAGTATAGCTTGGAATGATCGGGGAATTCACCATCCGGCGTGCGGCGCACGCCCTTGCCGCGCTCGGCCAGAGCGTCGCTGCCGCAGATCACGCGTGCTGCATCAGCCATTCGCGCAACTCGGAAAACCGGTCAACGCAGGCCACCGGATCGAAGGGCAGCAGCTCTTCACGGGGGTGGGCGCCGTAAGCCGCCCCCAGCCTTGCGACACTTGCGTTTTGCGCCATCGCCATATCGTGCGTGGTGTCGCCTATCATCAGGGTTTTATCGCTGTCCGCACCCAAGTCGCCCATCAATTCGTGAAGCATGCCCGGGTGCGGCTTGGAAAAACCCTCATCGGCGCAGCGTGTGGCGTGGAAATAGGGCTTCAGGCCGGTCGCGCCTAGCGCGCGATCGAGACCGACCCTGCTCTTGCCGGTGGCCACCGCGAGCATGAATCCACCGTCACGCAATTCCCGTATGGTCTCAAATGCTCCCGGGAACAGCGTGGTGCCGCCGTCGCGCAGCAGGAAATGATGGCGATAACGCTCGGCGACTTTAGGATAGATCGCGGCGTCGACCCCCGGCAGAACGTGTGCCAGGGCGTCGTGAAGTCCCAGTCCGATAACAAAGCGCGCCTGTCTGTCCGACGGCACGGGCAACTCCAGATCGCCGCATGCCGCCCGAATCGATGCGCTGATCGCGGCGGCCGAATCCATCAGCGTACCGTCCCAATCGAATACCAGCAGTTCAAAGCGCTTGGGCATCGTGCGGCTCGGGACTGTCCAGACGATCGAGGAATGCCTGCAACTCCAGCGGCAGTGGTGCTTCGTAGGCCGCATGCTCCCCGCTCCGCGGGTGCGTAATGCCGACCTTCCATGCATGTAAAAACATCCGTTTCAAGCCTTTTTTTGCCAGAACTTTGTTAAGGGCGAAATCGCCGTACTTGTCGTCTCCCGCGATCGGGAATCCGAGATGGGCAAGGTGCACCCGGATCTGATGGGTGCGGCCGGTCTTGAGTTCCGCTTCGAGCAGGCTGAACTCCTGCCAGGCCTGCTTCAGACGAAAAATCGTGTGCGAAGCCATTCCCTCCTCGCTGACACTGACGCGGCGCTCGCCTGACGCCAGCACATGCTTGTTGAGTGCGAGCCTGACGTTCTGCTTCTCGTTGCGCCATACGCCGCTCACCAGCACGAGATAGAACTTTTCTGCACGCCCTTCCCGCAACTGCTCATGCAGCGTGGTCAGTGCGGAGCGTTTCTTGGCCAGCAGCAGCACGCCCGATGTGGCGCGGTCGAGGCGGTGCACGAGTTCGAGGAAGCCCGCGGCCGGTCGCGTGGCGCGCATTTGCTCGATCACGCCATGACTGATGCCGCTGCCGCCATGTACCGCGAGTCCCGCGGGCTTGTTGATGACCAGCAGCGCGTCATCCTCGTGCAGGATATGGGCCTCGAGGCGGCTGCCATGCTCCGGATGGGGGGAAGGACGGGGTTGGGCCGTGCGCACCGGCGGGACGCGCAGCGTATCGCCCGCCGCCAGACGGTGGTCGGGGCCGATACGACCGCCGTTGACCCGCACCTCGCCGCTGCGCAGGATGCGGTAAATATGGCTTTTCGGGACGCCTTTCAGCAACTTAGTCAGGTAGTTGTCGACGCGCTGACCCGCGCCGTCTTCGCCCACTTCAACACGGTTTACAGAATCTTTACTTAACCCTTTCATTTGTTTATACTATTCTCTGCTTTATCAGTTGTGTCCAGGGTTTACAGGCGATTGGAGTTTTCTCGCAATAGCCAGATCCGGGGACATGCGTAGTGCGGCCTGGAACATAATCAGGAGCCGATAAACACTATTGCCAAGGCTGGTTTGCTGAGTCGGCCGCAAGTGGCCAGGTTGCGTGACAGCAAAAACGACGCGCCGCACTTCGGCTGTGATACAGGACTAAGTTGGTTAATATCGCTCACCACGCTAAGTAGCGATACTAGACGAATTACGCGCTCAAGACACTTATTAAAGATTTTCGGATACGCGCAATGCGCGGATCCCATTACGGCAAACTGCGAGATTAAAATTCGATCGGTCACCCCCTACTTTATTGTTGTGCCCAGTGACTAGATAACCGGGTGCCCGCATACTACGCGGGCGTTCGCAGTTGTGCCCGTCCCGTGTCTGATTGAGCGCGGGAGAGCTAAAATGAAACGCATGTTGTTTAACGCGACGCAGGCCGAAGAGCTGCGCGTCGCCATTGTCGACGGTCAGAAACTGATCGATCTCGACATCGAATCCTCCAGCAAAGAGCAGCGCAAAAGCAATATCTACAAGGGTGTCATCACCCGCATCGAGCCCAGTCTCGAGGCCGCATTCGTCGATTATGGCGGCGACCGGCATGGGTTTCTCCCCTTCAAGGAAGTCGCCCGCGCGTTTTTCAAGCCGGGCATCGACGTCGCCCACGCCCGCATCCAGGATGCCCTGAAAGAAGGCCAGGAAGTCATCGTCCAGGTTGACAAGGACGAGCGCGGCAACAAGGGCGCCGCGCTGACGACGTTCATCAGTCTCGCCGGCCGCTATCTGGTATTGATGCCGAACAATCCGCGCGGCGGCGGCGTCTCGCGCCGCATCGAGGGCGAAGACCGCAACGAACTTCGCGATGCGATTTCCCAGCTCGAAGTGCCCCAGGGCATGAGCATCATTGCCCGCACCGCCGGCATCGGCCGCGGTGTCGAGGAGCTGACCTGGGACCTCAATTACCTGATGCAGTTGTGGAATGCGATCGAAGGCGCGGCCAACCAGCAACGCGGCGCTTTTTTGATTTATCAGGAATCGAGCCTGGTGATCCGGGCCATTCGCGATTACTTCCATCAGGACATCGGCGAAATCCTGATCGATACCGAGGCCATCTACGAGCAGGCTCATCAGTTCATGAGCCACGTCATGCCCTCTACCGTCAACCGCGTGAAGCTCTACAAGGATGACGTACCGCTGTTCTCGCGCTTTCAGATCGAGCATCAGATTGAATCCGCATATTCGCGCTCGGTGAACCTGCCGGCCGGCGGCGCCGTGGTGATCGATCATACCGAAGCGCTGGTGTCCGTCGACGTCAATTCGGCGCGTTCCACGCGCGGCGCCGACATCGAGGAAACCGCTTTCCGCACCAATCTCGAGGCTGCAGACGAAATCGCGCGCCAGTTGCGGCTGCGCGATCTGGGCGGCCTGGTTGTCATTGATTTCATCGACATGGAAAGCACCCGCAATCAACGCGAGGTCGAAAACCGGCTGCGCGATGCGCTGCGTTACGATCGCGCGCGGGTCCAGACCGGCAAGATTTCAAGGTTTGGATTGCTGGAGCTATCACGGCAGCGTCTGCGCCCGTCCATCGGCGAAACCAGCTACATCCCCTGCCCGCGCTGCCACGGCACCGGGCATATCCGCGGCACCGAATCAACCGCGCTGCACATCCTGCGCATCCTTCAGGAAGAAGCGATGAAGGACAACACCGCGACGGTGAACGCCCAGGTGCCGGTCGATGTCGCCACCTTCCTGCTCAACGAGAAACGGATCGATCTGCAGCAGATCGAAGCACGCCACCGTGTATCAGTGATGCTGATTCCGAACATTCACCTGCAGACACCGAATTACTCGATCACGCGCCTGCGTCACGACGACCTCAATCAGAGCGAGCCGCTGCCGGCAAGCTATAACCAGGTCGAATTGCCGGCGGAAGAGGAAAAAGAGGCTGCCGCCCAGGAAGCTGCAGCACCGCGGGCAGAAGCCGCCGTGAAAGGGATAACGCCGCTGCAACCCGCGCCCGCCGACCGGGTCGTGATGCCGGCGCCAACGCCGGTGCAAGAACAAGCGCAGGGACCATCGATCATCGGCAAGATTTTCGGCTGGTTCAAGAGTAAAGCGGCCGAGGTCACTGTGGCGGCACCGCCGGCGGCGCCCGCACGTGAGGCAACACGCGCCCGTCGTGACGGCGGCTCACGCGACCGTGGCCGCCGTGATGGCGGCAAACGTGAACGCGAGCCTGGTTCAGGCGCGCGCCCGCAACGGCCGGAGATGGCGGGTCAGCAGCAGGGTGAACCGCGCCGCGACCGTGATTCGCGCCGGCGCGGCGGTGGTCAGGACCGTTCAGACGCCAGCCGGCAGCGACCGCCGCGCGAGCAGAGTGAAGTGGCTCAAAAACCGGCAACGGAAAACGGCGCCGAGCAGCAGCAGGCCCCGCGCGAAGCAGGTGAAGGCCGTGCCCGCCGCCGCCGTGGTGGGCGCAGGGACCGTCCCGAGCAGCAGCAAACGCAAGCACGGGATGCCAGACTGCCGGGCGATATGACAACAGATGTCCAGATGTCGGCGGAGGAGTTTTACTCTTCAACTACGGATACAGTGGCAGTAGCAGAAACTGCCGTCGCGCCCGAAGCGCGCTCGCAGTTGCCTGCAGTGCCTTTTGTGCCTGTTCCGGTGGTGGCACAAACGGAATCCGAGACGCAGTCGTCAGCAGTGGCAGCAGTAGCGGAATCCGTGACACAGCCTGTCACACAGGTTGCAGAACCGGAAATTGAGACTCGGCCGGTAGTACAGATAGTAGAACCGAAGACCGAGCCTTTGCCTGTAGCGCAGGTTGCAGAGCCGGAGATCGTGTCTCAGCCCGTAGTACAAGTTGCAGAGCCGGAGATCGTGTCTCAACCCGTAGTACAAGTTGCAGAGCCGGAGATTGAAATTCAGCCGGCTCCCCCCGCCAGGGAATATGTGCGGGAAATACCTGCTGCTCCCCAGGTTGCCGCTCCCCAGCCTGCGCCCATGAAGGTGCAGCTGGACTGGTCTTCCGGACTGACGCAGATTGAAACCGATCCCAACAAACTGAACGATGCTGCGCTCAGGTCACAGCAGGAGCAGCCGGCGCCGCGCGTAAAGCGGGTGCGCGCGCCGCTACCGCCGGTGAGCAATGAGCCGCTGGTGCAAATCGAGACTGCGCGACCGAAAACGGCAACCACCACCGCAATGGAGAATACGCTCGTCTAGTGCGTGTTCCTGATCATTGTCGCCCTCGACGGGCAATTTGATCAGCCGTCTGTTTTTTAGGAATCTGTCGGGTTAGCCCCCGACAGATTTCCGCTTCGAATTTACCCGCGCATAGTCGATCGGCCGCTGCCTTACACGCGCCCCCATGCAGAACATGCATCAGGTTTGTTTATAGTTGTTAATAAACAAATACTTATGAAATTATTGTCGCGTCCTGCGTCAATACACCAGTCACATTTTTCCCTGACGATCGCTCAACACAAATCTAATTGTAAGGGGTAATATATTCGTTCGCCTTTCAATGTTGTTGGCATACAGTCAGCAAGGGAGATCAAGTGACGGCTTTGGCGCGAGCGGTTATAGGACTGGCGTTAATGCTTTTCCTGTGCCCTTGGGTTTTGGCAGCACCCGCCGATGACATCAAGAACCTGCTCGATCAGGGCAGGCCGGCGGATGCCTATACCCTGGGCCGCGAACATCCCGATGAGTTGGGAAAACCCGCCTTCGATTTTTATTTCGGCATAGCGGCCGTAGGCAGCGGCCATGCGGGTGAAGGCGTGCTTGCGCTCGAGCGGTACGTGGTCAATGTCCCCGAAGATATCAACGGTCGGCTGGAACTGGCTCGCGGCTACTTCGTGTTAGGAGAAGATGCGCGGGCCCGCGAGGAATTTGAAACGGCCCTTGCAGCAAAGCCACCGGCCGATGTCCAGGCCAATGTGCAGCGCTTCCTCGATGCGATCCGGGCACGCGAGTCGCAGTACCGGCCATCGGCGACCTATGTGCTGGAAGCGGGCTATGGATATGACAGCAATGCGAGCGGCGGTCCCGGGAGCACGAGCCTCATCCTGCCCAATGGCGTAGGCGTGTCGATAAGCGACCGCTTCAGCCGTTCTCTCGACAACTTTCAGCACCTGCTTGCCAGCGCCAGCGGCAGCCGCCCGATATCACCCGGGGTCTCGCTTTTCGGCATCGCCAGCATCGATACCAGGATGTACGATACTGAAAGCCGCTTCGACCAGTACAGCCTGAGCGCATCAGGCGGCCTCTCGCTGCTCAGGGAAAAGAATTTCTACCGCGGTACGGTTTCGTTCAATCGGCTGTACCTCGAAAACGATCGCTACCGGGACGTTGCAAGTGTTTCAGGCGAATGGCAGCACCAGCTCGACGAACTGCAGGCCGTCAACGCTTTTGTGCAGGTATCCGACCTGGATTACGCCGCGGCCAACAGTCTCCGCAACTCGAATTTCTACACCCTCGGCGGCGGCTACCGACGCGCCTTCATCCATCCGTGGCAACCGCTGGTCCGGGCCAATCTTTACCTGGGTAAAGAGGATGTGAGATCCGGCGCGCGCAGCGATCTCGCGCGCGACGTTTACGGCGTGCGGCTTGCAGCGAGCTTTTCCCCGGTTGCAAAGTGGGGAATCAGCCTGGGCGTCACCTACCAGAAAAGCGACTATGCCGGAGGCGATCCCCTGCCCGCCGGTTTTACGCCCTTGCCTCCCAGAAAAGACGATTACTGGGCATCGGACATCAGCGCCAGCTACGCGCTGACGCGACAGTTGAGCGTGCGGGGTGAATTGATGCTGTCCAAAAATGATTCCAATAACCCGCTGTACGAGTACCGCCGGAATGTGGCGTCCATGAAACTGCGCTATGAATTCAAGTAGGAGGCGATTATGCAATGCTTCAGGCTGATCCGCGCGCTCATTTCGATCGGCGTGCTGACGTGGATGCCGTTGCAGGCTTATGCCGCGACGGCGGGAAAAGTTCTGCTCGCCTCGGGCGAGGTGATCGCCGTTCGGGACGGCAGGGATGTGCGCCTTGCAGCCGGGGATGCCATCCATGACCGCGACACGCTCAGCACGGGCGCGGCGAGCAATCTGCAGGTGCGGCTCACCGACGAGAGCATCATCTCGCTGCGGGAACGCAGCCAGTTGCGGATTGATGAATACCGCTTCGCGGGCAAGGATGGCGGCAAGGAGAGCGCTTTTTTCCGGTTGCTCAAAGGCGGGTTCCGCACCGTCACCGGATTGATCGGCCGCGTCAATCACAAGGATTACGCGGTAACAACCGCCTCTGCCACGATCGGCATCCGGGGCACCATGTACGCTCTGGCGCAGTGCCAGCAGGATTGCCGCAATCCTGACGGCAGCCTCGCCGCCGATGGGGTCTACGGCAGCGTGCTCGGGCCCTCCCGCGGGACCAACCAGCTCACGGCAGTCAACAACGCCGGGGAATCGGTTATCGGCATCAACCAGCATTTCCATGTGGCCGACATGAACAGCGCCCCTGCGCTGATGCTGGAACCGCCTTCGTTTGTGCTTGATCGTTTGAGCGGCGCGAAGCCGAGCGGCGCCCCGTCATCTGCACCTGCCGCCAGTTCAGGATTCGCGGCAGACAGCCGCCCCAATACCCTGCCCAACCCCATGACTCAGGTAAACCTGAACACCGTCCAGGGCGGATTTGTGGCAACGCAGTCGCTGCAGCCGGGCGGACTGTCGGCGGCCCTGACCGTCAACCAGGCCCAGGTCCAGTTCCAGCCCGTGGGCAGTCCCGGCGACATCCGCGGACAACTCGTGTGGCTCACCAATGCCGACATGGATCTGCATCTGAACACGCCCAACGGCGCGCATGTCTATTACGGAAACTCAAATGTTACCTTGCCCGGTGGCGCCACTGCTGCCCTGGATGCCGATAATGTCGGCGGCGACATCAACGTGCAGCCCAACCAGAGGATAGAGAACATCAGGGTGTCAGGGCCGACCCCTCCGGTCGGGACATACAGCTTTTACGTGCATGCCTACAGTCGCGGCGACACGACAACCTCCGTGCTCACGGTAACCGGGGACGGCGGTGCAACAGGCCGGACGCATAATGTGCCAGCGCTGCCCAACAGGGGAACTTCACAGAACTATCAGGTGATTTTCAACGGTCCCGGCGTTCAGCCGGGTTATAACCCCTGACAGCGCTAGCCGGACAGCGGCGCCGGCTATAGCCGTTCCCGGATGTGGCGCAGCAGGCCCTGCGCCGCATGTTCCACCATGTCGAGCACCTGCTCGAAACCCTGCGGTCCGCCGTAATACGGGTCGGGAACGTTACGGCGTCCAGGCTTGTCTGAATATTCCATTAAAAACATGATCTTATGTGCATGCCCCGGCGGGCAGTCCGCTTTCAGCAGATGCAGGTTGGATTCGTCCATCGCCAGCACGTAATCAAACTCGGCAAAATCACTCGCGGTGACCTGGCGCCCACGCAGGCGGCTCATGTCATAACCGCGGTCCAGCGCAGCCTGCTGGGCCCGCGCATCCGGCGGATCGCCGATATGGTAATCATGCGTGCCTGCCGAGTCGCTCACGATGCGCCCGGCCAGTCCGGCCTGCTCAACGTAATGCTTGAATACAGCTTCGGCCGTTGGCGAGCGGCAGATATTGCCCATGCAGACAAACAATACTTTGATTTCCGTACTCATACCGTGCCGATGAATAGCCGCTCCTTGAGTTCCCTGAGCTCGTCGCGCAGCGCAGCCGCGCGCTCGAACTCGAGGTTCTTCGCACACGCCAGCATCTCTTTTTCGACGCGTTTGAGTTCACGCGCCAGGCCCTTCTCTCCCATCGCTTCATAGCGTGTCTGGTTCTGCGCCGCCTTCAATTCCTGGCGCGCCGTATCCTGATCATAGACGCCATCGATGATGTCCTTGATGCGCTTGGTAACCCCGATGGGCGTGATGCCATGAGCGGCATTGTGCGCGAGCTGCCTGGTGCGACGGCGATCGGTTTCGCCGATTGCGCGCTTCATCGATTCCGTGATCTTGTCGCCATAGAGGATGGCCGTGCCGTTGATATGGCGCGCGGCGCGCCCTATGGTCTGGATCAGCGAGCGCTCCGAGCGCAGGAAACCCTCCTTGTCGGCATCGAGTATCGCCACCAGCGACACCTCGGGAATATCCAGCCCTTCGCGCAGCAGGTTGATGCCGACCAGCACGTCGAACTCGCCCAGGCGCAGGTCACGGATGATTTCCACACGCTCAACGGTTTCGATATCAGAATGCAGATAGCGCACCTTGACGCCATGCTCGGAAAAATAGTCGGTCAGGTCTTCGGCCATGCGCTTGGTCAGCGTGGTCACCAGCACGCGTTCGCCTTTTTTCACCCGCACATTGATCTCGGACAGCAAGTCATCGACCTGCGTCGATGCGGGCCGCACCTCGATCTGCGGATCGACGAGTCCCGTGGGGCGCACCAGCTGCTCCACCACCTGCGCCTGGTGCTCATGCTCGTATTTGGACGGCGTGGCCGAGACGAAGATCGTGCGGCGCATGACTTTTTCGAACTCGTCGAAACGCAGTGGCCGGTTGTCGAGCGCCGAAGGCAGGCGGAAACCGTAGCCGACGAGGTTTTCCTTGCGTGCGCGGTCGCCCTTGTACATGCCGCCCACCTGCGGAATGGTGACGTGGCTCTCGTCGATGAACATCAGCGCATCGGGCGGCAGATAGTCGATCAGGGTCGGTGGTGGTTCGCCGGGCTGGCGCCCCGAGAGATGGCGCGAGTAGTTCTCGATGCCCTTGCAGAAACCCATTTCGTTCAGCATCTCGAGGTCGAAGCGCGTGCGCTCCTCGATGCGCTGCGCTTCTATCAGCTTGTTTTCCTTCTGAAACCAGGCGCTGCGCTCGCGCAGTTCCGCCTTGATGGCTTCGATCGCGCGCAGCGTGGTCGCACGCGGCGTCACGTAATGGCTGGACGGATAGACGGTGAAGCGGGACACGCGCTGCAAAATATGCCCGGTCAGCGGATCGAACACATGGATGCTCTCGACCTCGTCATCGAACAGCGTCACCCGCACCGCAGTTTCCGAGTTTTCCGCCGGGAAGATATCGAGCACGTCGCCGCGCACGCGGAAGATGCCGCGCTTGAAATCGATATCGTTTCGTTCGTACTGCATTTCGGTCAGCCGCTTGATGGCTTCGCGTTGCGCCAGCTTCTCATTCTCGCGCACATGCAGGATCATGCCATGGTAGTCGACCGGATCGCCGATGCCGTAAATCGCCGACACCGTGGCAACGATGATCACGTCCTTGCGCTCGAGCAGCGACTTGGTTGCGGAAAGCCGCATCTGCTCGATGTGCTCGTTGATGCTCGAATCCTTTTCGATGAACAGGTCTTTCGACGGCACGTAGGCTTCGGGCTGGTAATAATCGTAGTAGGACACGAAGTATTCGACGGCGTTGTCCGGGAACAAATCGCGAAATTCAGAGTAAAGCTGGGCAGCGAGCGTCTTGTTGGGCGCCATGACCAGCGCCGGACAGCCCAGACGCGCGATCACGTGCGCCATGGTGAAGGTCTTGCCCGAGCCGGTCACCCCGAGCAGCGTCTGAAAAGCCAGTCCGTCGCGCACCCCTGCGCTCAGCTGTTCAATGGCCTCGGGCTGGTCTCCCGCCGGCTCGAACGGCTGGTATAGCAGGAAAGGACTGCCGGGAAAAGCAACCGGCACCGGTGCCGGATGTTCGGCAGGCGCAAGCCTGGGCTCAGGACGATTCATGGATAATGGAGATGCGGCATAACCGGTTATTTTCCCACAGCGCGCCCTCCCCGTGCCAGTCATCGTTCCTCTGCCTTCAGATTAGTAAATCCATCACACCGAAGTTCGGCGAGCCTGTAAAATATGCGCGTTTGGTGAAAATTCACCCTGTTATCCTTTTTATCGACTTTCCTGCGACCGTCTATACCCATGAAATCACCCCTGCTCGCAACCCTGGAAATGGCTCCCAAGGACCCTATCCTGGGCGTAACTGAAGCCTTCAATGCGGATACCCACCCGAAAAAAGTCAATCTGGGCGTCGGCGTGTATTGCGACGACAACGGCAAGGTACCCATCCTGGAATCGGTGCGCCGCGCCGAACAGAAAATGGCGGAAACGCTGATGCCGCGCAGCTACCTGCCCATAGACGGCCTTCAAACCTACGACCGCGCGGTGCAGGCGTTGCTGTTCGGCGCCGACAGCGAAGCCGTGCGCAGCGGCCGTATCGTTACCGTTCAGACACTTGGCGGAACCGGCGGGCTCAAGGTCGGCGGGGATTTTCTGCGCAGGATCAGCCCGGATGCCCAGCTCTTTATCAGCGATCCCAGCTGGGAAAACCACCGCGCGATCTTCGAATATGCGGGGCACACGGTCAACACCTACCCTTATTACGACGCACCTACCCATGGCGTTAATTTCGATGCCATGATCGGCGCGCTAGGCAAGCTGCCCGCGGGATCGATCACGGTGCTGCATGCCTGCTGCCACAACCCGACGGGCGTCGACCTGACGCCTCCGCAGTGGGAAAAAGTGATCGAAGCCGTCAATGCGCGCGGCCTGGTGCCGTTTCTTGACATCGCCTACCAGGGTTTCGCCGAGGGCATCGATGCCGATGCCGCCGTGGTCCGCCGCTTCACCGAGGCCTGCCCGGTGGTCTTCGTCTCGAGCTCCTTTTCCAAATCGCTTTCGCTCTATGGCGAGCGCGTGGGCGCGTTGTCCATCGTCACCGAAAGCGCGGAGGAAGCGGCCCGCACCCTGAGCCAGTTGAAGCGCGTCATCCGCTCCAACTACTCCAACCCGCCGACCCACGGCGGACAAGCCGTCACCATGGTGCTGACCACGCCGGAACTGCGCGCGATATGGGAAAAAGAACTGGGCCAGATGCGCGAGCGGATCAAGACCATGCGCCGGCAGTTCGTCGACAAGGTTCGCGCCATCCGTTCGGATTTCGATTTCAGCTTCGTCGTCGACCAGCGCGGCATGTTCTCCTATACCGGGCTGAACAAGGACCAGGTAAGGCGCTTGCGGGAGGAGTACTCGATCTATGCCATCGACAGCGGCCGCATCTGCGTGGCTGCACTCAATTCGCGCAACATCGACTACGTCACCAGCGCCATAGCCAAAGTCCTGGTGTAAGCGCGTTTTACAGCAAAAAAAGGCCGCACATTATCAGTGCGGCCTTTTTTTTACGAGAATTGACGCGAAGTCCAGCCTCGCATGCTCATGCATGGCGTTCGATCATAACCACTTGATATTGTTATATTATTTATTTTCCTCTTTCTTTCCAAATAAACCTTCTACCCAGCCCCCTACTTTCGCGCCTACGGAGGTGCCCAAGCCCGGCCCGAGGATGGCGGTACCTGCGGCAGCGCCGGCTATGGTGCCGCCGGTAGGCAGCAGCATCGGCGAGTCCACCGTGCCGGAAACGTTGAGCGGCACGCTGGCAGCGGAGATACTCGCCGCTTTCACTTCCGCGGTGACGCGCCCTGAAAGCTCTTTTTTCGGAGAGATGCTGACATTGCCGCTGGCGGCCAGCGCGCCCGAGGCGATTTTGAGGTTCGTGAAACGCTGCGTGCCGCGCTCCATGGCCAGATGTCCGGAAAGCTGTTCGAACCGCGTTTCGCCGCCGGTCCCGCGCTTGATCAGGCTGGTTGCCGCTTTCTCGATATCGACGCCGTAGAGCACACCGTCCCGCACATCGAACGGGGTTTCCAGCCTCAGCACATTCATGAGCTGGTTGGCGGCGGGCGAGTTCGCGGAGAACACCGGCTTCGCGCTGAACTTGCCGCTCATGCGCTTGCCGGGCGCCAGCAGCGGCACCAGCGGCTTGAGCTCGACCTGATTGACAGTGAAATTGCCTTTGAACTGCAGTCCTTTTTGCCAGCCGATGTCGGCCTTGCCGATCGCGGTTCCGCCATAAAGACGGGCGTTGATCTGGCTTAATGTCGCGTCATTGGTCCGCGCCACGCCCTTGATCGTCAATTGGTCAAACACAATCGCTGGACCAGCTGGCAGGGTCCATGACTTGGCTGTCAGGTCAATCAGGTAGCCGGCTTTGCCGGGCGTGAACAGCGCCTTCAGCTTGCCGTCCTTGGTGGTGATCGACGCGTCTCCGGGCTGGCCAAGGGCGTTGAGCTCGAGGCGAGCGGCGAACGGCCCGAAGCTCGCCTTGTCCAGTTTGACCATCGCGTCTTCCAGGATAAGGCTGCGGATCACGACCAGCGGTTGTGACGGCTGGGCGCCTTGCGGTTTGATCCAAAGCGGGATCTTGTCGATCGCTTTTTGGGTCAACAGCAGTGAATCGATCCTTATGCTGCTGATGATTTTCACCGGTCCGAACAACGAGAGAAGCTCGGGCGTGACTCTGACCTTGCCGACAGAGAACTCGCCGCTTTTTCCAACCGTGATGCCGTCTATCGTCAGGTGCGGCAGCGGCAACGCTGCGAAGCTCAGGTTCTTGATTTTTACCGGTTCCCTGAGTTTTTCCGACGCCGCTTTTTCAATTCGCGGTATGTAATCATTGAGCGACAGGAAAAACGGCACCGCCGCCAGAATCACGAGCAACACGCCCAGCACGATCGCAACGCGCTTCAGCCACTTCATATAGAGCCCCTAACATAATGAAACACGTGTGCGTTGCTGCCAAAATTGGTGCTGACGCGAAGGGTGGCGCAGAGCATATCGCGAATATGGTCAAGCCGGCCGACAAAGTCAGCGCCGGTTTTGGCAGCAACCCTTCGGGCTGGCACGAGTTTTGGCCCATGACTTTGTCGCTCCCCTTGCCCATATTCGCGATATGGCCTGCGGGAAGCTTCGCGTCCTGAGCCAAAATCGTGCCAGCGCATCGCGCGTTTCATGATGTTAGGGGCTCTTAGTTCGACTCTCAGGCAAGATTGACCGCCACGGCTCAAAGCTTTAATATAAGCGCCTTTCTGCAGCAGCGCCATCCGGTTTTCCGGAATATTCCCCGATAGCTCAGTTGGTAGAGCACCTGACTGTTAATCAGGTTGTCCCTGGTTCGAGCCCAGGTCGGGGAGCCAATTAGGTACAAATCTGGGCACTCCGCCAAGGGTGCCCAGATTCGTTTCTGCCACAGCCTGAGCCAGTGCCGTATAGCTCCCGCGCAGCGTTACCTCTTTCTTCTCGACGCGAATCTCATCCACCAGCAGTTTTAGATACGCCTTCGCAAAGCCACGGTTGTTGAAGAGCTTTGTCTTTAGAGAGAGGGTGAAGGCTGCTATGTGCTTGGGTCGCAATAGCGCGGTCGGTAGCCCTGCCTGCGTCTTTAACCCCGCGATCTCGGTCAGGATGGCTTGTCGCCGCGCCTGCAGCTTGTGGGAACGGGTTTTGAGGCTGTCGTTGAGTTCCAGCACACCTTGCTCGACCGCTTCGTAAAGCCGCTCGGTTCCCTTGCCGATCTGGTCCAGTTCCTTGGTGAGCGTCTTGAGCGCTTCGTCCTGGCTGGTGCGGCTGGCCTTGATCTCCCGCTGCAGCCCTTGCAGCATGGCCTGAGTGCGCGAAGGCGTGAACACCTTGTCAGCCAGAGACGCGAGCACGAGGCCGTCCAGCTTCTCCATCGGCACGTTGCCGCCCTTGCAATACGTGATGCCCTTGCCGATGCGGGTATTGCACTTGTAATAGCGATAGCGGCCGCCCTTGCCTGTTGCCAGCGTCATCCCGGCACCACAGCAGCCGCACTTCACTATGCCAGTGAGCAAGGTCGGCGAATTGACCACACGCGGCGGCACATTGGCCGGGGCGCGTGCGCGTAGCCGCACACCCACCCGGCCAAAGGTGTCCGCGTCCACGATGGCATCCACGGCGATCCTGACCCACTCGCTGACGGGTTTGGCTTGCTTGATCTTCGGGGTATGCCGGTTAAAGTAATAATCGCCCCGGTATGCGGTATCCGACAGGATTTGATGGATACGGCTGCGCGTCCACTGGCTACCCCGGTAAGCGATGCCCCGCTCGTTCAGATGGAAGGCAATGCCCTTGCAGCCCAAGGACTGCCCCTGATGGCCGTTTAAGTAATGATCGTAGATACGCCGGACCGTGGCCGCCTCCGCCTGATCGACGGCAAGCCGCTTCTTGCGCTGGCCCTTGTTTCCTGTGGCCTCTGCTTCCACTGTCTTAAAGCCGAACATGGGCCGCGAGCCGTTGAAGTAACCCTGCCGGGCGTTCTCCTTCATGGCACGCAGGGTGTGCTTGCCGTTCTCCTTGCTCTGGTATTCATCGAACAGGCTGAATATCTTGCTCGCCATCTCGCCGGCCGGGTCGTCGCTGGTCTGCTGCGTGATCGACTGGACCTTGACGCCGGAACGCTTGAGCGTGCGCTCATAATTCAGGAACTCGAACAGATCGCGAAAGAAGCGCGAGCGGCTATGCACGATGACCGCCTCAAACGGTGGCGGGTCTTGGGTGGCGTCCGCGACCATCTGCTGAAACACCGGGCGCTTGTCATCGGTGGCAGACGCACCCGGCTCGACGTATTCCATAGCCACCAGCAGGCCGTGAGACTTGCACCATGCCCGCATCTGCGCGAGCTGGTCAGGGATGGATAAATCCTTCTCGGCCTGCTTGGCCGTGGATACGCGAGCGTAGAGCGCGACTGCCATCGGTTTTACTCCTCGTCCTTGTGAGCCAGCATTGTCAGTTCCTTGAGAATATCCGGCAGGTAGGCGCGAATCAATTGTAATTCGCCAGCCGTGACCGAATCGGCCTCGATATCATCCCTGAAATCGACTGCAATTGTGTAGTCGTGTAATTCGTTCACTCATGGTGCACCCCCTTTTTTGCATAATGTGTTCCTGCCCTAGCCATGCCGGTCCTCGTTGCGGTCCTCAGTAAAAACCCGTGCCAACTCCGATTCCAAACCACTCTTGCCAAACTCATTTAAGAATACCTGCCGGAAGGCTTGGAACTGCGATTCAGGCAAGGCCGCTTGCGCAACCAACAACACCCGATTCTTGTGGGCGTTGAGCATGTCGAGAACGAGCTGCAGCGTTACCATCGCCCAAGCTGCATGTGCTTGATGCGCTTTTGCACATCCTGTTGCCAGTCGAGCGGGTCGTGCACCTGGGCGAGCATCCTCTGCAAGTGCACCAAGGCTTCCCGATGCGGCATGAAGTCCTCGTTGTGCTGCAGGCAACGAACAGCAGCAATGCGCTTGAGGTAGCCGTTGATGCTGATCGCCATGCGCATCAATCGTTCATTGAGTACGCCCATCTCGCTTACTTCCCGGTAGATGCCGGTGCAATTAAACCGCTTGATTTGCTCCTGCAGATCGACCCAAAGCGGATGCAACGGCCAACGCGAGCGGTTGCCGTCCTCTGCCTTAACCCGTAACGTGGTGTGTTCTCCGGCGAGGTAGCGCAGCAAGTCGCCTTGCTGGTCGTCGAGGTCTTTGAAGGTGCGGATGCCGAAACGCCGCAGCACGTCCTTCCGCACCTGCCACTCGATGCGCCAGACATCGGAATCCCGGCCCCAGAGTTCATAGAACCAGACTTTGTTGCTCTGCTGCTTGATCTCGGCCACCTTGTTATAAATCCGCAGCACGATATCGTCCCTGCCGAACTGGAAGGTTTGCACCTTGCCGTTTTCCCGGTGCTTGGCGTCCTTGTTGGAGAGCGAGACAAAGCTGTCCTCGTCAAAGTCGATGACCGGCAGGCCGTAATCAAAGGTGAAATCGACCCGCGACAGCCCTTCGGGTTTGTCCGGCCTGAACCCGAGCGATTCCGCCCAGCTCATGAACCGCTGATGCAGCGCCTGCGTGCCAACCCGCCACAAGGCTTCGCTGCGGAAGGTGACAAAGAAAGATGGGACGTTGTATTCCCCGAATTCAATACGGAAGGCGGGATTGTTGATGATGAAGGGATAGCCGGACCGGCTGCCGTTGGGTTCCAGCAGGAAGGCTTCGCTGCCGAGCTGGATCACCTTGGGCTCTTTTAATTTCGACAGCCGCAACTCTTCCCGGTCGATGGCGAGGCGCTCAAAATCAATGCCGCTGCCGTCGTCTGCGCGCAAGTAATAGGCGCATTGGACGGTATCGTGGCCAAACAGCAGCAGCTTGAATTCTGGGCTCGGCATTGCAATCACCTATTCGTCAGTCTTTTTCGGTTCGGGGCGGTCGAAAAGTGATTTTGGGTTCTCGTTTCCGAGTTCAATCTCAAGATCCCGATAATAGCGATCGGCAAGGCGGCGATACTCTTTCACAGGCCCGATTTCGTCATAAATCTCTTCGCCGGTCTCATGGTCACCGTATATGAATTGGCCTTTTATGGATTCAAACGAACGCTCGAAATCATCGAGGGCCGCCGCGAGCAGATCGCCCACAAGCTGTGTCCGCGTCTTTTCTGGGAACATCTCGCACAGCGCCGAGAGCTTGGCCGCGACGTGCACTGGAAGCCGAAACGAAAGCTGTTTCGAGGTGAGCCGAGTATTGTCGGGTGCGGCCCAAACCTTATGTAAATCAGCGGGTTTGATCATATTTTCCTCATAAATGATAAATAACAGCTAAATGAATGTTATTCGTCATTTATGAGGCTGTCAAGCATTCCCACGCTAGACGCATAACTCCACAGGCACCTCCCGCAGCTCTTGCGTGCGGCAGGCCGCAGCTGCGGGACCTTCCTGTGGATTTATGCGCTTTGCATGATTGAGGTTAATAATCCCCAGGACTGTGGCATCCTGTATCCGTAGGCCCCCGTGTTACTCCAACGGGGGACAAAAAATCAAAAGCGTACGGCGCAGATCATAGGGCGAAACTAATGGACATGACTACTTTAGCCATTTCAGTGGCAATTGGTTGCGCTGTTGGCTTTGCCGCTGGTTATAACGCTCACGAAAGCCGCATCCAAGATTGCGTAGAACAGGCAGAGCAGCTATCCGGCTATGGCCCGATAGAAGCCAGAGCCATTATGTTTGCCCAATGCGTAAGCCCTCGCCAGTACGACCCGGAATACAATTACAAAAGGTTCAAGGGAAAGTAGATGTTTAACATTCGTTAAGGGGTTCGTCGAATGTCACTCTCAGAACTTGCAACCAATATGCTGCCCACACTCACTGCAAAGTGGACAGCAGTCGTTGCATTTGTCCTCGCAGCAGGAGCATTTGCACTTCCTGAGTTTCTGCTGGCATGGATACCGGTAACCACGGAAGCCACGGCATGGCTAGCCAAAGCAGCATTAGCGCTTCTGGTCTTACTTTTCGGAGCCATCGCAGTGCTCGCCCTAGTCCTGCGCCACCACTTGCCGGCCGAACTGAACCTTCAGAAGTCGATACAAGCAGCAAATGAACGTCTGGCCGCTTCACGAAAAGCCCCCTAACCGCGCATTCCAGACCGATCGCTTCGCCGTGGCTGAACGCGGACGTTAAGGCATCCTCAAGACTTCCAGCCAGTGCCCAGATTTGCCCAGCTCGGGGAGCCAGAATTTTTTGTACCCGTTCTTGCACTTAGCCCAGCCCCGCGGTTGGGCTTTTGTGTTTCTGGGGGTTGGAATACATGAATTCTGGCGGTCGGTATCGACGGAATCGGGAACCGGTTTGAGTGACGAAGTGGTCCCGTCTTACACTTATGTTCTAATAGGGGTTGCATACACTTTCATTTCGCTTCGACATGACCGATCACCCCACCCGTCACCGCATTAACTTCAGCGAAGTTGCCATCGGTCAGCGTTTCTATGACCCCGTCAGCGCTGAATACTTCGTGAAGCAGAGCGACAGCATGGCCGCCATGGTCACCGGCCCCGGCGACGGCACCGTGCCGGATGAATTTGAAGCCGATGACATCGTGGGCATCGACCATTAGCGGAAGTCGAGCTGCGGTATATCGACATTCAGAGCATCGGCATCACGAGCCCAGGCCGTGCCTTTTGCAATGACCCAATCCCAACCCAAAAATCCGCTGCACGGCATCACCCTTGAGCAGATGCTGATTGATCTTGTCGATGGCCTGGGCTGGGAGGCTATGGGCAACGCAGTCCCCATCCGCTGCTTCACTCACGAACCGAGTATCGCTTCGAGCCTGCGATTTTTGCGGCGAACGCCCTGGGCAAGAGCAAAGGTGGAAGAACTGTACTTGCAGTTCAAGGGCCATTATTGAGCTTTCACTAATTCGAGGCAGCGAATTAGTGCCATTCTCACCCTCTCCTTCCGGGACAAGGGAACACTTGAAGCGAAGCAGAGGGTCGGGGATTGAGCGTTCCGACTGTCATCCATTATGAAACGCTCAATAGTCAGGTAGGAATATTGCAATCGACGGTTAACGGCGCCATTCGAAGACCGCCGGGATTAAGAGCCCTTAACATAATGAAACACGCGTTTCATTATGTTAGGGGCTCTAAGTCTGTCGTTACTTGCGGGATCTTGCCTCTATGGCTATCCTGCATGACAACATGTCAAGAAAGCACCGCAGATCCGGCAAGCGGGAATCCGGGGAAAAGGTCAAGGCGCCCAAGCCTCATGCCGAGCCGCGAGTGGCGGAGACTTCCTCCCGCGTTCGCGGCCCGCATCCGCTCGACAACTGGCTTTTCGGACTGGTGCTGGCCGGACTTGCGCTGACGGCCTACCTTACGTTCACCGCGTGGTTTGGCGAGCTTCCCGCTTTTTGCGGTGCGGCCTCCGATTGCGACCTCGTGCAGCAAAGCCGCTGGTCCACCTTGATCGGCGTGCCGATTGCGTTCTGGGGCTTCCTGACTTACGCGCTGCTTGCTCATTTTACATGGCGTCTGCGTACCCGCCCGAGTTCCTGGCACGCTGCGTTGATCGTCGCCGTCGTTGGAGCCGCCGTGAGCTGGTATCTCGCCGCCGTCTCGGTGTTCGTGATCGAGGCTGTCTGCGCCTACTGCCTCGCCTCTTTCGGAATCATGAACGTGCTGCTGATTCTGATGTTGGTACGCAGGCCCGCGCAGATGCCGGAGCACACATGGGCCAATTCGCTGCCCACCCCCCTCGGTTTAGCCGTCGTGATCGTGATCGTGCTGTCCCTGCACTACAGCGGTCTTTTCGACCCTGCGGCGGGGCCCGAGAAGCCGTACACGAAAGCGCTCGCAATTCACCTGCGCGATTCCGGCGCGCGTTTTTATGGCACGTACTGGTGCCCGTCCTGCCAGCAGCAGAAAGCATTGTTTGAGGCCTCCGTCGACCGGTTGCCCTATATCGAATGCACCCCGAACGGGCGCGGCGGCCTGATCAATCTCGCCTGCGTGACGAACGACATCAAGGACTATCCGACGTGGATCATCGGCGGCGGCCGCCACTTCGGCGTCGTAGCCCTGGACGAACTGGCGCGCTTGTCAGCCTTCAAGTGGTCCCCGGAGTCAGCCAGTAAAAAATAACCGGGGAAGAACGCATTCATTGCGCCGAAAATCACGTGATCTTGCTATAAAACTTCCGGAGGGAGTTCGACCATGACCAGCATTTATGCAGCCGCAGACGCGCAATGCCGTACCGAGGTGCGCGACGGCATGCGCATCGATTGGGATGTGCCGGTCCGGATGGAAGACGGCGTCGTGCTGCGCGCCGATGTCTACCGTCCGGTCAAGGACGGCAAATACCCGGTCCTGCTCAGTTACGGGCCTTATGCCAAATGGCTGCACTTCCAGGACGGCTATCCCTATCAGTGGCAGAAGCTGGAAAAACATTTTCCCAACATTCTGGCACGCTCGTCGAACCGCTATCAGAACTGGGAACTCGTCGACCCGGAAATCTGGGTGCCGGACGGCTATGTCTGCGTGCGCGTGGATTCGCGCGGCATGGGGCGCTCGCCCGGCTATCTCGACCCCTGGTCGTGGCGCGAGGCGGAAGATTTCGCGATCTGCGTCGACTGGGCGGGCGTGCAGGCATGGTCCAACGGCAAGGTCGGCCTCAACGGCATCTCCTATTACGGCATGAACCAGTGGCAGGTGGCCTCGCTGCAGCCCAGGCACCTGGCCGCAATCTGCGTGTGGGAAGGCGCGGCCGATTTCTACCGCGACATGGGCCATCATGGCGGCATCGCCTGCCGCTTCGCCGAGACCTGGTTCCGCGAAGCCGTTGTGCCGCGACAGCACGGCAAGGGTGCGAACGGCTATAAGAGCCGCATCAACGGCGAATGGATTTCCGGTCCACCAACTCTCAGCGAGGAAGAACTCGCCTCGAACCGCACCGATTATGGCCGGGACGTGCTCGCCCATCCGCTGTGCGACAAGTACTGGAAAGCGCGCATGCCGGATTATTCCAAAATCAATGTGCCGCTGCTCTCTGCCGGTAACTGGGGCGGCGTGGGACTGCACCCGCGCGGCAACACCGAAGGGTACGTCAACGCGGCGAGCACACAGAAATGGCTGGAGATGCATGGCCTCGATCATTTCACGCACTTCTACAGCGATTACGGCATGGCGCTGCAGAAGCGCTTCTTTGGTCATTTCCTCAAGGGCGAGAATACCGGCTGGGACCAACAGCCCAGGGTGCAGCTGCAGGTGCGCCACCCGCACGAGACGTTTGTCGAGCGCGCGGAAAGCGAATGGCCGCTGGCACGCACGCGATGGACCAAGGCCTATCTCGACCCGGCGAGCCGCAAACTGGCGGCGGAAGTGCCGGAAGCGCCCAAGACGATCACCTATGACGCGCTGGGCGACGGCCTGACTTTCCTGCTGGACCCGGTGGAGAAAGAGACCGAAATCACCGGACCGGTCGCGGCCAAGCTGTTTATCTCCTCGGAAACCGCGGATGCGGATGTGTTCCTCGTGCTGCGGGCCTTCGCGCCGGATATGCGCGAGATCGTATACCAGGGCTCGAACGATCCGCACACGCCGGTCGGCATCGGCTGGCTGCGCGCATCGCACCGCAAGCTGGACGCGAAGCTGACTCTGCCCTACCGCCCTTATCACAGCCATGATGAGGTGCAGCCTCTGACGCCGGGAAAGATTTACGAGCTCGACATTGAAATCTGGCCGACCTCTATCGTGCTGCCCGAGGGCTATCGCCTGGCCTTAAGTGTGCGCGGGCGCGATTACATCTATCCCGGTTTCGAGCCGGGGCAGGCCAACGTTGCGGGGCGCATCTATTACGGCGTCGGGCCGTTCAAGCACGATCTGCGCGGCAACCGGCCAGTCGAAGTCTACGGCGGCAAAGTCACCGTGCACACCGGCCCCGACCACCCCTCGCACGTGCTGCTGCCGGTGATCCCGGCGAAGTAAGGGAGCCGTCCCGCAACCGCGCGATCAATCCAGCTGCTGCATGCCGGAGTCGAGTATGGTCTTGCGATACATCTCGGTGTCGCGCCGCACGCGCTCGGTGAACTGCTCCGGCGTGCTGCCCACGACTTCGTAGCCGAGGCCGGTCAGGCGCTCCTTCACATCGGGCATATTGACGATGCGCACGATTTCCCGCGCCAGCGCCTGCACGGTCGCGGCGGGCGTTTTCGCGGGCGCGAAGAATCCGACCCAGAATTCGACCTGGAAGCCGTCGAGCCCGCCCTCGGCCACCGTCGGCACGTTGGGAAGATTCGGATCGCGCCGCGTGCTGGTCACGCCTATGGGTTTGAGCTTGCCGGCGTCTATCGATCCCTTGAGACTTGAATAAAGGGTCAGCAGCAACTGCGATTCATTCGAAAGCACGCCGGTCACGGCAGGTGCGCCGCCTTTATAGGGAACATTGGTCAGGTCGATTTTCCCCTGCATCTTGATCAGGTTGGTGGCGATCTCGCCGGTTGCGCCGGCGATCCCGATATTGAGCTTGCCCGGCATACGCTTGGCTTCGACGATGAGCTCTCTGACGTTATTGGCCTTGACCGAGGGATGCGCGACCAGCACCAGACCGCTGAAGATGACTTCGGTGATGGCCGCGAAATCACGCACGGGATCGTAGGTCGGCTTCTTGTAGAGGGAGGCGTTGACAGCGTGCGTGCCGGAGTTGCCCACGGCAAGCACCGTGCCGTCTGCCACCGCGCGCGCAACGTATTCCGCGCCGATCACGCCGTTGGCGCTCGGACGATTTTCCACGATCACGGTTTGGCCCAGTATTTCGCTCAATTTTGGCACGACGATACGGCCGACCAGGTCGTTGGGACCGGCGGCCGCATTGGGAACGACGATACGCACGGGTTTATTCGGCAGGGCGGACGCCTGACCGAAAGATAGTGCGGGACACAGTGCCATGCCAATCAGCACGGACAGCAATCGATAGTGTTTGCGCAGCGTAACCATTTTATAGTCCTCCCCAGAACGTGATTAGCAACACCTGTTGGCCATGAATATTGACCTTTTGGCCATGAATATTGACCTTTTCCCCAGGTTAAATCAATATTAAGTTCTGGTAACGTTAACCGGAAAATAAGAGATAACCTCAGGCCACGCGGTCGCGAGGCTCTTTTCCGGCAAAGACGGCATCCAGATTGTCGATCGCCCGGAATCCCATGGCGATTCTGGTTTCCTTTGTAGCGCTGCCTATGTGCGGCATCAGGAACACGTTGGTCAACTGCCGGTATTCCGGATGGATGTCGGGTTCGTTATTGTAGACGTCCAATCCGGCGGCCGTGAGCTTGCCGGACTTGAGCGCCGCGATCAGGGCGTCATCGTCGATTACCACGCCGCGGCTGGCATTGACCACAATCGCCCCATCCGGCAGCAGAGCAATGAGTTCTGCGTTCAGCAGCTTGACGGTTTGCGGAGATGCCACGCAGTGAAGTGCCAGAAAGTCGCAATGCGGCATCAGTTCCGCGGGAGTCTTGTGAAAAATGGCGCCTGCTTCAAGCTCAGGAGACGCCCGCTTGATATCGTTATAGTGGATCTCCATGTCGAATCCGCGGGCGCGTTTCGCGACGACCCGTCCGACCCGTCCGAATCCGAGTATGCCCAGACGCTTGCCCGTCACCTGGGTGCCGACCATGAAGCTGGGACTCCAGTCCTTCCACTCCCGGGTGCGGACCAGGCGTTCGCCCTCGCTGGCCCGGCGCGCCGCGCCCAGCATCAGCATCATGGTCAGTTCTGCCGTGGCGTCGGACAGCACCTCGGGCGTATTCGTCACTATAAGTCCCCGGGCCCTGGCCGCTTCCGTGTCCACGTGGTCGTAACCCACGGAAAAATTTGCGATCACGCGCACGCTTTCAGGTAATCGGGCGATCACGGCAGCGCTGAACTTCTCAGTGTGGCAGGGCATAATGGCATCAGCCCCTTTGGCGCGTTCGATGATCTCGTCGCCCGAATAAAGGACATCACCGGGGTTCAGGATGGGGTTGTAGTCTCTGCGAAGACGATCCTCGACGCTATCCGGCAGCTTGCGGGTAACAAGGACTACGGGCTTCATGACTCAATCCTCCTTATATTTTCGAACAATGGCAGGTTACGACCAATAGCCGGACATTCATAGTATTTCAAATTACACTGGCGGAACAAGGCGCGTGAGGTGCAAAAAAAAGAGATGATGGTCAGGACAATCCATCTAATGCGCAGGCGGCGCATTGTCATCAAGTTACCCGGGCACTCCGAACGTGCCTTTCGTCGCATCTCGGGACTGTGCCTTATTGCAATGCTGCTAGCGGTGTTGCCGGGTTGCGCCTGGCTCGACACCAGGATGCGCGAGATCGTCTACCGCCCATCGCCCGAGCGTCAGGCCGACTTCGCAGGGCTGCGGCCCGGCGATCTGTCATTTGCCACCGCGGTACCCGGCGAGATCGAGGGCACGCAGGACAGCCTGCAAATGTGGTGGTTGCCGCACACCGACGCGCAGGCCCCGGCGCTGCTGTATCTGCACGGTACCTTTCGCAATCTGTACCGCAACATCGGCAAGATCGACGCACTGCGCGAAGCGGGCTTTTCGGTGCTGGCGGTCGACTACCGCGGCTGGGGCGAGAGCAGCCCCATCGTCCCCAGCGAACAGACGATCTACGCCGACGCCGCTGTGGCCTGGACCGAGCTGGTGCGGCGACAGCCGGATCCGCGCAAACGCGTGATCTACGGCCATTCGGTGGGCGGCGGCGTGGCTATCGAACTGGCCAGCCGCAAGCGCCATGGCATCGATTACGGCGCGCTGATCGTCGAATCGACCTTCACGCGACTGCCCGATGTGGCGGCCGCGAATGGTGTTATGGGCACCATACTGGCGGGCTTTTCGACCCAGAAATTCGATTCGATCGACAAGATCGGCAAGGTCGATGCGCCGATTTTGATGATCCACGGCAGCGACGACAACACAGTGCCCATCTCGCTGGGCCGTGAATTGCGCGACGCGGCACCCGTTAATACCCGCTGGGTCGAGATCGCCGGCGGATCTCACAGCAGCCTGCAAAACGACTTCCCTGAAATCTATCGGCAAACCTTGCGCAGCTTTGCCGAACAACTGCGCTGACGCTCAATCATCAATCGATCGCACGAATGTTGGGTGAAAATCCCGCATTATTCCGGCTTGATCCCCGCCTCCTTTGCCACCTTCGCCCACTTCGCAATCTCCGCGCGTATCAGCTTGGCGTAGGCTTCAGGCGATGGACTGGGGGTCGTGTCCGCGCCCCCGTTCAAGAAGCCTTGTCGCACCGCCGGGTCATTCAGGGTCTGCACCACCGCTGCGTGCAGCTTGTTCACGATGGCTCGCGGTGTGCCCGCCGGTGCGACCAGGCCGTACCACTGCACCGCCTCGTAACCTGGCAGCGCCTCGGCGATGGTCGGCAGATCGGGCGCGGCACTCGAGCGCTCGAGGCTGGTCACGCCATAGGCGCGCACCCGGCCGTTTTTCACATGGGGCAGGATGGTAAGAATGTTCGCGGCGATCATCGGCACATGTCCGGCGATGACATCACTTGTAGCTGGCGCGACACCCTTGTACGGCACATGGGTCATTTTCAGTTGCGCCATGTTGAGAAACAGCTCCATCGCGAAGTGCTGGATGGAACCGATGCCGCCGGAGGCGAAATTCAACTGCCCGGGCCTGGACTTGATGTAGGCAATGAGTTCCTTCGTGTTTTTCGCCGGCACCGAAGGGTGGGAAATCAGCACGTTGGGCAGCGTCACCGTGCGCGAGATCGGCGCAAAATCCCGCGCCAGGCTGAAAGTGACTTTGCGCATGACGGCAGGATTACTGGCATGCGAGGCAATGATGGCCAGCAGCGTATAACCATCAGCGGGCGCGACTGACGCGATTTCCGCGCCAATATTGCCGCTCGCGCCCGGACGGTTATCGACCACGATGTTCTGATTGAGGATCTCGCTTAACTTGGGCACGATAGCCCGCGTCGAGGTATCCGTACCGCCACCCGGTGGGGACGGCACGATCAGGCGTATCGGCCGGTCGGGATAGTCAGCAGCCGCATCCGGGACCGCGGCGCTAAGCACCAGCGCCCCCGCAATGCCGACAGCGGCCTGTCGCAGTTTCAGGGAATGGGACCGACATGTGCTGGACGTCATGGCTTCTTTCTCCTGTAAATTCAAGCAAACGCGTTTCAGCCGGAATAAATGGCGATCAAGCAGCGGCTGCCACCTCAGTATGCTGTAAGTCCTCCATCTACGGCCAGGGTATGGCCGGTGACAAACGCGCCGCGCGAGCCTGCCAGATAACATACCGCTTCCGCGACATCCTCTGCGGTCGCGAGCCGGCGCAGAGGGACGCGGTTGACCATCGCCTGCATATATTTTGGATCCGTGCCGGTCGCGGCACGCGACGGCGATGGCGTGTCGACGCGGCCGGGTGCGACGGCGTTGACGCGTATGCCGTGCGGCGCCCATTCGATCGCCAGCATCCGGGTCATCTGCAGGATCGCCGCTTTCGATATGCCGTAGGTCGAACGCTCTGCCGCGCCCAGCATGCCATGGCTCGACGAGATACTGACCACGCAGCCGGGTCGTCCCGCTGCGACCAGATGCCGCCCGAATTGCTGGGTCAGGAAAAACGTCCCGGTCGCATTGGCGCGCATGACGGCATCCCATTGCTCGAGCGTGACATCCAGCGCGGTCTGCCGCAAGTTGACGCCGGCGTTGTTGACCAGCACATCGACGCGGCCGAGCGCGCTGACGACCCCGGCAAACGCCTGCTCTATACTGTCCTGAGAACACAGGTCGAGGGCCACCTCGGCGACACGGCAACCGGTTGTCCTTAACTTCGCTGCGGTGTCTTTGAGGTTTTCGATTCGTGTCGCCGAGATCGCAATATCGAAACCGTCCCGGGCGAGCGCCAGCGCCGTTGCCGCGCCTATCCCGAATGAGGCCCCGGTGATGAAAGCTACCTGTCCCGAAGAGGCGCGTGAGCCGCTCATCCTGCGTTACCAGCCGCGGGGCTCGACGCCCAGCGCAGGCCGCGCCGCGAGTTCCGCCGCCAATTTTTTGAAAACATTCGCTGCGATCGGGTCGAGCGGCGGCCGCGTCTCGCCGCAATCACGGACCATGACACGCATGGCGGCTTTCAGTCCGCTGCTGCCGGCGCGCTTGACCGCCTGACGCAACGCTGCGATCTCCTCCTGAATAGGGAGCGCATCCGCATAGCGTTCAGCCCGGCACAGATCGTAGAGTTTGCGCACGAGCGTGGGCGCGATTCCGGCAAGCGCCGAGAACGCGCTTTTTGCGCCGATCGCCCCCGCCGGAATCATGTACTCGGTCCCGGAAAGCAGCTGGAACGCGGCGTTCTTGCGCTGTGCGTTCGATACGATGTTGATCATGAACTGCCAGTCCAGGCTCGTATCCACCAGGCCAGCAAAATTCGGAACGCGATCCATGAGCTGGAGCACGAGATCGGTCGATAGTTTCGTTCCGCCCATCTCCTGGGGTGAATAGAGCACGAGAAACGGGATTTTTACCGCCGACCCGATGATCGCGAAATGCTCCAGCACCATGGCCGGCGGCGGCGTCCAGTAGTACGGCGTGGTGGCAACCACGGCAGCCGCACCCGCCCGTTCCGCACGGCGCGCGCGGTCAGCGGCTATTTCCGATCCCGAGTCGCTGACGTGCGCGATCACGGGAACGCGGCCCTTTGCCTGCTTGAGCGCGAGTTCGAGCAGGTCCTGCTGTTCGCCATCGCTGAGGCTGACCGACTCCCCCGCATGCATGGCCAATGCGAGGGCATCCGCGCCGTGCTTAATGTGAAACTCGATGAGCTGCGCGTAACGCTCGGGATCTACCCCGCCCTCGGGCCGGAACGGCGTCACCGGGGTATGGACCAGACCTGGGATGAACGGTGACATTATTATTGCCTATCCATAGTTAAGACTGCCTGGCTACCAGCCATGCGGCTCGGTTTCGAGTATGCCCAGCGCGTCGAGCTGCTTGCGGATGTGTTCCTGTCTTTCGCGCGTCGCAGTTGGCAGCGGCGGACGCGTCGGGCCCACCGGGCGGCCCATGATGACCATGCCGCCTTTCAGGGATGACGGGTACTGGTCGCGGAACAAGTCCCACAGCTGCGCGAGCTTGTACTGCAACTCGCGGGCGCGCGGCCAATCGCCGCCAACGCACGATTCATAGAGTTGCGTGCACAGATTGGGGCAGATCGCACCGGCCGAGGAATACGACCCCACGCCGCCCAGCGGCACCGAGGGCAGCAGGAACTCCACGCCCGCGATCATCGAAAAATCCCGACGCAGGGCCCGCGCGACGCGTGCAATCTCCAGAAACTTCTCGCTGTCGAAGCTTGCCTCTTTCATGGCAACGAAATTCGGCAGGCGCTCTATCAACCGCCGCGTAAGGTCGCCAGTGATCTCAACACCCGCCAGGTAACTCGGCGAGTTGTAAGCGATCAGCGGCAGATCGATCGCAGTTCCTATGCGCACGAAATAATCGTACAGGGCCTGCGGTGAGGGATTCCAGAAATACGGCGTGATCGCGAGGATGGCATCGGCGCCGATCTGCTGGGCATGACGTGCGAGGTCCATCGTGTCCTCGACCGCCAGCGCGCTGACATGTATCGATACGGGCACGCGCCCCGCCGTCACCTTGACCGCGACTTCCGCGAACTTCTTGCGCTCCGCGATGGTGAGGTTAAGCGACTCCGCCTTGTGGTGCGGCCAGGCTATCGCCGTGGCGCCGGTGCGCACATGAAATTCCACGAGTTTTTCGAATGTCGCCAGATCCGGGCTGAAGTCTTCTTTCAGCGGCGTGACCGTGCTTTGCATCACGCCTTTCAATACGAGTGGCATTTGCGCTGGATCTCTCTCGATGCGTTGATTGTCGTGGCGCTGAACAGCGTTTTACTTTCCCCGATTCTACCAGCCACGCGGCTCCGCCTCTAAAAAAGTCATTCCGGCAATCAACTCCGACAGCCGGCTATGCTCGATCTCGCCGAGCGAACGCACCGGCGGCCGCGGCATGCCGCACTCGCGTCCGAAAGCGCTGTGTGCGGCCTTAAGCCCGGCGAGTCCGTCACGCAAGCCGGATTCTCCTGCAGACTTCACCGCGTGATTCAGGGCGCCTATGTTTTCCTGCATCTCGCGCGCTTCGATAAACTGCTCCTTGCGGCACAGATCGTACAAACCGCGGACCAGCCTCGGTGCGATGCCGGACAAGGGTGAAAACACACCGGAGCCGCCAAGCGCACAAGCAGACACGACGAAATCCGCACCTGCGATCAATTGGAAATCGGGCCGCAGCTGCCTCGCGCCGAAGACCAATTCCTCCATGAACACAAAATCAAGACTGGCGTCGACGACACCCGCCAGATTGGGCACGCGCTCGATCACCTGCAGCACGATGTCAGTCGAGAGCGTGGTGCCCACGGATTCGATCGGCGGGTTCATGATGAAAAACGGCAGCTTCACCGCCGTGCCAATACTCACAAGATGTTCGGTCACCATAGAAGGTTTCGGATGCCAGAAATACGGCGGATGCGACACGATCGCCGAAGCGCCTGCCTTCTCGGCGTGAATCGCGCGCTCGACCGCGATACTGGTGCCCGCATCGCTCACGTGCGCAATGACGGGCACGCGCCCCTTCACCCTGGCGATGGCAAACTCGAGCACTTTGCGCTGCTCGGCATCGGTCAGGCTCATGTCCTCGCCTTCGGGCATGGGCAACGCCAGCGCATCCGCTCCGTTGCGCAGGTGGAATTCCAGAATCTTCGCGTAAGTGTCGAAATCGATGCTGTGGTCGCGCTTGAAGGGGGTGACCGGTGCGTGCACCAGTCCTGGTTGGAATATCGCCATGATGTTCTCTGCTCTCTTTATTTGTCGGGATTACCAGCCGTGCGGCTCGGTCTGCAGGATATTGAGTTCCTCGAGCTGGGTGCGCAGGAACTCGATGCGTTCTTTGGTGGCGGTGGGCAGCGGTGAGCGGGTCGGTCCCACCGTGCGTCCCATCATGATCATCGCGCCCTTCAGCGACGAGGGGTATTGCTCCTTGAACAGGCGCCACAGGCGTGAGATCTTAAACTGGCAATCGCGCGCCGTATTCCAGTCACGGGCGACGAGAGAGGCGAAAAACTTGTTGCACAGGTTGGGCGCGATCGCACCGGATGAGGAGAAAGATCCGCAGGCGCCGAGCGGATACGATGCGAGAAGATGCTCCACGCCCATGATGATGGCGAACCCGGGCCGCATCTTGAGCGCGACGCGGGAAATCTCCAGGAATTTTTCACTGTGAAAACTCGCGTCTTTCATGCCGATGTAGTTGGGCAGCCGTTCGATCAGCCGCTGCGTCAGTTCGCCGGTAAATTCAACGCCCTCGCCGTTGCGCCACGGCGAGTTATAAGTGAGGATAGGCAGATCGGTGTGCGTGCCGATGCGCACGACCGAGTCGAAAATTTCATCCTGCGACGGCCGGCGGCAGTACGGCGAGATCGCCAGAATCATGTCGGCGCCGATTTTCTGGGCATGTCGCGCGATGTCCAGAGAGTCTTCCTCCGACAGCGTTCCGGCAAAAATGGAGACCGGAACACGCTTGGCCACCGTTTTCACCGCGATCTCGGCGCCTAATTTGCGCTCCGCGATAGTCAGATTGAGCGACTCCGCCTTGTGGTGCGGCCAGGCGATGGCGGGCGCGCCGTGGCGCACGTGAAAATCCACCATCTTGGCGAAACCGTCGCCGTCAAAGCTGTAGTCATCCTTGAGCGGAGTGACCGGCGCCTGCATGACGCCTTTCAAATTAATCTGCATATTCATGTCCTTACTGTGAGTACTGCACTGCTGCTGTTACGGCCGGCGCCTATTTCACGAGCCCGAGATCGGCCATCACCGTCCGCGTATCCTCGTATGCGGCGGCCAGCCATTTGGTCAAGTCATCCCCCGCCAGGTAATGCGGCGCGACATTATTCTTATCGAGTTGCTGCAGCCAATCCTCGGTAGCCGTGACTTTCGCGAACGCCCTGCTCCAGAACGCCGACTGCTCGGCAGTGATGCCCTTCGCGCCCATAATCCCGCGCCAGTTGGGAATACCCGTCGCGTTCATCCCTTCTTCTCGCATGGTGGGCACCTGGGCGAGTTTGCCAGTCTGGCGCTGCGGCGCCGCGATGCCCAAAATGCGCGCATTGCCCGCTTCCACCTGCGGCAGCGCTGCGCTGACCGAAGAAACCATGGCGTGTATATGCCCGCCTGCGACAGCGGTTGCCGTTTCCGCATTGGTCTTGAACACCACGAGCTTGAGTTTCTTCGATTCTATGCCCGCCGCCTTCATCGCCTGCGCCGCGGCGAGATGGTTGGGACCGCCGCGGCTGACCAGGCCGAATGCGATCGATTCGGGATCCGCCTTCAACCGGGCCACCAGATCACGCATGCTCTTGAGCGGCGAATCCGCTTTCACCGATATGACGGTGTAGTCGACCAGCAGCAGCGCAATCGGTGTCAGCTCGGTGTAACGCTGCTTGGTCAGCCCCGCAATTTCATTGGTAAACACGGTTGCGGTCGAATAAAGCAGGTAGTGCGGATCGGCTGCGTGCTGGTTCAGATACACGACCGCCAGGCTCTGGTTGCCGCCAGCCTTGTTCATGACCAGCGTCGGCACACTGACGAGCTTCTGGTCCTGCAACGCCTTCTGGATCAGCCGCGCCATTTGATCGTTCGTCCCGCCGGCCCCTGTGGGCAACACAATCTCCACAGGCTTGTCAGGCTTCCAGGGGGACTGTGCCCGCGCCTCGGGCGCCCAGTTCAGGCTCGCTGCGGCAAGGCCTGCGACACACAGCGCCATTCCTTTCAACACGCGTATCCAAGACATGATGTCATCTCCTGTGGTTTTTAAGTGGCCCGTGACGTCATACCCGGGGTTCAGTGGCGCGCACCGGTTGTCGCAAACTACCCAGATCCGAAACAGACGGGGATGTCCCGGCCGCACCCAAACGCTCGTAGTACCGAACAGCCAGCGCCAGATCCTGCAACGCCGTACCGACTGACTTGAATGTCACCAATCCGGCCGGCGGCACTGCAACCGCACCCGAAGCAACCTGCGCGAGCGTCTGCCACTTCGAATCCGGCAAAGCCCCTGCTTCCCTGGCGGCGCGCAAGTCACCGGCTTCTTCGATGGCATGCGGTGTATCGACAATGACAAGCCGGGCATCGCCAAAACACCGCACATCAACTTCCTTGAACTGTTTGCGCGTGTTGCCCACTGCGCACAACAACCGGCACTTCTCCAGCCATTGGCCGTGCAGCACTGGCTCCGCGCTGCGCGCGCTGCTTGCCGCAATGACCACTGAACGTCCGCGAACCGCAGCCTCTGCACTGGCAACTGCCGCAACCGGGATTCCCAGCAAGCCACCCATCTCCCGTGCGAAGCGCTCGCGGTTTTCCACGGTCGGGCTGAATACAGCAACGGACTCGATTTGATACACGGACGCCAAAGCTTCAAGTTGCGTGCGCGCCTGGTTGCCGGAACCGATGATGCCTGCGCTTACTGGACCTTTTACCGGCACTTTACGTGCAGCAACACCGCTGGCCGCACCGGTGCGCATATCGGTTATGAGTTGCCCGTCGAGCAGCGCCAGCAACTCGCCGTCCTGCAGGCGGTAAAGCGAGACGATGTAACGCGTGCCCACACCATCTATCGTATGGTAGGCCTTCATGGCGCAGTAACCCGCCTGGGCATCGACTGCCACCAGCAAGCGCATCGCGCCCACCCCCAAATCCGTGATGAACTTCGGCGATACGACGGTTCGGCCGGCAGCTTCGTGTTTAAGCGCCTGTTCCAGCAGATCGATAGCCTCGCGCATGCTGACCGACCCCTGCATCGCGTCGAGACCCAGCATTACCGCCATTTTCCCCTCCTCTTCATACCGCTTTCGTTACCGGATTAAATACCCAAATAACTGGATTTGACTTCTTCATTGGCCCACAACGCCGGCGCATCGGAAGAATAAACCACCTGCCCCTTGCTCATCACATGCACGTAATCGACGAGTTTGATGGCCAAAGATGCATTTTGCTCGACGAGCAGAATGGACATGCCTTCCTGTTTCAGTTTCCCGATCGCTTCCCACACCCCCTGGATGACGATAGGGGCGAGCCCTTCGGAAGGCTCGTCCATGATCAGGCAGTCCGGGTTGGTCATGAGGGCGCGGCCTATGGCCAGCATCTGCTGCTCGCCGCCCGACAGGGTATTGGCGCGCTGGACGCCTCTTTCCTGCAGGCGGGGAAAGAGTTCATAGACACGATCCAGGTCCCAGCCATGGCGCCCAACGCCCCGCCCGGCCACCCTGAGGTTTTCTTCCACGCTCAGCGAGGGGAATACCCGCCGCCCCTGCGGCACCAGCCCCATCCCGGCGCGAACCGTTTCAAACGATGACACATGGGTGATGTCCGCACCCTTGAAAAATATTTTTCCCCGGCGCGGCGGGACAAAACCCACGATAGAATTCACCAGCGTCGACTTGCCCACCCCATTGCGGCCGAGCAGCCCCAGGATCTGCCCTTCTTCGAGATTCAGGGACAGTCCCTGGAGAACGTAGGCATCACCGTAATAGGTGTGTATGTCCCTCACCTCGAGAATTGCCATGAATCAGCCCGTCCCCAGATAAATTTCCCGAACCTTCGGGCTGTGGCGGATTTGTGCGGTTGTCCCCTCCTCCACCAATTTACCGAATTGCAGGACGGTAATATGGTCGACGACGTCGAACACCACATCCATGTCGTGCTCAATCAGGAGTATGGCCAGACCGGGATCGAGCTGCTTCAGGAACTCTGCCATCTCACGCGATTCCCCCGAGGCCAGACCGGCGGCAGGTTCATCGAGGAGGAGGATCTTCGGATCGCTGGCAAGGCCGAGCACGATTTCAATCTGGCGCTGCTCGCCGTGCGAAAGGTTTCTGACCTCCACGTGCTTGCGGTCCGCGTAGCCGACACTCTCCAGAAGAAGATGCGCCTTATCATAGAGATCCCGGTAGGAGGAAAGCAGCCGCCACATCACAAATTTCATCTTGCGCAGCCCGCTGATCGCCAGCAGCACATTGTCCAGAACCGTCAGTTTGGGGAAGAGGCTGGTGACCTGGAAGGTCCGCGCCATGCCGAGCGCCGTACGCCGGTGGCTCGGCCAGCCTGTGATGTCCCGGCCAAACAGCAGAACCTGTCCTGAAGTCGCGGGATATACGCCCGTGACGAGATTGAAGAGCGTCGTTTTTCCGGCGCCGTTGGGGCCGATGATGGCCCTGCGATCACCCGGAAAGACTTTCAGATTTACGTCCTGAACGGCATCGAGCCCGCCAAAACTTTTGGACAGGCCTTTCAATTCGAGAACGGGGGATGATCCGCTCTGCTCTATCGGCTGCGTCACGCTTGAATTCCTGTTGGATAAAACAAAACGGGGCCCTCGGGCCCCGTGTCCATCACTCCGTCATTCGCAGAACTTGCAGGGCGGATAGTCGCGGCTGTAGACCGGTTGCTTCAGGAACTCCGTTTTACCGTAGTTCCAGAACTGGCTCACGTTCGGGTAGGTCTTGGTCACCGTGTTCCAGAGTTCATCGTTCGGATAGCCGAACATTTTCTTTCTCTCGATCTTCTTGATGTAAACGTTTTGAACGGGGTTCCTCATATCGTCAAAGTGAACGGGGCCGCGCACCGCATCAAATTTCATTTTCGAGAGCGTCTCGATGAACTTCTGCGCGCCGGGCCACTTGCCGCCGGTCTTCTTGAAAACCTCATGGATCATCTGTGCCGTCGTGTAGTTGGACTCTGAATAGTACGACGGCACTTTGCCATACTTTTCACGGTACTTTTTCACGAAGGCCGCGTTCTTCGGCGTGTCCAGCGCGGCGCTGTACTGCAGGGCCGAGACATGGCCGTGGACCTCATCGCCCATCGAAGGCAGCACGAATTCGTCATAGCTCGTGCCGCCGCCCAGAACGGGCTTCTTGATCCCCGCGTCCGCCAGCTGCTTCGGAAACTGCAGCGACATGGGGCCGGCCATGAGGGTAAATATCGCGTCCGCGTCTTTCTTGAGGGTCGGAATGTACGGCCCGAAGTCCTGGGTCCCCAGCGGCGGCCAGATCTTCTGGATGACTTTACCACCGCAACTTTCGAACGCTCTTTGGAACCCGCCCACGACTTCGTATCCGAAGGCAAAGTCGGCGCCGATCGTCACGATGCGTTTGTATCCCTGCTGGCAGGCCCATTCTCCGAACGGGTGGCTGGGCTGCGAGCTGGACCAGCCGGTGCGGATCACGTACGGATAATCGGCGCTTTGCCGCTGTGTCAAATCGTCTGCTGAAGGAACGGAGGCAATATAGACCGTTTTCTGCCGTGTGCTGACCGGCGCCAGCGCGTACCCGGTGGAAGCCAGCAGTCCGCCGACCAGCATATGCACTTTGTCCTGGAGCACGAGCTTTTCAGCCTTGCGGACGGCCACCGGCGGCTTCGCTTCACTATCTTCCACGATGAACTTCACCTTGGCACCCGCGAAACTGCCGCCGACTTCATCGAGGTACATCTGGAAGCCGTTGCTCATGTCCTTGCCGACCTGGGCAAAACCGCCTGTCATCGGCGCAACAAAGCCAATCCGCAACTCCTCCGCGGCGGCCGAAGTCCGGCTGACACTCACGCCCAACGCCAGACAGCCCATCACCACCATCCAACTGCAACTACCTCCGAGTTTGTGCAACATGGCTATATCTCCTTTGTGAGATGCAGATTACCGTTTCTTCTCCTGCCCGGGACCGGCTTGCTCCTCGCGCCAGCGGCGAATACGCGCCGGTATGCCCATCAAACCGCCCGGCAGGTAAAGAATCGTCAGCACATAAACCCCGCCCAACACATACTGCCACCACGGGACTACCGTGCTGAGATAATCCCGAAGAAAGACAACGACAGCGGCACCGATGGCGCCCCCCACCAGCGTTCCGGGACCGCCCAGGACCACCATCAGGAGCGCGTCCACAGAAGTCGCCAAAACCACCACCTGGGGACTGACGATACCATTCAGGTGCGCCCACAACACCCCGGCCAGCCCGCCGAACCCTCCGGCAATGACGAATGCGATGTATTTGTGCAGCCAGGTGTTGTATCCGAGGATACGCATCCGCAGTTCGCGCTCCCGGATCCCCACCAGGCTGCGTCCGAACGGTGATTTGATCAGCACATAAAGCATGGCCAGCGACATGACGAAAAAAAACAAAACCAGGTAATAGTAGGTAACGCCGTCCGCCAACTGGATGCCGAATTTCGGCCGCGCTGGAATGTTGATGCCGTTGTCACCGCCGGTCATGGAATTCCAGCGGTAGGCGAGCCCCCAGACGCACATGCCCAGCGCCAGGGTAATCATCAGGAAAGACACGCCGGCCGCGCGTATCGCAAACAGCCCGAAAAGCGCGGCGGTGGCGGCGCCTATCAGTATGCCAAGCACGATCACCACCCAAAAACTCCATCCCAGGCCGAAGTCGTAACGTGTTGCCAGGATTGCCGTCAGGTACGCGCCCATGCCCAGATAGGCCGCCTGACCCAGCGAGGGCAGACCAGTAAAACCAAGCAGGATGTCCAGGCTCATCGCGAGTATGGCTAAAATCAAAGCCTGGGTGACCAGCAGAATCACATACGCGCTGGCAAAAGGCGCCAGGATTGCGAGGGCCAGCACGATCACAAAGACAGTCCAGAGTTTGCCGCGATCGGTCAAAAACATGGCGTCACTCTCTCCCGAAAAGGCCGGTCGGTTTCAGCGCCAATATCAGCACCATGGGCGCGTAGAGGGTGAAATACGAAATCTCCGGGAACAGGGCTTTACCGAAATTGTCGGCCAGGCCGACGATCAGGCTCCCTACGGCCGCGCCCGTCAGGCTGCCCATGCCGCCGATGATCACCACGGCAAAGGCGATGGGCAGGATTTCGAAGTCCAGTCCCGGATAGACACCGAGGAAAGCCCCCCCGACTACGCCCCCCAGACCCGCCAGAAAGGCGCCCAGGGCAAAGATGAACATGGAGACGCGTGAGGTATCGATACCCACGCCCCGCGCCATCTCGGAATCATCCACCGCCGCCCGTATCATGGCGCCAGCGCGTGTCTTTTCCATCATCAGCCACAGGATAGTGCCCACCACTATCGCTGTGGCTATCATGAAGATCCGGTACATCGGGAAATGAAGTCCTCCCAGGACCGTGCTCCCCCGCAACATGTCGGGCGGGGTGATGTCCAGATTGTCTCCGCCCCAGATGTCGAGCGCCGCCTGCTGAAACAGGAACGCAAATCCCACAGTCAACAACACCTGCCGCAGCGGATCAAAGCCCACCCGCCGCAGAAAAATCCGCTCCATCAATAATCCTATGACCGCCACGACCGCGGCAGCCACCGGCAGCGCCAGCAGCCAGGAACCCGTGGCCGCGATCACCGACAGCGCAACGTAACCACCCAGGAGGAAATAAGCGCCGTGCGAGAGATTGACTATGCGCATCACGCCGAAAATCAGGGTCAGGCCGCTGGCGAGGAGGAACAGCAGGGCGCCGTAGGAGATACCGTTAAAGGCCTGAATCAGCCAGAACTGCGTATTCATTCCTGCTCTCCCTGACTTCGCAGGGCCCGTATGCTCGGGCTAATTCAAGACGAAACTGACGGGGCGCGAATGCCCGTCGAAATCATACTACTTTTTGCCGTCGTCAGCCCGGCTTCCGCTTCAACAGGAAAGCCTGAATGCCTGTCTGCACAACTTCTCCGCGTTGGTTCAACACCTCCAACTGGCGTTTCATCACGCCGCGGTCCGCACGCGACGTCTCGCGTTTCTCCAGTACCTTGATGCGGGCGTGTATGGTATCGCCCGGCTTCACGGGGTTGGTGAATTTCAGGTTTTCGAAACCAAGAAAGGCGATCAGGGTGTCGTCGTAAAGATGAAGCTGAAACAATAATCCCGCCGCGATTGCATATACCAGCGGCCCGTGTGCGATGCGCCCGCCGAATTGCGTGCCTTTGCAGTACTCCTCGTTCACATGCAACGGATTGTAATCTCCGGACAGGCCGGCAAACAGCGTGATGTCCGCTTCGGTGACGGTGCGCGCCGGGCTTTCGAATTCCGCGCCGATTTCCCACTCTTCCCAGTACATGCCTCTCATGGAACGCCCCCCCTTTAACAATTCAGCCGCTGATGAATTCTTTTCAATACCTTCTTTTCAACACCCGCTTGACGGGTACGCCGACAGGATCAAAGTCAAAACCCAAAGACATTAGCCACAGAGAACACAGAGAATTCATTTTAATACCCGCTTGACGGGTACACAGAGGAAAAACAAATAACAAGACATGATTCGTATCTGATTGTTTTAAATAATCTTTACGGATCCTCTCTGTGATCTCTGTGATCTCTGTGATCTCTGTGGCTTACTGTTTCTGATTTTCATCGATGTACCCGTCAAGCGGGTATTAAAGTGAATTCATCGGCGGTTGCATCGATTTTGATCTTATTAAAATGCACTCTACGTAAGTTGACTTAGCCGATCGCGCCCTGTTTGCGCAAAGCCGCAATCTGTTCGTCCGTCATGGCCAGGATCTGGTTCAGGATTTCGCCGGTATGCTGACCCAGTAGCGGCGCCGGCCTGGAAATGGTTTCAGTCACGCCCGACATTTTGATGGGATTGCCCGGCAGCCGCACTGTGCCGACTTCAGGGTGATCGTATTCGACGATCATCTCCCGTTCCGCAACCGGCGGTTCGGCGAAAGCGCCGTCCAGATTGTTGACCGGCGCCGCGGGCACTTCTGCTGCACGCAGACGTTCGAGCCAGTCCGCCACGGTCCGCGTCAGAAAAATGCGCTCAAGCTGCGGCACCAGCACCGCCCGGTTCTCCACGCGGAGTGTATTGGTGACAAAGCGTGGATCTGCAGTCAGGCTGGGTTCTTCCAGCACATCGCACAGTTTGTGCCAGAATACTTCCTGGCGTGTGGCGACGACTACATACCCGTCCTGTGCCTTGAACGCCTGCCACGGCACGGTGTAATCGTGAGCCGATCCCGGCGGCTGCGGCAACTCACCGTTGGTGAGCCACATGGTGCCCATATAGCTGAGCAGGTTCAGCATCGAATCAAACATCGACAACTCGACCCGCCGTCCCTGTCCGGTGCGTTCGCGGTCGAACAGCGCCGCCAGTATGCCCTTGCAGGAAAATATGCCGCCGCTCAGGTCGGCCAGCGGTATGCCCACGCGCACCGGCGGCCGTCCCGGCTCTCCGGTGATAGCCATGTGGCCGCTGATGGCCTGAATGATGATGTCGAGCGCAGGGTAATCCTTGTAGGCGCCGGCGGTGCCGAATCCGGTGACCGAACACTGGATGATGCGCGGGTTAATGCGGCTCAACGTCGGATAATCGATTTTCAGCCGCTCCAGCACGCCGGGCCGGAAGTTATCGATGACGACATCGGACACCTTGACCAGTTTGTAGAAGATCTCGCGCCCGGCTTCCGTCTTGAGATTGATGACTATGCTTTTTTTGTTGCGGTTGTAAGTCAGGAACAACCCGCTGACGCCGCGGTACGGCGCCACCGACGGATTGCGGCCAAGATCGCCTTCGGGCGCTTCCACCTTGATCACCTCGGCGCCGAGGTCAGACAGCACCTGCGAGCCATAGGTGCCGGCGATGATCTGGCCCAGCTCGAGTATGCGCACGCCCTGCAGCGGATGAGACATTAAATGTTCCTTAGAACGCATTTCAAAAAACCAAGACAGATGAAGCCACAGAGGGCACAGAGTTCACAGAGAGAATAAAAAATTATTTAAAACAACCGGATACGAAACATGTCTCGCTATCTGTTTTTCCTCTGTGTTCTCTGTGTTCTCTGTGGCTAATTTATTTTGTTACGAACTCTTAGAGCCCCAGCCCGCGGGCGATGATGTTGCGCTGAATTTCGGAGGTGCCCGCGCCTATGGTGGCGAGCCGCGAGTCGCGGAAGAAGCGCTGCATCGGATACTCCATGCAGTAACCGTAGCCACCGAGGATCTGCAGTCCCATGTCGGACACCGCCTTGTAGGTCTCGCCGGTATAGAGCTTCACGACTGCCGCATCGTGCCGCGTCGCCTTGCCTTGCGACATCAGCCAGGCGAAGCGATAAACCAGCGTGCGGGAAATATCGAGCATCATTTTCATGTCGGCAAGCTTGTGCGAAACCGCCTGGAATTCCCCGATTGCCCGCCCGAACTGTTTGCGGCTCTTGGCATAGGCCAGCGCATACTCGAAGGCGGCAGTAGCGGCTCCGGTGCGTGCGGCCGACAGGCACAGCCGCTCGTACCACAGATAAGCATCCACCGCCTCCCATCCCTTGTCGACCTGACCGAGTACCGCGGAAGCAGGCACTTTGACGTCGGTGTAAAAAACTTGTGTTGTGCCGATTGCGCGCTGGCCCAGCGTCTGGATTTTTTTGATCTCGATGCCGGGCAGCCGGGTATCGACCAGGAAATTGGTGATGCCCTGCTGCTTTTTTGCGCCGGAGGAAGTGCGGGTGACCAGCAGGCAGTACTCGCTGATGTCCATGCCGGAAGTGAACACCTTCTGGCCGTTGATCACGTAACCGCCGTCCACAGCGGTTGCTTTGGTGCTCAGGGCCGCGGCATCGGAACCGGCATGCGGCTCGGTCAGCCCGAAACAGAACGAAATCTCGCCACGCGCAACCCGCGGCAGCAGCGCCTCCTTCTGTTCCCGTGTGCCGTGTTGCAGGACCGCGTAGCCGCCGTAGGTCAGCGTGCGGAACAGCCACATCGCCAGCTCTTCGAAATGGCGGCCGGTTTCTTCCAGCAGAATGGCGAGTTCAATCGGTGAGCCGCCGGCGCCGCCGTACTCCTGCGGCAGGATCAATCCAAACCAGCCCTGCCTGGCGAGCGCCGCGTAAGCTTCCCGCGGCGGCTGCGCCTCGTTGTCGCAGCGTTCGGCGTACTCCGCGGGGCAGACCTCGTCCAGCAATTCCTGGATGTGGCTGCGCAGGCTTTCCTGGTCAGGTGTAAACGAAAAGTCCATGCTTATACCCTCTTAGAGCGCATTTCAAAAAGACCAAACCGACGTAATTGATTTTGTTTCGGGCTCTTACCGATCGAGCCGGGCCAGTTCCAGCACCCGCTTGGCGCGCTGGTACATCGCGTAGTCCACCAGCTTGCCGTTGACCGTGATGGCGGCGGCGCCAGTTTTTTCCGCAGCCTCGAATTCGCTGACCACCTCCCGATAATAAATGATGTCCGCTTCCGGCACGGCGTAAGACTTGCGTACCGGCGCAATCTGCTTGGGATGGATCACGGTGCGGCCCAGATAGCCGATGCGGGAAGACAGCACCGAATCCCGGATCAGTCCCTCCTCGTCGCTGAGATCGGCGAACACACCGTCCAGCGGATAGGCGCCGGCGGCGCGCGTGTCGAGCAGCACTTTGGATTTCGAGTACAGCAGTTCGGGCCCGTCTATGGACCATGAGCATCCGAGGCTGGTCTGCAAGTCGCCGTCGCGCGCACTGCCAACACAGGTTGCGGTGACCCGCGGTGAGGCCTGAATGAGATCGAAACAGCGATAGACGCCCAGCGCGCTTTCGATCTGCAGGATGATCTCCACGCTGCCCGCCCTCATGCCAGCCGCGGCTTCGAGCCGGTCGAGGTCTGCGGCGAGCGTGCTAATTTCCGCCACAGTTTCGGCCTTGGGCAGCAGCACGGCATCCAGCCCGGCGCGCACGATCGCCGTCAGATCATCGGCCAGCAGTCCGGTGGTGGCGCCGTTGGTACGCACGATGACGACCGGTGCCGCGGCTTTGCGCGCGGCGACCTCAGCTATCACTTTTGCAACCAGCACGCGCGCCTCGGCTTTGGCTGAAACCGGCACCGAATCCTCGAGGTCGAGGATGACCGCATCGGCGCCGCTATCCAGGGCCTTGCTCATGACCCGGTCCTTGCTTCCCGGTGCAAACAGCGCAATCCGTATAGGTTTCACTCATGCTCTCCCGATTATATGGTTCTTACCTGGCAATGGATTTGACGAGATCAAGCACCCGCTGCGCGGTCTTGGCCATGGCGATATCAACCAGTTTGCCGTCCACCGTCGTGCTGCCGGTCCCGCGCGCGACCGCCTCGTCATAGGCTTTGATGACCCGCGCCGAGTAATCGATCTCCGCCGCCGACGGCGTATAGATCTCGTTGGCCGCCTCGACTTGCGAAGGATGGATCACCGCGCGTCCGCGGTAACCCAGCCTTTTCGACAGCACAGTATCGCGCTTGAACCCGTCGAGATCCCTGATGTTGGAATACACGCCATCCAGAGGGCAGGCGATATCGGCCGCTCGTGCCGCGACCATCGTGTATTGCCTGACAAACATCATCTCGGGTCCTTCGCTCGTCCATGTTGCGCCGAGGGAAACATTCATGTCGCCGTCCTCGCCGCCGGCATACATCGCGGACTCGATGCGCTTGGCACCTGCAATGATCTGCTGTGAGTTCAGCACGCCCGAGGCGCTCTCGATCATGACGATGACCGCCGTGCTTCCCGGCGCCAGCCCCTTGCGCACCTCCACGCTCGTCAGCATCCGGTCCAGGGCCGCGACATCGCCCGGGGTGTCCTGCTTGGGCACGACCAGGCCGGCGACACCCGGCATGCCGGTGAATTCGGCGAGATCTTCATGGAGAAAGCCGCTGGGCATTGCGTTCACGCGCACCCAGCTCCGGTTGCCGGGCGTTTGGGCGATGTACTCCGCAGCCATGGCCCGGGCATTTGCTTTCTCGGCAGCCGGGATTGTGTCTTCGAGGTCGAAAATGAATCCATCGGCGGGTAGCGAACTGATCTTGTCCAGCATCCTGCGCTGATTGGCCGGCACGAATAACAGACTTCTCCATATGCGCACTACTGTTCTCCCGTTAAGTGTGCTGCCATTAAACGCTTGATGAACCGCTTGCTGCCTGCCGGGCCAGCAACACGACACCCGCCTTTGACAAGGCGTCGATCTGGTCGGCGCCGTATCCCAGTTCCTTGAGTATCTCTTCCGAATGTTCCGCCAATAGCGGCGCCGGCCTGCGGATGACGGGACCGTCCTGGTCGAACAGCACGGGATTGCGCACCGCCTGCGTCGGCCCCATCCGGGGATGCATGACGTCCACAATGACTTCCCGCGCGCGCACGTGCGGATGATCGAACACTTCCTGATAGTTGTTGACGCGCGAACACGGCACGCCCGCCTCCACCAGCAAGGCCTCCAGATCGTCGACACGCCTCGCGCGTATCGCCGGCGTGACGACATCCAGCAGATCGGGTTCGTTCTGCTTCCTCAACACATAGGTTGCGAAACGCGCATCGCTGATGTGTTGCTCCAGACCCAGCACCGACATGAAGCGCCGGAACAATTCATCGTTGGGCGTGCCGATCGCCAGGTAATGCTGATCTGCGGTCTCGAACAACTGGTAGGGTGCATTCAGCCGGTGTTGGTGTCCCAGCCGTTCCGGAACCACGCCGGTCGCAAGGAACCCTGCCGTCTCCCACGCCGCAGCCGCAATAGAAGACTCGACGAGCGAGACATCGGCGATGCGCCCGCCTTTGTCGCGCAGCACGCTGATCAATCCCGACAGCGCCGCATAGGTCGCAAACAGCGCCCCGAATATGTCCGCGGTCTGGATGCCGGGGCGCATCGGCATCTCGCCCGGCGCGCCGGTGACCGACAAGGTGCCGGAAAATGCCTCGACGATCAGGTTCACACCTGCCCGCCGCCGGTACGGCCCGGTCTGGCCGAATCCGGACGCGGAGACGTAGACGATTTTCGGGTTAACCGCGCGCACCTGCTCCGCGCCGAGGCCGATCCCTTCCAGCGCGCCGGGGCGGTTGTTTTCAACGAACACATCGCTTTTTTCGACCAGGGCAAGCACGATGTCGCGCGCCTGTCTCTGCTTCAGATCGAGGACCAGGCTGCGCTTGTTGCGGTTGAGCGCCGCGAAGCTGGCACTTTCGCCGTTGACCAGCGGCGGCATGGCACGGGTCTGATCGCCTTTTGCCGGACGCTCGATCTTGATGACGTCCGCGCCCATGTCACCGAGGAGCATGCCGCAAAACGGGCCGGCTATGAAATTTCCGAGTTCCAGTACCCTGATCCCTTCAAGTGGCTGCGACACTGCGTGTACCTTCCAGACTTTGATTGTTGCCGTTACTCAGACCAACGCTTCGTGCACCGCATCACTCCGGCGTCAGGCCGATTTTGGCGGCAAGATTCTTGTTCGTCGCTATCTGCTCCAGAATGACTTTCGAAAACTCTGCCGATGTGGAGCCCACGGGGACGAAACCCTGATCCGCAAATGCGCGTTTTATTTCCGTATCTTCCAGAGCCTTTGCCACTTCTTTTTGAATGCGCGTCACGTATTGAGTGGGCGTGCGCGCCGGAAACCACAGGCCGTAAAAAGGAATATACGAATAGCCTTTGACGCCCGATTCATCGACTGTCGGCACTTCAGGCAGTTCGCTCCAGCGCTGAAACGCGGTTATGCCCAGGGCTTTCAGCTTTCCCGTTTTGACGTGGGGCAGCAGCACCGTGCCCGGGCCAAAGCACACATCTATCCTTCCGGCAATCAGATCGGTCACAGCTTGCCCCACCCCCTTGTACGGGACATGGGTGATTTTCGTGCCGGCCATGACATTGAATATCTCGGCCGAGAAATGCATGACGTTGCCCACCCCGCCCGACCCGTAATTGTATTTGCCGGGGTGGGCTTTCGCGCTGGCGACAAATTCCCGAACCGTGCGCGCGGGAACGCCGGAATGCGCAACCAGCAGAAAGCCGACGCTGTTGACGATCAGCGTGATCGGAACGAAATCCTTTACGGCATCATAAGGCAGGTTTTTGGTAATGACGGGAAGGCTGGCGTGGCTCGACGAGGTATGCAGGATCGTATAACCATCCGGCGCTGACTTCGCCACGACATCGGTGCCCAGGGCCCCGCCCGCGCCAGGCCGGTTGTCGATCACCATATTCTGCCCGAGGGCAGGCATCATATTCCGTCCGAGCGTCCTGGCGATGAAATCCATCGGCCCGCCGGCGGCATAAGGGACAACCACGCGGATCGGCTTGGTCGGATAGTTCTCAGCTTGCGGGCTTGCGGCGAAAACCGGCGATGAAGCGAGAAGCGCCGCAAGCAAGCGTATCGTTCTGGGCATAAACATGTCTCTCTCCTGGTAAATTTGTTTCACGCAATGAATAACCGGAAGCAGGACAAATTATATTTATTTATATAATCAATTACTTATAGTTTAAACGTGACCTGTGGCTTTTGGGTTCAGCAATATTTCGGCGCAGCCTTCAGGCCATGGCCTGGATAGGCCCGGGCGGTTTGAAGAAGCTTCATGTTCACCATGGCCATAGCCATTTCCAAGCCCGCGGGTAGCGCACGAATGATCGGTATCTCATGATACCCGGCATTATCCAGCCTCTGCCTCACGCCATCCGCACAGGCCTGCAGGTGTTCACAGGCGAAGATCACGGCGTCCGCTCTGTTTTCCTCAACCGCCGCGATGCACTCGGTCGTGATGTCGTCCATGATCTTCTTAAGCCCCGGGTCATTGAGCCTCTGCGGCCAGTTGTCTTTGTACTTCAGGAGAAATCCAAAGGCCTCGGTGGAGGTATGCATGGGGATACGCACGCTGACGAGTTTATCGTTGAATCCATACCGTTGCCCAAGTTGCCTGACGATGAGCGAAGAGGAGGGAACCGTATGGATTTCACTCACACGTTCTCCGATAAGAGACGCCACGTGCAGGGCCGAATGGATCGCGCCGGTCACGGGTAGTTTGTGCTGCAGAACCACCCGCGCCGCGACGAAACCCGGGTCTATGCCGCCGGTCAGGACAATGGCGTCGTACTTGCCCGTTTGAGCGTATTCCTTGACCTTGTTGATTATTCCTACATTGATAACCGCAAGAACTTCTTCGTCCCGTGCCTCGGAGGTGCTGTCCACCAGATACCCTTCATCGACGTCGACCTCTACGCCCTCGAGCGCTCCGGTTTTTCTGTAATCCTCCACCAGGTGACGCAGCACCCAGCCCCAGCCGACTGCGGGATTACGATACGGTGGAATAGCGACTAGCCTCATTGATTCCCTCCCTTTTTCGTTACTGTTGTCCCAAACGGCTCAATCTGTTTTTTCCAAGCCGCTGTCCTTGATGACTTTCGCCCATTTTTCGATCTCTGCACGGATGAAAGCGACAAACTCCCGCGGCGAACTTGCCACGGGCACATTACCGGTCTTCGCCAGCTTCTCTGCCAGATCCGGGCTGTGCATCGCGCGCCGCGTTTCCGCGTGCAACCGCTGCACGATCTCTGCGGACGTTCCCGCCGGCGCATAAAAGCCGTACCAGCCCGTCACGTTGTACCCGGGCACACCCGATTCTGCGATAGTCGGCACTTCAGGCAGTTCGGCGAAGCGCGTCGGCCCGGTGACGGCGATTGCGCGAACTTTGCCTGTCTTTGCCGGCCCGACCAGCCCGGTGGTGCTGGCAAAAACGAAATCGATATGCCCGCCGATAAGCCCGATCGTGGCGGGCCCCGCACCTTTGAACGGCACGTGCACCCACCGAATGTCCGTCATCGACTGAAACAGCGCCCCCGCGAGGTGATTGATCCCGCCCGTGCCCGAGGAGCCATAGTTGAGCTGACCGGGCCGGGCCTTCGCCAGCGCGATGAGCTGCTTGACAGTCTTCACCGGGACGGAAGGATGACTCGCGAGCATGAACTGGCCCGCGGAGAGCTGCGAAATGAAGGCAAAGTCCTTGAGCGGATCGTAGGGCAGCTTCGAACGCATGCTGGGGTTGATGGAGAATTCCGGCGCCGAGGTAAGCAAGGTGTAGCCGTCCGGCGCCGCTCTTGCGACGAGTTCGGTGCCGAGAACAGCCGCACCGCCCGGACGGTTATCGACCACGAAGGCGCTGCCGGTCTGCTCGCTGAGCTTCTGCGCGAGAAAGCGGGTCACGGTGTCGACGCCGCCGCCAGGTGAGAATGGCACGATAATCCGAGCCGGACGGGCCGGCCAGGTCTGTGCCGCAGCAGGCAATGCGAGCACGCATGCAACCGCGATCGCCAGCGCGCGCCGGATTCCGGATTCGAAATTCATGTATTCCTCCTGCGTTTTCTGTCGCGGGTGCCCTGCTGGAGCAATCCGGAAACCGATTTCCGGCGCATTGTGCCAGGCCCGTGCTGTTCAGACATTCAGACACCGTGACGTTTTTTTCATTTTAGGAGTTTGTCTGGGCTAAGTCCGATAAACTCCTAGTGTGTCACGGTTTGAGTTGTGGTGCAGAACGAAAGCCGTAGGTCTTCATCCAGCCGTCGAGTGCCTTGCGCGTCGGCTGCTGATAAAGCAGTCGCTGGCTCGCCCGCAGCCCGACGCTTTGGGCAAGTTCCGCCATGCCTTCCGTCGTTTTCAGCAGCACCGCGTTGCAATCCATGATCAGCGCGCCGTCCACTTCGGTAATTTTTTCCCTGCGGATGACCGCGTTGACCGTGGCACACGCGGCGAGGATAACCTCGGCGCCCTGCGCGGCCAGCCGGCGCGCCTCCTTTACAAAGGTCTCGGTCATCTGCCCGGGGCTGGTGAAGGCGTTCTGCACTTCATTGAAATCGATACCGAGATTGCCAAACGGAATATGCCGGGATGACAAGCCGTATTCGAAAGCCTTGCGATCGTAATACTGGGATTGCTTGGAATGGAAAGCCACACCGGAAAACTTGTGGCCGTACATGCAGGCCATCAACATGCAGGTCTCTCCCAGCCCGAAAACGGGGATCGGGACGAGTTCCCTGGCTTCCTGCATGGCGGGATCCAGGAAACAACCGATCGCGACAGCGTCGTAACCCTGATCCGCGGCCTGGATGATCTTGTTCAGCACGCCGCCCGGGCCGTAACTGTTGATGGCGACGACCGCGTTGTAATGCAAATCCATCGATCCGTCATCGACACCGTTGATATGGACTTCAGTGTCCGGTCGCTTCACGCCTGCGAGATGAGCTGCAAGCGCCGTGCGGTAATCATGCAAGCGGTGAATGGGGGTGCTGCTCTGCCACCAAATCTTCATGGCTTTCATCTCCTCTCGGGAAGCGCCCGGCCTCATGATCAGCCTGCCAGCCGCATGTGCGGGGGCGCGATGTTATAAACGCATAAATACTTGGAAGATATTACCAAGGCGGCTTAGAATCCGTCTATGAATATTTCCTAATTTGGATTATTGGTTTTATGAATAGTGTGAAAAACGTCGACCGGACGCTCTTGCGGTGTTTTGATGCCCTGATAGCAGAGCGCAGCGTTTCCCGCGCTGCCGAACGGGTCGGCATCAGCCAGCCTACGATGAGCAACGCCCTGGCGCGTTTGCGCAAGCTGTTCAATGATCCCCTGCTGCTGCGCACGCGGGGCGAGATGATGCCAACCGGGCGCGCCCTGGATTTGCTCAAGCCGGTGCGCAAAACGCTGGCCGACATCGATAGCATGCTCGTCGAACCGCGCGATTTCGATCCGGCCACCTCTCAGGTCACCATCACCCTCACCGTACTCGAACATGTCGAACACACCATCCTGCCGGCGCTGACGCAAAGGCTGCAGCGCGAAGCCCCCCTGGTCAACGTGGAAATGAGGTCGATCAATCCCGAGAAAGCACTCGACTGGCTCGAGCGCGGGGAACTTGATTACCGGCTGGGATGGCTGCGCAATCCCCCGCCCTCCTTGCGCTACCAGGCGCTGTTCCGGGATAAATTCGTGTGCCTGGCCCGCGCCGGCCATCCCGGCATCGGGGACAAGCTGACGCTGAGTCAATATATGTCGCTGGCGCACGTATGCGTACGCAGCAGTTCAAGGAGCGAGTATTGGCGCACGCTCAATGAAGCGTTCCTGGAATGCAGTCGCCGCCCCCGGATTGCGTTCATGGTTCAGGACTTTATGGTCGTGCCCCGGATGGTCGCCACGACAGATCTCATCGCCACGGTTCCCGAACGTTTTGCGCGCAGCGTCGCCGACCAGCATTCGCTGCGGATATTCAAGCCCCCGCTGGACCTGTCCGACATCTGCATATCGGCCTACTGGCACGAACGTACGCACACCCTGCCCGTGCATCGCTGGTTTAGAAAAATGCTCGCAGACGCATCGCGTGACGCGTAGCGCGGGCCTCAGAGCGTGTCATCGGCCTCGAGTTTGAGCGCGTACTTGCTGCCCCACAGCGGCGCCAGCAGCTTGTACGCCAGGAACGCCGCCGACAGGCCCAGCAGCGTGAGAGAAATCGGGTAATTCACGATCTGCGTCAGGTCGCCCCTGAACATCGTCAGCGTCTGCCGCAGGCTGTTTTCCGTCGTCGGCCCCAACACGATGCCGATGATCAGGGCGGCGATCGGGTATTTCCATTTGCGCAGGAAATATCCCACGACACCGGCGATGATCATCACCCACACGTCGAGCAGCGAATTTCTCACGCTGTAGACGCCGACCAGGCAGATCAGGCTGATGATGGGCATCAGGATCTGGGGACGGATCACGGCCACGCGCGCGAACAGCCCGACCAGCGGCAGGTTGAGGACCAGCAGCATGAAATTTCCAAGGTACATCGCCGCAATGAACGTCCAGAATATTTCCGGGAAGTTGATGAACAGCATGGGGCCCGGCTCGACGTTATGCATCCTGAGCCCCGCGAGCATAATGGCGCTCGGCGCCGCAAAAGGGATGCCCAGGGTCAGCAGCGGGATCATCGAACCCATCACCGCGCTGTTGTTTGCGGACTCCGGGCCGACAACGCCCTCCACCGCACCGTGCCCGAACGCCTCGGGCGTCTTGGAAATTCGTTTTTCCAGGGAATAAGAGACAAACGAGGAAATTACGGTGCACGGCCCCGGCAGCAGCCCGACGAAGAACCCCAACACCGAACCCCGCAATGCCGGTGCAACGGAGCGCCGGATTTCGCTTTTGTTCGGATAAAGTTCCCGCAGGCGGATTTTGTTGACCATCGGCTTCACGTACTTTTCAATCGCGATGTTCAGGATCTCGGAAATGCCGAACAGTCCCATGGCGATAGGCAGAAAATCGATGCCGAGCATCAGCGTTTCCGAACCAAAGGTAAAGCGCGGATAGCTGTCCATGGGATTGATGCCGACCGAACTGACAAACAGGCCCAGCGCGATCATGACCCCGCCCTTGAGCGGGGCGTCGGCCGACAGGTTGGACAGCAGGACAAAGGCGAAGATCATGAAGCACAGGAATTCGGACGGGCCGAAGGCCAGCGCGGCATTGCCGAGAAGGGGCGCGAAAAACTGCAGCCCTAGTATCCCGATCGTGCCGGCAACGAAAGAGCCGACCGCCACCAGCGCCAGGGCCGCCCCCGCCCGCCCGTTTTTGCACATCTGGTAACCGTCGATGCAGGTCACGACGCTTGCAGCTTCTCCCGGTATGTTGACCAGAATCGAGGTGGTAGAGCCGCCATACATGGCGCCATACCACACCCCTGTCATCATGATCAGGCCGGTCGTCGGGCCGAAAGACAGGGTAAAAGGCAGCATCAGTGCCATGGTCGCCGTAGGCCCCAACCCGGGCAGGACGCCGACGAGCGTGCCGATCAGCGCGCCCGAGAAACAGGCCACGAGATTCACCATCGTGAGGCTGTTGACGAACCCGTTATAAAGAAGCTCCAACCCTTCCATGGCCGTTTCCCTTTACCCTAAAATCCCGCGCGGCAGGTCGATGTAGAGCCAGTAGTCGAACAGCAGGTACAGAAACAACGCCGTGCCGCCGGACACGGCCAGCGGCTTGCGCCAGCCCTCGAGCTTCATGATCTTGCAGAACGCGTACGTGGCGAGCAGGGTAACCAGGACATAGCCCAGATACGGCATCGTGACTATCCACAAACAAAAGGTCGCGGCCATGAGGGCGAGCTTTTTGGCACCCGCCTTGTCGAGAACGGCCTTGCGTGACTTGATCTTCAATTCGGACACGAAGATGAAAAAAGAAAAAATGGCGATTGCCGCGCCGACCATGACGGGATAAAAACCCGGCCCGGGACGGGCTAGATTCCCGACGCCATATCCCCAGGACACGGCGGTTATCGCGGCACCAAGAATGAAAAGAAAACCCAGAAAAAATATTTCGAGTCTGAACATGCCGGCTTTCCTCCTGTTGGCTCCAGGCCGTTTTTCAGCTGAGACAGCTGCCCGCCGTCCGGGCAACCGCTCGATAGTTCACCAGGATTGATCCGAGTGTATCGTCCTCATCTCGGCTGATGAGTTGCGCCTCGCACATTGCGCGTACCCGCACAACGCCGGGGTGACACCGGAGGCCGCTGCAGTCAGACCGCAGCCCGGCATCACCCGTATCGACGCCGGATCCAACGGCTTATTTGATTTCTTTCAGGATCCCGGCTTTGCCCATGATATCCCGCACGACAACTCTGCGCTTGTCGAAATCGGAGACTATCTTGTCCGGCGGAATGTATTCCCAGCGGGTATTGCGCTCGGTGGCAAGTTTGACGAACTCAGGGTCTTTTGCTGCCTTTTCAATCGCGCTGGCGAGGACCTCCGCGATCTCTTTCGGTAGTTTGGGCGGCCCCATGATGAAATTAGTGGATTCCCAGCTGACATCGTATCCAAGCTCTTTCACGGTGGGCACCTTGTCATACGGTGCCGGCGCCCGCGCTGCCCCCAGTGTCGCCAGGAATTTGACCTGCCCGCTGTCGACCATGCTCTTCGCCGAACCCATCGCCGCAACCCCGAGTTCGGCATGCCCGCCCGCCACCTGGGCCACGGTCAGGGCACCCGCGCCCGCCTGCGGAATCGTGTTGATGTTAAGGCCGGTCCCCCCCAGGAATGACATGGCGGCGACCCACCAGCTCTGCCCGACCCCCCCCGTCGACATGTTGACTTTCCCGGGGTTGGCCTTCGCATGGGCAATGGCTTCCTGGATGGTGTTGAACCTGACGGCGCTCTTGGTGGAGGCGATCACGATCGGGAAAAAGGTCGCGTAGGCCCCGAGGTGGGTAAAATCATGATAGTCGATCGGCGACACCCCCTGCAGCTTGTTGGTGATGATGGTCGCCGATCCCCAGCCCAGCGTATAGCCGTCGGGTTTGGCGGCGTGAATTTCACGGTAGGCGATGGAACTGCCGCCGCCGGGCTTGTTCACGATCAGCACGGGCTGGCCCAGCATCTGGGAAACTTTTTGCATGATCGGCCGCACCAGGACATCGCCGTCGGCGCCGGCCTCGACCCCGACGATGAAGACGATCGGCTTCACCGGGTACTTCTCGGCGGCCAGCGCACTCCCTAATCCGAAAAATCCCAGACATGGCAAAACGCTCAGGATGTTTATAAATATTCTTTTCATGGTTCTCTCCTCCTTGGATTAGATTTGAGTTGCAGCATCATTCGATAAACCAGCACCTTTGAAAGGTGTCTCTGCAGGTAAATAATCTCACCTGGTTACCAGCTTGTCCACCCCAGATCCTGCATTATTCAATATCCGAATATACTCAATCGCGATATCCTATGAACGGGCCCGGTTAATCGGTGGTCGGGCGCCGGTCAGAGGTTCGCCAATGCATCGTAAAACGAAATGATGTCGGAGCTGTCCCAGTCGCCGCGCCCCTTGCAGATTTCAGAGGCGAGCGCCTGCGCGTTCAGGCTGATGAGCGGCAGCGGACAATCGAGGCGTGCACCCAGCGCCAGCATGAGCCGCACATCCTTGTAATGGGTCGACAGGTAGCCGGCCGGCGGCAGAAATCTTCTCTCGACCATGCGGTAACCCTTCTGGTCCATGGCCTTGGAGAACGCCGCCGATTTCTTGAGCACCTCGAGTGTCTGCAGTTGGTCCAGCCCCGCTTTTTTCGCGAGCGTGAGACCCTCCGCCAGTGCCATGCGGTTTAACGACAAAACCAGGTTCACCACGAGCTTGATCGCCGCGCCTTTGCCGCTGTCTCCCATGTAGACCGATTCGCGGCCCATTGCGGCAAACAGCGGCACGCATTGCTCGTAGACTGCCTTCGCGCCACCGACCATGAATATCGTGTCCTTGACCGCGCACATTTCACTCGTGCCGCTGATGGTGGCATCCAGCATTTCGATGCCCTTCTCTCCCAGTTCAGCGGCAAGCGTCTCCGACATCGCGGGATCCGCTGTCGAGCAATCAATAACGATGAGCCCCTTGCGCCCGGTTTCAAACAGCCTCAGGTTGTGTCTGACGACTTTGTTCACGACCGACGAGTCCGGCAAAGACAGGATGAGCACGTCGACCTGGGGCGCAATCTGATCGGGACTATCCGTTTTTTTCCCGCCTTCCTTCACGATCGCATCGACTTTGGACGGGTCTGTGTCGTAGGCCGTCACCGGATAACCGGCCGCAAGCAGGTGCTTAGCCAGCCAGCCGCCCATCAACCCTACTCCGACGAACCCCACTTTTTTCTGCATCACGCCTCCCTGCTCAGAGAACACGTCATGCGACAGTCGCATGGCGCTCTATGCGCCGATTTTATGCCGTGTTCGTTTCAAACTGTTAATGGCGACAGCTCTTAATTGACGGGCGTTATGAAGCGGCGTAAATTCATTTGTCATCTGTCAGATAAATAAGCGAGGAGACCGGAATGGGTGCGCGCGCAATCATAAGCATATTAATACTTTTGGGCGCGATGGTCGGCCCGCTGGGTGCACAAAGCTATCCTAGCAAGCAGATACGCCTGATCCTGCCGTTTCCGCCTGGCGGCCCCACCGACATCCTCGGCCGCGCCATCGGGCAAAAACTTTCCGAGCAGATCGGCCACCCGGTGGTCATAGACAACCGGCCCGGCGCCGGCGGCAATCTCGGCGTCGAGGTGGCCTCCAAGTCGCCGCCAGACGGCTATACCATCGTGCTGAGCTCTCCCCTGATCGCAATCAGCCCTTCGCTCTATGCCAAACTCAATTACGATCCGATCAGGGATCTCGCGCCGATCTCGCTGGTGGCCACGATCCAGAACCTGATGATCGTCCATCCCTCGGTGCCGGCAAAAACGCTCAAGGAATTCATCCAGCTTGCGCGCAGCAACCCCAACAAGCTCAACTTCGGTTCCGGCGGGGTCGGCACTACCACGCATCTGGCGAGCGAGCTGCTGAAAAGCCTTGCCAACATCAAAATGGTGCATGTCCCGTTCAAAGGCACGGGCCAGGCGATGGTGGGACTGATGGGCGGCCAGGTCGACATGCTGGTGATTGCGGTGCCGCCCACGATACCGCAGATCCAGGCCGGGAAAATCCGCCCGCTCGCCGTGCTCTCGGACCGGCGCGCCTCGGCGCTGCCCAACGTGCCGACCGCCAAGGAAGCCGGCGTGGACAACTACGAGGTTCCAATCTGGTACGGCATACTCGCCCCCGCGGGCACGCCGGCCGGCATAGTCGCCACGCTGAATCAGGAACTCACGAAGGCCCTTACCTCCGCCGACCTGCGCAAGCGGCTCGCGGCCGTCGATGTCGAGCCCTTGACCAGCACTCCGGAACAGTTCGCCAGCTTCATCAAGAGCGAGACCGTGCGCTACGCCGCGGTAGTCAAGGCCTCCGGCGCCAAAGCCGACTGACGGGTGATCAACGCCGCTATCGTCGGCCTCGGCCGCTGGGGCCAGAACCACGTCAATTCGGTACAGGGCAAAAGCGAGCGGCTGCGCTTTGTGCGGGGCGTGGTGCGGCATCCCGATGCCGTGCGTGACTTCACCGGGAAGCACGGGCTGGCGTTATCCAGCGATTATTCAGAGTTACTCAAAGACCCGCAGATCCAGGCCATCGTGCTGGCCACTCCCAATTCGCTGCACGCGGACCAGGTTGTCGCCGCCGCGCGCGCCGGCAAGGCGGTGTTCTGCGAAAAGCCGCTGGCGCTGACCCGCGCCGATGCCGAGCGCGCGGTGCAGGCCTGCCGGGAAGCCGGGGTTGCGCTCGGTGTGGGACAGGACAAGCGCTTCTGGCCCTCGATGCTCGAACTCAAGCGCGTGGTCGACAGCGGCGAACTGGGCGAAGTGCTGCACATCGAGGGACATTTCAGCAACGACAATGCGCGCAAGTTTGCCTACAGCTGGCGGGAATCTCCTGACGAGGCCCCTGCCGGCAGCATGACCTCCACCGGCATCCACGTGCTCGACGCCTTCATCAATCTCGTGGGCCCGGTGCGCCGGGTGCAGTCGCAGCTGCTCACGCGCCAGACCCAGCCCGCGCCGCTGGACACGCTGGCGACACTGTTTGAATTCGAAAACGGCGTGTGCGGCGTGCTAAGCGGTGTGCGGGTCACCCCGCTCTACTGGCGCGTGCACGTGTTCGGCACCGAAGGCTCAGCCGAGGCGCTGGGCGCCACCGAACTGGTGCTGCATGCGAGCGGCGCCAAGCTGCGGCGGCTCAGCTTCGATCCGGTCAACGCCCTGCACTACGAACTCGAAGCCTTTGCTGATGCCGTCGCAGGCGGTGCGGCGTATCCGGTGCCAGCGTCGCACATGATACAGACCGTATCGGCGCTCGAAGCGATCGCGCAGGCGATCAAAACCCGCACGCCGATTACTCTGGCCCCATCCTGAGCCGCACCAAGTTTCTTATGGGACCAATAAGAAACTTGATAAAGTAGATCAGCCCTTCGCCATCTTTAGTGGTCCCCTAAGGTTTGCTTATGGCGGCGGTGGGTGATGTGCCAGACGTGGTCCGGCAGTAAGTAGCGGTTCGCGCGTGGCATAGAGGGATTCCTTAGAAGAAGGTTTTCACCCCTAAAAACGCGCGTCTAAGCGTTAGGATGACCGATAATTCGACAGGTAATTATGTCAGATCAGTGTGTTGCGTGGGTCCGACCCTGGCGTGCGCCGGCTGCCGGCACCGACGCCGTGCCTTTTACCACCCAGGCGCACCAGGATCGCTACCAGTGGGTCGCCCTGAGCCTGAAGCAGTTTGCCTACGAGCGGTTGCGCCGCGCCGAAACAGGCTGCGCAGTGGGATCGGAAACGACAGCACCCATTGCCGCACCGGCACTTTGGGGATGACGTGCTCAACCAGCCAGGCGGCGGTTTCCGCCATGCGCCGCGCCCCGCACGAGGGGCAAATGCCGCGCCGCTTGCACGAAAAGGCCACTAGCTTCTCGTGGCCATACTTCGTGCAGCGCAATCGCAGGAAACCGTGGGCAAGGATCCCGCATTCGAGAAACGCGTCGAACTCGTCTTTGACAAATTGCGGCAAGCTCGCCGCACCCCTGGCTTCGACTTCGGCGAGGAACGTTTCGAAATGTTCCTGCACCACGCGATACAGCGTCGCTTCCTTCGGCCGCCGCCGCTCGTAGCCGACCGGGTTTGCCGCCGCGGCGCGCAGCGCTTGTCTCGTGGAAGCACGCGCTTCTGGTGACAGCGCGGCCAGCGCGGTCGCCGTTATCCGGTGCCGTCCGTTTCCGAGGAAGTTCGAATCCGGCCGTCTATCGTCGCGCCATCCGCAATCATGGCGCTGATCTCCGCTTCGGAATAACCGATCTCGCGCAGGACGTCGATGCTGTGCTGCCCGAGCTTCGGGGCCGGGTCCCATTCTTGGCGCACGCCGCAGGACCATTTGTTCGGTAGCCGCATGTTGCGCGTGCGGCCTTCAGTCGGATGGTTCTTCATCTCGAAGAAGCCGACGTCCTGAAGGTGCCGGTCTTCGATCAGGCTGTCGAGCGTATGGTAGGGCATCGCTGGCACGTCGCTGCGGTCGAAGATCGCTATCCATTCTGCGGTGGTGCGGGTCTTCAGCGCATCGATCCGGATCTGGAAATAGTCTTTCACGTTGACAAAGCGCGCCTGCACGCTCGAGAAACGCGGATCTGTTTTCAGTTCGGGCCGGCCGATCGCATCGAAAAAGGCGAATACCTGGTTGTTGGTGTTGGCGGAAATGCAGATCCAGCTGTCTTTGGTGGGGATAGGCTTGCTCAACGGATCGATCAGACGCGGATCGCCGGTATCGCCCAGGGGCGGATCGAAGGTTTTTAGGTACATGTGTTCCTCGAGTACGAACTTCGCCATGTTCTCGAACATCGGGATCTCGATCGCGCAGCCTTCGTCCGTCTGCGTGCGCCGGTAGAGCGCCATCGCAATCATCTGCACCGCGATGAGTCCGACGACTTTGTCCGCGACCACCATGGGCACGAAGCGCGGCTCGCCGGTCGCGCGGTGGTGCAATGCGGCCATGCCGCCCGACCCCTGAATGATCGTGTCGTAGGCGGGCTTGTCACGGTAGCGGCCGTCCTGGCCGAAGCCGAACATGCCGCAGTAGATGATTTTCGGGTTGATGGTGCACACGTCTTCATAGCGCAGCCCGAGACGCGCCATCGACAGCGGCCGCACATTCCAGACCAGCACGTCCGAACGCTCGATCAATTTCATCAGCGCGGCATGGCCCGCCGGTTGCTTCAGGTCGAGCACGATGGAACGTTTGTTGCGGTTGAGGTGCAGAAACTTGGCGCCCATGCCCGGAGTGACCGATTTTCCGTTCATCACCCGGACCAGGTCGCCCGCTTTCGACTCCACCTTGATTACTTCCGCTCCGTGGTCGGCAAGAATTTGTGTCGCCAGTGGGCCGACGACTACGGAAGTCAGATCGACGATGCGCACGCCTTCGAGCGGTCCGCCGGCCATTTTTATTTTCCTGCCTTGATTGATACCGCATTCCGGGCGGGGCCGGAATGCGGACGAGGAACTTGCTGCACCCCGGATCGCGCGCGGGGTGACGCGACAGTGCGCCGACTCAATTGAACTTCGCTTCCGCACTCAGCGCGAGCGCGCCGGCATGATCGGCCACCCATAGCTTCGCAGTCTTATTGTCGGCCGACGGCTCGCCGCAAAGCGTGAACGGCCGGTTGACGAACATCGGTCTTACATTGCGCGAAGAAATGTAGGCAATAGGCGCGGGACCGTGGCTGCGGGCGAGTTCGAAAACCAGCAGGGTGGTCAGCCCGCCATTCATCACGAGATCCGGATAACCTTCGGTCTGGGTGACGTAGGGATGATCGTAGTGAATGCGGTGGCCGTTGAAGGTGAGCGCTGAATAGCGGAACAACAGCACCGGATCGGGGGTTACCGTGCGCGACCACACCGGTTGGCCGGGCGCCGGTTGCGGCGCCGGGGGTGGCGCATTCGGATCCGGTTCGCCGCGGTAGACGATATCCTGTTCTTCAGTAATCGCCAGGCCGCGCAGGCTCAGGATATCGGTCTTTACCGTCACGAACACCATCTCTCCGCTGCGCCCCTGTTTGACGACGACGTCCTTGATGGCGGATTCGCGCCGCACTTCATCGCCGACGCGCAGATCCCCGTGAAAAGCGATGCGCTTGCCGGCGAACATCCGGCGCGGCAGCGGAACCGGCGGCAGAAAATCGCCGCGCTGGGGATGCCCGTCCTTGCCGATCTGCGATTGCCGTACCACGCGCGGGAACAATATCGAATGCCACCCGACCGGCAGCGGATCCCCGATTTTCGGCATCGGATCATCGCGGTCCAGCGTGGCGGCAAGGCGATGCACGGCCGGGACGGTCACGTAGTCGACGGCGAATTCCTTGCTGCCGATCCAGCTTTTGAGTTTTTCGAGCTCAGCGGACACGATTTATCCTTTTACTCCACGCAATCGACGGATCCTCAGTCGACTTTCATGCCTGCCATTTTCACGACCTTAACCCATTTCGCGATGTCGCGGACCAGGAAGGCGGCAAATTCCTGTCTTGTGCTGCCGACGACCTCGGCGCCGGAATTGTTGAGCACTTTGGTCACATTGGGCCGGTGCAGTATTTTCACGATCTCGGTGTTGAGCCTGGTGAGTATTGCGTCCGGCGTATTCGCGGGGGCGAGGAACCCGAACCAATTGATCACCTCGAAATCCGGAACGCCCGATTCGGCGACGGTCGGGACATCCGGCATCGACGGCGCGCGTTTGAGGCTGGTGACGGCGATGGCGCGCAATCTTCCGCTCTCGATAAAGCCCTTGGTGGTAATTTCGGCGGCGAACTGATATTGCAGATGGCCGGCTACGACATCTGCTGTCGCCGGGCTCGCACCTTTATAGGGTACATGAACGGCATTGATGCCGGTCATGATTTTCAGCAACTCCCCGGACAGGTGCCCGCCGCTGCCGTTGCCGGCCGAGCCGTAACTGAGCGGCCTTACTTTGGCCAATCCGACCAGGTCTTTGATCGAATGAACGGCCAGCGAAGGATTCACGACCAGCACCAGCGGCGCCGTGGCGGCAATGGTAATCGTCGAAAAATCCTTGATGGAATCAAACGGAAGCGTTTTGTGCAGGCTCGGATTTACGCTGTGGGTCGTGTAAACCACGCCTATCGTGTAACCATCGGCAGGTGCCTTGGCGAGGATATCGGTGCCGACGATGCCGCCAGCGCCTCCGCGGTTATCGACCACCGCCTGTTCGCCGAGCACTTCGCTCAGCCCGGAGCCGACGAGACGGCCGATCTGGTTGGTGGAGCCGCCGGGCGGGGCGGGAACGATCAGCCTGATCGGGCGCGTCGGATAGTCCTGCGCGGCAGCGAACGGCGCGACCGTCAGAAGAAACGGCAGCAGAGAATACAGAAGCGCCCTCATATTTTTCCTCCGGTTGGGTGGCTCGGTAATGGGCAGGCGCGTGCCTGCCGCATTGCGGTGCCGAAAGTATACGGACCGCCGCTTATTCTCCGAAAGAATATTTTGTTATAATTTGAGACCATATTCTTATCAACGGAAATGCGCTTTGAAGCTCCAGCAGCTGCGTTACCTGTGTGAAATCGTCGACCGCGGACTGAATGTTTCGCGCGCTGCCGCGTCGCTGCACACCTCGCAGCCGGGGGTCAGTAAACAGATCCGGCTGCTGGAGGAGGAACTGGGCTCGGCGGTGTTGGAGCGCCGCGCGACCCGGGTCACGGGCCTGACCGCAACCGGCCGCGCGATCCTTCCGGCAGCGCGCCGCATGCTGCTGGAAGCGGAAAACCTGCAGCGCCAGGCGCGGGAAAGCGCTGCAGCGGGCGGTGTGAGACTGACCATTGCCACGACGCATACCCACGCGCGTTACGCGTTGCTGCCCGCGCTGAAGCGCTTCATCCAGCGTTATCCGGGCGTCGAACTCGAGCTGCGGCAGGCCACGCCGCAACGCATTGCGCAACTGGTGGCGGCGGGCGCGGCGGATATCGGCATCGCCACCATGCCCGTCGAGCACGTGCCGGGGCTGGCGTGGCAACCCTGTTACCGGATCGACCACATCGTCATCGCGCCGTCCCGTCATCCATTGCTGCGCGAACGCAATCTGAGCCTGGCGTCGCTGGCACGGTTTCCGCTGGTGACCTACGACGCCTCGTTCCGGTTTGGCCACCTGGTGCGCGAGCGATTCATGGCGCAGGGCCTCGAACCCAATATCGTGATCAGCGCCATAGACTCGGACGTCATCAAGGCCTACGTTGAGGCCGGTTTCGGGGTCGCAATCCTGCCCGCCACCGCCTATAGTGCGACGCGCGACAAAGGCTTGCGCTCGCGTCCCGCCAACCATCTGTTTGCGCCGAATATCTGCTATGTGATGACGCTCGAAGGGCGCCATCTCGAGCCGCACCTGCAGGATTTCGTGACGTTCATCCGGAGCGCACAGCCGAAGCGCGCCGCGCCGGACGCCGATTCCTGATCCCGTATTATCATTCCGTTTTATCCGGTGCCGGCGCCGGGTAACAAGAGGCCGGGCCCCAGACAAAAAACGAACTGCGCTGTTCACCCGCCTAGACCGTGAATCCCCGCATCGCTTGAACCAAAGTGGCTGCGCACTACGCTTCCTGGAGACATTGACCGATGACGATAACGAAATCCGGCGCAAAAAATAATAGAAATAATAGGGAATAATAGGGGACAGACCACGTTTTCCACGCTACTCAGTCGCCATTTCACGCCTCGGTCGCCCTGCCTTGCCTGGCGTGTCACTTGGGGTCAAGCCTTGCCTTTTGCCTATTCAACGACTCAGCCTCGCCGAAACGCCTGCACCGACGCAGCAATCCGCCCATCGCACAACTTGATCGCGCGCGTCACCGACCGCGTAGCGCCGAAGGTCGGAATACAGGCCGAGTGCTTCCCCGCCCCGCCGATCACGGCGATCATGATGTCTTCCGCGCACTGCGCCATCGGCACCAGCGCATCCAGCCCGGCTTTCGCATAGCGCTCGGGAAATTTGTTGCGGAAGCGGCGTTCGATGTTTTCCGGGGAGAATTTCCCCAGCGGCAGCCGCGCGTGCTCGAACAGATAGCGCTTGGCCTCGGCCTTGGAATATTTGGTGGCAATCGCGGCGGCATGTTCGGGGCCCATCACCACCAGCGGCTCGGCCTTGTAGAACACGTCGTTGCTGCCGGTGTTCGCGAGCGTGCCGGCGATGGTGGTGAGCAAGCCGTCGGCGGTGAGGCTTTCGTGGTCGTTCACGTTGTGCGGGCATTCTGCCCCGACCACGGTCACGGTGCTGGCTTCCCTGGGAAAACCGCGTTCGACATGCAGCGGTTCCCACGGGCTGTCGGCCTCGTTCTCGGCCACGCAGTAGGTGTACTTGGCCGGAGAGCCGAACGTGGACATGTCGCCCAAGCCCGGAATCGCGCCGCCGATGTTGACCAACGTCAAACGGATCGCGCGCCCTATGGTGGCGTTGCTTTGCACGCCCGGTCCGAAAGCATTGTGCCCGCAATTGATTCCAAGCTCGCGCGCAATCGGCCCGTTTACGATGAGCAGCGGCGCGCACAAGTGGGTGGTGGCCTGAATGCCGTAGAGATTGAACGGTTCTTCGCACAGCGCTTCCACCGCCGCCAGGATGACCGGAAAATATTCGGGCCGGCAGCCGGCCATGACGGCGTTGGCGGCCAGCCTCAGCGGTGTCGCCGCGCCGTAACGCGGCGCAATCGCGGCCACGGGTTCATCCCACGGCCGGTCGCAGTACGCCAGCATGCGTTCCACGCGCTCGATAGTAGGCGGGACCAGCGGCAGCCCGTCGCTCCAGCCGCGCTCGAGGCACAGCGCATTGATCGCGTCGAGGTCGTCATCGGCCTCGAGGCTCGCGCCCGGCGCCTTGAGCATCTCTCGTAATTCGCTCATTGCAGGCGCTCCTTGAACAACTCGACGATCTTGGGCAGGGCCGCCTCGGCGCGAGCCTGGACGTCGGCCAGCGCGAGCCCGCCCAGCGGATGCTGGATGAGAATCAGCGGCAGGTCAGGTACGCCGAACACCCGCGCCTGCGCCTGTCCCAGTTTGAGAAAGGGACCGGAACAAATGACGGCGGTCACGAGACCCCGTTTGCTGAGCTCTGACATGTCGTGGACACTCCACGACGTGCAGGACCCTCAGTCGGCCATGGCGGTGACGACGCAGTCCGCCTCAGCAGCGAGTTGCTCGAGGATTGCGGCCGGCGCCGGCAGGCTGACGCTGTCCTTGCGCAGCGACACCACCGAGGCCACCGGCATCGCCGCGCGCACGCCATCTACCAGGAATTTGAGCAGGTGGTCGGCATTGCCTTTGCTGTTGTCGAGGATGCCGAGGCGGATGCCGCCCTGGGCCTTGGCGCGCTGCTGCACCACCGGACTGTCCGATTCGGGAGTCGGCGCTTCCGGGATGACCAAGGTGATTTTCTGGCTCATGCTGCCTCCTGTCTCTTGTGCATTTTGAATCTTGTCTTGCGTTGTGTCTCGGACAAAATCAAATAAATTAGCCGCCGATAAACGCAGATGAACGCCAATCGTACCAATGTTCAAAATATTTGGCTGCCAATGTAAAATATAAACTGTTTAAAAACAGTTAATTATAATGCTGCTCCGATTAATGACACTTTGAAATGATAGGCTTTCATCGGCGTTCATCCGCGTTTATCGGCGGTTACATCGATCTTGGTCTGATTGAAACGCGCTGTTTGCAAAATGAACAGAAATCTCAGCGCGGCGCGATCGCCGCGATCGCGGCAAACACGCCCGCAATAGTCTCGCGCGGTATGCCGCGCGTGATGAACACCAGGCGCGATTGCCGGTCGGCGCTGGGCCAAGCCGCGAGTTCGACCGGCGGATGAAACAGATGCTGCACGCCCTGCACCACCAGCGGCCCGGCATGCCCTTCCACACTGACCAACCCTTTGACGCGTAACAGATCGGGGCCGCGCATCGCGGTCAGCACTTCCATGCACTGGCTGAACAGCGCCCAGGTAAACGGCTGCTCGAAGCGCAGGCAAAACGAGGTCACGCTGGAATCATGACGGTGCCCGTGTTCGCCGTGCTCTTCACCCGTGCCCATCCAGCGCTCGACGTCCTCCAGTTTGGAGCGGGTGCCGCGCAGCCCGACGTCGATCAGGAACGCGAGTTCGATTTCGCCGTTGATGGCGCGCTTGAGCAAAGCCTGCGGATTAAGCTCGCGCAGGCGCGCTTCAAGCGCCGCGAGCTGTTCCGGTGTCGAAAGATCGGACTTGGTGATTACCAGGCGGTCGGCCAGCGCCGCCTGCTTGACCGGCTCGGGCTGGGTCGCAATCTGCGCGAGCCCGTTGACCGCGTCGACCAGCGTGACCACGCAGTCGAGCCGGTATTGCTCCTGAAGCAGGCTGTCGGTCATCAGCGTTTGCATCACCGGCGCGGGATCGGCGAGTCCGGTGGTCTCGATCACCACGCGGTCAAAATCGATGATCTCGCCGTTGCGGCGCTTGATGAACAGATCGCGCAGTGTTTCCTGCAGGTCGCCGCGCAGCACGCAGCACAGGCAGCCGTTGTTGAGCAGCATCATCTGTTCCGAGGAAACCTCGACCAGATCGTTGTCTATGCTCTCTTCACCGAACTCGTTGATGATCACCGCCACCCGGTTCATGTCCGGGCGTTTGAGCAGGCGGTTGATCAGCGTGGTCTTGCCGCAGCCAAGGTAGCCTGTGACGATGCTTACCGGAATGCGGCCCGCCAGCGGATCCCGCTTCAGGGCCGCGGGTTCAGTCAGCAGTCCCACGTCAGATGGTCATCTCGAGAATGTAGAGGCCGCCGCTGAAACGATCGACCGCGTACACCAGCTGGTTCTCGTCGACCCAGACGTCGTTGATCTGAATCGCGCCCTTGGGCGAGAGCCGGTGCGCGCCCGGCACGAAATAGGCAATCTCCTTCGGCTGGTACTGATTCGACACGTCGTAGACCCGGACGCCACCGTTGAAGAAGGTGCCGACCACGATGTTGTCGGAACGGAACGACGCCGGTCCCGGCAGGTTCTCGTGCAGGTTGTGCGCGCCGAACCGGCCGCCGCGCTTGATGAAGCTTTCATGCGGCGGCAGCGGCAGCGTGGACACCGGCACCAGATTGGATTCGACGCGGGCGTCCACCACCCAGCCCAGTTTCGGCCAGTCTTCACCGTCGTCTTTGGTGCACTCGTCGGTCACGATCAGCATGTCGCGGCTGAACAGCGGCATCACGGTATGGGTGAAGCCGTTGAACGGCGGCGAGAAGCGCCAGTTCGACACCATCTTCGGGTGCGCCTTATCGCTGATGTCGAGGATCACCGCGCCCGCGTCGAGATAGCCGATGTAGGCGCGGTCCGGCCGCTCGGGGTAAATGTTGGTGTTGTGCGGACGATAACCGCCGTCAAAACGCGGGTGCCGCGGCGGCGGCGGTTCCTTGTCCCCGACGTGCGTGCCCGGATACCACCAGCGCCCTGCTTCCACCGGTTTGGATGGATTGCGCACGTCGATGATGCGGTAGAACTGGAAATCGTTGGGATGGGTCGGTTCGAAATCGGCCGAGCCCGATGTGAGATGCACATATTCGCCGTCGACGAACCACACGCAATGCGCGCCGCGTGAATGCGGACCGGAGGCATCGAAATGCGATATCAGCTTGGGCGTCTCGGGCTTGCTGATGTCGAACAGGTCGAAACCGGCCGGCTTGACCCCGACTTCCTTGGTCTGGTACGCGACCGCCATGATGTTGCCGACAACGTCGAGCGAGTTGGAGCGCACACCCGCATGCGGCAGGTCGGTCTGCACCACCACCTTCGGGTTCTTCACGTCGGTCACATCGACGCCGGTAAAATTTTTCGGCGCCGACTCGTGCGCAAGCCACAGAATGCGCCTGCCGTCGTCGGTCACCTGCATGTTGATGCCCTCGCCCACGCCGCCGAAACCGGCCAGCTCGTTGTGGGAGATCAGCTTCATGTTCCAGGCCAGCGTCTGCGCGGCCTGTGCCTGGGGGGTCAGTGTTTTGCTCATTTTGCTTTCCTGCCTTTGCGGGTTGTATGAGTTCGGTTGCGGCGGGGATTGCCCGCCATCTGTTCGAGCACCGCGCAGATCGAAGCGGTGTCCTGTTGCGCATAGCCCTGCGACATCGCCGCGGAATAGAACTGCCTGCTGGCATCAAACAGCGGCGTCGGGATATTCAGGCTGGCGGCATAATCACCGATGATGTCGATGTCCTTCTGGTAGACGTCGACTTTCATCGTCGCCTTGGCGTAGTCGTCAGCGATCATCAGCGGCGCGCGCACTTCGAACATGCGGGAAGTGCCGGCGCCGTCCTTGATGACCTTGTACAGCAGCTTCAGATCGAGGCCGGACTTCAGGCCCATGACGATGGCTTCTGCCGCGGACAGGTTGTGTATCGTCACCAGCAGATTGGCGACGAACTTGAGCTTGCTGCCGTTGCCGAAGGCGCCGCAGTAATGCGTGCTGCGCGCAAACCCGGCAAACACGTCCTTGCAGCGCTTGAACGCGGCTTCGTCGCCGCTGGCGTAGACCGAGGTGTCCTTGGCCGCGGCCTGGGCGCCGGTGCCGCTGATGGTGCAGTCGAGCAGGATGATGCCGCGCTTGGCGCAACGCTTCTGAAGCTCGAGCTTGAACTCGAGCGGCATGGTGCTGGTCTCGATGACGATGGTGCCGCGCTTCGCTTTGGCGGCTATGCCGCCCTTGCCGAAGAACGCCGCTTCAATGGCCTTGGTGCTGGGCAGCGACGTGATCAGCGTGCCGCACTGCGCGGCGACAGCGGCGCAGGATGCCGCGCTGCGCCCGCCGCGGCGCTTGAGTTCATCGCGCCGGCCGCGATCAAGGTCAAATCCCGTGACGTCGAAATTCGCTGCGAGCAGATGTTTGGCGAATGCGCCACCCATGATGCCCAGGCCGATCTGGCCAATGCGGGGTTTGCTGATGATAGCCTCCTTTATATGAATATAAATAAAGAGTTATAAAATTCGCTCAAAGCCGGAAAGCTTAATTAGGCTTCATGTTGAGCTGCGCCTGTTCGGCCTCGGCCGCAGACATGCCGTCGATTTTGCTCTCGAGATACGGCGTCGAACACACCAGCGTATAGCGCGCGAACGCCGACTGCGTCTGTAAACGGTAGGTATCGCCTCGCGGGATATAAATGATGTCGCCGGCAACGACGGTCTTGTTGTCAGCGCCGACCCGCGCATTGAGTTTGCCGCCGAGCACATAGATAAACATCTCATGCTCAGCCGTCATCCGTGGCTCGTCGTAGCCCGACGGCACTTCGAACAAACCAAACGCCAGGCGCTGCCCTTCTATCCAGTTCACGCGCCGCGCCGAGGACTGCGGGGCGTCCAGCGACTCCAGAATTGGATAATAGCAGTTATGCAGGCCATCGATCACCACCTGTGACTTGCCCTGCGTTTTCTGGTGCTTGTCGCGGTCTCCGACGTTGTATTTTTTGTTCACCTCGGCCACCGTCATCGCCTGTTCCGGAACGGCCTCGTCTTCGGCGAGACCGACGACAGTCCACGTCTTGTCCTTGATGTAGAGGTACTGGCAGGGGGCGTCCTCAGTCGCCCGCATCGAGTGGCGCGCATAGGCCGGCGCATGCACGAACGTGCCCGGGCTGATGATGCGGCGATCCCTGCCGACGATGCCGTTGATCTTGCCGCGTATCGGAAAAATCAGCAGTTCGTTGGGGTGGTAATGCAGTTCGGAACCGGTGCCCGCGTTTTTGTGCAGCAGGCAAAAATACATGTATTTGCCTTCGATCACCGGCGCCTTGCCGGTCGACAGATGGGGCGTCAGATAATTGCTCTCATAATCCTCAAAACGGTAAAACGGCACATTGACTCCTGTCTGCTGGATTTTCGGGATTGTGGATGCGGGTAAAAACCTTGCGCCCGCGCACGGATGAAAATGCACTGCAATGCTAGCACGCGAGCGCGTACCGGACAATTTCTCAGTCGCTAAAATTCACAATGCGGACCTCAATATTTTCCGCGTCTCAACCTGGCAATTGTCGCGTCTATGAGGTGGCGCGAAATATGCACGGCTTCCGGCAGTTCCGGCAGCGCGTCGATGTCGAACCAGCGCGCGTCTTCCAGTTCCACGCCATCGGCCCGAACTTCGCCGCCCGTGTATTCGAGCGCAAAGGCCATGACCAGGGAATTCGGGAACGGCCACGGCTGGCTGCCGAAATACAGCGGATGCGCCGAATCGACTCCGGTTTCCTCGCGGACTTCACGTATCAGCGCATGCTCCAGTGTTTCTCCGGGTTCGACGAAACCCGCGACCACCGTATAGCGTCCGGCGGCATAGCCGGGTTTGCGCGTGAGCAGCAACTGCCGGCCGCGGGTGACGAGCGCCATGACCACCGGTGAGATGCGCGGATAGTAGGTCAGCCGGCAATCCGGACAGTCGCGCGCGCGGTCGGATACATGCACTGCGGTGGGTTTGCCGCAGCTGCCGCAGTAGCGGTGCGTGCGGCTCCATTCAACGATTTGCAGCGCGTATCCCGCCACCGCGGAAAAAACATCATCGGCTTCGAGTATGAAGGCACGCATGCCCAACAATTCGGCCGCGGGCGGCAGTGGCGCGTCGTGCGCCAATCCGACGGCAAAACAATGCTCGCCATCGAGCGTGCCCACATAGTGGCGCTCGCCCAGGGTCGCAAGCAATTGACCGGGATCCAGGCGCGGCAGCTGCAGCGCATCGCCGGCGCGCTGCACCAGCAGCTTCCCCCCATGAAACGCGCAGCAGACGACCGGTGCGTCGATCTTGTCCGGCGGCAGGTGCGCCGGATTGAAACGGCTCACGGCACTCATCCGGGACGGGTTACAGCTTCCCGCCGAACAGATTCATCGCGCTGCGGTAGCAGACATCCTCGCGCTCGGCCTGAGTGAGACCGGGCACGGCATCCAGCCGCTGCACCGGCTGCTCTTCGCCCATGTCGAACGGCGAATCGGTGCCGATCACCACGTGATCCGAGCCCACGACATTGATCAGATGGCGGATAGACTCCGGGCTGTGCGTGAGTGCATCGAAGTAAAAGCGCTTGAACATCTCCATGGGACTGGTCTTGGTCACGGCGCTGGTGTCCGCACGCACTTTGCTGCCGTGCTCGAAGCGGCCGATCTGGTACGGCAGGAAGCCGCCGCCGTGCGCCAGCAGTATTTTGAGTTCGGGCAGTTCGTCGAGCGCGCCGCTGAACATCAGATTGCCCACCATGATCGTGGTGTCGAGCGGATTGCCGATCAGATTGGTCAGATAGTAGCAGTCCAGCCGTCCGGCCGAACCCTGGGTGTTGGGGTGGGCGAATATCACCACCTTGAGTTCCTGGATGCGGCGCAAGACCGGGCGGAACTTCGGGTCGGCCAGTTCCTCGCTGCCGATCGCCGTGCCCAGTTCCACCGCCTTGAAACCGTATTCCCTGACCACGCGCTCGAGTTCGGCGATGGCGGCATCGGGATGCTGCATCGGCAGCGTCGCCATGCCGCGCAACCGGTCCGGGCGCGCCGCGACCATGTTCGCCACGCCGGCATTGACGATGGCGGCGGTCTTCAGCGCCTGGTTGGCGTCAGCCAGGCCGTAGAAAAACGCCTGCGGGCCTGGGGAAATGACCGAGATGTCGAGGCCCTTGCGGTCCATGGACTCGACCTTGGCGTCGGCGTTGTAGAACTCGGGGATGAGGTCGATCTCGACCTTGCCGCGCACGAACTTGAGCGCGTCGCCCTGCCCTTTGATCTCGGTCTTGTAAAGATCACGATTCTCGCGCATGGCCTGGATGATGGTCTCGGGAATGACATGGCTATGCACATCGATGCGTTTCATTTAATGAGTGCTCCGTACGGGTTGAAAGAAAAAACTGTGCTCAAAGCGGTTTGATTTTCTGCCTGGGCGCGGCCTCTGCCGCCGCGCGCCGGGCATCGCGCACCATCTCGATGGCGGGGATCGAGGACGGGACGCTGAATACACCGATATCGTGCAAGGCGTTCATTTCGCTGGCCACGATCTGGGAGACTTCCTCGACTGCCGCAGGCAAGGTGCGCTCCGCCTGCTGTGCGAGCACCAATATGCGGTGCACATTCGCATCCGCGATCTGAAAGGCGGCGATTCTACCCTCGCCTATGTCGTTATGAAAGGCCGAGACCGGCAAAATCGACGTGCCGCTGCCGCGCAACAGCAATTGCCGTATCGCCTCGATGGCATCGATTTCCGCCTCGACGTTGAGCCGCCAGCCGTAACGGCTGATCTGCTCTTCCACGATATGACGTATCGCCTCGGACGTCACAACCGGCGTCTTGGACAGTTCAGGCAGCGTGTAAAAACGCCGCGTGCCACGCGGCTGTGGCCGCGCCAGTATGACTATCGGTTCCGAGAACAACGGCGTGAACTTCAGCGCCCGCGAAGGCGGCGCATTGGTCAGCACCGCCACGTCCACCCTGCCGGTCAGCAGCGCATCATAAAGCTGGGCACTGAACCACTCCACGATCTTGAGCGTGATCTGCGGGCACTGCCGGCGCACGCGCTCGATGACGCCGGGCAGCAGCAAGGGGCCGACGGTGGGCGATAAGCCCAGGATCACCCGCCCGCTGGGCACCTCGGCACTGCTGCGCAACTCATCGCGTGCACGGTCCAGCTCGCGCAGTATCCTGCGGCAATGGTCCAGAAACTGGCGGCCGGCGCCAGTCAGTCGCACGCCGCGCGGCAACCTGACCAGAAGCTGAACACCCAGCTCGTCTTCAAGGGACCGGACGTGCCGGCTCAACGCCGGCTGGGCGATGCTTAAATGGGCTGCGGCACGGGTAATGCTGCCGAGGTCGGCTATCTGGACGAAGTATCGGATACTGCGCAGATCCATAGGACGGCGGCACAAGCCTTAATCAATTGATGGGTATTTTCCGCACTGATAACAAACTTGCATGAATCAACCCTGGAGTCATCTGGCTTCGTGACTCCGGGACACTATCCTGCTCCCTCGTCAGGGCAGGCTCGTCATCAATACCGTTTATAGGAGTATATCCCATGCCAATTCGGCATGGCATGAATCCAGAAATGATATTTGTCAGGCATGGATGCAATGGCTACCATGCCATCAAACCTTCCGTGCATTAATTCACAGTCGAAACAATCCCCTCTCCAATTCAAGGACATTTCATGAGAGCTATCAATGTCGGCATTATCGGCGCCGGATGGTGCGGCGGCATACGCGCTGAAACCTGCGCCATCAATCCCTCGGTCAACGACCTGCATATCGTCGAAACCAAGCCCGAGCGGCTGGCGGAAGTAGCCAAGCTCACGAACGCAAAAACCGCGGTCTCCGATTACCGCAAGCTGTTCGAAATCAAAGACCTGGACGCGGTGATGATTTCGGCGACACCTGAAGCCCTGCACTATCCGATGGCGCGCGAGTGCCTGGAGGCCGGCCTGCACGTGTTCCTCGAAAAGCCGATTGCCGTGGAAATCCACGAAGCTGATGACCTGATCGAGATCGCACGCCGCAAGAACGTCAAGTTCACCATCGGCTATTCACAGCGCTTCAACCCCAAATACGCCTACGTCAAGAAATGCATCGACAACGGCGCGATCGGCAAACCGGTCAGCGCGCTGGTCAGCCGCCATATCCAGCGCAGCCTCGGCGCCAAGATCACCGGACGCAGCAAGCTCTCCCCGGCCGCCATGGAAGCGACCCACGATCTCGACTTCATCCTGTGGTGCCTCGCGCCGGCGAAACCGGTGCGCGTCTACTCTCAGGTCAACTACGGCGTGATGCGCGCCAACAGCGGCGCCGATGTGCCCGATACGCAGTTGATCACGGTCACCATGGACAGCGGCATGTCGTTCGTGATCAGTGCCGGCTGGAGCCTGCCGCCCGGCTACCCGAACGCCTGCTCGACCTGGATCGAGATGATCGGCACCGACGGCGCATTGATCTGCGACGACACGCACCGCGACGTGATCCTCAACACCATGAAAAACGGCATGCAACTGCCGATGTCGTCGATGCCGGGGGAGCGCGTCGATCACGCCTTTGCCGGCCCCATGCATGCCGAGACGGTGCATTTCATTGAAGCGATCGTCTGCGACCGGCCGGTGCTGGTGACCGCCGAGCAGGCGCGGCAGGTGATGGAGGTCTACATTGCCGCCGATATTTCGGCCGAACGCAACGAGCCGGTCAGCCTGCCGCTGCCTGAATCCCGTCCGCTGGCCGCAGTGGCTGCCCGGTAAAAGACAAGTCCCGAACCTTTTTTAGCCACAGAGGACACAGAGCACACAGAGAACTACAAAAAGATGCACAAGAACTGCGGACACCACTATATCCATTCGCGATGTTTTTCTCTGTGATCTCTGTGATCTCTGTGGCCCAATGCTTTTGAACTGGAGTAACCAATGAAGAAAAACCCCAAGAAAATCGGTCTCGCCATCATCGGCGCCGGCCGCGTCGGCCTGATCCGCGGTGAACTCGCCGCGCGTCATCCGGAAGTCGCCTGGCTCGGCTTTGCCGAGAAAAACCCCGAGCGCGGCGAAATCGTGCGCGAGAAATGCGGCGCCGATTTCGTGACCACCGACTATCGCGAGCTGCTGTCGCGGCCCGAGGTGAATGCAGTCGCCATCTGCACCGACGAGCATCTGCACGTCGACCCGGTGATTTATGCCGCCGAGCGCAAGCTGCCGATGCTGATCGAGAAGCCGCTCGCCACCGACCTCTCGGAATCTGCACAAACGCTGGCCGCAATTGAAAAAAGCGGGGTCGATGCCGTCATCGGCTACACCCAGCGCTTCCGCCGCCGCTGGCTGGTCGCCAAGGAAAAGGTACGCACCGGATCCCTCGGCGATGTGACCATGGTGACTTCGCGCGCATTCATGAACCGCCTGGTTGCGATCGACAACTACAAGCGCAGCGATAACCGCTCCGAAGTAACGCCGATGGTGATTTCCGGCACCCATGCGCTCGACATCGTGATGTGGCTGATGGAGTCCAAGAAACCGGTCGAGGTCTATGCGCGCTCGGTCAACAAGGCGCTCGGCCCGACCTGGCAGGGCGTGGACGGCACCGGCTACACAATCGTTTTTGATGACGGCGCGATTTACCACGGCGTGATCTCGTGGGCGCTGCCCGAAATCTGGCCGGGCGCAGTCTACAGCCTGGAAGTGGGCGCGGTCGGCACCGAAGGCGTGCTCACCATCGACGACACCCACCGCGACATCATACTTGCCACCAATCTGATCCAGGCCGAGGGCTACGCCCCGGACAAGAGGCGCCACGTCGACTTCCTGACCAGCTACCCGGTCGGCGACATGGCGCTGGGCGAATTGCGCGGACCGATGCGCGAAGAGACCAATTCGTGGTTGAATCGGGTTTCGCTGGGCGTGCCGACCCAACATGCCACGGCTGCAGAAGGTCATAATCGCCTGATGCTGACCAAAGCCATCGATTTGTCGGCGCGCCTGAAGCGGCCGGTTAAACTTCCGATTTCACCTGAAGATGAAAAGGCAATTACTTGATTTAAATAGTTTATTTATTAGCAAAACCACAGGAGGATGTGATGATAACAAGCACGCTGGGTAAAAGCATTATTTCAGGTTGCCTGCTGGCGCTGGTCAGCACGGGCGCGATCGCCGCAGACCAGTTCCCGACCAAACCGGTGCGGCTGATCGTGCCGTACGCACCGGGCGGCGCGACCGACATCACGGCCCGCCAACTGGCCGACGGGTTGACCAAGGCCTGGGGCCAGCAGGTGATCGTCGACAACCGCGCCGGCGCTTCGGGCAACATTGCGCTGGAATTGGCGGCCAGGGCAGCGCCTGACGGCTACACTTTGTTCGTCGGCAACGTCTCGACCAACGCCATCAATGAGACCACGTTCGCCAAGGTGCTCAAGGTCAAACCCTCACGCGATCTGACCGGCGTCACCAACCTGATCGAACTGCCTCATCTGTGGGCAGCCAGCACCGCCGTCCCCGCGAACAACCTGAAGGAATTCGTGCAATATGCGAAGACGCCGGGCACGCGCATCAACTATGCTTCCGCCGGCGTGGGATCCTACCCTCATCTTGACACCGTGGTCTTCCTCAAGGCCGCGGGAATCCAGGCCACCCATGTTCCCTATAAAGGCGGCGCCGGACAGATGATCCCGGCCATCATGGGCAACGAAGTGCAGTTCATGTTCATCAATTTGGCGTCCTCGCTGACCAACATCAAGGCCGGACGCATCAAGGCGCTGGCTGTGACCATTGCCGAGCGCCATCCCGAACTGCCGAACGTGCCGACCACGATTGAAATGGGCTATCCCGGCATGGGCACCAACGCCTGGAACGCCTTGTTCGCGCCGGCCCAAATCCCCAAGCCCATGCTCACCCGCATCCACGGCGACGTGCTCAAAGTCATGGAATCGCCGGAGATGAAAGAGTCGCTGAGCAAGCGCTTCATGTCCGTCGTGGTGAACAAGACGCCCGCCGAATTCAACGAGTTCGTGCGCGCCGAAGTCAAGAAATGGGGCAAGATCGTCATCGACAACAACATCACGGTAGATTAACCGGGCCACAGCGACTGCACATGAAAAAAGTATCCCAGCCCGTGTACGACATGGTCATCGACAAGGACGTCGAGATCACGCTGCGTGACGGCGTGCGCCTCAAGGCCGACGTCTATCGACCCAAGGGCAGGGGCAAGTTCCCGGCCATCATCAACCTCGGCCCCTACATGAAGGACAAGGTGTGGGTGCCGCCGGGTGATCTGGAGGAAAAACCCAACCCCTACATGAACTGGGAAGCCGTGAATCCGCTGTGGTGGGTGCCGCGCGGCTACTGTGCGGTGCGTGTGGATACACGCGGTTCCGGCCAGTCGCCGGGCGAAACCGATCCGTTCTCATTGCAGGAAGCGACCGATTTTTACGATGCCATCGAATGGTCCGCACAGCAGCCGTGGTGCAACGGCAATGTCGGCACCAGCGGCATTTCCTATTTCGCGATGACGCAATGGCTGGTCGCCAACCTGCAGCCGCCTTCCCTCAAAGCCATGATTCCCTGGGAAGGCGCCGCCGACATGTATCGCGACCTGGCTTATCATGGCGGCCTGTTCTGCTTCGGCTTTGTCACCAATTGGTATAACAACCATATGGCGCACCACCTGCTCGGACGGCGCGATCAGGCCAGCCCGGACGCCTTCTCCAAGAACTGGCTGTGGCAGTTCATGCGCAACAGCCTGGACAACGGCTGGTGGCAGGGGCGGCAGCCGCAATGGGACAAGATCAAGGTGCCGTTTTACAGCGCCGGCAACTGGAGTGGCATGGGACTGCATCTGCGCGGCAACACCGAAGGCTACACGCGCGCCGCCTCGAAGCACAAAAAGCTGCGCATCCACGCCGGCACCCATTACCACCCCTTTTATGCCGAAGAGGCGCGGCTCGACCAGTTGCGCTTCTTCGATCACTGGTTGAAGGGCATCGACACCGGCATCATGAAGGAACCCCCGGTCAAGCTGCTGATCCGCACCGGCGGCGGCGGTCCCTACAAGACCTGGCGGCACGAGAACGAATGGCCGCTCAAGCGCACGCGGTGGACCAAGTTCTACCTGCAGCCGGCAATGGCGGAGCATGGCGCCAAAACGGATGTCGAGGGCAAGCTGAAGAAGACCGCCCCGAAAACGCCGGCCAAACTCACTTATCCGACCTCGGCCGTCTCCAAGGCCGGCGTGGCCTCCGCTTCCTGGACCTCCACTGCGGTGGGCAGTCTCGGCCGCCTGGGCATTTCCTACGAGACCGAACCGTTCGACGAGGACACCGAGGTCACCGGTCCGGTCAATCTGGTGCTGTGGGTATCCAGCACTGTCGAGGACATGGACATCTACGCCACCGTGCGCAACATCGGACCGGACGGCAACGACATCTGGGAAATCGGCCAGCAGCAACAACAGGTGCCGGTGGCCAAAGGCTGGCAGCGGGCTTCACACCGCAAACTGGATCCCAAGTTGTCCAAACCCTACCGCCCGTACCACGCGCATGACGAGCGTCAGTGGCTCAAGCCCGGCGAGATGGTCCAGGTCCAGGTCGAAGTATGGCCCACCTGCATGGTGTTCAGGAAAGGCCATCGCATCCGTCTCGATATCCAGCCGCGCGACGGCATAGGCAGCGCGCCCTACACGCACTATCAGGGAGACTACAATACCGGCGGCAAAAACACGGTTTATATGGGGGGCAGTCATGCCTCCTATATCCTGCTGCCCATCATCCCTGCCGCCCGGTAAGCGGGCCGGCAGAGCCACTTCAACATCTTCAATACACAGCGTAAACAAGGAGTCAGCACATGAAACTGTCCAAAGGGTTCAAACTAATGCTTTGCGGGGCTGCCGCCTTGGGTTTCGCAGGCGGCGTCCTGGCGCAGGGCGCGGCGGATTACCCCAGCAAAACCATACGGCAAGTGATTCCGTTCTCGCCGGGCGGCGCATCGGATTTTGTGGGCCGCATCATTGCCATTCCGCTCTCCAAACTGCTGGGTCAGCAGATCATTTCCGACAACCGCCCCGGCGCGGCCGGCAATATCGGCATGGAATTCGCCGCCCGCGCGGCGCCCGATGGCTACACCCTGTATCAGGGCAACGTCGGCACGCTGACCATCAACCCCAATATCTACAAGGTGCTGACGACCAAGCCGCTGCAGGACTTTGCGCCGATCACGCAGGTCGTCGACGTGCCGGGCTCCCTGATCGTGCATCCCTCGCTTCCGGTCAAGAACGTGAAGGAACTGATCGCGCTGGCGAAACGGCGCCCTGGTGATCTTAACTTCGGGTCCCCTGGGGCCGGCAGCGCGAACCGGATGGAAATGGAAGGCCTCATCCTCGAAGCCAAAATCAAGATGGTGCACATCCCGTACAAAGGCGGCGCGGGGCCCGCGGTCATCGGCCTGATCAGCGGCGAAACCCAGTTGATGTTCACCACGCTGTCTTCGGCCATCAACTTCATCAGGGACGGGAAAGTCCGCGGGCTGGGCGTGGTCGCGCCGGAGCGCGTGGAAGCCGTCAAGGACATCCCGACCATGGCGGAACAGGGCTTTCCGAGCATGACGGTAGGTTCATGGCAGGGTTTGCTGGCCCCGGCGGGAACGCCGAAGCCGATCATCGACAAGCTCTACGCTGCCATCATCAAAGTCATGGCACTGCCCGAGGTCAAGGATCGTCTGGCAACGGGCGGTGTAACGGTGGTCACCAGCAAGTCACCGCAGGAGTTTCATGACTTCATGAAAAAGGATAGCGAGCGCTGGGCCAAAATTGTCAAGGCCACGGGCATCACCGTCGATTGATCGTAATGCCGCGGGTTGCGATCCGGCATCCGCACAGACCTGATGCTACAAGACCGGCGCTGTCGATAGAAAATATTTCCATTATTGGCAACGCCGGTCGGTTTCCAGATCGCGAACTAATCACATCATCATTGATTCCAGTCAAAAAAACGATAAAGGCAGCTTGAGTTTTTCCCTCGTGCATGCTAAATTTTTTCCGGTTGATAATATTTGATTCCACGCATTGTTTTTCATGTCCCCGCAAGGGGTCCCGATGCCGGAAATCACCCCCACCCTCGCGGGCCCGGGGTTGTTCGAGACCGATCCGATTAACATGATTCTTAATCCGGCGCGCTGCAGCATGCAGCGCGTCATGTAATACAGCCAGCGCAGGCGGATATTGGATGTTCAAGCTGGTGCTTTATAACAACGACGATTAACTGGAGAGCAGAAATGGCAAATGTCGGCATGGTAGGTTTGGACTGGCAGGAACGCGTCAACTGGGACCGGCTGCGCAAGTACCGTCTCGAGCGCGCCCGGGCGAAAATGAAAGAACACGGACTGAGCGCGATGTTGCTCATGTACGACGAGAACGTCCGTTATGTGACCGCCACCCTCACCCCGGGCTGGAACAAGCTGAAGCCCGGCCTGCGTTATGCGATGCTGTGCGGCGACGACGCGCCCGTGCTGTTCGAACAGGGCGACATCGGCGAGCACATCGCCAAGCACTCGCCGTGGATCCCCAAGGACCATATCCGCTATTCCTACGCCTGGATCAAGGGCGCGGCGGGCCCGGCCTCAACCCAGCAGGTCAAGAAGTTCACCAACGCGATCGTCCAGGAAATGAAAAAAGCCAACTGCGCGGGCGGCAAGCTCGGCGTGGACTTCGTCGACATCAACATGATCCAGGCATTCAAGGATGCCAAGCTCGACTGGACCGACGGCATGACGCCGATGATGGAAGCGCGCGCAGTCAAGAACCAGGACGAGCAGGAATGCTTCCGCCAGGTCGGCGCCATTGGTGACGCCGCGCACTGGGAATTCATGAAGTTCCTGAAGCCGGGGCTGACCGAAAACCAGCTCACCGCGCACATCATGCAGTTCCTCTACAACATCCCGGGTATGGAGGATGTCGAGGACGTGATCGTCTCCTCGGGGCTCAACACCTGGCCCAACTGGCGCAACTTCTCCGACCGCATCATCAAACCGGGTGACATGGTGTTCATGGATCTGGCCGCACTGACCTGGAACGGCTACAAGTCCTGCTACTACCGCACCTACATGGTGGGCAGGGAGCCGAATCAGGAGCAGAAGGATTACTACGCCACCGCGCTGAAGTGGCTCTACGACTCGATCAAAGTGGTCAAGCCCGGCGTCACCACCCGCGACATCGCCTTGAAGTGGCCGTCGGCGAAAGAAGCCTGGGGCTACGAAGAGGAAGATCAAGCCGCCGCCAACCTGTGGGGCCACGGACTCGGCCTCGCGCAGTACGACCAGCCGGTCATTTCGCGCATCTGGTCGCTCGATCACCCGCTCGAAATCAAGGAAGGCATGACGTTCGCGCTGGAGACCCAGCACGGCAAGTCGCACCAGTGGGGCGTGCGCATCGAGGAAATGCTCATCGTCAAAAAGGACGGCGTTGAAATCGTGTCCAACTTCCCGGTCGAGCAGATCACGGTCGTGGACCCGATGCCGGGCTATTGCAATTACGGGAAACTGCCGGGCACCTAAGCCGTTCAGATGGAAAGCATTGCCGAAACACGAACCGCGGCGCACGAAGCGCCGCGGCGTTTCGGCATCATCAGCCGCCCATGCCGCCTGGCGGTGAGGATTGGCGCCACCGCCGTGTTCTGCACGCATCTCGCGATCTATAACGGCGAGTATTAAGGAACCATTCCGATGAATTCATACGTCGTACCCGTCACCGCCGCTGAAGCGTGTGACGCAAACCGTTTCGGCCCCAAAGCCGCCAATCAGGCGGCGCTGGGGCGCGCCGGCCTGCCCATACCCGACGGTTTTTGCCTCGACGCCGCAGCGTATCGCAAACAGGTTGCCACCCTCGGTCTGGAAGAGACTGCGCGCGGCGTATTCGCCGAAAGGGACAGCGCCAAGGCCCGGCGTCATGCGCTGAACATGAAACTCGGACTGCTGGACAACCCCATCATTCCCGAGATTCTGAATCCGCTGCTTGCTGCATGGCGGGACCTGAAAGCCAGGACCAACGGTGCCCAGACCTGCGTGCGTTCGTCGGCCCTGGTCGAGGATCGTTTCGGCGCCAGTTTTGCCGGCCAGTTCGAAAGTTTCATCGGGCTCGAAACCGAATCGGATTTCATCACCGCTGTGCGCTCGTGCTGGGCCGCGCTGTGGATGACCCGCGTGCTGCGCTACATGGCCACCAACAATTCCGATCCAGCGGATACGGCCATGGGCGTGCTGATCCAGCCGCTGGTCGCGGCGCGCGCGTCCGGGGGCGGCTTGAGCCGCACTGCCGATGGCGGCATGTTGCTGAGTGCTACATGGGGACTGGGCTCGGCCATCGCCCAGGGAGAAGTGACCCCTGACCGTTACGAACTGAGCGCCGAAGGAAAAGTCCTGCATGTAGTCGCAGGCCGCAAGGATCATATCGTCGGCTGCGGCCATGGCGCCGAATCCGCCACCCGGGTTGCGCCCAAGGCGATGATCAGCAAGCCGTGTCTGAGCCGGGACCAGGCTGCCGAACTTGGCGCGTTGGTGCGCCGGGCGGAAGATTTTGCGGGCATCCCGGTTGAAATCGAATGGGCAATGGATGACAGCGGATTCAAAATGCTGCAGAGCCGTCCGCTGCACATGGAGAAGGCGCGTGAACCCGACAAAGTCTGGCTGCAGCACCCGCGTCTTAACGGCCATCCGGCCGGCATAGGCTGGGGCGAAGGCGAGGCGCGCATCGTGAACTGCGAGTGCGAACTCGAGCGTGTCAACCCTGGAGACATCCTGGTGACAAAAGTCGCCGGCCCGGCGCTCAGCGAGATCCTGACGCGGGTTGCCGGCGTCGTCGCCGAGCGCGGCGGCAGCACATCTCACCTCGCCTCGCTCGCGCGCGAGCGCGGCATACCCATGGTGCTCGGTGTGCACGAAGCCACCACGCGCATACCCGACGGCGTGCGCATCTCCGTCGACGGCGTCGCGGGCGTGGTGCGCTGGATACAGAACGCCTGACCTCACAGGGAACACTTCATGACTCAGCGCCTCAAGGGCATCAGCGACGAAGAAGCCACCGGCGTCGTCAAGCAGGTATTCGACACCTCCAACCAGCTGCTGGGCCGCACCGCGAACCTGGTGCGCATCCTGTGCCACAGTCCGTACGTTGCGCGCTGGTTTCTGCCGCTGGTCGCCGCCGTGCGCCAGCCCAAGGCCGGCGCCGTGTCGGATGTGCGCCTGCGCAATCTCGCGGTGTTGAAAACCTCCACCATCAACGACTGCCATTACTGAACAGAACACAATTACGTGCTTGGTCAAGCACTGGGACTTAAGGACGAAGAGTTCGACGCGTTAAAAGGCGATTACAAGGCGAGCCCGCTGTTCAACGACCGGGAAAAAGCCGTGATCGCCTGGTCGGAAGCGATGACGCTGAATACCGCGAAACGCGACAACAAGGTCTGGGAAGCGCTGCGCAAGGAATTCAATGATGCCGAAATTGTCGAAATCTCCATGGCCTGCGCTATGTTCAACATGATCAACCGCCTCAACGATTCGTTCCGCACCGAGCTCGAGTCCGAGGAATACAACCGCAGGCAGCACGGAGCCGTGGGCGTCACCGCCAGCGCGCTCGAAGATTACGCGTGCAGGATCTGCGAGAGCAGCAAGGACGTGCCAAACAAATGAAACAGCCGGATATTTTTAAAAACCCGCTTGATGAGCATGCCGGTAAACCCCGGTTTTCCTCCTCACGCCTCACTCCTCTCACCTTACGGCCGGAGGCCTAATGCGTCAACGCATATACATCACCCAGCCCGTAGCCCAAAGCGCCATTGCGCGACTGCAAAAAGTCGCGGACGTGAAATGGAACACCGACGCGAAGCACATCATGACCAGGGATGAACTGATCGCCGCGGCCAAAGAGTGCGACATCCTGTTCTGCCTGCTGCACGATCGCGTCCCCCGCGAAGTGATCGATGCCAATCCCAAGCTCAAGGCGGTGGCCTCGATGACCATCACGCCGGCCGACATCGATATCGCCGCGGCGACGGCCCACAACATTCCGGTGACGACCATCCCCGCCCTGCTCGTCGACGACGCAACCGCGGACATCGCCTGGGCGCTGCTGCTGTCGGTCGTGCGCCGGACGGTTGAAGGCGACCGCCTGGTCCGTACCGGCGTGTTTCCAGGCTCCCAGTCCTCTTACCTCGAAGGCGGCGCCGTTTCCGGCAAAACGCTGGGCGTCATCGGCATGGGCGGCATCGGCCGCGCCATGGTGGAGCGCGCGCGCGGCTTCAAGATGAAAGTGCTGTACTACAGCCGCAAGCAGCGGCCGGAAAGTGAAGAAAAAGCGCTCGGCATGACCTGGATGCCGTTCGATGACGTGCTGTCTCAATCGGACATCGTGTCCATCAACATCAAGCTCACGCCCGAGACCCGGCATCTGATCAGCGATCGCGAATTCGGTCTGATGAAACCGACGGCCTATATCGTCAATACCGCGCGCGGCCCCATCATCGACGAAAAAGCGCTGGTGCGCGCGCTCGAGGAGAAAAAGATCGCTGGTGCCGGCATCGACGTCTTCGAAAACGAGCCGACACCGGATCCGGCGCTGTTCCCCATGGAAAATGTCGTGTTGACGCCGCACATGGGCAGCGCGATCAGGGAAGTCCGTGAAGGCATGGCCAATGTCGTGGTCGACAACATCCTCGCGCTGCTGGAAGGCAAGCAGCCGCCGAACTGCTGGAACCCGGAAGTCTACGCCAAGCAGTAACCCCAAAGACTTGTCTCAAAAGCTATTTGCCACAGAGGACACAAAGAACACAGAGAAATTCGAATTCCAAGTCATCAAAAACCATATGTTGTCATTTTTGCGCCCCCGTTTACTCACAACACATTGTTTTTGTTAAGTATTTTGTAACTCTCTGTGTTCTCTGTGTTCTCTGTGGCTGATGGTCTTGTCTGTGGCTGATTGTGTTGTCTATGGCTGATTTGCCGTTTGTAAATTAAAAAGGAAACCGACATGGCTGGAAAAACGAAAGTGGTGCTCACCGACTACGTCTGGGAATCCGTGGACGTGGAACGAAAAATTCTGGGCGCTGATGTGGAGCTGGTTCCGCTGCAGACCAAGAAGCCCGAGGAGTTCATCACGGAAGCCGCGGACTGCATCGCGCTGCTCAACACCTACGCCGGCCCGATCACCGCGGACGTCATGGCCAAGATGCCAAAGTGCAAGATCATTGCGCGTTACGGCATCGGCGTGGACACTATCGATCTCGAAGCGGCGACAGCCGCCGGCATCATCGTCACCAACAATCCGAGCTATTGCATCGAAGAAGTGGCCGAGCACACCATGGCGCTGCTGCTGTCCGCTGCGCGCAAGATCACGTTCTACGACCGGCAGGTGCGCGCCGGGACGTGGGCCGTGCCGCCCGGCAAGCCGATGTTCCGCCTCGCCGGCAGCACGCTCGGTCTGGTCGGCTTCGGCAACATCTCGCGCGCGGTTGCGGTGCGCGCCGCCGCGTTCGGCATGAAAGTGCTGTACTCCGACCCCTTCGTCAAACAAGGCCAGTTCGACGTGCCCGGCACCAAGGTCGAACTGAACGACCTGCTCAAACAGTCGGACTACGTGTCGCTGCACGCGCCGCTGATGCCACAGACCAAGAAGATGATGAACGATGAGACCTTCGGGATCATGAAACCGAAGGCCGTGCTCATCAACTGCGGCCGCGGGCCGCTGATCGACACCGATGCGCTGGTGCGCGCGCTCGACGCGAAAAAAATCTCCGGCTGCGCGGTCGACACGACGGACCCGGAACCGCTGCCCAATCCGCACCCACTGCGCAACCGCGAGAACGTGATCATCAATCCGCACGCCGCATGGTACAGCGAACAGGCGATGGTGGGTCTGCAGGAAGGCGCGCCGAACGAAGTGCGCCGTGTCCTGTCCGGCGAATGGCCGATCAACGTGGTGAATAAAGCGGTGAAGGGGAAGAGCCGGGCTGGGTTGTAAGGCCGCAAAACATTAGCCGCCAAGAAGGTCTAAAGCGGAGACACGAAGGACACAAAGGACACGAAGGAAAAACAGAATTAGATTAACAGCTCACCGTTCACGATTCACTAATTACTCAATCACTTAATCACCAAGGAATGGTTCACTGGTTACGATTCCCCATTCCCGGATTTATGAACCGCCAAGGCTTCTTTTTAATACCCGCTTGACGGGTGCGC